>NZ_CP021251.1:1200000-1800000 GCF_002155265.1 Corynebacterium pseudotuberculosis
CGTGGGAAATCAGATTGCCCTGCTTAAAGGGAAGCTCCAGCGGATGCGTCCCAGCGACGACGAGGTAGCTTATAACTCCATGTTCGCGGACCTGGTGGCCTTGGAGCAGTCGCGTCGCGAGTTGCTTAAAAGGGTCTTTCAATAAATGTAAAACCACGACGTAAGCGCTTAATAGCGTCTCTGTCGTGGTTTTATTGCTAGCTGATTTTAGGAAGCGAAGGTGACGGGAAGCTTGGCTACGTCACGGAATCCCTCAGTGTGGTCACCGAAGACCTTCAATACGCAGGTGTCTGTTTTGCAATCGAGACCTTGTCCAGTAGACGCTGCGCGGAGAGTCACAGTGGCAGTTCCGTCCGCGTTCAGTGGGGTCGTGCCCATCCCACCGGCTTTAATCCAAGCCTGTGCTGTTGCATCGGAGTGCTGTCCAGTACACAGCGGGGCAGGCGAACCATGGGGTGCGGTTGCGCTGCAAATGGCGGCATAGTAGCCAGACTGTGGGTTAAGGCCACTGACGTTGAGGGTGATCTCTTGCCCCTCCACAATGTTCTGGTTAGCAGAAGCCACGATGGTAGCTTCTTTGTCGGATCCGGTAGCCTGGGCGGAAGTAGAGGCTGCAGCGCTTTCCGTTGGGTGATTGTGAGTCTGCGGCTTGGGGGCGGCCGCTGATGTTGCCGTGTCGACTTTCTTCTCTGAATCGTTCTCATGCGGTGGCGAGCAAGCGACGAGGGCAGTGCCAAGCGCCAAGACACCGGCTGCTGCGGTGAGGGAACGTCGGAAGTTGCGAGTCATAGGGCTTTAACCTTTCGGTTTCGATTATGAACGGGCTTCAAGTACCGCAGTCTATATCAAGGATAGGCTAAACTTCTATGAATGGGGTGGCTAGTCGTGATCAGGCTCTAAGACGGTTGATCCGTCTGCTTGCTTTAAGTTTTTTACTTCTTTCATCCGGGGTTGCGGATCCAGCTTATTGGCGATGGCCTTGCGGGTTACCTGCATTGCTTTTTGCGTCACGGGTGAGGAAACTGCCGCTTGGTATCCTTTTTTGATTTGTTCATAACGCCTACGACCGGCTTTTGTGCCAAAGACGTATCCGGCAGCAGCGCCAACCACAAATTGGATCATTGATTTTCTTCCTACTCACTTTGTTTTAGTACGAATACTGATCGCCTGTAATGCTTGGAATCCAGCCTACCTAAGAACTCTAAAAGCCAACTATCTCCGTGAGGGAATAAGAGGAGAGAAAATCAGGGAAAGATGATGGGTAAAGAAGCGTATGGTCTGGGATATGGATACTAAAAAGCCGGACGCGGTAACTTAATGTTTACCACGTCCGGCTTATTTTGCTCCTCCAACTGGACTCGAACCAGTAACCCTTCGATTAACAGTCGAATGCTCTGCCAATTGAGCTATGGAGGATTATTTGTTCTCAAGGTTTCCCTTGCGACATGAGAAGACTATATAAGGGTTTGGGGAATGGTACAAATCGCCAGGTAGATGCCGGTTTGGAAGTGCTGTAGGGATTGCAAAGAGACATCAGGGCAAAGTCGGGGTTTTGTTGAGGCAGATTGGAACAGGGGGCGATTCGACTTTTCTATACCTCATCCGCTTATAATGATCGCGGCCAAGAAACATGTGGCCGGTTGGGGCTATAGCTCAGTCGGTTAGAGCTACGGACTCATAATCCGTTGGTCCGGGGTTCGAGCCCCCGTGGCCCCACAGCCATCCCCGCTCACCATTACGGTGAGCGGGGATTTGCTTATCTGCCTGTAATGCTCGGAACGCAAAAGACCGCGATATGTCGCAGAAGCTCAAAATGCACTTACATTGGCATGAATTTGGCCCGCGGCGGAGACACACCTCGGCCGCAGCGGTGAGACTAGGGGCGCCACGCCGTACTCTGATGCGTTGGAAAGACAGACCATGGACTTGTTTTATGATTGTCCAAGTGAATACGGTTGATCCCCACATTCTGACGATGTACGCCACCTTTGATCTGATCGGCGTCGTACTCAACGGGATTATTGGCGGCACGATTGCCCGCCAGCGCGACTATGACGCTGTTGGCTTTGTTTTTCTAGCATTATTTTCTGCCCTCGGCGGTGGCATGCTTCGCGACGTCCTCATGCAGAGGGGAACAGCCGCAGCTATTGCGGACTCGCGTTATTTGCTATTGGCTATTGCAGGGGCGCTGTTGGCTTTGGTCATTAATTTCAAAGGGCGAGCCTGGGAAATTTTCAAGGTCAATGGTGATGCAATCGTTCTAGGAGTGTGGTCGGTTACTGGGGCGGTAAAGGCCCTTAACTTTGGTATGCCGCTTACTAGTGCGGTTTTTATGGGGGTTCTAACAGCCGTAGGCGGCGGAATGATTAGGGATATTTGTACGGGGCAAGTGCCTGGCATTTTCGGCGGTGGTCCGTTGTATGCGGTGCCGGCTTTGGTGGCGTCGATAAGCATGGTTACCTTTAGCAATTTTGGATTTTATGCTTTGGGGATGATGGTTTCTCCGGTACTGGGTGCGGGCCTAGCAATCGTGGCGTATTGGCGCGGATGGGTTTTGTTCCGAAATTCCGAGTGGGCGCCGGTTAACATGACTGCTGCCCAGGTGGCTGCTCTGGTTCGGCGCAGTGAGCGCCGTGGCTTTATCCGCGGCCGGAGCTCAAAGCGCAAAATCGAGGGCGACTTCGACTTAGGATAGGACGTATGGAACTAGAACAGCTGGTAGCCACATGGCCGGTGGATAACGTCGCAAGCGCAGTGATTTCAGGGGATCGTCTGATTAGTACAGGGGACTGTAATCGCGTTTTTGAACTAGCTAGTGTGACAAAGTTGCTGGCTGCCTATGGGTTCCTTATAGCAGTTGAAGAGGGTGTTTTTGAACTAGATCAGGAGCTAGGACCCGCTGGCTCGACGGTGCGCCATTTGCTGGCGCATGCGTCTGGCGTGGGATTTAAATCCAGTGATCCTGTGAAGCCAGTGGGGAGTCGACGCATCTATTCTTCTTTTGGTTTTGAGCTCTTGGCTGCTGCTGTGGAAGAAGAATCTGGCATGGCTTTTGCTGATTACCTCGACGAAGCAGTTTTTCAGCCCCTGGATATGCGCTCAACGCAATTGTGGGGTTCTGCCGGGCATGAGGGGCGATCCTCTGTGGCGGACTTAGTCTCTTTTGCCCGCGAGCTTCTTAATCCTCGGCTGCTGGCTCCTGCGACCCTCTCTGAGGCCTGCAGTGTTCAATTCCCGGAGCTTAATGGCATCGTTCCGGGGTACGGAATGTATAAGCCATGCCCGTGGGGCTTGGGATTTGAGATTAAAGGGGAGAAGGATCCTCACTGGACGGGAACTCAGATGCCAGCGAATACGGTGGGGCATTTTGGGCAGTCGGGGACATACCTGTGGATGGTTCCGGAATCTGGTGTGGCTATGGTCGCATTAACCGACCGCCCCTTTGGTGCATGGGCTAAAGAACCCTGGGCAAAGACCAATGATACCGTGTGGCACATGGTTCAACCTTAACTTTATATTGAATAAATGGGGCTGTGTGTTGGGGGATAAACCAGTTATTGAGAGTTGAGCGTGGGGCGTGTGATGCATGAAAATCGCGTTATCGAGCGGCATCACACGGGATCGTTGGGGAAGACGAAACCCGTCTTACGTTGATATGCGTATCAGCGTTGAGTTGTGAAACGGTGCTCATGCAAGAACAGGTTTTTGCGGTTCTCCGCGTGGAAGGAATGCCAAAAAAATGGCGACTGACCGTGGAATCTGCGATGGTAGAAAATATTGCGACGGAACCGATTGACGCGTTACCCGGCGTGGACGAGCTCAACGCAGCTTGGTGCACGACCTGGCGACGCAACGCGTTTTATCCGCGCGCAGTCGACTGCAGGGAGGTGCTCAACGGAACGGCTGAAGAGTTTGAGAAACTCCGTGACACCGTCGTGCAATTATCTGTCGACGAAGGCTTCTACGCCGATGTTGAGATCTTTTATGCCAATGGGGCGCAAAGCTTTACCACGCACCCCCGGACACCGGTGCGCTCCGGGGAATACGTCTGAATCAGTGCTCTGCTGAATCAGCGTTCTGCGTCAGGGGCGTAGTATCCGTCGCCGAAGGGGTCAAGGAAGGACTCGGCGAGATCAGCAATCGAGTCTATGACTTTGGTGGGGCGGAACGGATACTTGGAGATCTCCATATCATCAGAGATACCCGTGCGGACTAGAATTGTTCGCATTCCGGCTTCAAGGCCACAGCGCACGTCCGTGTCCATCCTGTCGCCGATCATCACTGTGTTCTCATAGTGAGCACCGATGTTATTTAGCGCAGAACGCATCATGACGGGATTCGGTTTTCCCACGAAGTAAGGCTCCTTGCCTGTTGCGGCTGTGATCAGCTGTGCTACCGCGCCGGTGGCCGGCAAAATCCCTTGAGGTGCTGGGCCCGTGACATCCGGGTTGGTGCAGATGAATCGCGCGCCCTCCAAAATCAGATTGATTGCGGTGGTAATCGACTCAAAAGAATAAGTTCGAGTTTCTCCCAAAACAACAAAATCTGGGTGGGAATTAGTAAGTATCCAGCCGTTATCGTGTAGCTCCGTAGTCAGGCCTGATTCCCCCACAACATAGGCGGTTCTTTCCTTCCCATGTCCGCCAGTCTGGCTGCTAAGAAACGTGGCAGTTGCTTTAGCGGAAGTCCAGATGCGCTCTGGAGGGATAACAAGACCGATGTGACGAAGCCGCGCGGAGAGGTCCCTGGGGGTGTGTATCGAATTATTTGTGAGGACCATGAAGTTAATGTCATTGTCCATGAGTTTGTTAAGGAAACGATCTGCCCCGGGGATGATATCGCCTTCTTTGATCAGAACGCCATCCATGTCGGTGAGATAGGAAATGGTCATTAGTGCTGCTCTCCTTTGTGCTCCGCATAATCGATGAGATCTTGTACCGTTTCCAGCGCAAAAACCGCAGTATCCGTTGTACGGAACCCAAAGTGCTCCTCTATCCGAATAGTAAGTTCGATGCGATCAAGGGAAGTTATTCCGAGGGAATCAAGGCGTGCGGAAGGGACTGCGCTTTCTTTGTCCACTCCTAAGAGCGCGAGTACTGCGATGGCTTTTTCACTGGTAGAAGCAGCTGTGCCTGGCGAGGCAGCGTCAGAAGTTTTGTCTTGCAGCTTGAGAAGCTGGTCTTGAAGCGAGGCCACGAGTAGAGCTCCTTGAGATGAGGGAGGGGCTAAGGACAATTCCGACTTTACGCAGGCGTAGGCTCAAACGCATGCGACTGCCTCGATTGACTCGCAAGGGCCGGCGTCGACAAGCTCTTGCCCATGCAAAGAAACACAGCACGCCACATGACAGGTTTTATAGCGAATCCCGCAAAGCCGGTAGGATCCGCTATTACCTTGATGGTCCCGAGGACGCCGACGTCACCGTTGTTTTTATCCACGGCTTTACGTTGGCGGCCTCAGCGTGGCACCTGCAAGTAGCCCACGTTGCGCATGAAGCCCGCTGTCTTCTCATGGATTTACGCGGACATGGAAACACGGGGGAGTATTCCGTAGAAGATTGCACCCTTGAAGGGGCTGCGGACGATGTAGCGCGCGTTTTAGAAGCAGCGAAGCCCAAGGGGCCTCTTGTGATAGTCGGCCATTCACTCGGTGGAATGGTGGCCATCAATTTCTTACGTCGTTACCCCGAATTTCGGGCGCGCACTGCCGGCCTAGTCTTAGTGGCCACAGCAGTAGACTCCTTTGCCAGCCAAGGAGTTCCTCAAGTCCTCGCCTTACCCGTAGCAGAGAAAATCCGTAACGCGGCGGAGGCCTCCCCAGCAGAAACCGCCACCCTCAGAGAAGCCATAGCTGCTTTGGTGGCTCCCACTCTGGCGGTGACTGTCTTTCAGACTCCCATGCCTCCCAGCGTTATTGATTTCCACGCTCAGCTAATTAATGAGACCCCTCTTTCCACATACGTGGGATTCCTTGATTCCCTACAAGAACACGAGGAAGCGGAGGGGGCGACGCTCCTCAGCGGAATAGAAGGCGTGGTGATCGTGGGAGAAAAGGATTCAGTCACCCCGCTCAGCCAAGCACAAAGGATTGTAAGTTTATGGCCCAATGCGGGATTACAAGTAGCTCCACATGCCGGGCATATGATTATTTTGGAGCAGCCTGCGATAGTAAATAAAGCGATTGATCAGATGATCGAACATGCTCACTCCGTGGGGAAAACACACACGGCCTGACCCCCGTTCTGTCTAAAAACACCGAAGGCCGGTGCCCTACACATAAGTGCGGGCACCGGCCTTTAGCGCAATCAAGACGCGTAATTATGCCTTAGTTGGGTCGGTGAGATGGAAGCGCTGTGCTGCCTCGGCGGCAACAGAACGATCAACCTTGCCTTCTTTAGCGAGTGCGTTGAGGGTAGCCACAACAACAGACTCTGCGTCGATGTTGAAGAAACGACGGGCCGCTGGACGGGTATCGGAGAAGCCAAAACCGTCTGCACCCAACGTGGTGTAGTGGCCTGGGACAAAGCTGCGGATCTGCTCTTGGAGATCCGTGGCAAAGTCGGAGACTGCTATGTAAGGGCCGTTGCCCTTCTTCAGCTGAGTCGTAGCAAAGGCCTCGCCTGGGTCTGTCTCTGGATGGCGCAGAGCCTGACGGTTCTTTTCCTGTCCCTCTCGTGCTAACTCAACCCAAGAGGTGACGGAGAAGATATTTGCGCCGATGTTGAATTCATCGCGCAGGATATCCCGAGCACGTAGTGCCTGTTGCATTCCGATACCGGAGGCAAGCAAGGAAACCTCGTGCTCGCCACCCTGAGCCTTCTCATAAAGATAGATACCCTTGTGGAGGCCCTCTACATCGAGATCCTCAGGCTCTGCGGGCTGAGAGATAGGCTCGTTGTAGATGGTCAGGTAGTACATGATGTTTTCGCCGCGGCCTGGGCCGTACATGCGGTCGATGCCCTCGCGCAGCAGATGCGCGATCTCGTAGGAGAATGCAGGGTCATAGGAGACCACGCTGGGGTTGGTCGACGCGATGATCTGGGAATGCCCATCCATGTGCTGGAGGCCTTCACCCGTGAGTGTGGTGCGGCCAGCGGTGGCGCCGAGGATAAATCCGCGAGCCATCTGGTCGCCTGCAGCCCAGAAGGAATCACCAGTGCGCTGGAAGCCGAACATCGAGTAGAAGATGTACAGCGGAATCATGACCTGACCATGGGTGGCATAAGAGGTCGCCGTTGCGATAAACGCTGCGGTAGAGCCCGCCTCGTTGATGCCTTCGTGCAGAATTTGCCCGTCTGATGCCTCGCGATAAGAGAGCATGAGGTCATGGTCAACTGGCACGTAGTTCTGGCCATGAGGATTGTAAATCTTCATGGTGGGGAACCAGGAGTCCATACCAAAGGTACGAGCCTCATCAGGAATAATCGGGACGATGCGCTTTCCTAGCTCAGGATCACGCATAAGTTCCTTGAATGCACGGACCACAGCCATAGTGGTGGCCACCTGCTGCTTGCCGGAACCCTTACGCAAGCTGCGAAGCTTGTCTAGTGGTGGGACCTCCACAGGGGTGTAGGACTCACGACGCTCAGGAACAAAGCCCCCAAGCTTCTTGCGCTGCTCGAGCATGTACTTGATTTCCGGAGCATCCTCACCGGGGTGGTAGTACGGCGGGAGGTATGGATCCTTTTCCAACTGCTCGTCGGTGATAGGAACGCCTTGCTTATCGCGGAACTTCTTCAAGTCGTCGAGGGTGAGCTTCTTCATCTGGTGGGTCGCGTTGCGGCCCTCGAAGTTGTGTCCAAGACCATAGCCCTTAATCGTGTGGGCGAGGATCACCGTAGGACGATCCTTGGTCTCCATTGCTCGCTTATAAGCGGCATAAATCTTGCGGTAATCGTGGCCGCCGCGGCGGAGATTCCAGATTTCCTCGTCTGTCCAGTCTTCAACAAGCTTGGCAGTACGTGGGTCACGGTTGAAGAAGTGCTCGCGGACGTATGCGCCGTCGTTAGCCTTGAAGGTCTGGAAATCGCCGTCGGAGGTAGTGTTCATCAGATCGACGAGGGCACCCTCTTTGTCAGCCTCGAAAAGCTGATCCCATTCGCGACCCCAGACAACCTTGATCACTGACCAGCCAGCGCCGCGGAAGAAGGACTCAAGCTCCTGGATGATCTTGGTGTTACCACGGACGGGGCCGTCGAGACGCTGCAGGTTGCAGTTGATAACAAAGGTGAGGTTATCCAGGTTGTTCAGCGCGGCCATCTGGATGAGGCCACGAGACTCTGGCTCGTCCATCTCACCGTCGCCGAGGAAGGCCCAGACGTGTTGTTCAGAAGTGTCCTTGATGCCACGGTTATGCAAGTAGCGGTTGAAGCGCGCTTGATAGATGGCATCCATGGGGCCGAGGCCCATCGACACGGTGGGGAACTCCCAGAAGTCTTTCATCCCGTGTGGGTGGGGGTAGGAAGGCAGTCCCCCCTGTGGGCGAGAGACTTCCTGGCGGAAGCCGTCAAGATCGTCTTCTGTGAGGCGACCTTCCATGAATGCGCGGGCGTAGACACCCGGTGACGCATGGCCCTGGAAGAAAATATGGTCTCCTCCGCCGGGGTGATCCTTGCCACGGAAGAAGTGGTTCATACCGACTTCATAGAGCGGTGCAGCGCCTGCATAGGTGGAAATATGTCCGCCTACGCCGATCCCTGGACGCTGTGCGCGGTGCACCATGATCGCAGCGTTCCATCGGATCCAACGACGGTAGCGTTTCTCGATTTCCTCATCGCCTGGGAATTCTGGTTCCATGGTGGTGGGAATCGTATTGACGTAATCCGTCGAGGTCATTGGGGGTAAAGGAACGCGGCGAGCAGATGCTCGCTCAAGTAAACGGAGCATTAGGAAGCGGGCACGCTCGAGGCTGGATCCTTCCAGCATCCCATCGAGGGATTCGAGCCACTCGCGGGTTTCCTCGGGATCCGAGTCGTTGAGATAAGAAGCCACGCCATCGCGAATCAACGCGAAGTTAGTGTCCTCAGGACGCTTCCCAATGGTTGGGTCAGGCATTCGCCACCTCCAAGTAGAGAGAAATCTGTCGACGCGTGGGTCATGCATCGACACACGGTTCGATCTACAGGATACGTGTTAGGGGGGTATTACTGCGCACTGATCAAGTTTTTCCTGAAAACCAGCATGAAAAGAAGAGAAAATGAACGTATGGCTGTAGAGTTTATTGTCGATGAACGCTCAAGATTTCAAGGAGAAGAATTCTGAGGCCGTAGGCGTAAACCACGCTCTCCGCCTTGGTGTCACCGCCGGCATGACAGTGCAAGAAGTCGGCTGGGACGAAGACTGCGATAGCTCCATAAGTGAAGCACTAGAAGATATTATCGGCGAGGAGCTTCTCGACGAAGACACGGACGAAGCATGCGACGTTGTCTTGTTGTGGTGGCGCGAAGACGACGGAGACTTGGTCGATGGACTAGTCGATGCCGTGCGACCTCTCGCTGAAAACGGCCGAATTTGGTTGCTTAGCCCGGGGGCCGGTAAAACCGGTGCGCTTGATCCGGGTGAGATTTCCGAGTCTGCTCAGCTGGCAGGTCTCGTGCAAACAAAAGCCGAAAGACTTGGTTCCTGGCAAGGCTCTTGCTTGGTACAAAGGGGCAATAAGCAGTGACTTTGCATTACTAGTACTTCTTTGTGTTAATATTCTTTCCGATGCCTCAGCAGGTCTGATGTATCGGAAGTATGCGCCTTTAGCTCAGCTGGAAGAGCAGCTGGTTTACACCCAGCAGGTCGGCGGTTCGATCCCGTCAGGGCGCACAAAGATAAGCGGCGGCTCCTTAAAAATAGGAGTCGCCGCTTATGTATTTATGGTCATCGTTGAAGCGCCATTTGGCAGTTTCACCCCTTTTCGATTGAAAAAAGGGAGAGAGCACTAACATGCCCGATCTAGTCCCATATCCCAAGCAGTATCCCCAAAAATCACTTGCGTGGGGAGTAATCGCCGGAGTTGCCCTCGACAGGCTGCTGGGGGACCCCGGCGGCAGGTGGCACCCCGTGGCGATTTTTGGCCGTTATGCTCAGTACACAGAAAAACGGTTGTATCGCCCCAACAAGAAGTCTGGCGCTGTTTTTGTTGCCGTTACCGTCCTTCCTCCAGTCATCCTTAGCTCTTGGGTGGCGCGACGCGCGCCCCGGCTTATGCTTGCCGCTTCTCTTTTTGGAGCATTGGGGGGAACTACCTTGGAGAAAACCGGCATGCGGATGGCTCGAGCACTGGCTCAAGGTGATATCTCCACGGCCCGTTCCCTCGTACCATGGCTGTGTTCTCGAGACCCGGATCAGCTTGATAAACAAGGGATTGCGCGTGCAACAGTGGAATCGCTGGCGGAAAACACCTCGGATGCCACCATTGCACCTTTGTTCTGGTCTATTTTTGGTGCTCCGGCAGTAGTGGGGCATCGGTGTGTGAACACTCTGGATGCGATGGTTGGGTATAAAAACGAGCGTTATAGCGAGTTCGGCTGGGCTGCAGCGAAGCTTGACGACGCCCTCGCGTATGTTCCTGCACGAGTTACCGCCGTGGCGCATGTGGTTGCCGCAGCGATGAGGGGGCGTGGACGTGATGCATTGCGAGCTTGGCGTGAGGATGCTCCCCAGCACCCTAGCCCGAATGCGGGGCCTGTAGAAGCAACGGCGGCAGCCGCTATGGGGGTACAACTCGGAGGCGCTACCCAGTACCCTCACGGCATAGAAATGCGCCCGGTGTTAGGCACTGGTCCAGCTCCTAGCGTAGAGACGATTACAACCGCTGTATCACTGTCGCGGTGGACTCAGATACTGGTGGCCTTGGCCGTGGTAGCCCTCCAACAAGTGGCATCACGAGCGCGGGTACAACGAGGCCGTTATTTAAATGATTAAACGCGAAAAATGATTCTAGAAGTTATCTCGACGGTGATCGCGTTTCCGTGGGGCAGTAGTCCGGGTGCTGCCATACCTACTGCGCATAGTCGCAGCGACGCGATCTGTCTTTGTCTCAGACTCTTGGATAACGCTAGTGGTAGCACCTACGTTGTCTTCCTTAGCAGCGTCTGAAGCAGAGCCTTGCATTTGAGCCTCTTCTTCCTTGGCTCGGCGGCGCTCTTTGATCTCAGCCCAAATAAAGTAGATCAATGCTAGCGGGGCCATGATGCCAAAAGCGATCCACTGGAATCCGTAGGACAAGTGATTGCCGCGATCGAGCTTAGGGATTGGCATGGCGTGGACTTCACCGGGTTGGTCGCTTGCTAGTTGGAGATAATCAACCCCTAAGGTGGCGTGGATAAGCGTACTGATTTGCTCTGTGCTTATTCCGTTCACCTGCGTGTAGCCATCTGCTGTGAGCGGTGGCGTCGCGGGGATTCCCTCGTTATGGCGCGCATGGCCCACGATGGTCACCTTCCCGGAGGGGGCCTTGTCTAAGCGTGGAGGTTTTCCGGCCTCAAGCGGAATAAAGCCTCTGTTAACCAGTAGCGTTTGGCCGTTTTCGGATTGAAAAGGAACAAGCGACTGATAAGCGGGTGCGCCATCAACAGGGCGCAATCGTAATAGGACTTCTTTATCCGGGAGATAGTGTCCCGTTAATGTGGCGCGCATCCACTCGTTATCGCCCTTGATATTGCCCGAGCCATCAAAAAGATCAGTGATGGGGGAAGGATCGTTTTCAAAGGCCTGCTCAATATGGTTATTGCGGGCAACGATGTCATGATCTTTGTTTAATTGCCAAGGGGAGAGCACAGTGATGGCAAAGTAAGAAAACGCAATTGCTAAGACTGCGGTGATCACCCAGCCAGGTTTGAGAAAAATCCGCCACCCAGATGCTCGCCTTGTAGACCTAAACACGGTTGATCACCTTTTCTCCTGGAGTTTGTGTTTGATCCACTCTAGGAGCTGCGGCATCGCAGACTCAATCTGTACGCGGGCAGTCTCAAAATCTTGGGCATCGCCGTAGTAAGGATCCTCTACATCAAAAGTGTGCGCCGCGGGATCGAAGGTACGTAGCAGTCGGATTTTATCGGGATCGAATCCATAGCGAAGCAGCGCATTGCGGTGCCCGGTATCGAGCGCAATAAATAAGTCTGCATCTTCGTGTTTTTCCCCGAGCTGTGCCGCCCTGTGGCTTTCGCCATCGTAACCAGCACGGCGGAGTTCTGTCAGTGCGCGTTTGTCTGCTTTTTGCCCGATATGCCACCCTCCCGTGCCACATGAGCTTACTGTGACGTATGGTGCCAATCCTTCGTCTTCTATGACACTGCGCAAGATCACGTCTCCCATCGGTGAGCGGCAGATATTACCGGTGCACACAAACACAATGTGAAGGGAACTATGGGGGTGGAGGTCAGAAGAAGTCACGGACAATTCCTTTCAAATCCGCCATATCAGAGGCATAAAAGTGTGCGGTTTCCCATTCGCTCGGGTTGCCATGACCCCAGCCGACCAGAGCCGTTGGTATCCCGTACTCGCGGGCTCCCTCGACGTCATGGAAGCGGTCTCCGATCATGAGGATATCTGAATGCGTATTTTCTATGTTCATGGATCGCAGAGCATGGGCAATAACTTGTGCTTTTGTCTTTCTCCCCTGTGCAGCATCCGCACCAGCGATGACGTCAAAGTACTGAGCCGCCCCTAGCTCTGATAAAACTTTATGCGCTAGGCTTTCAGACTTGCTTGTTGCCGTGCAGATGCGGAGACCTTGTGACTTCCATTCGGGTAGAGCTTCGGCCCAACCGGCAAAGAGCTCGCAATCACGCCAGCCACCGCCATCGTAGTGGTGTCGGAAAGCTTTGAGGGCTGCAGATGTTGTGTCCGGGGGCAGCCCTAAGGACCACATGGTCTCATCCATAGGCGGTCCGGGGATACGGTGAAGCCAATCTTCGTCAGGAACAGGATGCCCAATATGGTTCATCGACTCAATGAAGCTTGTTCGAATACCGGGATAGGAGCGAACGATAGTGCCATCAAGGTCAATCAGAAGAGTGCTCATACTTTGTAGTTTCCCACTAAACTCGGATCAGTGTTACCCCGTTCTCCCCATGCCTTAGCTACGCCTGCCGCTCAGCAGGAATCAAGCGCTCACGCTGTCCCACCATTATCGCGGCTTCATGGTGATATTGATGCACGTGGTGCGCGGCTGGATTTTGCCGTTAACGTTGCAGAACCAACTCCACCGGAATGGCTTGTGGCGGATCTGACCGCTGAGCTTTCTCATCTTGCCGGATATCCCCATGCTGAGCAGGATGCGGCTGCGCGACAGAAGATAGCTCAATATCATGGAATTTCCCCTGATCACGTTCTTATTCTGTGTGGCGCTTCTGAAGGCTTTTCCATGCTGCCTAAGCTCAACCCCGCTAAGGCAGCACTCATCCACCCGAGCTTCAGCGAACCAGACCTTGTGCTTTTTCATGCCGGGGTGGAAATCCAGCGCATCGTTCTTCCCGAGCCCTTCACTTTGGACAATGTCTTTTCCTCAGAAACGACGGGGACTACAGAACCAGACATGGTGGTAATAGGCAACCCCACCAATCCCACGGGAGTGCTCCATAGTTGTGAACAGCTCGGTGAGCTTAGATCTCACGGGCGATATCTGGTTGTGGATGAGGCATTCATGGACATCGTGGGAGAAACGGAGTCGATGATAGGAGCAGGAAAAGCGGGGGATCCTCATTCTGGTTTTGATGACGTAATAGTACTAAGGAGTCTTACCAAGACATGGTCAATCGCTGGATTGCGGGTGGGCTATCTGGTGGCAAGCCCCGCGGTGATTCACAAGCTCACTCAAGGAAGAGCCCATTGGCCGGTGGGAAGTCTGGCTTTTCGGGCTATTCAGTCCATCATGACTACAGGGGCTGAGCAGCTTGAGGCATTGAGAACCGCTGTAACCCGGCATAGAGAAGACATGGTTGAGCAGCTGGAACAAGCGGGTTTTCGCTTGGTAGTTCCGTCGGCAGCCCCTTTTATTCTTGTCCAACCACCAGAAGAGATGCGGGGGGATGCTGAACATATGCGTAGGCAGCTGTTGAGCCACGGTATCGCGGTGAGGCGTTGCGACACTTTCCCTGGCCTAGATTCAAGCTATTGGCGCTTAGCAGTGCGATCCCGCGAGTACGTTAGTGAGTTGGTAACAAAGCTACAGCAGATTGGAGTAGACCCGAAGTGACGCAGAATATCCAGACCACAGTTGCAGGTGTGCGTTCTGTCATGGATAAGGCGTACCCGCCGTATCTTGCAGAAAAATGGGATGCAGTAGGTCTTATTTGTGGCGATCCTCAGCAAAAGGTACACAAAATCGTCTTAGCACTTGACTGCACACAAGAAGTCGCGGAGGCTGCAGTTCAAGCAGAAGCCGACATGCTCATAGTCCATCACCCGCTGCTGCTACGTGGCGTGACTTCCGTGGCCGCTGATACCCCTAAGGGAAAAGTACTACACACCTTGATCCGTGGAGGAGTGGCACTTTTCGCAGCTCACACTAATGCGGATTCTGCGCGACCTGGCGTAAATGACAAACTCGCTGAGCTTGTTGGCATCGTTCCGGGCCGCCCCGTGCAACCCAAACCACAGGGAATGGACAAATGGGGAGTACAGGTGCCCGCGGAGGCCGTAGAAGCCGTCAAGAGTTCGATTTTCCATGCAGGCGCGGGGAATATCGGGAAATACTCGGAATGTAGTTTTGATATCACAGGAACAGGTCAATTCCTTCCTCAACATGACGCCACTCCTTACAGCGGAGTCCCCGGAGATCTCCACAAGGGACCTGAGACAAGAGTGGAATTTGTTGCACCGCGCGCTGTGCGTAGTGCGATTATGACGGCACTGCGTGATTCTCATCCCTATGAGGAACCGGCTTTTGACGTTATAAGTATGGAAGACACACAGGATCTCTCTCAAGCGCAGGGACTCGGCAGGATAGGCACACTGCCAGAACCCATATCTTTTGCCGATTTTGTTCAACAAGTAGCTGATGCGCTGCCAGAAACAAGCTGGGGAGTGCGTGCCGCAGGAGACCCCGAAGCACTGGTACAGACGATCGCTGTGTCATCTGGTGCAGGGGACTCCTTCCTTGACGACGTAGCGCGGTTAGGCGTCGACGTGTACGTAACCTCTGATTTACGCCATCACCCCGCCGATGAGTCGCGCCGTGCTGGGGGCCCATTTCTTGTAGACACAGCACATTGGGCTAGCGAATATCCGTGGACAACGCAGGCATCAGAGATTCTCAAGCGCGAGTTGCCGGGCGTTGAGGTGGATATTTTGCCCATCAGAACCGATCCGTGGACGCTGTCGGCGCACCCGCAGCCAGTGCTTCCGTAATCGGTCGAGGAAAAGGCATTATAAGGTGGGCGTCGAGAAGCTTAAAGCGATGTCGTGGTCGTTTCTTCCTTTGTTCGGAAAAGGTTAAGATCAAAAGCTTGCTTGAGCTCGTTGCTGTCGGGCGCGCAGATCGTGATAACTGGACAAAGACTACATAAACCTGAAGGTAAGGACTCTGATGAAGCTTGATCGTAAATTACAACCTCTGCTGCTGGAGCTGTCCACTATCACTCGTGCGGCATCCACGAATGTGGCGCCAAAAGTAAGTGAAGAGCAAGAAGAACTCGATCGTTTGATCAGCGAGCAGTCTGGTAACCGTGAAGCCGCTGCTGCCGCCCAGATGGCTGTCGACGACATGGAGTTGGAGATTCGCCGTATTCAGGAAGACGAGCGCAAACTACGTCGCCGTGAACAAGACGGTAAACGACAGCTCACCGCAGAGATCGACATCGAGCGGCGGCGCGATATTCAGCACGACATATATTCCGCCAAGTCTCGCATCGCCGACCTTATGGGCGAGCTGCAAGAGGCTCATAATGAGATCCATGCGCTGCGCAATAACCTTGAAGTGAACCAGGCGCGAGTCGTGGACACCGATACCAAGATTGAGGCGGCGCGCAGAGCCTTGGATGCTCTTCCCGTAGATGCCACCGCTGCAACTCAAGCAGAAAGAATCACTCAGCTGAGAGACCTACTGCCGGAAGAAATTATTGTGGAGTTTGATTCGCAGCGTGAGATTAATGACGTAGGAGTGGCTGCTTTTAACGGACGCAGCTGCGGCGGATGCTTTATTATCCTTCCACCAGCGGACATCTCCATGATCCGTAATGCTCCTATGAACGTCCTTCCTCAGTGCCCCGATTGCGGAAGCTACCTTGTGAGGCAGGCCAGCTGATGAAGGTCATTATTGAAGCAGACGGAGGCTCTCGCGGAAACCCAGGTGTTGCGGGGTCTGGGACCGTGCTTTTTGACGCAACCCATACCGAAATTCTGCGTCGATTGGCTTATGTCGTGGGCACTGCGACCAACAATGTTGCGGAATATCATGCCCTCCTGAACGGGCTGACTGCTGCTCGGGAGCTTGGAGCCACAGAAGTGGATGTTCTCATGGACTCTAAACTTGTGGTGGAACAGATGTCGGGACGCTGGAAAATCAAACACCCCGACATGAAACAGCTCGCTCTTTCTTGTCAACACATAGCTTCAGGATTTGCGTCTATTACGTACACGTGGATTCCCCGTAATCAGAATGCGCGGGCAGATGAGCTGGCCAACAAGGCTATGGATGCTTTGGCCAAGGGGGCGCAACCGGGATTTTTGGAGCTAGGAGACCAGCCTCAATCCGCAGCAACTAGCACCGATCCTGCAGAAGAAAAAGATAAGTGTGCTGGAGACCGGCACGCTACTGCACCAAAAACGTGGAACGGGGCTACTACAGAAGCCACCCGATTCCTTTTGTTACGCCATGGACAAACCCCGATGTCTGCGGCTCGCCAATACAGCGGACTCAGCAACCCAAGCCTCTCTGACTTAGGGCGATATCAAGCAGAGTGCGCTGCCCAATACTTCGCTTCCCGTGGGGGAATTGACGTGATTGTGGCATCTCCGCTCAAGCGTTGCCAGGAAACGGCGGCGGCAGTTGCACGATCTCTCAGGATGAGTGATATCCGGACGGTGGATGAGCTGAGAGAAATGGATTTTGGGCAATGGGATGGTCTGACTTTTAGCCAAGCCCATGAGTCCGACCCGGAGCTGCATCAGCAATGGCTTGCGGACCCCAAGATTGCTCCCCCCGGCGGAGAATCACTTGTGCAGGCTCATCGGAGGATCAAAAAGGCCAGGGAAGAGCTACAGCGTGAATATGGGGAGTCGACCGTCCTCGTGGTCAGCCATGTAACCCCAATTAAGTCCATCGTGCGTCAGGCTCTTGATGCTCCAGCTGGGATGTTCCATCGTATGCACCTTGATTTAGCGTCTTTGTCCATCGCGGAGTTTTACTCAGACGGCCCCACGTGTGTTCGCCTGGTCAATGACACGTCTTATCTACGCTAAATTCAGGTACTAATCCTGCAGAATTAGCAGCTTGGGGAGCATAGTAGTAGAGTCACAACAGCGAATGAGCCGACTGGGCGATCGCGACTCCAGGTACCGCCGCATTCCTAGCGTGTTGGCCTGAGGTCGAGGAAAGTCCGGACTCCACAGAGCACGGTGATTGTTAACAACAACCCAGGGTGACCTGCGGGCAAGTGCAACAGAAAGTAGACCGCCTAGATTTTTCTGGGTAAGGGTGAAACGGTGCGGTAAGAGCGCACCAGCAGACTAGGTGACTAGCCTGGCTGGGTAAACCCCACTGGGAGCAAGGCATTAGGGCGTATTCTTTGAGTATGCCTGCACGGATGTTTGAGAGCTGCTCGCTTGAGTCCGTGGGTAGCTGCTTGAGGCGGCCAGCGATGGTACGTCCAGATGGATGATCGCCATCCTTTTTTTTAAAAAGGGGATACAGAATCCGGCTTATAGGTTGGCTCATTCGCCACATATTCTTTTTCTCAAGAGGTCTGTTGAGGTCTGTTTAGGAGTTGAACAGGCGGAGTCTCCAAGAGTATGCCATGATCAGAAAGTATGAAGCTCTACGCTGCATTTCTTGATTTCGGTGCGATCGCGGATGAATTTGGAGTGACCACGCGTTTTCCTAAAGAAGTGGAAGACCAGGCGCTGCAGCTTGTCGACGCCCTCCCGGACCGCCGAATAGATCGGCGCGATATTGAGTTAGTAACGGTTGACCCGCCTGGGTCGCAGGACCTCGATCAAGCAGTATGCATTGAGAAGACACCTGAGGGGTTTCGTGTCTTTTACGCAATCGCCGACGTCGCCGCCTTTCTTAACTATGGGGAGCACAATCTCGTAGCGCAGGAGTCTTTGCGCAGAGGGCAAACAATTTATCTCCCGGATGAGCCGGCGCGATTGCACCCGGCCGTCCTGTCTGAGGGGGCCGCTAGTTTATTGCCCAAAGCGGAACGGCCAGCTGTGCTGTGGACCATTGACATCGACCCAGCAGGAGAAGTCATTGATTTTAGGATCGATAGGGCGTTAATTTGTAGCCGCGCTCGATTTGACTATAAACAAGTCCAACAAGATCATGCGGATGGCTCATTACACCCTTCACTTCTTTATCTATTTGAGGTCGGGCGGTTACGCCGAGGCAGTAAGCTGCGGTCCACCGCAATTAATTTGCGTATACCGAGCCAAAGCGTAGAAAAAGAACCGGACGGGGAGATGCACCTCGTGATTGAGCCTCGATATGAGTCTATGGATGCTAATTCAGAGATTTCTTTACTGGCCGGGATGTGTGCCGGAAACTTGATGGCTCAGCATGGCGTAGGCGTATTACGCGCTCTTGCACCCGCCAAGAAAAGTGCTCTAGAGGCTTTTGCACAAGAAGCAACAGTGCTGGGTTTCCCCGCAGACATAGACCTTGACAGTATTTCTCTGGAGGAACCGCGGTCGATGGTGCTTATGAGAGCCGCGCAGAAGTTATTGAGAGGCGCCGAATACCGGGTCCTGGGAGAAGACACCGCCGAAGTCCACGCAGGAGTGGGCGGTTATTATTCTCATGTCACCGCGCCGCTGAGGCGTCTCATAGACCGATACGCCACAGAAATATGCTTGTCTTTGTACCACGACCAGCCGATTCCTGCTTGGGTGACGGAAACGCTCCCCGAGGCAGTAGCTGCGATGAAGCACAGTAGCGCCACGGCTAGTGCAGTGGATAAGGCATGCCTTGACCTCACAGAAGCCACAGTGCTTTCTCCTTGGGTCGGACATAATTTCAAAGCTGTGGTTCTAAGCAATAATGAGGCGGGCGCGAGCTCTAGGATCTTTGTAGAAGATCCGCCCGTTATCGCAGAATGCTTGGGTCTGCCAGCTGTTGGGGAGCAAACAACTGTAACGCTGATCAGCACCGATGTGGAGAAACGCGAGATACGTTTCGCTTGGCCTGCGGACTAAGACACTGAGGTTGCCGGGTGGCCGTTGAGAAGCTCCACAACAATAAGGCCGTCCGCAGCGGCATCAGCAGCAAAGTTTTCTACGTGAGAACGCTCAACTAGTGCAATGACCGCATCTGATAAACCGGCTGCGGCGCTGCGGGCGCTAAGAGCACCCCGGACCATACACAGTTGGGCTAGCGCAGAGTCCGCTCCCGTGATGCTATAGAGCTTTTCTGTGTTCGTTTGCGAGGCACCCAGTAATGGGAACATGTCGGTGTGCCTTCGGGAACGAACTGCCTGTGTCAGCTCTAGCGCTGCTGCGGTTTCCGTAGTCAAAAACTCTAGCCACTGGGTTGCCTCAGACAGAGAAGGGACGTTGTCAGGTCCCTTAATCTCATGCACAGCGCGCAGCCAGTCGATCACCCGGCTTTCCGAGTCCGGGAGCATTCTCAAACTCTCCGCTGCGAAAGCTTTGGTTGCCTCAGCGATAAACCGCTCTCGACGCAACACTTCTTGGGTGCGGTCTGCATGATTGGGAGGAACTACAACCAATGCGACAGTGTCAGTGGGGTCGCCTACTGGATGCGCGGCTTGCGTGATCGAACCATCGGCATAATCGATGATGTTGAGTTGCCCGGCGGCCCCTCGCAAAGCAGTGGTAAAGCGCGCCCGTAATACCGGGCGGTCACCCATGGCTATAGCAGCTTGGAAGCAGACCTCGGCAAACTTTGCGCGCACAGGAGCAGAATCAATATCTTCATAGTTGCCGGCTAGAGACAGTGCAGCAGCCACCAGCATTGCCTCATTCTCGCCCAAGCCCGCACAAGGTGGAATCTGACTGATCACCGTGACATCAAAGCCGCGTGAATCCCGGCTGAGCATTTGGCGATGCACCATGGTGTAAACCAGAACCGCAAGCCGCGAAGCCTCCGTATTTTCCGGTGCCTCCGCAAAAACCTGTGCGTCAGGGTCATCCGTGGAACTAAGAGAAGACTGCCAATGCGCCACCGCATCGAGTGAGACCGTGGTGGGAGGTAATTCCGATAGCTCGCCGGCGTGTGTGAGTTGGTAGGAGGTCACGTTTACGTGATCATCCCCCCGTGGGGAAATTGAAACGGCAGTGCGCAAGTCCGACAAACTTGTTAAGACCACACCTCCAGCATGATCTGTGTGATCGCCTATCAAGGACCATGTTGCCGGCGCTGATGCTGCAGAAATCAGGCCAGATTCGCATCCGACACGGCTAGAATGCAGCTGCATTGCATGGTCGACAACGTTGACCTCTGGATGGGGCCACACTGGCATACGGAGCTCCTCTACGTGAAAACGATCGACGGCGCGGTGATGTGCGCGACGCTTCATTTACTTTAGTGGTTTTACAAAAGTTAGGAGGCTACCGTGGCTCATCCCTGCACAAGCACGTTGCAGATCTTTAATACCGTGGACACCACCACTGTGTTAGTGGCATTCTGGCAGCATAGCCTTGCTCTAGAAAGAGTGGTTCAAAACCTGATAAAAGGAGTTTTAGTATGCACCATGAAGATGAAAAGTGGTTCTACAACCAAGCCACTGGGCAAGTGGAGCAGGGGAAAACCTCAAGTTTTGAGAACCGGATGGGGCCCTATGCCACGAAGGAAGAAGCAGAGCACGCTCTGGATAAAGTAAAAGAGCGCAATGAGGCCGCGGATGCCGCCGATGAGAAGTGGGAGGATTAATCCTTTGTGACAGGAAAGAGGCGGTCTGTATAAGGGCCGCCTCTGAGTGTTATAAACCGAAGTGCCTAGTTGCGCTTCCGTGATTTTTTCGCTGCTTTCTTTTGCGCCTTTTTGTGGAACTTTTCTACGTTTTTAGAGAACTTTCGGTAGGCCTTGGTCACCTTGTAAAAGGCCTCTGAGTAGTCGTCGAGGGCACTCAAAGCATTCTGATGTTCTTGTTGGTGCAAGACACCATATCCAAAGGTTGGGTTTCCCTTGCGCTCTGCACGCAGTGCTTTTTCATATAAGCGATCTCGGGAAGTAACTGCATCTTGAAAATCGCCGAGCACCGTCTGGAGATGTTTACATGCAGCATACAATTTATCGGTGTTTAAGGAAGTAGAGTCGCCAACAGCCTCGGCGGAGTAACGGAGTTTTTTAGCTGCTTTGCGGACATTGTGAAAATTGGCTTCTCGACGCTCCAACGAAATCGCGGGATCGTGCTGTTCTTGGCGCGCTTTCCGGTCCTGTGCATATAAACGTTGCATAGTTTTTTCTAGATGATGGAAAAGAATGGCCTCAGAATGGGACTCGTCCGGGGTTTCTTGTCCAAAGGTTGTGTCCTCTCTGAGAACCGGAGGCTCAGCTAAGAGAGAATCTAGAGAATCTAGAAAGTCAAGATAGCGTTGGTGGTTAAGCGTAGAAACAACTCTGCGGTGAGCTAGTAAATAATCGCGTTGGATATCTTTTAGCAAGAATTCTGAGGTTGTGGAGTCCACTAGACGATCACTGTTGAGGCTAAGAAGCTTTTCAAACCTAGCTGCTATCACCTCGGCGTCCCGGGCTGAGCCAAGGATGCGCCCAAAAATCTTGAGGTCTTTTTCCATCTGTTTGTATTCTTTTCCCCCAAGCAGGCCATCAAATGTCTTCATATGGCTACGTAATTCGCGTGTAGCCACACGCATTTGATGAATAGAATCGGGCGCATCTTGTCTGACCAATGGATCTAAAGCTACGAGTCTGTCGCGGTTACGTTTTAATGCAGCTACTAGTGCATATTCAGGAGACTTTGGGTCGAGCTCTGCCATCTGCGGGGGAGATGGAACGTTATTGACGGAATCACCTAGAGCTTGTGCAATCTTGGAAGAAGATCGCGCCGTATGTGCTCCTTGTTCAACCAGCACAGTTTCTGCAGAATCGATGAGCTCTGTCCCTAGGCCTTGGTCTTGGGCATAAGCAGTTATCTCTATTTCCCACTCCCGCCACCGTGACTCTGATCCGCCAGGCAAATATGACCAGGCGTGCACATGATCGTCACAAAATTCTGCAAGATATTCCCCCTTGTCGTCTGTTAACAGCGACTCGTGCCGTTCATTGTCAATTCTGGCGATGGGAGCGAGGGGTTGGCTTCGAGTGATGGAACGGACAAAAGCGAGTAGATCTTCAGGAATACAAGGGGCTTCTACTGAATCGTCGCCAAGCGGGACATGCGTTTCTACTCGTCCCTCAGGGGTGGAGATTTTAAGATGCCATCCAGCGTCTTTTCCTCCTGTTCTACGCCTTAACGCGATTTTTGCGCGGGACAGCCTGAGGTCAGGGGTATCAAAATACAGTGCGGACAATGAGTGAACTGTTGTCTCAGCAACGTGAGATACATAAGCGATGTCTACGAGCTGCGGTACAGGTTGGTCGTCTGCTACTGAAAATTTTCTTTCTACCTCAAGCTGTTGCGTTATTCCCATGCTTTGAGTTCTACCAGTTCTGTTCAAGAGTGTCAGGATATTTTGAGACAAAGTACATCGCGGTATGTGATCTGAGGAGAAGCACTCACTCGTCTTGTAGTCCGGTGGTGCACGCTAGACAGTCACACCAGATGAGGGCGTCGGCAAGGCATACAATCTCTGCCGCCATGCGTCCGTCTTTGTTTCCTACTGAATCACGTGTGATGGATTTATGAGGAAGGGCGAACGCGTAAAAGTCTTCTAGGGCTCTGGAAAAAACGGGATCATGGCTAATCCAATTCCAGATGGATAGTCGGCAACGTAATTGATCAGGAGCCAAGGGGAGAGAAATTCTCTGATGGATTCCTAAAGCAAAGGCAGTATAAAAACTTTGGACGTAGGCCTGATTGCTAGTGGGTGGTTCAAACCGACGTAACAACCGGCGACCTTTGTCACAGAGCACGGTGAATGCCTCGATTGTGCGAAAGACCTGTGATGCTGTTCCGAAGACGGAAACTATTCCTTGCGGGTGTATAAGGGCACAACAACAGCCATAACTGAGCGTAAGTACCTGCAGTAACGTAAAACTATCCGATGTATGTGGGCGGGGGAGGTGGATACGACGTATGGCAAGAGCGTCTTCTTGGGAAATCCCCGAATATGCATCAGATGTGCGGCGAAAAAAGATAGGTAGTGCGGGGCTTTTACCTGAGTATTCATATCGTTGATTACTAGTGCATTGCAGTAGTGATAAATCTGCTGCGTAAGGGAGGACATCTAAAAAATTGCGGATGTGATGCAGCGTATGCGGAAGAACTTCGGTTGGGGTTAGGTCGTTTGTGAGGCTATATCCTAACCATGCCCTGTAAACCGGAGGTGGCGCTGAGGCAACAATGGTGTGCAACCGGGCTTTGTACAGGGAAATATAGGGGCGCAGTTGTGTGAAGCTCGGGCAAAGAAACTCCATATTTTCCGGTGTATACCCTTTAATCGCTGCGTCCGTCATGATTGCAGTAACGTCTCGATCTAAAACAAAACTCTTCCGTGGCATGATCAGTCCTCTTTTGAATCGAATGTATTGGCGATTTTTATTGGATCATAGGGATATGACACTCCTACCCCTGTTTTCTCCCCCAAGGATTGATACAGGTCTAGTTCGGTGTTCCAGGGGGAGGACTTTTTCCCCCGATGTTGAATGCAGAAAGTATCGTGAGAGCTATGAACTCACAGCAAGAATTTGTCCTACGCACAATTGAAGAGCGAGAGATTAAATTTGTGCGTCTTTGGTTTACGGATATTTTGGGATATCTGAAATCAGTTGCAGTGGCGCCTGCAGAACTCGAAGGTGCTTTTGAAGAAGGTATTGGCTTTGATGGTTCTGCGATTGAAGGATTTTCTCGGGTTTCAGAAGCAGATACGATTGCTATGCCGGATCCCTCTACCTTTCAACTACTACCTTTTGATAGCGATGATACGGATTCGTGTACCGCCCGGATGTTCTGCGATATTTTAAGTCCTGATGGGAAGCCTTCTTATTCAGATCCTCGACAGGTGCTAAGAAAGCAGCTTCAGCGTGCATCTGATGAAGGCTTTACATGCATGGTGTCGCCCGAAATCGAGTTTTATCTAGTACAGAGCCTTCGGACTGATGGGCTTCCTCCTATACCTACAGACAACGGCAGCTACTTTGATCAAGCTAGTCAAAACGATGCTCCCTTGTTTAGGCGCCAGGCCATGGTGGCTTTGGAAGCTATGGGCATACCTGTGGAATTTTCGCATCATGAGACCGGGCCGGGGCAACAAGAAATAGACCTACGCCATGCTGATGCCCTCACCATGGCAGATTCCATTATGACGTTCAGGTATGTGATGAAGCGCGTCGCGATACACAACGATATTGGCGCGACCTTTATGCCTAAACCTTTTAGGGATCACGCGGGGTCTGCGATGCATACCCACATGTCACTTTTTGAGGGCGATATCAATGCCTTCCACGATCCGGATGATGAATACGGATTGTCTCGTACGGCTAAACAATTTATCGCGGGTATTTTGCGCCACGCTAATGAGATTTCCGCCATTACAAATCAGTGGACTAACTCTTATAAACGGATCCTTTTTGGCAATGAGGCACCGACTGCGGCGACGTGGGGAGCTTCTAATCGCTCAGCATTGGTAAGGGTTCCTACGTACCGGTTAGCCAAAGCCGATTCGCGCAGAGTAGAGGTGCGTTCTCCAGATTCCGCATGCAACCCGTACTTAGCATTAGCAGTCTTGATCGGTGCAGGGTTGAAAGGAATCACAGAGGGCTACGAGATACCCGATGCTGCGGAGGAAGATATCGCGCGTTTGACGCGTCGGGAGCGCTTAGCCATGGGATACGTGGACTTGCCGACGAGCCTGGATCAAGCTTTAAGGGAGATGGAGCATTCGGAGCTGGTGGCGGACATATTGGGTGAGCATGTCTTTGAATATTTCTTACGTAATAAATGGCGTGAATGGCATGACTATCAGCAACAAATTACGGCATGGGAACTGCGTACCAATCTAGAAAACTAATCACTGCGGGGATCCTTCCGTAGCTTTAAGACATAGCTACGGGAAAGTGATTGTGCTGCATATCAAGGAAGAAGAATGGGGCAATGACTACTCCTGCTGCAAGAAATTTGGTGCCATCGCTTAGTTCTTTGGGACTTAACGGAAGAAACGCCAAATCTGATCTTGAATCCTTAGGCTGGCTGCAGCCGGATTCCGTTGATGTGTTGTGGTCATTGGCGGGAGCGGCAGACCCGGACTTAGCCTTAAATACTCTGATGCGGATAGCGGACTCTTTAGAAGAATCTGCACGGGCCGATTTTTTGCTTGAATTGCGTCAAAATTTGGTTTTTAGGGTTCGGCTTTTTTCCTTGATAGGGGCATCCACAGCTCTCGGCGACCATCTCGTGGCCTGTAAAGATCAATGGCGCGCATTGCAATGGGGTTTCCCCACACGTCAAGAAATGATGCGGGGCATGTTGTCTGCTGTTGCAGCGCAACCAGCGGTGTTTAGTTCGGAATCGAAAGATACTGAGGGATCCAGCGATGATCCTGATCGTGAATTTTCTTTTGGCACAGACTTTTCAGAACCTGACACCGCGGAAGAATCGTTAGAGACTCCCGGTACTTACATTGCCGGAATTTCTGGGCCGGAGGCAGAGAAAGAACTGAAGAAGGCTTATCGAACTTTTCTCCTTAGAATTGCTGCGAGCGATCTGGCTGGTAGCTATCCCAAAGATTCTCGGCGTCTAGGGCAACCTGAAGTTCCGTTTGAAGTTGTCACACAAGCCCTAGCGGATTTGGCCGATGCTGGTCTTAGCGCAGCCCTTGCCGTGGCAGCCCGCAATGTGTACGGAGAAGATTTAATAGACACCCATCTCGCCGTCATAGTGATGGGGAAGTGCGGTGCTCAGGAACTGAATTACATCTCGGATGTTGACGTTATTTTTGTGGCAGAACCAGTAACGCCGCGAGCACAACGACTAGCGGGGGAATTCATTCGGATCGGATCTTCTACCTTTTTTGAGGTAGACGCGGCACTGCGGCCCGAGGGGAAGCACGGGGCATTGGTTCGGACTCTTGATTCACATGTCACGTATTACAAGCGTTGGGCGCACACCTGGGAATTCCAGGCGTTACTCAAACATCGGCCAATGACTGGGTACATTCCTCTAGCCACTCGCTATAGTCGAATGTTGTCTCCGATGATTTGGGCTGCTAGTCAGCGAGAATCTTTTGTCACTGATGTGCAAAGTATGCGTCGGCGGGTACTGGAGAACGTTCCGGAAAAGCTCAAAAATCGTGAGTTAAAGCTCGGACCTGGTGGTCTGAGGGACGTGGAATTTGCTGTCCAATTGCTACAGCTTGTTCACGGTAGGTCAGATGAGTCTTTACGCGTCTTATCCACTATTCAGGCCCTAGAAGCTCTCGTTGAGGGAGGGTATGTTGGGCGGGATGATGGTGCGGAACTTATCGAGTCTTATGAATTTTTGCGGTTGTTAGAACACCGGTTGCAACTACAAAAACTCAAAAGAACCCACACTATGCCGGACCCTCATAAGGAGAAGGTGCTGCGTTGGTTAGCGCGCTCATCAGGGTTTAGAAGCTCCTATGATGCGGATGAAACCCAGATTATGATGCAGCAATTAAAAAAAGTTCGCCTACAGATTTCTAGTTTGCATCGGAAATTATTTTATCGGCCGCTTCTCAATTCTGTGGTCAATATCTCTGTTGGTGCGCTTAAACTCACGCCAGAAGCCGCTAAGCTTCAGCTAGCCGCTTTGGGATATAAATTCCCAGATAGAGCGTTTGATCATTTGCACGCGCTTGCTGCTAAGGCAGGAAGGAAAGCAAAGATTCAAGCGATGCTGCTTCCCACGCATATGGAGTGGTTAGCGCAGACTGCTGATCCTGATGCGGGGCTTCTGAATTATCGGAAGTTATCAGATGCTGCTAACGATCGCTCCTGGTTTTTGAGAATGCTGCGTGATGAGGGGATCGTAGGACAGCGGTTGATGAAGATCTTGGGTAATTCTCCGTATACTGCCGACCTCATCATCTCTTCACCCGATCTGGTTAAACAATTGGCGGATGGAGCAGGCGGACCCAAATTATTAGATACAACTACAGATCGTCTAGCACGTTCTCTGGTAGCGGCATCGGTGCGACAAGAAAACCCAGGGAAGGCGATCGCAGTAGCTCGGTCGCTGCGACGTGCCGAGCTTGCACGCATTGCTAGCGCTGATTTATTGGGGATGATGGATGTCAAAGAGGTCTGTCAGAGTTTATCGTCGGTGTGGGATGCCGTTTTAGAAGCCGCGCTTTGTTCTGAGATAGCAGCCACTATGGCTGAGGCAGAGAACAAGATGCCGCCGGCAACAATTGCCGTTATCGGTATGGGGCGTCTTGGCGGGGCAGAGCTAGGCTATGGCTCAGACGCTGATGTGCTGTTTGTCTGCGACCCCGCTGAGGGCGTGGACGAAAATGAAGCCGTGCGATGGGCGATCACGGTGTGTGATCGGATGCGTACACGATTAGCTAAACCCAGCGGGGACCCACCGCTGGAAGTGGACTTGGGACTGCGGCCTGAGGGGCGTTCCGGAGCCGTTGTGCGCACTTTGGATTCTTATGCGCGGTATTACGCACAGTGGGGAGAAGTTTGGGAGACACAGGCTTTGCTGCGTGCCGAGTGGGTTGCTGGTGATGAAGAACTTGGAAAGCGGTTCCTTACTATGATCGAGGGGATTCGATATCCTCAGGCGGGGGTCTCAGACAAAGCGATCAGAGAGGTTCGCCGGATGAAAGCTCGGGTGGATGAGGAGCGTTTGCCACGGGGAGCTGATCGAAATACCCATACCAAACTGGGTCGTGGTGCACTTACAGATATTGAATGGACTGTGCAGCTGTTAACGCTGATGCATGCACATCAGTATCAGGACCTGCATACTCCTTCAACCTTGCATGCTTTAGATGCTTTACAGAAACACTCGATAATCTCTCCTGAGAAAGTAGAGATCTTGCGTACTGCGTGGTTGATAGCAACTCAGGCGCGGAATGCGATTGTGCTTGTGAAGGGTAAGCGTGCCGATCAATTGCCTCAGCCTGGTCCTCAGTTGGCGGCAATCGCAGGTGCTGCCGGATGGGATCCTAATGACAACCAGGAGTTCCTTGATAACTATCTCAAAGTAACTCGTCGTGCTCGCGCTGTGGTTGATGAGGTTTTTTGGGGAGAAATCAGCCCTGGATATAACTGAAATTGTCGGCTTATGCTTGCATGCGGGGGCAGTGTCGGTCGGCTACGAAAGTGAGTAGAGAATCAACCAGACGGTTGATGTAAGGCGACCCTTTCCTAAATAACCTGGTTCTAGTTATCACAAGAGAGCACTAGAGAAGGGCTATTTATAATGACAACCGCAACTAAAGGACTGGCTGCTGAGCTTAAGGAATCGACTGCTAAGGCGCACTCCGATGCGGAGCATTCCTCTTTTATGAGTGACCTAATCGAGGGGCGTCTGGATGCTGAGGCTTTTATCCGACTACAGGAACAAGCATGGCTTATTTATAACGCTCTTGAGGAAGCCGCTGACGTGGTACGAGCGGAAGGGTTTGCCACCGATATCCTAGATCCGCAGCTCAATCGCTCAGAGATCCTGGCCCAGGATATTAATAATTTCCATGGGGACGATCAGTGGCAGAATGACCTCATTGCGTCGCCAGCTGTTCGTGATTACGTCACTCGGCTTAATCAGATCCGCGATGAGGCTAACGGTCCTGCTCTTGTCGCGCATCACTATGTGCGCTACCTAGGCGATCTCTCCGGTGGCCAGATTATCGCTCGGATGATGGGACGCCATTACGGAGTGGAAGAGGAATCGCTACAGTTCTATTCCTTCAAGGGGATCGACAAGCTCAAGGTTTATAAAGACAACTACCGCAAGAATCTGGATGACCTCCTGTTGTCTGCTGATGAAGTCGACCAGATGCTTGAAGAGGCCAGCGCTGCTTTCACCTACAACCAACGCGTTTTTGCGGAGCTTGCTTAGAAAGATCGGGGTTTTCCCCGATGCGTGAGGCGCTCGTGGCTGGATAGGGTGGGATGCAACCATAAGACGATGAAGTAAGGAGCGTCGCCATGTCTATTGTTTTGAGCCTCGATCTTGATGGTGCCACGGTTGGAGACCTGCAAACTTTTGTCCGCGCAATCGAATCCACGGGGGCTAAAAGTCGCACGGCGGTTTCCCTTGAAGGCACCGTACTTAAAGTTCATGCAGATACTCAGGCCGGGCCTTTAAATCCCACCAGGGAAGCGCCGTACGCAGACGCGAAGCAGTTTGGGGACCAAGCGTTGAATTCGCTTATCGACGCCCTCATCTCGCGTCGCGGTAACCACTAGAAGCGTTGCAAAGCTCTACGGGTGCGGGATGCGCATACGCAGAACGTCGTCAAGCTAGATGCCCAGTTGCGATGACGTTGTAATTGAGGTCAGTGTTTCCATCAACAGAACACGCAATGAGCACGATGCGTCCGGGAATGGAGGTGTCGACAAGCTCGGCATCATCAATGGCGTCGTATTTATCCACCAGGTAGGCGTTGTCTATCACCCAGCGTCGAGAATTCCCCTCGGCATCGGCCATCGTGACCACGTCTCCATTAAGAACATCCGTTTGATACCGCGTGACCATGCTGCCAGATTCGCCGCGAACGGTGGTGGGGCGGTTGAAGTCTACGTGATGAGTGACAATCTCAGAGATGGGGTTAAACACAAGCCGTTGTTGGCCCCACGCATGGCCTAACACATAGGTTGTCCCGTGCTCTGCTGTAGCGGGGGACTGGCCCCAGCCATCGACCCAGCGCACCATGGTCGCTTGGGGTCCTGCCGGGTTAAGCGGCAGTTCATAGGGCATAGAATCGTAGGTTGCGCCGGTGATGTTGGCGGTACCAGTCATGGTGAAAGATCCGAGACTTGTGGGAGGAGGGCCAGCATTGACGTTTGCCTCGGGCCTTAAAGCATGGGATGTTGAGTTTTCGTTTTTCTCCGGATCCTCGTCTTCTACGCCTTCTGATTGACTTGATGCGGCTTCTGGTTGATTCGTTGTAGATTCTGGGCTGGATGCATTCTGCGAGGAGTCTGAGTCTCTTAAGCTCGTCCCCAACATCCATACTGCCAATATGGCCACCAGAACCACCGCCATGCACACAGAGAAGACAATGAGGAAGCGTTTTTTCAAGTCTTTAGGTTCCACGGAAGCCCTATCAGGTGTGTCTTTTTACGTCAGTGAATTTTATTATTCACCACGATCAGGATAATCGATCTGCATGGGATCCCGCGCCACTACGAAAAGAGGCGCACGCATCTAACGGACCCCAGACTATGCAGCATAAGGTTTGATGCAATTGGTGGGGGTAGCGGTAGAAAATATCCTCTGTTTTCTTCAGCGCTGAAGCTGTCGAGGCTAGTGTAGTATCCGTGCACTACATTTCGACAAGAGACACTTCCCAGACCCCTGTAGCGTTTACTGACATCCTCTTGGGAGGTCTCGCTCCAGATGGTGGTTTGTATCTTCCTGAGTATTACCCGCGTCTCGACGCTGCCACCCTAGACACCTGGCGCGGCATTCTTGCCCAGCAAGGCTATGCGGCGCTAGCAGCAGAAGTGCTTAAGCTCTTTGTCGACGACATCCCGGCTGAGGATCTAGAAGCTATTACTGCGCGCGCTTATACAACGCCTAAGTTTTCCGATGAGGAAATCGTTCCGGTGACCAAGCTTGAGGATGGCATCTATATAGGTCACCTCTCTGAGGGGCCCACTGCTGCATTTAAAGATATGGCCATGCAGCTCCTTGGCGAGCTCTTTGAGTATGAGTTGCTACGACGCAAGGAAACTTTAAACATCCTGGGTGCTACCTCTGGCGACACAGGTTCTTCTGCGGAATACGCTATGCGCGGACGCGCCGGTATCCGAGTGTTCATGCTTACCCCTAAAGATCGTATGACGCCGTTTCAGCAGGCCCAGATGTTTGGTCTAGACGATCCGAATATCTTCAATATTGCCTTAGAGGGTGTTTTTGATGACTGCCAAGACGTGGTCAAAGCGGTATCTTCAGACGCAGAATTTAAAGCAGACAACCATATCGGCGCGGTGAACTCAATTAACTGGGCTCGCTTGATGGCTCAAGTGGTGTACTACATTTCTTTGTGGCTCAAAGTAACTGAGAAAAGCAATCAAAAAGTTAGTTTCTGTGTTCCCACCGGCAATTTTGGTGATATCTGCGCAGGGCATATAGCTAAACAAATGGGATTGCCCATTGACAGGCTCATCGTTGCTACCAATGAAAACGATGTCCTGGATGAGTTTTTCAGAACTGGTGAATATCGTGTGCGTTCTGCGGCTGAGACCCTTGAGACCTCCTCGCCCTCGATGGATATTTCTCGGGCATCCAACTTTGAGCGTTTTATTTTTGACCTATTAGGAAGAGACTCCGAGCGCTGCGCAGAACTATTCGGGGAGCAAGTAAAGGCCGGCGGTTTCTCTCTCGCAGAGGACGATTCATTTGAACAAGCTGCCACCCATTATGGTTTTGCGTCGGGCAGCTCTACTCACGCAGACCGCATAGCCACCATTGCCGATTGTTATACGCGCCGGGGCCTGATGTTGGACCCTCATACCGCTGATGGTGTGAAAGTTGCGCGCGAGTGGGCCACTCAGATTGAAAGCCCTATTGTCTGCTTGGAAACCGCCCTGCCAGTTAAATTTACGGATACTATCGTTGAGGCCGTGGGGCGTGGTCCTGAGATACCAGAGCGTTTTACTGGGATTCTCGAGGCACAACGCCATGTCACCGATCTGCCTAATGACGTTGTTGCGGTGAAGAACTTTATTCTGGAAAGCATTGCTCGGGACTCTGCGTAACCCTAAATAACTTGTTCAAAACCGCCGGTTGTAAATATCGTCGGTTTTCACCTAAACATGCCGGGCACTAGGCTTTTATTAAAAGATCGCTACGTATTCTGAAGAGAGAGCACTATGGCACAAGAACAGTTTGCGGGCCCTGAATATTTTACCGAGTTTGATCCCAAGGCTTTCGCGGAAAAACTTAAAAAAGAAGCTGCTGAAAAAGCTGCGCGTGAAGCCTCCCAAGATAAGCAAGAAGCATCTGGGGATTAACTCACAGCGGAGAGAACCTTCGCTTTAGATAAAGGACTTTTACCATGCCAACGCCCAATTTTATCCTTAAGATCAGAGACAAGATTGGTCATGAGCCCTTGTTTCTTCCTGGGGTGACAGCCATCGTGATTAAGGACGTTCCAAAAGACGCTCCGATCACGGCAGTGCCGGAGGTGCTGCTGGTTAAAAGAAGCGATAATGGGGAATGGACGCCTGTTACAGGAATCGTGGAACCCGGTGAGCAACCACATGTAGCTGCGGCTCGGGAAGTGAAAGAAGAAACCTGCGTTGACGTAACAGTGGAGGCTCTGCTTGGGGTGGGGGCCGTGGGGCCTGTAGAACACGCAAACGGTGATGTTAGTTACTACATGGACACCGCAATGCGCTGTAGCGTCGTGGGAGACTGTGTTCCACGTGTAGGGGACGATGAGAGCACGGAGGTGCGTTGGTTCTCTGTCATGCAGATGCCACCAATGAAGCCGCGCTTCCGGTTGTTAGTGGGAGACGCAGTCGCACAGCTTAAGCGCCCAGAGGGCTTCCGCCCTCGGATGGGATATGAAAAGCGCGATCGCACAAGATAAGTGTTCGTTTTCTGGGGGGGGGTAGTATTACTAATAATTTGAACTCTGGCGTAATTTATTCCACATGAATGCTGTCTTGATCGCTGTTGTTGTGATGCTTGCGTTGGCCGTCGCACGAGTTCACGTGGTTTTAGCGCTTTTCATCGGCGCTTTAGTGGGCGGACTGGTGAGCGGCATCGGGCTTGACTCCACAATGGTTGCGTTCCAAGAAGGCCTGGCTGGTGGGGCAAAAATCGCGCTGAGCTACGCGATGCTGGGGGCCTTTGCCATGGCGGTGGCCAGCTCGGGACTTCCTAAGCTGCTAGCAGATGCGATCATGAAGCGTATCGACGCAGACTCCGAAGGCGCAGGCTCCAACGCCGTTGCCGTGACTAAGTGGTTGATGCTGGCAGGTATCTTGGCGATGGCAATTATGAGCCAGAATCTTATACCCGTGCACATTGCATTTATTCCGCTTATTGTTCCGCCACTGCTCGGGGTAATGAATAAGCTGAACCTTGACCGTCGATTGGTAGCGTGCGTGATCACTTTTGGTCTAGTGACCACGTATATGTGGATACCTCTCGGCTTTGGTTCGATCTTTCTTAATGAGATTCTCTTGGGCAACATCCAAGCAGCGGGCATGGATACGTCGGGGATCAACATCATAAAGGTGATGGGAATCCCTGCGCTCGGCATGCTCGTGGGGCTATTGATTGCTGTGTTTATTAGCTATCGACGCCCGCGTATTTACGCCTCTGTTGTTGTTGCGGAACAAGCTGGAAGTAATGGCGCTCAGCCAGAACGCGGGGCAGTTTCCCGCTATAAGGTCGCGGTTTCCATCGTGGCCATTGTGGTTACTTTTGTGGTTCAGATTGTTATGCAATCTGTGGACACCGAGGCAGATCCACTTCTTATAGGCACATTGGCTGGATTGGCTATTTTCATGCTCACTGGAGCCGTGAACTGGCGTGAAGCCGATGACGTCTTCAGCCAAGGTATGAAGATGATGGCGATGATTGGGTTCATCATGATCACGGCCCAGGGCTTTGCGTCGGTGATGAAGAAGACGGGAGAAGTCGAAGCGCTTGTTCATACTTCTGCTGAGTTATTTGGTGATAACAAAGCAATAGGCGCGCTGGTGATGCTGCTTGTCGGACTTGTGGTGACTATGGGAATCGGTTCTTCCTTTTCTACACTTCCGATCATCGCGACTATTTATGTTCCGCTTTGTACTGCTATGGGCTTTTCTCCCGCTGCCACTGTGGCAATTATCGGAGCTGCCGGCGCGTTGGGAGACGCTGGATCGCCTGCCTCAGATTCCACCCTTGGCCCGACTTCTGGTTTAAATGCGGATGGCCAGCATGACCATATTCGAGATTCGGTCATTCCTACCTTCCTTCACTACAACCTCCCGCTTATTGCATCGGGATGGGTTGCCGCGATGGTTCTTTAATGTAAAGCGGTACGGGAAGGCTAGAGGGCCGCTTCTAGCGGGATTTCTTGTAGCGCTACAAGCTAGCGCTACAAACTGCTATGTGAGGCGGTTTCTACCGTTTGGGGGTGTTATGCGGATTTGTTTGTGCTATTGGAGACGAAAATTTTTTCCACGAAACAAGTCGGTTTTAAAACTTTAAAAAACGCGCATAAACCCTTGTTGAGGGGTGGTCTTTAGGTTGTTTTTCCGGAATTTAACTGTGTTGCAAAACGGTCACGAGCGGCGCACATGAGGATAACGATTTTGTTTAAGGATGCGCGCGACCCCCTAGGTGTGTTTACAGTGGAGTCACACTGAAATCAACAGAAAGGTTGTATGGATGGGTGACATGGAAAACAAACTGGATCAGCTTGGTGGCAAAGCCAAAGAAGCTTTTGGAGAGGCTACGGAAAACGATAGCCTTGCCGATGAAGGCCGCGCAGATCAAACTAAGGCTGATGCCAAGGAAGCAGTCTCCAATGCCGGTGAAAAGGTAAAGGATGCTGCAAACAAAGTCTTGGGTTCTTTCCAAAAGGGAGAAGACAAGTAGTTATATAGCGCAAGCTAGATAAAACGTCAGAGTAGCACTGATTGCGATCTATTTAATATTATTTTCTTTATTGAAAATAAAACCACGGGCCTTGAGGGGTTCGGACCTGTGGAAATCAGGGATGTGTTGCTGGATGTTGGGTGAGGGATACAGCATTCAGCAACACATTTTTCAAAGTCTTTATTGGGAGCGTTTCACCTGAAGCGTTGTTGGAAAAGAAGAGGTTAAGAGGCCTTTATATAGAATCATAAAACCTGTAGGGTGAATGCACGTGCGATTTCTTAATGGTCAAATACCGCCGTACGAGCTGACATATCACGACGTTTTCATGGTGCCTTCAGTGTCTTCTGTAGGGTCACGAATGTCTGTGGATCTTGCTACGAGCGATGAAACAGGAACTACTATTCCACTTGTTATTGCAAACATGACCGCTGTCGCAGGCCGACGCATGGCGGAAACTGTTGCACGGCGCGGTGGTGTTGTCATACTTCCTCAAGACGTGCCAGCGGAGATCGCTGCGGAGACCATTGCACGGGTAAAAAATGCACACCCAGTATTTGAGTCGCCCATCACGGTCAAGCCTCACCATACTGTGGGGTACACGCGTAATTTGTTGCACAAGCGTGCGCATGGCGCGGCCATTGTGGTCGAAGGGGACCGCCCCGTGGGCGTGGTCACCGAAAAAGATATTGCAAAGGTAGATAACTTTGCCCAGGTGGGGACGCTCATGTCGGCTAATGTGATGACATTACCCAGCAGTATTACTCCCCAAGAGTCTTTCCGCATACTCAATGAGCACGGGCGCAGGTTGGCACCTGTGGTCGCGAGCGATGGCACTCTCGTGGGTATTGTGACCAAGCAGTCCGCTTTGCGCGCTACGTTGTACAAACCAGCCCTCGACGCCGACGGAAAACTCCGTGTGGGCGCCGCAATTGGAATCAACGGCGACGTTGCGGGACGTGCACAAAAGCTTATCGACGCAGGCGCAGACGTCCTTGTCGTGGATACTGCGCATGGACATCAGACGCACACCATGGAAGCCCTGAAGAAAGTTCGCGCGCTCAATCCGCCAGTGCCGGTTGCCGCGGGCAACGTGGTGACTGCCGACGGCGTACATGATCTGGTGGCAGCTGGAGCAGACATTATTAAAGTCGGAGTGGGGCCTGGTGCTATGTGCACGACTCGCATGCAGACTGGGGTGGGGCGGCCACAGTTCAGCGCTGTTCTGGAGTGTGCCGCGGAGGCTAAGAAACTTGGTGCACATGTGTGGGCTGACGGTGGTGTGCGTGATCCTCGCGACGTTGCCTTGGCGCTCGCCGCCGGTGCATCGAACGTGATTATTGGCTCATGGTTTGCCGGTACCTTCGAATCTCCTGGAGACATGCACTATGACCTCGATGGTCGTATGTACAAGGAATCCTTTGGTATGGCCTCGCGCCGTGCGGTAGTAAACCGCAACTCGGATACTGAGGCGTTTGAAAAAGCCCGCCGCGAGATGTTTGAAGAGGGAATTTCCTCCGCAAAGATCTACCTTGAAGAGGGGAAAGGCGGGGTGGAAGATCTTATAGACCACATCATTTCTGGCGTGCGTTCCTCCTTTACCTATGCCGGCTCAGATAGCATAGCTACCTTCCAAGATCGGGCCGTGGTCGGAGTTCAGTCGGCTGCGGGTTTTGCCGAAGGCATGGCACGGCCGACTCGTTAAACACCCACAAAGTTCAATCCCCGTGGGGAGACGCTTGCCGCGTCTCCCCACGGGGATTTTATGTATAAGAGCAATTATTCAAAGTTCAGCTTGTAATTCTCAGGCGCAACCAAACCGGCTTTTTCGCACGCCCAAAACGATGCGAATGCCAGAATGATAGGTGCAACAACAAAGATCGCAAGGATGATGAGGACGTTGGATACAGACCAACCCCATCCTTCGGCATTTAATGCCGCCAAGGGCCCCACTAGCCCGGATATGCCAAAGCCTGCGGAAATCGGGGTACCGGAGATCCCCAGCGCTCCGCCTGCAGCACCCAGAACTGCAGCGCTGAGTGCTAACGGTAAGAAGTTGATGGGACGCCCCCAGATATTTGCCATGTGGACTTTTGGAGACCCCAGAATCGGTAGGAGGGAAGTAGCCACCCCGTTGGCTTTCCATCCGGCGATCGCCAGGCCGAAACCGGCAGCCACCACGCCTAAGTTGGCGGTTCCGGAAGCTACTCCGGACATATAGATTGCTGTGGCAATGCCAACTGTAGAGATAGGGGAGACAATTCCGAGCGCAAAGGCGACGGCCAAGATCGCTCCCATAACTATCGGTTGAAGGCCCGTGGCTCCATTGATTACGTCGCCAAGCCAAACGCTAAAAGCATCCACCGCAGGGTAAGTAACTACCCAACCGATGCCGCCTGCAACGACGATGACGATTGTAGATAGCAATAAAATTGTGTAATTTCCCAGCTTAGGGCCGATGAACAGCACTAGTCCCACCGCAAGGGCCGCAGTGAGCCCTGTGTTAATAACGAGTCCTGTGCCCTGGAGATGGAAACCGCCATTGGGGTCTACGGCGGCAACGCCCGAGCCCAGCACTGCCGCAATTCCTACGCTCGCTGTCTGGATCGGGGTCAGTTTGAACTGCATGGCTACCAAAACGCCAATGAGGATGGGCAGCATGGAAGAAGATAACGTCACCAGCATGAGTAGCGTTTTCAGGGCAGGCCAGTGTGGGACAAGCGCCTTGAGCAGCTCGCCGAGGAGCGCCTGAGGGACCAGCGCCACCACAACGGCGATAGAGATTCCGTTGAGAACATTCATGGTGAAGGAACCGAGTGAGCCTCGGGATGATTCTGTGTTTCTAGACATAGAGGCCCTTCGCGATAGCTGATAAATAAAAAGAGTTCGCGTGCCCGCTCAGGCTCGCTTACAACGTCCACAGTTGCCAACACTGCTCGACGCGGCATGTTGGGCAATGATATCCACAAAATAGAAAAATTAATAATATTCCGTCTGAAATGCTGAATATTCTGCATAGTATTTTGTAGGGTGGTGGACACTCTCTTATGGAGAGGGGGTAGGGGGCGGGGTGGCGGTGCAAAATGATGAAGCTAAAACGTCATGCTCGTCAAGTTCAGCAAGCGTTAAGACTTGTGCTCTATGTGGTCTTTTTTGGGGTGAAAGTACCCCTGAATTGCGAAAGTTGCGGGACTTGTAAGCCCTGTTTGGTACATTGGCTACCCCGATAAGTGGGGATACTTAAAAAGTAGCGGGGTCATCCAATCTCATTAAGGTTAGATTAACCTAACTAAAGAGGATTATGATGTGTCATCGTTCCCTCATTGGTTCATTTGAAATGGAGTTGTTCGTTGAAGAATCAACGTTTCCGGCACATACTTACAACAACGGTGGCATGTGCAACACTTATATCCCTCACAGTTCCCAATGCTATTGCTGAACCTGAATCCAAAGTTGTGCAGGATCCCAGCGCGATTGCAACCTCTGATAGCACCCCTGAACTGCCAGCATCCGAGGAAACGACTGTTGACGCTGAAGACGATAAAGGCGTTGATCCCAATGCGATTTCTGCGGCGCTGAAAGACCTTGATAAAGAGATTAAGGGCGCAGGCGATAAGGCCGTTTCTGTAGCCGACGGAATTTTGGGAGACAAAGGCGCTGCGGAGGAAAAGAAGCCTGCTGCCGCCGCTGCCGTGGATCGAAAAGATAAAGGGAGCACGTTAACTTGGGGCGTGCGTTCCTCGTTTAACAACTACACCGGTGGCCCTACCGCAATGCTTGACGACGCGACTCAGAATGACAAAAAGAATCAATTTACCTTTAATCTAGAGTCGGTTTCCTATGAAAGTGACACCGAAAAGCTGGAAGCAAAGTTTAAGGGGGGTGTTCACTATCAAAAATACTGTGACGATAACACCAATCATACTGGTTGCAAGCTGGACCTAAAGATTGAGAACCCTCGGATCGTGATGAGCAAGGATGGCTCACATGTCTTTGCTAAGGTTTCTTCAAAAAAATATAACTCCAATGAGACTTACACTAACAGCGGCACGGATGATGCGAAGCCGATAGCACAGCTCTACACCGCTAATGCCGTTTTTGAAGAAAAAGATGGCAAGGTTACCTGGTCTGAAATTCCTACGTTGCTCACTCAAGATGGCAGCGAGATGTTCTCGAATTTCTACCCCGTTAATAGCTCCCTTGATCCACTGACGTTTAGCTTTGATGAGTCCAAGCTCGAGGGGGATAAGGACTCCTATAAGCGTTTGTCCACCGACAACGCTAAATATGTTGTGTCCTCACAAAAATTTGATAACCAAGTAAACTATGAGCTGCATCGTGAGCTGTTCAAGTTTAAAGATCACATTATTGTTGCCACATCGGATCATCGCTTCACCCCGAATGACAAGGCTGGGTTTGCTCTGCTCAATCGCGATTTAGCGGAGAAGTCCTTTAAGGGCGTGAAGATCAATGGCTATGGCGCCGTTGCCTTTGATGAGGCTAAGGGCGATCTCTACTATGTTGCCAAAAAGACTGACACGAAGCCTTTTGATGACGATACAAAGTCCCTGTATAAGATCCACGTGGATGTGGAAACGGGATTCGGTGAACCACAACTTGCTCACACGTTTGCTGAGGAGATCACCGCTGTAGGCTACAACCCGGCAAGTAAAGATGTTGTTGCCGTTACTCAAAAGCAAACGGCTATTGTTAACCAAAGCACAATCACGCCGGTTGTATTGCCTGAACAGAGTGAGCTTGTGAAGGAGTCCGGTTTTACTGAGCCTAAAAACCTTTATGGCTCTATTGTGAGCTACTCGCCAGCGGTTAATGAGCTTCTACCTGTAGAAGATGGCTCTTTTGTTCTGAACGGTGACTCCGCTAGCGCCAAGAAAGATGGCAAGCAATACTATGGCCTGATGGTTTCCATTAACCCTAAGAATGCAAAGCCTGCAAAGCTTCTCGGGGAATCGGCAACGGAAAATATCGGTATCCAGTCCAGCGCTGCTCGGATTAACCGCGAAACTATTGTTCGATACAACAAGAACGCTTCTGAATCTCACGCTGTTGCTCAGTCGTTCCGACTAAAAGACGGCAACCTGGTCAAAGAAAGCGCCGATGCCATCACGGGCACGGATGCTGACGTTAAAAACTGGGGTAATGCCTTTGTTATGGACGATGGCACCATTATGGCGCTGGACAGCAAAGACGGCATGATCAAGCACGTTGATGCGAAGAACTTTAAGAATGTTCAAAACGAGAAAACGGATGAGCATGGACGGAAGTTTGAGTCAATAGCGCTTCCTAAAGGTGCAAAGACTGCTGAGCATCAGCATGGTTCCATCTTGCAGCTTGATAAGGGAACCTTCTACGTTCCTTCCTTTGACGATGTGAAAGGCGAGTCTGAGGAAACATATGCGCTGAGGAAAGTTTATGATCCAAAGTTTACGCCTGAGGCTCAGAAGCAGGGGCAGGAGTTTCCTAAGGTAGAGGAGCAGAAAGATACTCCCCGAGAAAGCAAGAGCTTCCTGAGTAAAACATGGAAGGTTGTTCTTGGCGTTCTCGGTGCTCTTGGCGGAATTCTGGGAATTCTTGGTGCGGCTAACCATTTCTTTGGTGAGCAGATTCGTAGTTTCTTAGACCGGTTCCATAACTAGGGTAGAAGGTTTAATCACCCCTCTGGCAATTCGACACTGGCTTTTATCTGATTGCCGGAGGGGGGGTGCTGTGGGCGCCTTTGCGCTGGGGGTAGATCAAAGGTGCGATGAGGCGTGGGATGTGTAGCCGCCACGTCTACGAAGAGAGCAAGGCTTGCCTTGCCTTATTGAAAGTTATTAAGAGTTAGGAAATAGTGTGTTAAAAAAGTTCGCTGTGCCCATGGTGGCCGTGATTGGCGCTGCTGGTATGTGCGTACCGCAGGCTATTGCTGATGAGGCTGTTGCTGCTAAAGAATGCTCCGTTCAGGTTGTAAGCGGTTCTGTTAAGTGGGGCATTAAGCATTCCTGGAGAAACTACATCCAAGGAAATATTGCCCACGGCAAATGGGAAACTTCTGGTGCAGTCACCGAGGGGACTAGTGATAAGAAGAACAAAGATTTCCAGTTTAAGTTTGAGGTGGATCCCGCTCACACCAAGATTGCTGTTGAAAACGGAAAAATTACCACTTCTGAGATTAGGACTAAGGACTCTTCCATTACCTTCACAGGGCACCATGATGCGCTCTATAGCCAAGTGAAATCTCCCATTATAAAAACATCCGGGGACACTGTGAGCGCTGGTAGCGGATACCTGGGGTACTACGTTCCTGGTAAGAAGATGGCAGAATACACAAAGGACGACCGGACTGACGCGAACAAAAAGCAGGGGGAGGGGATTTTTTCTAAAGGCAAAGTAGAGACGGCGTCCCTCAGCGGAGATACGCTCACCTTGAAAGGCAGCAACCTCCGGTACACCCCTCAACCGGGTACAAAGGATGGAAAGATTGAGGGCGTTGACGTCCTCTTCATGGGAATTTATAACGGAAACTATTTGCCTGAAGTCGATGATGTTGATGTTGAGCTGAAGGTGAAGAACAACTGCGGCAATATCAGCGGTACGGCCAACCCTGCTGCTGACCATGGAACTCCTGGTTCTCTTTCAAAGCCTTGGGCTATCGTCCTAGGAATTCTTGGTGGGTTTGCTGCGTTAGCTGGTTTGTTCCATGTTTTTATGAATTCCGGCCTTCTGCAGAATCTTCCTTTTTTCAATCGCTAAACGCGGCTAGATAGGTTATGGGTCTATTGCTTGAATGGGCAGTATTGCAGACCCGGCGATGCCTGGCGCTTGGTTGTTGTAAGGCTTCTTTAAAAAACAAGCTGGTCAGGCGCAAACCGATCAAACTGTAGGGATATCCCTGATCGTAGAACCGCTCCCCGCTAGTTGGTGTCTGTTTCTCAGACCAACTAGTGGGGAGCGGTTTTAGCGTAGCTATCGTTCTACTGCTTGAACTGGGAGCGATGAAGCAAGTGCGCATCTCGGATGCATCTTGGAATCCGCGTTAGAAGTAGAAAGCTGCCCCATCACAATCGCGAAAGACTGGGGAGGGGACTGGGAATTCTAGTATCGAGGGATACATTGTTCATTCAAGCGGGGGGGGCAAAAGTCGTTTCAGGGTAACTTTTTATTGATAAGATTTATCATTGCAATAGCCATATTATGCAGTTTTATTGCTGTGAGAATCTTTTAGTTGGCTGTACATATTCTGATAGAGAAGGCCTTGTGATCGCAAAAATTGCAGTGAAATCAGTCCTCAAGGGGGCGGCATCGTGGATTGCCTTATTGGTTACTTCAGTTGCACTTTCTATTGTGCTTACTCTCAATATTGCGCTCATCGTTGCAGGTATAGCCGTTAGTGGAGAAGCCCAGCAAGCCTATATCGGTATGGGAGGGGTTGCTTTAGGGTTCACTATTCTTACTGGGCTCGCTTCATTCAGTTTGGTAGTAAGCACTTGTGTGCGTCTGCAACGGCGCGATGTTGCGCTCTGGCAGATCGTGGGAATTCTGCCTCATACCGCTTTTATCATTCTCCTATTAGAAGTATTGCTTGTTAGTTTTGTATCGGCAGTCGTTGGGGCGTTTGCGACGCTAGCAGTTTGGCCGGCGTATGCGCGATTCGTTGAAGGCAGTGGCTTGCCCCACAGCGAGGTTCTTCAGCAAAGTATTCCAATTTCTGCGCTCATTATTGGCGTGATGGTGACTGTTACTGTTAGCGTTCTTACAGGAATTCGCGCTGCCCAGAGGATAGTGCATGCCGACCTCGTAGAAGGCGCTCAGTCTTCTTCTGCCTTTTGGGATAAATCTCCATCGACTTTTATTCGCCTATGTAAAGCGATAGTTGGCATAGGTCTGCTCTTAGGTGTTATTGCGATTTACTGGGCAATCGGAAAATTAGAACATATAACTGAACCACAAAAAGTTGGCGACTTCCTTACAACTTATCCTGGTATGGGGATCCTGCTTTGCATCACATTTGTGTTCATGGGGACACCTCTAATTCACATATTTATAAAGCTGATTGCCCACCTTCCTGGGAGAATTCCACATTTTTTAGCGTCCAGGGAAGCTACCGCTCGTCCATCTTTAACTAGAGCTCTTGTTGTCCCCATCAGTCTGGCCGCGGCAGCGGTTGGAATAATGACCTCTTGGGTTTCCAAAATAAAAGACGTCCTTCAGATCACCAGCGGGTCTTCAAGCTCTGTTTCCGCTCCTCCTGAGCAAATGGCCCTTCTTCTTGCAGGCCCCATCGTCGCAGCATGCGTTGCTGCCTCATCAATCATTTTTGCGACGGCTACAAGTAGGTGGGAAGACAATGCTCTTCTTGTAGTTTCTGGTTCGACTCCAGGTGCAGCTTATGTGAAAGCAATAGCTGAAGCGCTGATCTACGCCAGCGTCTCACTCGCCTGTGCTTATATCCTCATTATTGTTAATGAGTTTGCTATGGTGGCTGCTCTCTCTGCTGGACCTATTCCTTCCGCGCCTCTATCCATTCCAGGTTTGTCAGCTGCCGGAGTCGTTGTATTCGGTACGGTGCTCATACTTTTTATGCTGCTCGTTGTGACGCTTACAGGTTTTAGAAAACAATCAATTGCTGTCGTTTTAGGAAATAAATAATGCCTATGCTCATAACCGCCACCGGCGTAAAAAAGACCTTTGGAAAAGGAGAACAAAAAGTTGATGTTTTAAAGGGCATTGACCTTGAGGTGTCTTCAGGAGAGTTTGTTGCAATCGTAGGTAAGTCTGGTTCGGGCAAATCAACGTTGCTGTATTGCTTAAGTGGATTACTTTCCCCTGATTCAGGTTCTGTTCACCTAGCAGGCCAGTGCATTACTTCTGCATCACCACGCAAAGTTGCTGCGATTCGCAGAGAAAGTGCGAGTTTTATCTTTCAAGACCTCAACCTGATTAGCTCACTCACGGTTGCTGACAATATACGGTTGCCTGCAAAACTATCTGGGCACAACCCAAATAGACGAGCAATCAAGGAAGTACTTCACGATGTGGGGCTGACGGGATGCGAAAATAAATACCCAAACCAGCTGTCTGGAGGCCAACAGCAGCGGGTTGCCATAGCACGGTCTCTTGTTCGCGCTCCCCAAATACTCTTTGCTGATGAGCCTACGGGAGCTCTAGATGTGGACACGAGCTCAACGGTTCTGAAATTGCTGCACAAAACTATTACTCAGGAGACATCTCTAGTCATGGTTACCCATGATTTAGACATAGCTGCAACGGCGGATAGGGTTGTTGTACTTCAGGAAGGTCTCACAGGAAAAATACTTCACCGTCCAACAGCCGCTGAAGTATTTGAAGCCTTGCACTAGTTTGGAATGCAGGGGCGTTCGTTTCACTGATATTGAATTTTGTGCTTAGCCTAAACAGAATCTCCCTTCACCGAAGGGATCAGCGAACGCTGCCTGTTAAGTTGAGCTCATGGTCGAACGCGACGGGGGAGCCCACAGCATTGGTGGCATTATCTGTGGACTGTGTGAGCGTGAACGACCACTCTAAGAAACGCCTGCGCTACATCAGCTAAAGACGGTGCTTCAATGGTTTATGTCGTGGCCTTCAATGAAAGCCACGATTCAGCTGAGAGAAGGATGACTAGGTTTGTTATGTGTGATGCTCTCAGTCAGTTCGACGCCAAAGCACGCGGCAATTATCAGCGTGGCTATATTCAGGATCAAGTTACGCAAACGACGGGCCCCTTAGTCTCCCGGTACTCAAGCAATTGAAGGAGTCCTCAGTCCTTTTACAAGAGCTTCTTTGAAGCTGTTTTTCTGCTGGGCCCTTCCTATGTAAGGCCATTTCAATCACTCCTGGCTCTCGATTTCTGTTTAAAGCTGTAGGTAGTGGACTGGTTGAATGCTATGTAGCAGCGTGAAAGCTATCAGTAGATAACCAGAAATGACACTTCCCCGAGCTCATGAGAGAGCCTGGGGAAGTGTGTGCAATGATTCTACGTATAGCCACTGGTCATATGCGTAAACCCCACTAGAGGGGGATTTGGAAAACTTCACTCGCCCGCCGTGGCCTGCGCAAACACACATTCCCTCACTTTCCCCTAAAACTCCCGTGACCAGTGTAAATATATTCCCCCATCTAGGGCGGAGTAAATCGCCCACAATGTGCCTAAATAGTAAGGAATAGACAAACTCCCCACCGAAGCAGAAACGGTGGGGAGTCTCCTGTGTTCTAGCGCCTACATCTTGGGGCGCATATCGGAGACGTTCGGAGCTACACCATCTTTCATCATCTTCTTGATGGTGTCCTTGATAGCGTCACCGAAGTTATCAAGCCCTGTGCCCTTATAGGCGGTGTTGAACTCGCACACAATCGCATTCACCTTTTGGTCAAGAGTCTTGTTGGACTCCACAATCTTCTGAATGTTCTTGTTGGCGGTGTTCGCCTTGTGGGTGGGAACCTTGCCAAAGTTCTTGTTGAACTTGAAATCTACACTGTTAAATCACCTCAATCCGGTGCTGAACAGCATAGGCCCTTGCACCGACATTAGGCGGGGAGTGGTAGAACAACTGTACTAATTCGCTCGCATTGTTGAATTCTTGGGCGTGTCTGATGGCTCAGTGTCTGAGGCAAGTGAGGTGATAGAGACCTTGCAAACTTCTTGCGCGGAATTTTGTGTTTTCAATATCATAAGAAGTATGCATAAGTCAATTAAGCTTGATAGGTAAATGCAATGGTGATTGCACAAGCAAAGCTAGAATCCAAGCTCTGGGAAGCTGCAAACTCATTGCGCGGTGCAATGGATGCAGCAGATTACAAGAACTACGTCTTTCCGGTGTTTTTCTGGAAATGGATTAGCGACAACTGGGAACTAGGGCACACAAAATTCCTTGCAGACGTAGAGAGGGCAAGACCTCGATGAAACAACCCTTGCGGAAGTGGAAGCTGACTATCACATCTTCACCGTGCCTGACGGCACCCGCTGGTCACAGATCTTTCGCAATGAGGGGTGCTGGAAGACATTGCAAAAGATAAGAACAGCAAGCTCAATCCATCTACTTACCTTGATATCTGCGTTAAGCACGCCATGGACTTGATTGCGCAATCCAATTCAGACCGCCTTGCAAACATCTTTGGCGATGTTCACTACGCCGACCAAGAACGCCTACCAGCATCAGCACTCATTGGACTGTTGAAGCCATTTGATTAAGCCTCCCTTGATCATGAGAACGCGCCGGGCGACCTCATGGGCGCTGCGTACGAATACCTTTTGAAGCGCTTTGTAGATGACGCAGGGCAAAAGGTGGGAGAATTCTTCACCCCGCGTTCAGTTGTTCACCTGATTACCCGCTTGCTCAAGCCACAAGAGAATGAAACCGTTTATGATCCTACTTGTAGCACAGGTGGCATGTTGTTTGAGCCTGTGGCAGCGGTAGACGCAAACGGTGGAGACACACGAACTTGACCTGTACGGTCAAGAGACCCAGTTAATCGGTGTATGAATATGTACATTCATAACCTGCCAGACCACAACATCATGCGTGGTGACACTTTGTGTGAACCAAAGTTCACAGAGGGTTATAGCGCACTCAAGAAGTTTGATGTGGTCATCGCCAAACGTTGGTTAGGGATATTGATACCAGATAACGGTGTGTCCGGCTGGGCGCTAGAGGCATAGAAATTGCGCCTTTACCAGTGGAAACGGCAGGACTGAGGCGAATTCTGCGTAGATCGGTGATCTTCTAATACTGGTTCTGAGGTGCTGCCTCGGGGGGGGCAGCTCGGAGGAATGGCTTCGCTCAGTCCCGTGGGATGCACCCAGCGCAGTGGCCACCGCGTGAGCCGTCAAAACGTATGCGGTGGCGTCAAAAGGCTAAGAATTCTTGCTGGCGAGTCCATACTGGTAGGCCCTGCGGTGCTGACGCGATGAGATTCTTTCGGCTTTGGTTGACGGCGATCGCTACCGAGTACTGTGCCCGGGTAACCGCTACGTAGAATGCGCAAGCGCTCTTCTCTTTAAGCTCTATACCTTTGAGGCAGAAGTTTTGGATTGGTCCCGTCGCCAGGATGATCACTCGCTGGTAGGTACGCCCTTTTGAATTGCCGTAGGTTATCGGATTGTGCGATGTTTGATCTCTCCATGATCTGCTTGAATGCCGCAGAACAGTTGGGTTGAACTCCGCAACGTAGTGACCAAGATCTTCTTTTGCAAGCAAAAAACTCCATCGTGGGAAGACTCATCGTTCATCCTTGACACTGTCGACGAGAATCCGAATCTTTTTGGGAAAATAGTGTCTGAGAAGTCTGCGATAGCCTGGTTGAACCGGTAGGTTTCAACTTTCTCATCGATTCTCAGACGTCCCGATTTCGCAAATTCCCGATACCACTCCATGAGGTTCTGCCGGTCGGCTTTTCGGTTCTTCCGGGAGGCCAAACTGCTGTCAAGGAGGGACTGTCGACTATCGCCCACAAGCAGGCATCGAACCGAGTCCTGACGCAGGAGACGTGCTATGACGTCTAAACCGCTACGGCTGATATCCTGCGCCTCGTCGATGAGGATTTCATCGTAAATGAGGCGGAGACGGTTTTCTACTAGTCCGCCAGCTTTATCGATCAGCCCGGTAGCGAGCTCTTCGAGATTGTCCTTGTAGATCATCCCAGTTTCACTGAAGTAGCGTTGAGGGTCTGTCTTTTTCTTATATCGCAATCTCTTTCGTGCATCACCGGGATCAAACATGAATCCGGTGACTCGTTGCTCAGGAAAGAGCAGTGGAAGATACGGGCGGACGATGTGGTTTGTCAGGAACGTATACCAGCCTGTTACTTCTGGCGCGGGTGCCGAGGGGTCGATGTTTTTCTGGAGGCGTCCTTCGAGTTCATCCTGTCCGGTCAGCGTCAGTGTGATGATTAGTCGCCGGACGTTGGGTTGGCTCTGGCTGCAGTGGTCTATAATGTACTGGGTCTTTCCCGAGCCTGCGCAGGCGTGGACGAATTGGTGCGTCATGACGCTGAGCCGATTCTTTTCCCGAGGACATCCAATACGTCCTGGATGTATGTCGGTGGATTCAGGGTGTGCTCTGATGTGGCGATGGCTAGGGCCGCATCCGTCTTGTTTTTCTGCATCCATGCAGCAAACGGAGGTTCTTTTGCTTTGGGGAACACGAGTTGCAGAGACTCGTTCGTGTTTGCTCTTTCAATCTGGGGCTCTAACGTGTTCCCGAGGTTCGGATCGCCAATGGACAGGATCCTCTGTCCTTCCTGCAGGTAGGATCCTACTTTTTCCTGCCAGTGCTCTGGGGCATGGCCGTCATTGTCGCGGATAGCGAAAAGGGAACGGCCCAGCAGAGTTGCCAGTTCAAAGCATCGTCCGAATGACACACCATTGATGGACATCACGTCTACGCCGCAGTCCAACGGTTCGCGGCCAAACCTGTCGGTGAAAAACCTGGTGAAGACAATCTCATCAGAGGGACCCTCCACGACCACGATCGTGTCAGCCAGGATGAGTCGGAGGGTGTCGAAACCGGAGAGCTTCTGGAAGTAGCGGATCGTGTCTTTGTTCAGCGTGTTGAACCGCGCGGGCGTCCCTTCGCTGAGCAAGGTCACTTGACCAAGTCCGAGTCGGTTGAGGATATAAGAACTATGCGTTGTGATGAACACTTGCCGGTTTTGAGCAGAGCGTTCAATGTAAGAAATGAGCTGCCGCATTCGGGTATGGCTGAGGTGGTTCTCTGGTTCCTCGATGAAAACGAGGCTGCTTGTGTCTGCATTTCGCCCCATAGCGAGGATGGTTTTGGCCACCGCCTGATTTCCCTGCCCAGCCATCGACAACGGAACGTCATCGACATCGGGGATGAGAGTGGCTTCCCACGAGGCCGAGCGAGACTGATCGATCTGCAACCCCACCACTGCTCCTGGAATCGACTGATTCTCTTCGGCGAGTTCCTCGTTGAGGTCGCGCAGAACCTCGCGGCCGAGGGTTGCGCGGAGCTTGCGGTGATCAACAGAGACTCGGCTGCGGTCTTTCGGGTCGAGACGGGTTTCCAAGATTTGTCGCGTGTAGTAGTCAACGCCACGCTCGGAGCGGATTGTTCGACTATCGATCAATGAGATGCCGAGTTCCTTGGGGCGTCGCTGCACCGGGTGTCCACCAAAGCTCAGCCATTCAACCATGTAATACTCGACTGGGAGAACTTCAGGGCAGTCTTCTTGCTGGAAGTAATCATCTAGCTCCTGCGTGTACTCCGGATCAGGATGTGCCCAGATGGACAGACCAACCGAGTCTGCGTTCTCCATATTATTGACGCCTCGGAGTTTTTCCAGCTCACCGCTTTCGACATCCAGGTAGACGTCAATGCGAAACGTTGGTGCATCGCGGTGACTGCGTTCGTTGGGCGGTTTCTCGAAGAAGTCGTGAACCATGGTGTGGTTAAACCAATAAGGGTTCAGGTACTCTTTCGCGCGAACGCCGTTGACTCGCCCTGCTAAGGCTAGCGTGATTGCTTCCAAGAGCGTTGATTTACCCGCCTCATTTCCGCCGACGATAATGTTGGTTCCCGCCTCAGGTTCAAACGTAAAATCCTGGAACCTTCTATATCCTCGAATCTGCACTCTCGTGATTACTGGCGTCATTGCGCCACCACCTGTTTGATCATGGTGACGATGTCGTCGCGTTTGAGTTGCGGGGCGAAGTGGACGGAGATGCTCTCGTCACTAATCGACTCGAAGAAATTCCGAGCGGCCTTGATCCGTAGCTGCTCGGTCTCGCGCAGGTCTGCCTTAGAGTCGACGTCCTTTGTCTCGACGATGAAGTTCAGCGACATTTTTCCATCAGCGGTCTTGAGCACATACATGAAGTCTGGGCTGGTCGTTCCACCGAAATAGACGGGCACCTGGATCGATTTACGCGGGATTTTGCCGTAGACAACGACCTCGTCGAGAACAGAGTCACGGATCGTGGTCTGTTCCTTCGGGGAGTCGTAGACGAACGCGTCGTAGAGGAATTTTTCTGGCACCTCGGAGGTGGTGTCGCGGTAGACACCGACGTTTCCTTGCGCAATAGTCTTCAGCGGTTGACCGTCAGGGTCGGTCAGCGCGGTGGCTCCCAGTGGCCCGTCGATCCGGGTGTAGGAGAACCGTTTGACATATTCGCGCTGCATCCAGCCATGGAACTGTGCAACAAACTCACCCAGTGTGGCCTTGTTGAAGAAATCGCTGGGAAGCTTCTTCTTCGCGTTGCTTCGCACCAAGCCAGCGTGAATCTCGCTGATGGGTAGATAGGTTTGGGTGTAGGCCAGTCTCAGCCACTGTCCATAGGGTATCGACCCGTCAACGGCGTAGGTTTCCTTCGTCGACGAGATGGTCGTCAGCACCCCGTCCTCGCTGGTCGTGAGCAGGTCTTGGGTGAACCTACCGGTTTGTGCCTTGTAGATGCCTTCGTCCAGGATCTCGTCGATGCAGGTACTGATTTCGGCAGGTGTGAGGTCATCGAGTCTGAGGTAGTACTTGGCGTTGACCGCTTCCCACAGTTGCTTGAGTTCGGAGTAGCGATTCTTGCGGATTCCGACTCGGGCTTTCTTTTTGTCGGTGACAACTTTTCCGGGCTTGAGCTTGCCTTCTGCGAATTGCGGATAAAGCTCAAAGAGCGCCTCGGCCTTGCCGTCGATTAGGTTCTTGTCGCTATCGACTAGGCCTTTTGGAGTAGTTCAATGAACAGCTCGGTCTCGTCCTTGCCCAGTTTGGCTGCCACACGCGGCAGCAGTTCCTTAACCGAGGGGGCCTGGCCACCGGTGTCTGCGTTGATTTCGCTCACGAGGCTATTGGCGAATGATTCCTCGGTGTAATCAATGAGGTAGGTCAGCCGGAAGTCCTCATCAGCTAGTCGACTGCCGCTGACATCAACGGGAAGGCGCAGCCCGCGCCCGACCTCTTGGAGTTTCGAGATTTCCGATCCCGACGAGCGTAGTTTCACGATCTGGAAGACGTTGGGGTTATCCCAGCCCTCACGCAGCGTCCACTTCGAGAACACGAATCGCATTGTGTTCGGCGACCCATCCGCCTTCGTGAATGACAGCATCGATTGCTTATCGCGCAGAATCAGGTCCACCTCGGCCTGGATTGCCTCATCGGTGGACGCATTATCAGCAGAAAAGTAACCACCGTTCGTTGCCGACACATCGGCCAGCGAAGCCTTCAAGTATGCGACGTAGTCTTTGGCTATCTGTGAGGTCTTGTCCTCGTGTTCGGCGATGACCTCCTTGAGCTTGGCAGCCAGCTGTTCCTCGAACCGGACGCGTAAGTGGCCTGGACCGTCCTCACCACGGTAGGAGTCGATCGAGTCAATGAAAAACAGTGTCAAGGTTTTCACGCGGGTAGCGCGCCGGAAGTTTTCCCACTCCGTCTCGAAGTGATTATCCAGCGCGCGGGCAATCATTAGTTCTTGATAGGTCTGGGAATACACTCCCGCAACCACGGTGTCGCCCTTACCCAGGATCTGACCATTAGACAGAGTCACCCCAGACTTGATCGTCGGGTTCTCTGTCTTGCCCACAGCCTCGATCGTGATGCCAGCGAACGCTCCATCCGCCTCAGCCAACGAGCCACCCGACCCTACTGTCAAGGTCTTGGAGGTATCGAGGTTGGTAAACGTGGCCTGTTTCGGCTTGCGAGCCGACAAGCTTGTCAACTTCAACCTCGTGGAGTCTTGCCCATCGTCCTCCGGGTACTGCACAGCCACGCCCTTGACGAGCTGTTCGTTGAACGCCTCGCCCGCGCCAAGATTGAACACCAAATTGTTGTAATCGATCTGGCCGGTCTTGTCGTTCTTCGGGAAAGTCGCACCGAACCTGACTACAGCTTGGGGTTGGATCTGGTCAATGATCGTTTGGTAAGCCTTGTTCTCACGGCGGAACCGATGCGGCTCATCAATAATCACCACCGGCCGAGTTGCCGCCAATGCCTCATACGGTTGGCTCGACATACCCAACACTGTTTGGTCATAGATAGCACCCATCGTCGCTGCCGAACGTAACATGCCATCAGTCATCAACAACGCATGCACACGGCCCTTGGTTAGCCGGGGGATGCCGACACGAAATTCGCGACCGCGCTAGGGAAAAACTTCCGTCCCTTTGACCGCTTCTGTGGATCAAGAACATCCAGCTCCAGCTTGATGCTGCCACCATAAGTATCGTCGAAATAGTTACGCGCATACTCGGACGTGATGAATGACCTGGTGCCCAGTTTGATCGCTGTCGACGGCACCACAACGATGAACTTGGTAAACCCATAGAGCCTGTTGAGTTCGTACATCATCTGCGTGTAGACCAGCGTCTTACCCGTGCCGGTCTCCATCTTCACATCAATACCGAGCACGCCATCATCCACCCGGCCCCGCCAGGCACGCGGGATAGCGGATACACCGGCAACCGCGCCGTTCTGCAATTCAGAAATGTTATGAGCCAACTGCGAATCAGCAAGATCGAAGGTCGGATTGGCCTCCATCAACCCGCCTGAATCGAAATCCACGCCATGAAAAACACGGGTAATCGCCGTCAGCGCCCGTTGTTGGTGCTCAAGGGTCTGTAGCCTAATCTGCATCGCCCTACAGCCTCTCAATCACAGACACGGTACGACCAGATTTCAGCACCGAGAGGTTCTTCTTCAACTCGTGCATTACACCAAACGTGACCGAGTACCCAAACACCACAACACGAGAAACCGCAAGATCCCCGTTCTCTAGCTGACGAACAAGCTCCACCACGTCATCACTCGTCAAACCCGGCGGGATGATATAAGCAGAATCTCCGCACACATCCAGCTCGTAGCCAGCCAAGGTAACCTGCTGCGCGCCAGTGACCAGACCGTGTCCGTCTTCAACAAGCCACGTCGCCAACACCGTGTCATGCCCAGGAGTACCGTTCAGGTCGAACTTTGAGACATAATCCCCAGCTAGCAAGGTACCGTCCTGTTTCGGATCAAACGTCAGCAGATCATCAAGAACCTGTCCAGACGGCTCGTTCAGCCTGTAAAGCTTGAAGCCGTAATCGATATCCGCGCCAGTCTCTTCCTTGATCTTTGCAGATGCACGCCTGATTCGTTCACGACCGATTTCATCGATGGTACGGTAACCGGCTTTGTAGGCCGCCTTGGCGGTCTTGGAACCGGATTCACCATCGATCACTTCTGGCAGCTGCACCATGATGAACTGTCGATCGAGGCCGGTTTCAGCACTTAAACGCCAGGATGCTTCGGCTGTAGTGCCAGAGCCTGAAAAGAAGTCAACAATGAGACCACCTTGCGGGGTTCCAAGCTGAAGTACTTCCTTCAGAAGAGGGGTCGGCTTCGGATAGCTTGCCGATTCAGAGGAGAGCAGTTCTTTTACTTCCTGAGTGCCGACCTGCTGATTAAATTCTCTACTTTCCCAAATGGTAAATGCCTTTTTGGTGCGTTCGGCCAGGCCGTCCTTCTTTAAGTAGTCCTTGACGGCAATGTCATATTCACTGCGCCGTTTAACAAAGGTTGGAACAAGCCGGTCAAGTTCCTCGCGGCATCTATTGATTCCCCACATCCAGCGTCCATCACGCCCATCAGACTTACGAGGGAGCACTTCCGCCCAGTTTGTCACAGGGGCAAGTGATACAGTCTCATTTTCTGGGTCGACGTAGATTGGAAAGTACATATCTGGGCGGTCTTCCCGTAATGATTCCACTCCACGCTGCCTAAGCCCTAAAAGACGATACTTACCCCGATCATCTTCATATTTGTAGTCTGCTCGGTCTTTCTCGGTTAATCCCCGCCCACCAATGCCTGCCGCAGCAGCTGAAATCGAGTACACCAAAAGATAGTCATGGACCGGCGCAATTGAAGTATTCGACTGTCTCCCGCGAGGATTATTCCTTACCGTTATAGAAGCGACGAACCCTTGTTCACCGAAAACCTCATCACACAGCATGCGAAGGTTTGCTTGCTCGTTGTCATCGATGCTAATGAAGATGACGCCGTCATCGGCTAGCAGCTCCTTCGCGAGTTGCAGGCGGGGGTACATGAAGGTGAGCCAGGCAGAGTGTGACGACTTGCCACGTAAGTCAAGGACTCGCTCGGCTTCATCTTCAGTAAGTCCGACCTTTTCAACGAGTTGGGGGATAGTGAAGCCGAAGTCGTCGTTGTAGACGAATCCGTCAGAGCCCGTGTTGTAGGGCGGGTCGATGTAGATGCACTTGACTTTGCCTGCATAGGAGCCGAGCAGATGTTTGAGGGCGTCGAGGTTGTCGCCGACTATGTAGATGTTCTCGGAATCCTTGTTTTCCGGTTGGCTGTTGTGGTCGAGGTCTGGCACAACCACTGTTTCGGTTTTCGTGGACGTGAGGTACTTCGCGTAGGACTTGCCGAGGAATTTCAGCTCGTATCCCTCGCGGGTGAGATCGACGTCTCCGTCTTGGAGTGCCTGTTGGAGTCGGTCAATCATGAAGTTGCCGTCGCCGTCGAAATACTCGGGCAGGGCGGCGCGGAGCCGTTCTATTTCGAAGTCGTTGGGCTTAACGGCTTCGTTGTGCTCGCTGATGTTTCTGATCATTTCTTTGGCTCCTTGGTGGCTTCGCAGATGTCATTGATGTCTGCCGTTAATGCCGTACATATTCGGGCAAGAACCTCTGTGGTGACGTTGCCGTCTTTACCCATCTTGGCGATGGTCGCAGCTGATAAGCCGGTTGCGATGCGTAGGTCTTCTTTGGTCATTTCTCGGTCGATAAGGAGTTTCCACAGAGGTTTGAACGTGATGGTCACTTTGCTTCTGCTCCTTCGCTGGGCTGTGGGTCGTGGTGGTCGGTGGTTTCGGTGTTCCAGGTGAAGCCGTAGAGGGCCTCGGCGCCTTCGCCGAGATGGATGACTTGGGCTGGGGCGACGCGTTTTTCGGCCTTGGTGCCGTAGGCCTTGGTGGCGTCGAAGGAGAAGAACACTTGCTTCGGCTCGCCCGCTCTGCTGGTGACGTTTGCGGTGTTGGCGTAGACGGCAAGGAGTTCCGCGACGGGAGCGAACGCAATCAGTTTGATGATAGCTGAGTCGTGGATGAGGAACGGCAATGGTGTGGAGCGCAAGACGGCGATGTCGAGAGCGACGAGGTGATTGAATTTCGCGCCGGAGCCGGTGTCGCCGTTGTGGTCGAAGGTGTAGGAGACGCCTTTGGTGACGGCTTTGAAGGTGAAGATCTGGGCCTTCCGCGGTTCGCTCGGATACAAGGCGTCCATCACGTCTCGCATCTCGGCGTTGATCTGCGTGGTGAGTTCACCGAGCGTAGCGGGAATGCTTTCCTCGATCTCCTTCTTGAGGGCTTTGCGTTCTTCTTTGATCTTCTGGTTGTGGTCGAAGGTGCGGATCTGCTCGTCAAGCTGGGTGATCTTCGTGTGCAGTTCGAGGAAGCGTTGGTAGGTTTCGTCATCGAGCTGCGCGGATTCGCCGAGCGAGACGATCCTTGCTTGCTGTGCCCGGATTTCCTGCTTCAGGGCCTCGACCTGGGTGGTGTAAAGGCGGCGTTGTTCGGTGAGCTGTTCTTCAAGAATGCCGGTGAGAGCATGGTGGTAGTACTCGACGGTTTCCAGGTGCTCGCGGTTTGCATGGGGGAAGTAGGTGTAGAACTCTTCGAGGTCATCGGTGGTGATGCGAGTGTGACCGGCGAGGGTGGCTTCCACGATCGCCAGTTTCCCTGTCAACTGGTCGAGTTGCTCAGTCAGGGGTCGCAGCTGGCTTCGAAGGAGCTGTTGTTCTTGGCGGGCCTTGCGGTCGGCATCGAACAGGTCAAGATCGGCCTGTCGATGGACACGCGTTGCCTCAGCCTTCGCTTGCTTCAGCGAGCTCACGCTCTGCCCGGTCACGGTCGGTCTTTTTGGTGAGTTTGATGTAGTTCGATCGAGTACTGGCCCTTCGCCATCGCATCTAGCGCATCGACCTCGCTGCGCACTTTCGCGTAGCGGTCCTGGATTTCCTCGATCTCCGCATACGCACCAAACAACCGTAGTAGCGCGGCCGCGCCGCTGGTGTCGCTCTCGCGTGGGGCTGCGGCGAGGGGCTTGTCGAGCATCGCAATCCCGGATTCATCCACGCGGGAGAATCGGCCCACCAGGTCACGCCACGATGTGCCCGCCTCGTCGAGTCCGTAGGAGGTGAGCAGGAAACCCATGTACTCATCGATCGACATCTCGTCGCCGGGGATGGTCCAGCAGGGGTCTTGGTAGGTGGCGACGAATCCAGGACGTGAGGTGTCGCGGGAGAAGTGGCGGTCAGTGCCGTGGATGCGCAGCGTGAAATAGATGACGTGGTGTCGTGCCGCCGTGGCCATCGTGACCGCATCCGAGCTCAAGAAATCACGGCCACAGTAGACGAAGTCGATGATCTGCAGAACGGTGGACTTGCCGATCGAGTTTTGCGCCCCGTCGGCGCCTTCGATGATGTTCAGCCCGGCATGGAACTCAATCACCGGCCGTTTCTCACCGTGGTGTTTGAAAGCTGGGGACCAGAGTCTAGTGAGCACGAGCAATCACCCCTTGGTCGGTATCGAGGCCGAAGGTGCCGAGCGTGAGCAGCAGCGTGAGGGCGTCGATCATGTCCTCGGTCGCCAACTGCCCCTCGAGGCGGTCGTGAAGATCGGCGACGCTCATGGGCGCAGTATCGAGGCTGCGCATGATGGTGACGAAGTCAGCGAGGACGGTTTCGTTGAAGCGGTAGAGCTTGTTCGGGAGCCGGGTCATGCGCTCACCGCCACGGTCCTTGGTGTGAACAGGTCACCGATCTGGATCATGAACGCCACGACAACCCCGGACGCGTACCGGTCAACCTCGGTGTGCTCGTGGATCCATGCGGTCAGGCGCTGCCAGATGTCGTACTGGCTCATGCCGCTGTCATCCAAGACGTCCCACGCAGATTGAATCTGGCGGCGCATCTTAGAAAACTTGAAGTCCCCTTGAGCTTCAAGAGCCATGGCGGAGTTGCGGACGACGGGCTCGTAGGTGGCCATCGCGTCGAAACACAGGCGCAGGAGCGCCATGTCGTCGATCTTCTCTTTCAGCTTCACGACGCTGTAGTTGGTGTCGCGGACTACCTCTTCGAAGGGCAGCTGGTTGATGACAGCGAGCAGTTGGCTGATCTTGCGGTCCAGCCCGAGCGGAGCAAGGCCTTCGTCAACGTTCTCTGCTGCGGTGAGTGCTCGGTTATGGGCTCTCAGCTGAGCGAGATCGGCCTCAATGTGGGCAAGGTTGAAACGCTCCGCACACGGCTTGCACAGGACTGCGAAGTCGTCCGGGCCGAACGGCTCGGTGGCGTCGTCGAGAAAGACGATGTCGTAGGAGGCCTGTGAGGAATCGTGAGACCGGGTCCGAAGAGGCGTGTCACAGGTGGCGCAGCCACGTGAGCGCGTCAGAAGCAAGTCACGATTCTTGGTGAGCGCCGCATGGGTTTGCGTACGCCTAAGCACTGCGGCGGTCTTGTCGGGCAGTCCGGCTTTCTCGTGGAGGATGCCGACGAGCAGCTCGGCGACGTCGTACGCGAAGTTCTCCAGATCCACGTGCTCGCCGTGGGCGGCGATGTTCTGGGCGATGAGTTCCTGGGAGGCTAGATCCAACCCGTGAAGGCGCTCAACGAAGGCGTCGATGTCGAGGCGAGAACAGATCGCATTGGCGAGCTTCTTGGTGAAACCCGAAGGCCTGGATGCCATCGATTCGAGGACTGAGTCTGATGCCAGTGTCGATGGGTCTCGGTTGGTGCCCCACTCGTCTTCGGTGACAGTGGTGAACACAAAGATCAGCTCACGCATTCGCTCAGCACGCGCGAGGCCACCGGGCAGGGCTGGGGCGAGGCATGCAGCCAGCTCGTGGAACTTCACTCGCCCTCCTCGTCTCTGCGGATCTCACGGTTCCTCACGGATTCGCCTCACGCTTTCTCACGGCCTGGCGAACCCCGATTTCTAGGGTTTTAACCAGATACCACGACCAGTCGCGGCCACCACGAACGTGAAGACGTTCTTCACATCTTACCGTGAGCCGCCGACAAGTTGCGGCTCAACACGAGCGTGTAGAGCACACGACTGGCCAGGTGTCTCGATCGGGAAGCGTACGGCCTGGTCGTCAACAGAAAACAGGTTCATACGGAGACTCGCTAAGCGCTTGGCGGATACCTGCGACTACCCCTGGCAACCGGGGTTGGTCGCAGGGTCCGCCTTTCTGTGCTTAGCAACTCGTCTTCGAACTTGACGCGCACACGCGGGTCTCCCTTCTCACGAAGGGAAAACCCTGATGGCTACCGAGCCGAGAACTATCAAGATCCAGCTCAAGCATGAGCACACCGAGGGGATCAGCGAACGCTATCCCACCACCAGCGTCACCTATCTCATAACGGCCAGCGAAGCGCAGATCATGGTTGAATGCGACCTACACCTGCGCCGCCAGGAAGTGGCAGATCCAGAACAGGCAGAGCGTCGCAGCCTTCACGAGATCTGTGACGAGCTGGGTAAGCACGATTACAACAACGCGAAGCAGCACCTTCGTAACACCACCTATCGGTCCGTGTCGGCAAAGGATGATGATGACGAGATACCCGTCATTGACGCTGTTGCCTCTAGTGCGGAGGATCCGCGATCCCGGGGGTATGGACGGGACGGCGAGGCGAGTATGCGCAGCTTAGACCAGATGAGGCATGGGTCACTCAGCTTGAGGTGCGTGAGGCCTTGGCGAGTCTCGATCCGAAGGATCGCCTGGTGGTGGTTGGCATCCATATGCACGGCTATACCCAATCCCAGATCGCTCGCGTTTTGGGCATATCTCAACCAGCGGTGGCGAAGAGGCTGAAGAAGGACGAAGCACGCCTGCGCGAGCTTCTGTCCTAGATTGGTTATAAATCCGCTCTGCCCGAAGCCCTTCCTATGCAAGGCCACCCCAGCCAGTTCCGGTTCCTGGTCTTGCATAGGAAGGGAGGTCCGCTGATGCGGCACCAATTGAATCTCGACCTGGCGGCCCGTGAAAAGGTCGTGGGTCTGCGCCGGGTCACCCTGCGTGAACGCCTTGTCCGACTTATTCTCGGTGAGCCTAAGGAGTTCACTGTGGTCGTCCCCGGCGACAGCGTCGACCAGGTCACCATCACTCGGCACGGTGATGAAGAAGCCGATCTCATGGCGCTGGCCGCTGCCGTCGGTGCCACCCGGAATGGTGGTGATGCCGCGTGAACGTCACCGAAGCTAACCGCTACATCCAGGCGCTGAACCGGATCGCGGAGGGGGTCACGATGCTGGCCTCTGCGATCGAAGAGGCCGCGTGGGAATCGTTCGAGGATCACCCCGGTATGTCGGAGGCTCGCCCAATCGCCGCAGCCCAGCTCGCCCAGCCTGTGCTGGAAGCTGCAGCTGAGGAGTACGAAGCCGCCCACCAGCCGCCAGCCCCGGCACCGACACCGGCTCCTGCTCCGGAGGTTGTGCGGGTGTCGTTGGAGCAGGTCCGCACGGTTCTGGCGCGCCTGTCGCAGGCAGGCCATACCGCGCAGGTACGTGAGCTGATCCAGGCCGCTGGCGCGAACAAGCTCTCCGAGGTTGATCCGGCCAAGTTCGGGCGTCTGCTGGAGCAAGCGGAGGCGATTGCTGATGCCTGACCAGCACGCACTGCTGAGCGCCTCGGGCGCGCACCGGTGGTTGGCCTACCCGCCATCAGCAACGCTGGAGGCTGGGCTGCCGGAGTCCTCCTCGTCCGCTGCCGAACAAGGAACCGCTGCTCACGAGTTCGCAGAGTGGAAGCTACGCCGCGCCCTACATGATGCTCCGACCGCGAAGCCGGTCTCTAGCTGGCATGACGCGGAGACGGAGGCCCTGACCGATGACTACGTGGCGTTTGTTCAGGAGCTGTTGCGTGATGTGCGGCAGGTGTGTGCTGATCCGCAGGTGCTCATCGAGCAGCGCTTGGACTTCTCGCATGTGGTGCCGGGTGGGTTCGGGACTGGGGACTGCGTCATCATCGCTGAACCCCTCCTGCACATCATCGACCTGAAATACGGCCAGAGTGTCATGGTCGAAGCTGAGCAGAATCCGCAGCTCATGTTGTATGCCCTGAGTGCGCTGAACGCGTTCGGGTCGTTGCATGACATCGACCAGGTGGCGGTCACGATCTTCCAACCCAGTCGCTCGAACATCTCCACTTGTACCATATCGGTCACCGACTTGGAGGCGTGGGCGGAAAAGGTGGTGAAACCTCGTGCCGAAGCGAACCTCGTGCTTGCCAAGCATGAATTCGCGCCGCCCGCCGAACTCGGCGATGCCGAGATCGCACAGGTGCTGTACCGGCTACCGAGTCTCAGTGCATGGGCGACTGATGCGGAAGCACACGCGCTGTCGCTGGCGGTGAACCAGGGTAAAACCTGGCCTGGGTTCAAGCTCGTCGAAGGTCGTTCGATCCGCAAATACGCCGACGAGTCCGCTGTTGCCGAGATGGCCGGAACTGGCGGTATCACTGACATCTACGACTACGACCACAAGCTCAAGACGATCACCACGCTGGAGAAGCAAGCAGGTAAGAAGCGCTTCACCGAACTCCTCGGGGATCTCGTGGTCGAACCTGCTGGTAACTCACGCTCGCCTCCGACTACGACAAGAGGCCCGTATTGAAGATTCAGTCGACCGCTAACGAATTCACTGCAATCAAGTAACTAAGAAGAAAGGTAAGACACGTATGTCTACATCGAATCCGACCCATGTGGTCACCGGCGAAGTTCGCCTGTTCTACGCCAACATTTTCGAGGCTAACTCCATCCAAGGAAGCAAGCCCAAGTACTCGGTTAGCTTGATCATCCCCAAGGGTGACACCGAGATGCTGGCCAAGATCGAGCGCGCGATTGATGCGACGATCGAGGTTGGGATTGGGAAGTTCGGTGGCAATCGTCCCAACAAGGCTGCCCTGAAGCTGCCCCTGCGCGACGACGAAGCCTACGCAGGCGCAATGTTCGTTAACGCCGACAGTAAGACCCCGCCACAGGTGGTGGATGCGGCCATGCAGGCGATCGTGGATCCGACCGGGGGCGACTTCGGAGGCTTCACCACTACGTCGGACGACTTCCTGAACTAGAAGAACGGAGAATCATTATGAACGAGTGTTATACAGCGGCACTGTCTGCAAACACCATCACAGTCGTGACCATGTTCGTGGGCGCTGTCGCCGGTTTGGTCCTTATGGAGGTCGCCTCTTTGATTTCCGAGCGGTGGAAGATCCGTCGCAATCGCAAGCGCATCGACAAGCTCATGGCTGACACCGAGGCCGAGCTCGAGAAGTATCGCGCTGACCGAGAGCACTAACCCCTCACCCGTGCTGGGAGGAAACCATGCCCGCTTCTGGGTTGTGGCATCCTCCCAGCACCCTTGTTCTTAGGAGCTATAGCGCATGCGTGAACTCTTCATTGGAATCGAGACTTTTTATCGGTGACCCTAGCCAAGGCTGGGATCTATCCCTACGCCGACCACGGCGACTTCGAACTTCTCCTGTTCGGTTACTTGATCGATGCTAGCCCGGTTGAAGTCATCGATCTTGTCTCCGGTGAGCAGCTACCCAGCGAGGTGCTGGTCTCGCTGGTTGGCCCTGCTGACGAGTTTGCAGCGCACCGAATACGGCTACCGCCCTTGGTCTATATCTGCTCCCCATACTCCGGGGACGTGGAGATAAACGTGCAGTTAGCCCATGACTTCTGTGCGCGTGCGGTGATCAGGGGGGGCAAAAATCCGCTTGCTCCGCATTTGCACTACCCGCAATTCATGGACGACATCTGCTCCAGATGATCGTGAGCTAGCGATGTTCTTCAACCGCATCCTGCTGCCCAAATGAGAAGCGATCTGGGTCTACACGGCCGCGTGTCGTCGGGGATACACGTCAAGATTGGCGATCAGCAGAATAACGCCCATTACTCGAACCAACACGACGTGGCCACTGCGGCGGATCTTGAAGCTGTCGCTAGGCTCGACCGTGGGGAGATTGCACAAGAACACTTTGAGACTGCGCTTGAACAGCGTCACCAGTCCCACAGCGTAAAGGAGCATAAGGTCGCTACCTAATGGGTAGCAACCTGCACGTACACTGGGCACCAAAATTGCGCCACTTGTGGACTAAAGCATCATCTAGAAGTACTCCGAAACACGACAACCCCTGCTTACACCGTGACGGTGAAACAAGGGTTGCGCTGCTAACTAGGGTTTTGTAAACGGAAGCTGGCTAGTTCCGCAAAACTCCATTAAAAATCAGCAGTCAAAGTACATCTCAAACTCCTGCGGCGTCGGGCGCAGGCGAGTAGGAGTGATTTCTTCGTCGTACTTGAGCTTGATGTATGTGTCGATGAGATCCTCGGTGAACACATCGCAGTCGGTCAGGAACTCGTTGTCCTCTTCCAGAGCCTTGAGCGACTCCACCAGTGAGGTGGGAGCCTGTGGGATGCTTGTTGCTTCCTCTGGGGGTAGCTCGTAGAGGTCCTTATCCACCGGCGCGTGCGGTTCGATGCGGTTCTTGATGCCATCAAGGCCGGCGAGCATCATTGCAGCAAAGCCAAAGTAGGGGTTGCCTGAAGGGTCTGGTGCGCGGAACTCAATGCGCTTGGCCTTGGGGTTGGAGCCCGTAATAGGAATACGGATTGCCGCAGAGCGGTTGCGCTGCGAGTAAACCAGGTTGATGGGGGCCTCGAATCCCGGAACCAGTCGGTGGTAGGAGTTGAGCGTGGGGTTGGTAAACGCCAAGACCGCGCCAGCGTGGTGCAGGATGCCGCCGATGTAGTAGCGGGCCATGTCGGAAAGCCCGGCGTAGCCGGATTCATCGTGGAAGAGAGGCTTGCCGTCTTTCCAGAGAGACTGATGGGCATGCATGCCGGACCCGTTATCGCCTGCGATGGGCTTGGGCATAAAGGTGGCAGCGCGGCCATTTTGGGCGGCAGTGTTCTTGATGATGTATTTGAAGGTCTGTAGATCGTCGGCAGCATGCAGCAGCGTGTTAAAGCGATAGTTGATCTCTTGCTGCCCACCGGTGCCTACCTCGTGGTGAAAACGCTCGATATGGAAGCCGGCGTTGATGAGGTTACGCGTCATCTCGTCGCGAATGTCTACGGTTTGATCGTGGGGAGCGACGGGGAAGTATCCGCCTTTGACCCGGTTCTTGCCGCCAAGGTTGCGGGTGCCGTCGAGGTTGTATTCTTTGCCTCGGTTCCACCAGCCCTCGTCGGAGTCGACTTCATAGAAACCAGCGTTGATGTCTGTGGAGTAGCGGACGGAATCGAAGAGGTAGAACTCGGCTTCTGCGCCAAAATTACAGGTGTCGGCGATGCCCGTGGAGGTGAGATACTCTTCTGCCTTGCGTGCCACGTTGCGCGGATCTCGGGAGAATGCCTCGCGGGTAAAAGGATCGTGGACAAAGAACTTAATGTTTAAGGTCTTTGCTTTGCGGAACGGGTCCAAGGTTGCGGTTGCAAGGTCCGGTAGCAGATTCATGTCGGACTCATCGATGGTGGTAAAACCGCGGATTGAAGAGCCATCAAAAGCTAGGCCCTCTTCGATAGCATCCTCATCCAACATTCCTGCAGGAATGGAGAAGTGCTGTTCGATGCCCGGGACGTCGGTGAAGCGAACATCGACGAACTCAACATTTTCGTCTTTGATAAACTTGATAACGTCTTCGGATGTACTGAAGGCCACGTTGACTCCTTGGAGAACATTGTTGTGTTTTCTTTGCACTGTTAGCCTTAATGTCGGAGCTAAACAGTGCAAGTTGTGGGGTACGGCACTATAAAAAGTCGGTTTCTCTAGGATAGCAGGAGAGAAGCTAATTACCTATCGCTTGACCGATATCTATTGTCCGTGGTTTCCCACTCAAGCTGTATAAGAACTACAGTAGTCCACATGGCAAAACCGAAGCGTAGTTGGCTCGACGGGCCGGAGATTCCCTCACAAATTGACTGCGATACCCCCGCCCGCTGGCCAGGTGAACACCTTGGGCTTCCACAAAAAGGACCAGGAGCTTTAGGCAGTGTTCTGCGGCGTTCGTGCGGGGTCCTCATAGACTGGGGTATCTGCTTGGCCAGCGCAGCGGTGATTCACATGTTTACCCCAGCACTCGGGGGCGTTTCCACCGCCACTCTCATCCTGTTTTTTATCCTCGGCGTAGTTAGTGTTTGGCTTTTCGCACGGACTCCTGGGCAAGCAATACTCGGAATGGGGGTAGCTCGCGTTGACGTTCGAACTGAAAAAGTGGGATTTGTGCGTGCCTTGGTGCGCACAGCCCTTACTTGTTTTATCTTCCCCGCAGTGCTTGTAGACGCCGATGGCCGCGGCATGCATGATCGTGCCACGGGAACCGCGGTAGTTTTTGGATAATTAAAAAACTACGAGAAAAGGCTTGATCACTACAAACAGTGATCAAGCCTTTATTTGTGTAAAAGATCGTCTATTTATGGCGATCCGCAGAACGACGAGCGCGACGGTTCATACCCGAGATCTTGCCGCCCTTAGGGATAGGGCCTTTGGGGAGTCCCACGTTGGTTTGGACATTGTCCATGGACTCGATGCGGCTAGCGATTTCATACACATCGTTCTTCTTGTACTGGCGATCGAGCTTGAGCAAGCTGGACTGCAGTTTTTTCAGCGGTACCTCGCCCTCACCGCTGCCCACAAACATTTCATGAATCGGCACACCAGGTGCTAGACGTGAAAGTCGCTGGCGCTGCTGATTGATCAGCGGGCGCAGATGATTTTTATTGCCCTCGCCTACAAGAACAATGCCGCAGACGCCAATAACGCGGTGAAGCACATCCATTTGCTTAGTCACAGCAACACCAGTCTTGGTGCGCCATACAATGCCCACACCTGAGCGTAGATTCTCTAGTGCCCAGCCTGCGGCACCGGCCTGTCCCTCAGCCTTTTCGTAGACGCTATTTTGGAGCCTACGGGTGAAAATGAACATAGCAAGGAGCACACCCAGCAACAGGCCAGTGGGCAGCATAAACCACTGACCGTTCCACAACATTCCGATGAGGAAGAAAAGCAGGCCGAGGCCAAGGATTGATCCCACCATGATCGGCACTAGGGCCTTGTCCTGCTTGCGCTGGATGTTAAACGCCTGCCAGAGCTGAGACCAGTTCTGGCGGCGCTGGGCGCGCTTCGCCGCGCGCTGCTCCTTCTTCGCGGCCTTATCGGCCTGCTTCTTCGCGTCTGCCATGCATACCAGCTTAGCGGGCCATCCTATGCTATCTGCAATTAGACTCCGAGGCTCCTTGCAATGCAGATAGATCTTTGGCGGAAATCGGCCCTGACGGGCCAAGCTACCACGTTGTGGGGTCATGCTTTAGAGCATGGAAAGATAACGCAACGTCGATCCGCGAGCCCCCTGAGTGCCAGGGGCACAGTACCTCATAAGCTTGGCGTGCGGGTTAATCGAGGACAGAACCCGCGGCATGATGCCAAGAAAAAAAGAAGACCTATCGGGGGATAAGTCTTCTTTCTAAAATACTGAGGGAAAATATTACCGGGAAGAAACAACCGGGGTTTCTTTTGAGGGGCCGTATTTGCTCAGAAGCGTAGATGCCTCCTGGGCTGTGGTTCCCGCAGAAGTCTCAGCCAGATGTGCAAGATTATCCGGAAGCGTTTCCCCACGTGCCGCGAGAGCTTCAGAGTAAAGCTTGCCCGCTCGGTAGGAGGACCGCACGAGTGGGCCGGACATGACTGCCCCGAAACCTAACTCGCGGGCAAAATCAGCGTGTTCGATGAACTCTTCTGGTTTTACCCAGCGCTCGATGGGATGGTACATGGGGCCAGGGCGCAGGTACTGAGTGATAGTGATGATGTCACAGCCAGCAGAGTGCAGATCCGTGAGGGCCTCCCTGATTTCTTCGACCGTTTCGCCCATGCCAAGGATGAGGTTGGATTTGGTCACTAGGCCAAAATCGCGGGCCTGGCGGATTACGTCTAGGGAACGCTCATACCGGAATGCAGGACGGATACGCTTGAAGATGCGGGGGACAGTCTCCAAGTTATGCGCAAAGACTTCCGGTCGTGCTTCAAAGACTTCCTGCAAAAGGTCAGGCTTGCCCGAGAAATCCGGGGTGAGATTCTCTACACCCGTATGTGGGTTGAGCTCATGGATCTTGCGAACGACCTCGGCGTAGAGCCAAGCGCCCTCATCCTCTAAATCGTCGCGGGTTACTCCAGTGATAGTGGAGTAATTCAACTTCATTTCACGCACAGATTCAGCAACTCGACGCGGTTCATCGCGGTCGAGGGGTTCTGGCTTTGCAGAGTTAATCTGGCAGAAATCACAGCGTCGTGAGCAGTTGGCACCACCGATGAGGAAGGTTGCTTCACGGGATTCCCAGCATTCATGAATATTGGGACAACCGGCTTCCTGACACACGGTGTGCAGGCTGGCTCCCGATACCTTTTTCTTCATGTCCTGGTATTCAGGGCCAGTTTTTACCGCAGTGCGGATCCAGCGTGGTTTGCTCTCGATGGGGGTCTGCGAGTTGCGGGCCTCAACTCGGAGCATTCTGCGTCCTTCGGGTGCTGTAGTCACCCTATGCACACTACTCGTGCTACAGGTGCACGTCGAAAAGCCCTCACTCGATGGGGGTTAACCAGGGAAAAGAGTGAGGGGGTGAGGCGGCGCCTTTTGTACATGTGTTGTTTTACACAGTTCTGGGAAGCCCTTTGGTGGGATCTGGTGCAGAAGCAAACGTATGGTCTGCGACGATGAGTTTTCCAGAGAACGCATCCAGCAGAGCCTGGATAAGCGGTTGGGTTATGGACTCGACTGTGACCTCTTCCCCGAGCTCTTGGGAGAGCGTAGTAACTCCGGCGTCGGAGATTCCACAGGGAATGATGTGCTGATAATACTCGAGGGTGTTAGAGCAGTTAAGCGCCAAGCCATGCATAGTCACGCCACGCGTGATCCGGATACCTAATGCGGCTATTTTACGGTGATCGGCATCGCAGGCACCGGGAACCCAGACCCCGGAGCGGCCGTCGATACGCCCGGCATGACTAATGCCGCGCTGGCGCACAACCTGAATCAACGCCTCCTCAACGCGGCGCACGTAATCCACTACATCGATGGGGTCGGCGAGTTTGAGGATTGGATATATCACCAGCTGACCAGGGCCATGCCACGTAATACGGCCGCCTCGATCAACATCAATAACAGGCAAGCCATTTGTGGGGCGATCCTCCGGCTGAGTTCGCTTTCCTGCGGTATACACGCTTGGGTGCTCAAGAACTAAAAGTACGTCGCCAACCTCATCTGCCGCGCGTTGTTTGGCCAAGGCAGCTTGGTAGTCCCAAGCCTCTTGATAATCCATCACGCCGAGGTTACGGATCTCCACGGGGTTTGCAGAGGCACGGATGGATTTGTCAGCAGGGAAAAAGGGATCACGAGGCGCAGTCATGGCACTGAGGATACGTCTGACTCTCTGTCACTGAAAATACATGGAGTCTTAGCGTATTTGCATTGACGTTAGGGCAATCGTTCAGCGTAAAGACCATGAGTATTACACCAGATCGGGAAATTTATCCGATGCCAATGTTTGTCACACTGACCGTTAAAGATTTCCAGCGCAGCGAGAAATTTTTCCACGCTGCCGGTTTTATTACCTTAGCTACCGTTCCAGACCCACAAGGCAATCCGGCGGTTCTTCATCTGCGCAGGTTAAGAAACCAAGATGTACTGTTGGTTCAGCAAGAAAACACGGAGTCGAAGACGCACAGCACAGCGCCCGCAAGCGTTCAAGTGTCCTTTTCTACGCACCAAGAGGATCTTGACCAGCTAGCTCTTTGCTTAGAAAGCGCGGTAAGTGGGTGCGCTGAAATAGAAAAACCTCAAGACACCTTGTGGTTTACCAGAGATCTTGTGGTTACAGATCCAGACGGTCATCGAATTATTTTTACCCAACAGAGAAGAGATGATGCAGCAGACGCTACACGCTGGGCAGAAACGTTCTCATAACGCCTAAACAAAACAACAACGCCACCATGCTTTGTTCTAAAAGACATGGTGGCGTTGTTCGGCTAGGGCAGAGCGCTAAAAATTCTTAAACTCCGTTAGCCTCTGCGTATTCGTCGGCGGTGAGAAGCTTTCCGACGGACTCAACTTCCACCTCAAAGAGCCAGCCATCGCCGAAAGGATCGTTGTTGATAATGGAGTAGTCGTCGTGAACTGCGTCGTTCACAGCGGTTACCGTGCCTGTAACAGGGGAATACAGGTCGGAGACGCTCTTAGTGGACTCGACCTCGCCACAGGTCTCGCCGGCCTCTACGGAGTCGCCAACCTGGGGAAGCTCAGCAAAGACAACTTCCCCCAAGCGGTCAGTGGCCACCGAGGTGATGCCAACTTTGACAGTCGCCCCGGCAGCGGAATCAGCGATTGCGTCGATCCATTCGTGGTCTTCGGAGTAGGAGAAGCTTTCAGGAAGAGACATAGGTTTGGGTCTACCTTTCTAGAATGCGAAACGACTCATATAGATCATTTTGGAGTCTATCGGTTTAGTTTTTCTCGCGGGAGTAAAACGGCAAAGAAACTACCGTGAAGGGATATTTTTTCCCTCTAATATCTGCGGTGAGTTCTGTACCCACTTCACTGAGTTCTTTTTCCACGTAGGCCAAGGCAATAGGGTGCCCCAGCGTCGGCGAGGGCTGCCCCGAGGTGACGGTTCCCACAACGTTTCCATCGCCGTCGAGGATCTCTGCGCCGTGTCGTGCTGCACGACGTTCTGAGGATGCCAGCCCAACGAGCACCCTTGTATGAGTACTAGGAGCGCTCAGAGCCTCTTTACCCACAAAGTCGCCTTCTTTTTTCTTACTCACCAGCATGCCCAATCCCGCGTCTCTGGGGCTAAGGTCTCGGGAGAGCTCGTTCCCATAGAGGGGCATTCCGGCTTCAAGGCGCAGTGAGTCTCTAGAAGCAAGCCCACAGGGGAGCAGCGAGTAACGCTCATCTTGGCCGGCCTGATAAATAGCATCCCATAGTGCAGGAGCTTTATCGTTGGATATATAGAGCTCAAATCCATCTTCTCCGGTATATCCAGTCCGAGCTAGGAGCACAGAAAAGCCTGCTATAACGGCGTTGCCGCATGAATAGTAGCGCATGTTGGATATCAGATCGGCCGTATCTGGATCCGCGGAGGCGTCGATAAGCGAAAGAAGCAGCGCCTGAGAACGGGGTCCCTGAACTGCGATGAGTGCAGTATCTGTAGACTCATCAGCGACAGTGACTTGGTATCCTGCGGCTCGTGAGCGAAGTTCCTCAGCAACCACCGCCGCATTTCCAGCGTTAGGGACAACCAGAAATTCATCGTCAGCTAAGCGATACGTAATCAAGTCATCAATGATGCCACCGTCCTCGGAGACGATCATCGAGTATTTTGCTTTGTTAACGGGAAGCACAGAGAGCTGAGAGATCAGCGCATAATCAAGGAAGTCCCCGGCCTGTGGTCCGCTAACCCGAATCTCTCCCATATGAGAAAGATCAAATAACCCACATGTTTTACGCACTGCATGGTGTTCTTCAAGCTCGGAACCGTACTTCAGCGGCATATCCCAATCTCCAAAGGGCGTAAAAGCAGCCCCTAGATCCTGGTGCCGGCTGTGCAAAGGCGAGGTACGAAGTGTGGAAGCCATATGCTTTAGATCCTTTCATCGAAAAATATATGAGCGAGCTGCTGACCTCTGCGGCGTGAATACGGAAGAACGTAGGACCACACCGCAGAGATGCGTGAAGCGAGGCTAGCCCTCGACGTTAAAAGCCTCAGGCGGTGGGCAGGAGCATACAAAATTCCTGTCGCCATAAGCCTCATCGAGGCGACGAACGGATGGGAAATACTTGTTAGCCTGAAGCGATGCCACCGGATAGGCGGCCTGAGCACGGCTAAACAAGTGATCCCAGTTATCTCTAGCGATGGAATAAGCAGTAAAAGGTGCGTGGTGCAGGACAGATTCTTCATATTCAATGGCACCATCAGCGATCTGCTGGATCTCTGCGCGAATAGCAAGTAATGCCTCGATAAAGCGGTCTAGCTCGCCCTTATCTTCAGATTCCGTGGGCTCCACCATCAATGTGCCAGCGACAGGGAAGGACAGCGTGGGAGCATGGAATCCATAATCCATCAAACGTTTGGCCACATCCGCAGCCGTGACGCCTGTCTGATCAGTAATCGGACGCAGATCAAGGATGCACTCATGCGCTACCAAATCATTTTCACCGGTATAGAGAATAGGGAAGGCATCTTTTAATGAGCGTGCCAGGTAATTCGCCCCAAGAATTGCCGAAGCGGTGGCCTCGCGTAGACCCTTGCCACCCATCATCGCAATATAAGACCAAGAAATCGGAAGGACACCCGCCGAACCAAACCGTGCAGATACCATGGGGACTCCCGTAGATAATGGGCACGGAATCGCAGCATCTGAGTCCAATGGGTTAGTGGGTAAGAAAGGCACGAGATGCTCTGCTACAGCCACAGGACCTACACCAGGACCGCCTCCCCCGTGGGGAATTGTGAAGGTTTTGTGCAGGTTGAGATGGCTGACGTCACCCCCAAACTTTCCTGGTCGTGCTACTCCAGCGAGTGCATTGAGGTTTGCTCCGTCGATATAGACCTGGCCGCCTGCTGCGTGTACCTTCTCGCACACGTCAGTTACGGTATCTTCAAAAACACCGTGCGTGGACGGATACGTAATCATGATGCCGGCCACGTGTCCCTCATGCTTGGCCAGTTTTGCGTCAAGATCATCAACATCGATGGAACCATCCGCTGCTGTGGCAACCACAACTACTCGAAGATTAGCCAAGGTCGCAGACGCTGCGTTTGTTCCATGAGCAGATTGCGGAATCAGAATGATATCGCGTTGATTGTCACCACGAGACTGGTGGTAACGGCTAATAGCCAGCAAGCCAGCCAACTCACCTTGAGATCCAGCATTGGGCTGAACAGACACTCGGGCATAGCCGGTGATATCAGCAAGCCAGCCCTCGAGCTCCTCGATCAGTGCCCTCCAGCCTCGGGTCTGAGAATCTGGAGCAAAGGGGTGAATGTTTGCAAACTCCGGCCAAGTGATGGGCTCCATACCCGTGGTCGGATTCAGCTTCATGGTGCATGAGCCCAAAGGGATCATCGAGCGATCGAGGGCAAGATCTTTGTCTGACAAAGCCCGAAGATAACGCAGCATCTGGGTCTCTGAATACACAGAGCTAAAGACCGGGTGGGTAATAGGCTCGTTGCTGCGTACTGCCCATTCTGGGAAGTCTTTAGAAGTCTCCTCCAAGACACTCGCTCCAAAAGCCTCGGCTAACGTAACCACATCTTTCGCAGTGGCCGACTCCCCAAAAGCAACACTAACCAGATCTGTGCCGATAGGACGCACTAAATAGCCAGATTCCGCCAGAGCATCGGTAATTTCTTGAGCCCTTCCGGGGACTCGAACCGTGACAGTATCAAAAAAGTCTTTATGTACCAGCTCTAACGTAGACTCGTTTTCTACTGCCGCAGCAAACGTGGAGGCGAGTTCATGCACATGGCGTGCGATGGCTTTGAGCCCTTCAGGGCCATGCCAGATCGCATACATTGAGGCACATACTGCTAGCAGGGCCTGAGCAGTACAAATGTTGCTGGTCGCGCGCTCTCGGCGGATATGTTGTTCTCTGGTTTGCAGGGCCAATCTATAAGCAGGGTGGCCCTCAGCATCTACGGAGACACCGACGATTCGGCCCGGTAGCTGGCGCTTGAACTTATCAGATACCGCCATAAAGGCGGCATGTGGGCCACCAAAGAACAAGGGGACACCAAAACGCTGGGAAGAACCCACAGCAATATCTGCATCCATCGCGCCGGGAGATTCCAATAGAGTGAGCGCGAGGAGATCCGTGGACACTGCGGCTAGTCCGCCGCGTGCATGAATATCAGCGATAATGGGGCGAATATCGGAGATATCACCTTCAGTGCCTGGATAGGCTATAACCACGCCCACCAAGCTATCTCCGACTAGCCCTGAAGTAACATCAGCGATTTCCACCTCTACGTCGATGGCGCGCGCACGCTCGGCCGCGACAGAGAGAACTTGGGGGTGCAGGCGGGCGTCGAGAAGCACTCTGTGACCCTTTTTATTGGTGCGCGCCATTAACCCGACGGCTTCAGCGACCGCGGTGGCTTCATCGAGCAAAGAGGCATTGGCTACGGGGAGTCCGGTGAGCTCACTAACCAAGGTCTGGAAGTTAAGCAGCGCCTCCAGGCGTCCCTGCGAAATCTCGGGTTGATAAGGGGTGTAGGCGGTGTACCATGCAGGGTTTTCTACAACATTTCGCCGAATCACTGGAGGAGTAAGGGTGTCATAAAAACCCTGTCCGAAGAATGATTTGAGAACCACATTCTGGTCTGCATACTCGCGTAGCTTGGTTAGCGCCTCTTCCTCCGACAGCGGATGCGCGGGTTCAGGAAGATCTTGGGACTTAATCCCGGAGGGAACTGCGGCATCTAACAGCTCTTCGAGGGAGGCGTATCCGACGCGTTTGAGCATCGCCACCCTCTCAGTTTCGTTGGGTCCGATGTGCCGGCTCACATAGCGTGCAGAGGGCGAGGATATCGTCATAGTCTTCAACTTCTCCTTGGGTGGAGGATGGCTAGTGATGCTCGCCATTATATGGATGAAACAGTGGTTTTGGATACATATTGAGGAAGAGGGTGCATAAAAACTCTGTGAAATTAATCGGACGATGGCTAGCTTGTCGTTTTTGAGGGAGCTAGGGCTTAAGAGGCTAGAAAACCGAAGATTGGTATTTCTAGCGTTCTCACAAACCACACCTTTATCTGTAAGAATCGAAGAAAAAGGCGGCAGCCGACTCCTCTTGAAAGAGAAGTCGGCTGCCGCCTGATTACCAGTGGAACGCTATCCGCGGAACCGCAGGTGGATTAGAGGTTGAGGTCGTCCTGGAACTTAGCCTTTTCCAGGCGATCCTTGATCGTCGCGGTGAAGCGACCGGCATCAGCGCCGTCTACGATCTGGTGATCATAAGAGAACGGGATGTAGCACATTTGACGGATTGCGATGGCGTCCGAGCCATTCTCAGTGATTACCACTGGGCGCTTCTGGATCGCAGCGGTGCCCAAGATACCAACCTGCGGTGGAACCAAGATTGGGGTATCTGCCAAGGCACCCTCGGAACCGATATTGGTCACAGTGAAGGTTGCGCCGGATAGGTCGTTTGGCTTCAGCTTATTGTTACGGGCGCGATCGGCCAGATCAACAATAGCCTGAGCGATCTCCGGCAACGTAAGCTCCTGGGCCTTGTGGATCACAGGGGTGAGCAGACCGCGCTCGGTATCCACTGCAATCGCAATATTGACGTCGGAGTGGTAAGTGATCTCCTTGGTGGCAGCGTTGTAAGACGCATTCACGTTCGGGTGCAGGACTAGAGCCTCAACCACGGCCTTAACAAAGAACGGCAGGTAGGTCAGGTTAACGCCATACTTTTCGATGAATGCCGGCTTGTTGTCCTTGCGCAGCGTGGCAACGTTGGTCATATCCACCTCTTGAAGATGCGTGAGCTGTGCAGAAATCTGCAATGCCTCGACCATCTTCTTAGCCGTGATCTCGCGGATGCGGTTGACCTTCTGGGTGGTACCAATAAGCTCTGCCTTTGCAGGATCAACGCTCTTGGTGGACCAGTTAGCGCGAGGATCCTTAACAGCAGCAGGGGCTTCTTTTTGAGCCGGCTCAGATCCTTGCCCGGCTGCGGCGAGAACGTCTTGCTTACGGATACGGCCGCCAACGCCGGTACCTTCGACCTTATTGAGGTCAACGCCGTACTTATTAGCAAGCTTGCGTACCAATGGGGTCACATAAGGAACGTTTTGGTTATCGACTGGCTTTGCAGCCTCTTTAGCCGGTTCTTCCTTAGGTGCTTCCTTGGTGGGTTCTGCCTTGGGTGCTTCCTGCTTCGGCTCTTCCTTCTTCTCATCAGAATCGCTTGCGGCAGGAGCCTCACCTTCCTCACCGATGATGGCGATAACATCGCCGACATCAACGGTGTCGTCTTCGTTGAAGCGAACCTCCAACAGAACGCCCGCAACGGGGGAAGGAACCTCGGTGTCAACCTTGTCAGTGGAAACCTCGAGCAACGGCTCGTCGACGTCGACGGTGTCGCCGACAGACTTGAGCCACTGGGTAATTGTTCCCTCAGTGACGGATTCGCCGAGTTCAGGCATTTCAACGGAGTGCGCCATAGTGTTTAGACTCCTCGAAAGTCGTGTAGATCAAAAAGCTAATACCTAATGAGCGTACCGTCTAACCCAAACAGATGTGATGTTAAGGGGGAATTCTCTGTAGATTTTGCCCCTACAATTAACTTCTGTGTTCAATTTTTTCGGACGAAAGACCCCCAGATCTAACATCAAACCGCCCCGAGGCCCGGGCGATACTGTTCGCGAAAAAGATCTGCTTTACCTCAAACAATGGAGCGAGTCGCGTGCAGTAGTTGAGGGTTTTGTTGAGCCTGAGACCGTTGTCAACGAGATGTCGATAGTGCTTGTGGATATCACGGGAGATTTCACGCGACGCAGGATTGGCGGGCCTAAAGGTATCGACGTCGTAGCAAAAGAACTAGGAATTCCCGTGTATGACGTGGAAGAGACTGGATATCCGCAGAGAATGCGGGAAAAAATCGAGCGCGACAGGATTTTACGTAAACGTGAGGAACAACGCCTCAGGCGCGCAAAGTTTGAAAAAGATAACGATGCTAAGGATTAGCCGTATATAGCGTGCCGACGCCTCTCCGTAACCCAAAACAGGGCAATGCTCATAGAAGAAAAATCCGCTGATGGTCTTACCCTTGGCCGACCATCAGCGGAGTGAAGAAGTTACTTTTCCTCAGAAATCTCTGCAAGAGCAGCTAGGAAGGTGCGTACCGGCACACCTGTTGCGCGCTTCGGCGTATAGCCGTACACCCCTGCGTTATTGTATGACGGTCCAGCGATATCTACGTGGACCCAATCGATACCTTCGGCAACAAAATGGCTAAGATACCATCCGGCGGCCAGCATTCCGCCAGAACGTGATTTGGTGATGTTACGAATATCCGCCACTGGGGATTTGATCGCTTCGCCGAGTTCTTCCGGAAGCGGCATAGCCCAGGCCTGCTCGCCTACGGAACGGCCGATTTCCGCGATGCGATCGCGGAAGGCGTCGGATCCCATGACACCGGAAGTGCGGTCTCCAAGGGCCACAAGCTGCGCACCGGTCAGCGTTGCAGTCTCGATCAGGTAATCCGGCTTATCTTCGCATGCACGCGCGATAGCGTCAGAAAGCACAAGACGGCCTTCTGCATCGGTATTGAGTATCTCTGAAGTAATTCCGCCGTAATGAGTGATAACGTCGCCTGGACGATAAGCATCCCCGCTAGGCATATTTTCTGCGAGTGGGATTGTCGCAGTGATTTTTACTTTCAGGTCTAGGCGAGCTGCACCAATGACGGTGGCTACGACTGCAGCAGAGCCGCCCATGTCGGAGATCATGTCGTCCATCCCGGCGCCAGGCTTGAGCGAAATTCCACCGGTGTCAAAGGTAATGCCTTTTCCAACCAAAGCAACGCTCTTTTTCGCCTTCTTAGGGGCCCAAGTGAGTCGTACAAGGCGTGGCTTACGCGCAGAGCCGTTGCCAACAGCGAGAATGCCTCCGAACCCTAATTTTTCGAGTTTCTTCTCATCAAGAATCTCCACGTCGATGCCGTGGTCTTCTGCTTCCTTCTTGATGATCTCCGCATAGGACTCAGGGTAGAGATGAGAGGAAGGAGCGTTGACTAAATCGCGGGCGAACATGACGGATTCCGCCGTGATCTGTGCAGCCTGGAATTCGGGCTTGGCGGTTTTCTTATCTCCCAGTGACAAGAAGGTGACCGTGCCCACTGGCTTCTTGGCAGCAATAGCCTCGGCAGACTCAGAACGGATCCCCTTGTAGTCATAGGCTCCCAGTGCAAAACCTTCTACGGCGGCGCGCAGGCCGAAAGCACCGAGAGTAGTGGCTACGGAGTCCACACCTGCTAAGGAGCGTGCTGCGACGCCAGCGGCGCGCCTGAGAGCCTCATCGTCGAGTTTGTCATTGTTACCAAGTCCGACGCCGACAATGAAGTCCACCTCGATTCCTTCGATAGAAGGAACCCTGTGGATTTCTCCTGCCTTTCCGGTTGCGCCAACCGCGCTAAAGAGCTCCCAGATTGCTACTTCTAAGTCATCATCAAAAAGTCCGGTCGCAGCAAACTCCAGACCGTCTTCTCCTGCAAAGAGGGCAACCGCAAGAGCCGTCGTATCGTCTGGAAGCTTCTTGGCCAACGCGAGTTCTGTCGCAGAGCCACGGGACGCAAGTGAAAACTGAGTGCTCAAAGTTTAGTACCTCCAAAAGTTGGTAACGAGGTCCTCAGACCCCGTGGAAAACGTTATTTATCAGACTATCTAATTGAGCAGGCCAATGTGCGGTGTACGTTTAAATTATGGTGTCTCTTAAGTTCAGCATCCACAAAACAGAATCTCAGACTTCCGCTGAAGAACTTGCGGATATCCTTGCTCACCCAGGCTTTGGCAAGCGTTTTACTGATCACATGGTAACCATCGATTGGAACGCGGAACAGGGGTGGCATGACGCAAAGGTTGTTCCTTACGCTCCTCTTGTCCTTGATCCTGCCGCTAGCGTTTTGCACTATGGTCAGGCAATTTTTGAGGGAATTAAAGCCTACCGGCATTCCGATGGCACGATTAAGACCTTCAGGCCTAAAGCCAATGCTGTTCGATTCCAACGTTCCGCAGCGCGCATGGCTATGCCGGAACTCCCCACGGAGATTTTTGTTGAGTCTTTGCGGCAACTTGTAGATATCGATCGTGACTGGGTTCCCGCAGCTGGGGGCGAGGAAGCGTTGTATCTGCGTCCGTTTATGATTGCTACTGAGGCGACGCTAGGTGTGCATCCCTCGAACTCGTATCGCTACGTGCTGATCGCTTCCCCCGCCGGCGCTTATTTCTCAGGCGGTATTAAGCCTGTATCGGTGTGGCTATCTGAGGATTATGTTCGTGCTTGTCCTGGAGGCACGGGTGCTGCAAAGTTTGCTGGTAATTATGCGGCATCTCTGGTTGCTCAAGCCCAGGCGACAGAAAAAGGTTGCGATCAAGTGGTGTGGCTGGATGCCCACGAGCATCGTTATATCGAAGAGATGGGAGGGATGAACCTCTTCTTTGTTATGGGTGAGGAGTCTGCGCCGCACATTGTTACCCCTCAGCTCTCGGGTTCTCTCTTACCCGGAGTCACCCGTGATTCTCTTCTTCAGATTGCTCGTGACCTGGGGTATACCACGGAAGAGCGGCGCATCTCTACAGAAGAATGGCAGGAAACGGCTACCAATGGCTCTATGCTAGAGGCCTTTGCCTGTGGCACTGCCGCGGTGATCACCCCTGTGGGGTTTGTTAAGTCAAACCATGGTGACTTTGAGATCAATCATAATATCGCCGGCGACATCACTATGAAGCTGCGCGAGATACTCACAGGTATTCAGCGTGGCACAGTGGAAGATCCGCACCAATGGATGCACACTTTGGTCTAGAACAACTAGTGTGAGAATTTTTTAAAGCCATAAGCCGCTGTAGAGAAACAAATCGGCTTATGGCTTTTTACTTCGACTTATCCCGATGCGGAACGCTAAGGGATACAAGAATACTTAGAGCACACAGACTCCAACAGCTAAGAAAACCGCTGAGGCTGCCGTGCACGAGTGCATGATAAAGCCGATAGTGTCCCCGTTCATTCCCTCAAAGCGTCGATTGCAATGCCTGATCCCTAGCACAGCGATACCGATACTGAGTAGGAGGGAGGTGATAACGATGATAGCTACGGTGGAGGCTCCGATGAGCAGCGGGATGCCCACGGAGGCTGTAGAAACAATGCTGAGCCATATCGCTATCGTGGTAGTGGGGACTGTGCCAATCATCATGGCTCCGAATCCAGTCGGACGCATCGGTTTTAAAGTGGAATGCGCGCTAAAGATTGAGCACAGCCTGCCGATCACCGGTGCAAAGAAAATCATCCACCAGTACCCACGGCTGATGAGAGCGTCAAAGCTTGCGATCTGAAGCGTTAGAGAGATAAAGACGGAGCCCATACCAATAAGCCCGGTCGTTGGGTCTGCAATAATTTCCCTAGCCCGCTCAGGGGGAGCGTAACTGCCTAGGGCATCGGCTACATCTGCGAGCCCGTCAAGGTGCATGAACCGTGTGAAAAGCTCCCAGAAACACACAATCACCACTGCGGTTAAAAGCGGCGTGATCTGGAAGAGAAACCCTAGACCGGCCAAACCAGCCCCGAGCACACCTAACAGAATGCCGATGAGAGGAACTGACGCTAGCACTCGTCCACCAGTGATGCGGTCAAAGGCTGTGGCCCCCTGAACCGGAAGAATGGTGAGCCAACTCAAAGCCGTAAGCGGTCCTTCGATAATTGCGGGGCGATGTTCGCCTTCCACAAAACCGACTTTGCCTGACATCGTGAAAACCCAACTTTCTATGGGAGGGAGGTACGCACTGAATACTTAGCTGGCACGAGCCCCGTTGCAGCAACAACACCTGATCTGTGTGTTAACCCATACGATTGACAGGAACTGCATCCGCCCCGGAGACTCCAGCGCTATCAAAATTAGCCATGTCAGTCATAATGTCTGCGCTGATGCGGAGCAGCGGGAAGGCAGCGGCGGCTCCAGACCCTTCTCCTAGTCGCAACCCTAAGGTCAGGAGTGGCTCAAGACCTAGGTAATTAAGGGCAAAGCGATGAGCAGGTTCCGCTGAAAGGTGTCCTGCCTGCATCCACTTTCTGGCACCGGGGGCAAGCTGTTCCGCAAGCATGGCCGCGGCTGTGACTACCACGCCGTCGAGAAGCACGGGGGTGCGGCGCACAGCAGCCTGTGCGATAAATGCCCCCATAGCGACGAGCTCAGGAGAAGTGACCTTTTGCATCATAAGCAGCGGCGTATAGCGCAAATCGCGGGCACGGAACATTGCGTCGCGTACCGCAGAGACTTTTCTCTTCCAGCCTTCATCATCCACGCCTGAGCCGCGGCCCGTAACCACCACAGGCTCTTGGTTAGTCAACAATCCGATGATCACAGCGGAAGGAGTGGTATTGCCAATGCCGAGGTCTCCTGCCATCAGGACGTCTGCGCCGGAATCTACCTCCTGGTCCGCGATGCGTTTTCCTATTTCAATGGCGCGAACCAGCTGGTCTTGCGTCATCGCATCTTCTCGGTCAATAGATCCGCACGAACGAGAGACCCTTTCCTCGCCCCACACATCGTGGTTTAAAGAAATATCGGCAACGCGTATGCCGATACCTGAAGAATTTGCTACTGCGTTGATTCCTGCGCCACCATTGCGGATGTTCTCCGCCATTTGGATTGATACCTCGATGGGGTAGGGAGAGACGTTGCTCGTAGCGATGCCATGGTCACCGGCAAAAACCACTAAGCGAGGGCGTACGATTTTTTTAGGAGGAACCTGCCCCTGACAGGCGCTGAGCCATACCCCAAGATCTTCCAGGCGCGAAAGCGAACCCGTTGGCTTAGTCAGCGTGAGCTGAAAGGCCCGTGCCTGTTCCGCTATCTCGGAATTAGGGGCATCGATCTTGGGAAAGAAATCGGATGGCTGCATGTTGTTGCACTCCCATGTGTTTGGCTATCGCGATGTGTTGCATAACGTCAAAGAACGCTTTTTAACTGTAATGGTTGTCCGGCTATAACGAGGAACACTTGATCACATACATCCGCAATCATGTGATTAAGTGTTCCTATCTCATCTCGGAATAACCTGCCTGAATGTTGCGCGGGGATAATGCCCATTCCTACCTCAGGAGTGACAAGAACCACGTCCCGATTGGTGGGGAAACCCCGGAGCAAATTTGTGAGCTGTTCTGCTTCTAGGTTGGTGCTGCCGGTAGGAGAATCCCATGCATTTTTGATATCAATCAGATGAGTAAGCCAGGTGCCGAGGTCGTCGACAAGCAAAGAATGTTCTGTGTACTGCCGCAGATACTCGGGGGAGAACACTTCGCAGAGATCTGCGCGATCTTCTGTCGCCCAGTGCGAGGGGCGGCGTTGCACGTGCTGTGAAATCCGGCGTTGAAAATCTGCGTCAAAGTCACCATCGCCATAAGGACGGGCGGTGGCTATATAACGGCAAGAGCCCGCCCCCACAAGTGCTTCTGCAAAAGCAGACTTGCCGGAACGGGCTCCTCCCAAAACCAAAGTACGCACAGGATTACGCTACCGTGTCACCGATGTTGACTTGTGGCTTTGGTGTGCGCCAGCGCCGTGGTTGGGTCACCCGGCCGTATGCATAGGCACCGATGCCAAAGCCTGTCTCAGAGGTGTTGGGGAAGCGCTCACGTACTGCGCGTGCTGTTTTCCTGCCAAGAACGATGGCCTCGATAGCAAAGGCGGCGATGAAGATCAATGCTACAAGGGACATTGCGTTAGCAAATGTTGGTACCCAGCGCCCGATAAGGAGAATGACAAGAAGCACCAGTGCAAGCGGCATAACAAAGTTTCCAATGTAGCGCTTGGAGTCTACGAGATCGCGGACGTAACGGCGCTCCTCACCGCGATCGCGCTGTAGAAGGTAGCGTTCATCGCCACGATCCATCGCAGCTTGAGCTTCTCGACGCCGCTGCTTGCCCTCTTCCGCGCGCTCCCGCTTATAAGCCTTCCATTCCTCCTTGGACATAGAAGCCTTGAGCTCTTTGCGCTTCTTACGTGAATCGCCATAACCTCCACGGGCACCAAAGCGCGACTCGAAAGTGCCTGGATGCGCCTGAGCCTGCTTACGAGAAGGAGTAGCGTGGCCTTTTTTAGGGGTATAAGCCTTGGAACGATTCGCGGCGTCGCTGAGGCCTGAAGTCTGGGAAGCCGAAGGCGTCTCCGTAGCCGCGAGTGAGGAAGTATCAGTGCTGGCAGGATCTTGAGAGGAGTCTTTGTTCCAAGGTAATTTCACGGTTACTAGGCTACAAGGTATCGCTATAAAAGTGGAACGCAGGAATAACCCCCGTGAGTAGGGCTCCTGCAGAGGATAAAAAAGGGCAGATAAGAGGGCGTATTCTAGGCTGGCTCACTCAAATATTGTGTGCGTGAACCTTCGTTCTTGTGGGGGATGATTGAGGCTTTGGAATAAAACGTGATGGACTTTAGTTCTCTTATAGGAGCCAGTTGGGCCGTGGGAGATAAACTCTATGTGGGGCTTCCCAGACTCAATCGCCGAAAAAGAGAGGGTATAGTTGTCGGTTATAGCTTCTTGTAGAAGACGACAACCGTACTTGTTATAAGTAAGGGAACCTGTTGTGGGTTCTGTCAGGGTGTGGCTCCTGCCACGTAGCGTGGACACTGCACACATCTACACGAGCACGTAAAGAATGAAACCGAGTAACCGCAGTGGCGGAAAACTCGAAAAGGAGACATGATGACTGCACCTACAACCTCCAACACTGGCGTTATCCTCAGCGCAGCTGCAGCAGCTAAAGCCAAAGCGCTGCTTGAGCAGGAGGGGCGTACCGATTTGTCTCTGCGTATTGCAGTACAACCCGGTGGCTGTTCAGGATTGCGCTATCAGCTGTACTTCGACGATCGGGACCTGGACGGCGATAAAGCCGATGTAGTAGATGGAGTCCGTCTTGTCGTGGACAAGATGTCGGTTCCATATCTCACCGGGGCAACCATCGATTTTGCAGACACTATTGAGTCGCAAGGTTTTACCATTGATAACCCTAACGCAGGTAGCTCCTGTGCATGTGGAGACTCATTCAACTGATTTTTGGCATAATACCCCTTTTGGTGGGAGACGTTGTCGATTATAAAAATTCCTCCGCATCATGATCTATCCATGATGCGGAGGAATTTTGCTCTTTCTCGGCGCCTTTTGTGATGCTTCAAAATCCTAGAAAAGGAAGAAAAGTCCAGGTAGGAAGAAAAAATAGGCGGTGGGATTAGATGAACTACCGTCTAATCCCACCACAGCGCGAGGGGCGCCTTAATATTCTACCGCTAGAGATAAACCGGATAGTCCTTTTTCTCGATTCCAGGATCGATTCGGTTTTCTATAAAGATCCCATGCCACACCATAAAGGCAAGAACAGTCCATAGCCTACGAGAATGGTCACTGACTCCTGCTCTGTGTTCATTGAGCATGTCCAAGACAGCTTTCTTATCAAAGATATGGTCTGTGAGTGACTCCGTAATGGTGTCTTGAGCCCAGCCGAATAGCTCGTCTCCAGCTAGCCAATGGCGCATGGGGACAGGGAAACCGAGTTTCTTACGGTGCAGGACATGCGGTGGAACGATCTGTTCCATTGCCTTACGCAGCGCATACTTGGTGGTTCCCTGTGTGACCTTCAGACTATGGGGGATAGTCTCGGCGACCGCAAACACTTCTTTATCCAAGAAGGGAACTCGGAGTTCAAGGGAATGTGCCATGTTGATCTTATCGGCTTTAACCAAAATATCGCCTCGCATCCACGTAAAAAGATCAAGGTGCTGCATGCGCGCCACCGGATCCATATGCGTGGACTGAGCGTAGATTGGGGCTGTGACCTCGCGGTGATCCCATTCCTTCTTAGCCCATGGCAAAACGCGCTGCATCTGCTCAAAGTTAAATGAGCGAGCATTGCCGTAATAGCGTTCTTCCATGGTCATGGAACCGCGCTCTAACAAGGACTTGCCGCGCATGCCTTCGGGGAAAACCTTGGCAAGTTGCCCTAGGCCTCGACGTAGGGGGGACGGGATTTTTTCAAAGGGGGCGAGAGACAACGGCTCTTTATAAATGGTGTAGCCGCCGAAAAGTTCGTCCGCGCCTTCGCCGGAGAGGACAACCTTGACATGCTTCCTAGCTTCTTGGGCCACAAAGAAGAGGGGGACAAGTGAGGGATCTGCTACGGGGTCATCCAGGTACCACATAATCTGGGGGATGGCGTTGGCGTATTCCTCTGGTGACACAACCTTAACGATGTGTTCTACGCCGATCGCTGCAGCAGACTCTGCGGCAACATCAACCTCTGAGTAACCTTCTCTCTCAAAACCTGTGGTGAAGGTCAACAAATTAGGGTTGTGGCGCTTGGCCAACGTAGCTATCGCAGTGGAATCGATGCCACCGGAGAGGAAGGACCCCACGGTGACGTCGGCACGCATATGCTTTTCGACGCTATCCTCTAACGCGCGGGCGATTCGATCAAAAAGATCCTGTTCCTTGCTCTTGGGAACTTCCTGCGCTGGAAATTGGGGACGGAAATAACGAGTCTGTTTGACCTTGCCGCCGGGGACAATTTCCCCGTAACAGCCTGATTCTAACCGGCGAATATTTGCGTGAAGACTTTCCGGTTCTGGTACGTATTGCAGATCAACGTAATGCTCAATAGCTCGTTGATCAAGGCTGAGGTCTAGACCAATATCCTCGGCAGCTTCCAAAATGCATTTCTTCTCCGAGGAAAAAATGGTGCCGGCGTCTGTGGTTGCGTAATACAGCGGCTTGATACCAAACTGATCGCGGGCGAGGAAGAGCTTTTCCTCCTGAGAATCCCAAATAGCAAAGCCAAACATGCCCCGCAGGTGTTGGACAACCTCGGCGCCCCAGTGGTGATATCCAACAACGATGGTCTCGCCATCGCCTGAGGTATTAAAGGTGTAACCGAGTTCCTGTAGTTCTGCCCTGAGCTCTACATAGTTATAGATTTCGCCATTAAACGTCATTGCGTAGCGATCAGTTTGGCCTTGCGGCCCCCATTTTAGTGGCTGATGGGAATGTTCTAGATCGATGATAGAAAGGCGATTGAACCCAAAGACGGCTTGCTGGTCATGCCACGTTCCAGCCTCATCTGGGCCCCTGTGACGCATACACGGTAGCGATTTTTCGATGGCCGAGACATACCTTTGGGCGTCCCTTGTGCTCGTAAGCATGCCAAGAAGTCCGCACATAGTTCGCCGCTCCTTCTTATATATGAACAAAGTACTTAGCTGTCTAAGGGTACCCCGTTGGGGTTGTAGAAGGTATTACGAGGATCGGCTTTGGGGAATGTGAGCGAAAACGCTCTTAATTCTCGGGGGAGGGGTGTGGGAGCGTCCTAGATTGCTCTTATTTTTTATACGCTGTCGCGCTAAAGAATTCGCTTTTTGAGGCACTAACGTGCTGTTTTCTGGGGGAGGGTATACATAAGGTTGATTGTCAGTTTAGTTCCTGTGATTTAAGGCACTATATTCTGGCGTGATCTGCGCTACTGGGGTGGATTTCCCTAGGAAATCCGAAGGTTCCTGGAGAAACCATAGTGGGAAGAAGGGGGAGAGCGTGCCGTGACATTCAGGAAAACAAAGAGGGGTGGACTATCCTGCACTAATAGGCGTGGGTTTTGGGCTGTCCCAATCAGGAACTGATGTGTTTGCGGATGGTCTAAGGCTCTAAAGGAAATAAGTGCGACAGGAAGGCAAACGCGCGTGGAACAGCAGCAAAAGCGTGGCATTGGGCGCAAAGCATTGCTTGGTGGTGCCATCGGTTTTGGTGGCCTTACCCTTGCGGGATGTGACGTAGATGCACCAGGCGGTGTTTTGGGTAAAGCTCTAGCCTTTGGTTGGCCGGAAGGTATTACGCCCGAAGCTACGTCGATGTATAACTTCTGGGTCTGGGTCTGGGTAGCTGCCTGGATCATTGGCTTTATTATGTGGGGCCTCTTTATCTATGGAATGTTTGCGTGGAGCGCTAAGCGCGCAAAGAAAGCCGGTAAAGATGAGTTCCCGCGTCAGACTCAGTACAACATTCCATTAGAGCTGGTGCTCACGATCATCCCGATCGTGATTGTTATGGGTCTCTTCTTCTTCACTGTTCAGACACAGGACAAAGTCACCGCAATGGATAAAGATCCTAAGGTTACTGTAGATGTGACTGCTTATCAGTGGAACTGGAAGTTTGGATACTCGGATATCGCTGCCGATCTTTCCCCTACCGGTGCTGAATATAAGGGTGTCGATGATGCTCGCCAAGCTGCTGCTGAGGCAAGCAAGGTGGATCCTAGCGGCAAGAACCCAATCAACGGAATGTCTAAGACCGATACGTCTTACTTGCACTTTAACAAGATTGAGACTTTGGGTACCTCTGAAGAGATTCCAGTCTTAGTTCTTCCAAGCGACACCGCAATTCAGTTTGATTTGGCTTCTGCTGACGTTTCTCACGCATTCTGGGTTCCGGAGTTCCTGTTCAAGCGTGACGTGTACAACCACCCTGAACAGAACAAGCAGCAGCGTCGCTTCCAGATTGAAAAGATCGAAAAGACTGGCGCTTTTGTGGGACGTTGTGCCGAAATGTGCGGTACCTACCACGCAATGATGAACTTTGAGATTCGCGTAGTAACTCCCGAGAAGTTCAAGCAGTACATCTCTTTCCGGAATAGCAACCCGCAGGCTACAAACTCCGATGCCCTAAAGAGCATTGGGGAGGAGCCCTACGCAACCACCACGCACCCGTTCAACTCCGAGCGCGCTACGCGTGATGGCAATAACTTTGATAAGACCAGCCCCGCTGCGTAGGAACAAGGAGAAGTAGAGAACATGAAAGCTACATCCAAGATCATGTATTCGATGGCAACATTCCTTGCTGTCATGTCGGTGATCTACGTTTTTGCCACAATGTATGTGAGGGATTCTGGTAGCCACCCCGGTTTTGAATGGGCTGGTGGAGTTTCGCTGATTCTGGCTACGCTGCTCACCTTGATGCTGGGCGGGTACTTGCACTTTACTGAAAATCGTATTGATATCCTTCCTGAGGACTGGGAAGAGGCTGAGGTTGCTGATGCCGCTGGCACCCTCGGATTCTTTAGCCCTAGTTCCATCTGGCCCGCAGCTATGAGTGGCTCTGTTGCCGTTCTTGGCTTTGGCGTTATTTTCCTTCATTACTGGCTCATTGCGGTTGGTGCGGCATTGCTTATTTACACCACAACCATGTTGAACCTTCAGTACGGAATGCCAAAAGAAAAGCACTAGTTACATCACTAGCCTTCCGCTTTTGTTGCTGGAAACGCACTTTCCTTAGAAAATAAATCCGATCCCCACCTCTCATTATGGCGGTGGGGATCGGATTTTTATCTGTTTTAAAAACAGTGCTGCTGATGTCTGGGAAAAGTTCCCGCGGGGTTAAAAATAATTTTTAAGGGGCAAAAAACGTCAGCCTAACCGGTTTTGAGTATAAAAGCGCAGGTAGTTGGGGGTCATACTAAAGTTGCAGCATTGAGGGGAGAGCTCTTTCTGGGGTGTGAAATATCTCTCAAGAAAAATGAAGGGGGAAATAAAACTGGAAAGAAATGTAGGAGGGGTGATGTAGGGGGACTAAGGGGGAGTCTGGGTGATTTTCGGTCTCCTACTGTGATGACCTGCGGAAACCTGTCGTCGTATAAAGAGGGCTTTTAGTTCTCGTTGTCTTTAAGAAAAACTGTGGGCTGTGGAACACAAAAATATCGCTTTTTGTAAGAAATGAGGACCTAAAAAGGGCGGGGGCAAGATGTGACTTGATCGGAAGAAACGGCCATACTAATTAACGTGACGAGCGCAATAGGAAACAAAGATATGGCAGCACCGCAGCGTGTTGCGGCACTGAACCGGCCAAATATGGTCAGTGTCGGCACGATTGTGTTCCTGTCTCAGGAATTAATGTTCTTTGCCGGTTTGTTTGCGATGTACTTCACATCGCGTGCAAATGGGATTGGTAATGGCTCTTGGAAAGAAGAGGCCGGACACCTCAATGTGCCTTATGCATTGGTAATCACCGTTATTTTGGTGTCTTCCTCTGTAACAGCTCAGTTTGGTGTGTTTGCAGCAGAGCGTGGAGACGTTTTTGGTCTTCGTCGTTGGTTCTCGCTGACCATTTTGTTGGGTGCGATCTTCCTACTCGGTCAGAGTTATGAGTACTACCACTTGATCGAGCACGGTATGACGATTCCGAGCAGTGTATATGCGTCTGCGTTCTACATCACCACGGGCTTCCACGCAGCTCACGTGCTTGCGGGTGTCTTGGCTTTTGTGGTTGTGCTACTTCGTATTTCTAAATCGAAGTTCACACCAGCACAGGCGACTGCTGCGATGGTGGTGTCCTATTACTGGCACTTCGTTGACGTGGTCTGGATCGGCCTGTTCATCACGATCTACTTCATTCAATAGGCGGTCTTGGCTCATGTGACCGCTGACTCCGGTTGTATGAACTGAACTAGCCCCTCACTTTCCGTATTCGAGAACATTAAGGGAAATGATGGATACCACCCAGAACAAGACTGAAGCGGTAGAAATACCCTCAGCTTCAGTCTCCAAGGCCAAGAAAGTTCGAGCTCGCCGCAAGGTGCGCCGGACTGCCGCTGGTGCTTTAGCTCTAGCTGTTGGCCTTACCGGTACCGGACTGTTGGTTAACGCAGTGACACCTGATGCCCAGGTAGCTACCGCGCGCCAAGACGAGCAAGCAATGATTCAGGAAGGTAAGGATCTTTATGACGTTGCTTGTATCACCTGCCACGGTGCAAACCTCCAAGGTGTGAAAGACCGAGGTCCTTCACTGATCGGTGTTGGCTCCGGTGCAACGTACTTCCAGGTTCATTCTGGTCGTATGCCAATGCTGCGCAATGAGGCACAGGCTATGCGCAAAGCCCCGCGCTACTCTGAGGCACAGACCCTAGCGCTGGCCGCATATGTTGAGGCTAACGGTGGCGGCCCCGGCATCGTATATAACGAGGACGGCTCTGTCGCGCTAGATACTCTTCGTGGTGCTAACTACAACGGAAAGATCGATCCAGCCGATGTCGCTCGCGGCTCGGATCTCTTCCGTTTGAATTGCGCTTCTTGCCACAATTTCACGGGACGCGGTGGTGCGCTGTCTAGTGGTAAATATGCACCTGTTCTAGATCCTGCAAACGAGCAGGAGATCTACCAGGCAATGCTTACTGGTCCTCAGAACATGCCTAAGTTCTCGGATCGTCAGCTCTCCGCTGATGAGAAGAAAGACATTATTGCTTACATCAAATCAGCTAAAGAGACGCCTAGCCCAGGCGGCTGGAACTTGGGTGGACTAGGCCCAGTCTCTGAAGGCATGTTGATGTGGCTCGTTGGAATCGTGGTCTTGGTGGCCGCTGCTCTGTGGATTGGATCTCGCTCATGAGCAATAGCAATGGAAAGAAATACACAACGCAAGAATTAGAAGCGATGTCTAATGACGAGCTAGCCCGTTTGGGTACAGAGCTCGACGGAGTGACTGTTGCTTATCGCAAAGAGCGTTTTCCGGTCGAAGGCGATCCTGCTTCCAAGCGTGCTTCTATAAAAGTTGGCGTTTGGTTTGGTATTGGCATCGTTGCAGCCCTGGCTTACTTGGCTATCTACCTGTTCTGGCCGTGGCACTATAAAGGTCTCGGCGACTCTGGTCTGTGGACCTATACCCTGTACACGCCACTGCTTGGTTTGACCGCAGGTCTTGCCATTTTGTCACTAGGCTTTGGCGTAATCATTTACATCAAGAACATCATTCCAGCAGAGATTTCGGTGCAACGCCGTCACGATGGTCCTTCGGAAGAAACCGATCGTCGTACAATCACCGCGCTCCTGAATGATTCTTGGGAAACCTCCACCCTGGGACGTCGTAAAGTCCTGAAGTCGATGCTTGGTGTCGGTGGTCTCCTTGCCGGCTTGGTTATTATTGCCCCGCTCGGTGGTATGGTGAAGAACCCTTGGAAGAAGGGCGAGCTAGGTATTCAGGGTGATGGAACCCTATGGACTTCCGGTTGGACTTTGCATGAGAAAGGCGTGAAGCTTTACTTAGGGCGCGATACCGGAACCACGGCAGAAAAGCACAGCACTTCTGTTGGCACGCATTACACGACTCACGGCGTTAGCCGCCTTGTTCGCATGCGTCCGGAAGATCTTTCTGCTGCTGCGATGGAAACCGTTTTCCCGCTTCCAGAAGAGCTGGTTAACGACGGCGATAAGTACAGCGCAAATGCGGACGTATACACGGAGCAGATGCACTCGATCCACGGTCCGCGAAACGCAGTCATGCTGATTCGTCTCCGCGCTTCTGATGCTCAAAAAGTTGTTGAGCGCGAGGGGCAGGAAGAGTTCCACTACGGCGATTACTACGCCTACTCCAAGATCTGCACGCACATTGGTTGCCCAACGTCTCTCTACGAGGCTCAGACAAACCGCATCCTTTGCCCGTGCCACCAGTCGCAGTTTGATGCATTGCATTACGGCAAGCCAGTTTTCGGTCCGGCTGCCCGTGCTTTGCCGCAGCTGCCGATCACCGTTGATGAAGAGGGTTACCTCATTGCCGCAGGAAACTTTGTTGAACCTGTCGGCCCGGCATTCTGGGAGCGTCGTTCATGAGCAACAAACTAGCTGACATTGGCAATAATATTGACTCGCGCTACACAGCTGCTGCTGGTATTCGCCGTCAAATTAATAAGGTATTCCCGACGCATTGGTCTTTCATGCTCGGCGAGATCGCTCTCTACAGCTTCGTTATTTTGTTGCTGACCGGCGTATACCTGACACTTTTCTTTGATCCCTCCATCACCAAGGTTATTTATGAAGGCGCTTACTTGCCTTTGAACGGTGTGGAGATGTCTCGTGCGTATGAGACTGCACTGAACCTTTCCTTCGAAGTTCGTGGTGGTCTGTTTATTCGCCAGATGCACCACTGGGCTGCGCTGACCTTCATGGTCTCCATGACGGTGCATATGCTCCGCATCTTCTTCACTGGCGCTTTCCGCCGCCCGCGTGAAGCCAACTGGATTATCGGTTGTGTGCTTTTGTTCTTGGGCATGGCTGAAGGCTTCATGGGATACTCCCTCCCCGATGATCTGCTCTCAGGCGTTGGTCTGCGCATCATGTCTGCCATTATTTTGGCTCTCCCGATCATCGGCACCTGGTTGCACTGGTTGATCTTTGGTGGAGATTTCCCCTCTGATCTGATGCTTGACCGCTTCTATATTGCACACGTGCTCATCATCCCAGGCATCATCCTCGGTTTGATCGCGGCTCACCTTGCTCTGGTGTGGTACCAAAAGCACACGCAGTTCCCAGGTGCTGGACGTACAGAGAATAACGTTGTTGGCGTTCGTATCCTGCCTGTCTTCATCCTAGAGACCACATCCTTCGGATTGGTTACCTTCGGCTTCTTGGCACTCCTGGCTGGTTTGACCTCTATCAACGCTATCTGGAACCTGGGTCCTTATAACCCGTCACAGGTGTCAGCCGGGTCGCAACCTGATATTTACATGCTGTGGACTGACGGTGCTGCGCGTGTGATGCCTGCTTGGGAACTCTACTTTGGTAACTACACCATCCCCGGTGCTTTCTGGGTCGCCCTTCTTTGTGGCGTTCTTGTTGCACTACTCGTGGCTTACCCGTTCATTGAGAAGAAGATCACTGGCGATGATGCGCACCACAACCTCTTGCAGCGTCCTCGGGATGTCCCGGTACGTACATCGCTTGGCGTGATGGCGATTGTCTTCTACTTCTTGCTTACTCTCTCTGGTGGTAACGATCTGTTTGCGTACCACTTCCAGGTCTCCCTCAACGCTATGACATGGGTTGGACGTATCGGTCTGATTGTTCTGCCTCCACTGGCTTACTTTATTACTTACCGGATTTGCCTTGGTCTGCAGCGCTCTGACCGTGAGGTTTTGGAACACGGTATTGAGACGGGCGTTATCAAGATCATGCCTAATGGCGCCTTTGTAGAGGTACACCAGCCGCTTGGTCCTGTAGATGAGCATGGACACCCAATTCCGCTTCCATACGCTGGCGCTGCTGTTCCTAAGCAGCTCAACCAGCTCGGCTTTGGTGGACACCCTGGTCGTGGTTCCTTCTTCACTCCTGATTCGGAGGATATCGCGGCTAAATACGATGAAATAGAGCATGAGAATCATCGCGAAGAAGTCGAAATGTATGAGAATCTGCAGAAGCAGAATCGCATCAAAGATGGGGTAGAAAAAGACTAGCCCTAAAAAACGTTCTCGAATACGAAAAGCAGCCTTTCTGATAAGCAGGAAGGCTGCTTTTCGGTTTTCTTGGATTACCCCTTATATATAAGGAACAAACTCAGAGGGGATAACTGTGGGGTGGAGGTGGGAAAATCCTAGCCAGGGGACACATGCATGACCGCGAAGGATGAGTTTTAGACTCATTATTATTACGTGTCCCGTTTAGTCATCGATGCAAAATAAGTGTTTCGCATGACTCCTGACGCCCTACAGATGCTGTTACTTTTGAGGCTTTAGTTACACAAGGGACGGTTTTTTAGATGGGAAATAGTCATAATGCTGCACTTTTTTGGCACGAAAAAGGTCAGTCGAGGCTTCTATTATGGAGAAAATCACAAAATGTGATCGGGATCATATGTATTTATATTTCAACGATTGTGGTGAAAGTGTGATGGACTTTGGGGGATTTTTTGCCCTTGAAAGTATTTCTTATTAATGCAGCTTGGTGGGGAAATTTTTACCATTTAATACTGCAGGGTTCGGTTAGTGGGGGTGGTCTTATTTAAAATTAAGGAAAGGTGGGATCTGTTAAGTAACGGTTTTATAACGCGCGGATTTTTGTTGATGGGTGGACATAAAGCGTTGCCGTTTCGTAACCTAATCGAGACATTTGAGTTGGTCCCGTGTGATGGGGCTGCACGTACTTGAAGATAGGGTCGCTTGCTTCCTTCTAAAAAGGGAAAGCAGTCACTATGTGGCAGACCGATAAGGATTTGGAGTTTCTTTCGTGGCTAAGCACCGTCGCAGCAATCAGAACACCGCACGTAATGCAGCAGCAGCTTCCGCTGTCGTGGTGGGTGCCACCGCAACTCTTACCGGGCAAGCACATGCCGCTGAGGTTGTAGTTCCTAACACTGGAATCAAGTTTGAGGTTCAGGGGATTGAAAATGTACCCGGCATTGCAAACGTTCCGGGTAGTGATCAGTGGATTCCTTCTCTGCAGGGGCAGGGCGGAAATGCTGATTACTCCGCATTGGTAAACGTTCCTACCATCAGTTCTTCTCCGGCCGCTTCTTCTGGCCAGGCTGTTGTTGATGCGGCACGATCTAAGATCGGTTCACCGTATGTGTGGGGAGCTGCAGGTCCTAGCGCTTTCGACTGCTCTGGTTTGACCTCGTGGGCATATGCACAGATTGGTAAGTCCATCCCGCGTACTTCCTACGCTCAGGCTGCGGGTGGAACAAAGGTTGCTCGACAGGATCTTCAGCCTGGAGACATTATCGCCTTCTACTCCGGTGCATCCCATGTTGGAATTTATACGGGCAATGGCACTGTTATCCATGCACTCACTGAAGGTACCCCGCTTTCTGAGTCACCTATTGATTACATGCCTTATTACAACGCAGTTCGGTATTAATTAGACCTGTGGTTAATAGTGAAAGTTCGGCATAACGGTGCCGAACCTTCACTATTTTCACTTTGCTTAGGGGCGTCCAGGGCAATGCTTGTTTTTTGCTGTGTGAGCTATATAGTTGTTGTGTTCATCTAGCTAGACATTTTGGGGAAAACAGTGAAAAAAACGCGCCAAATGCTTTTCGTTGCACCTTTGCTGGTCATGATTTCTGCAGGGGGAGCTTTGTCCCCGGCTGTTTTTGCTGATGATGTTGAATCCCTTATTAGCTCAATGGACGCCATTTCCCAAGATGCTAACGCTAAGAATGAGGCTGTGAAACAGCTGGAACTTGATTTGGCTGCGGGAAAAGAGGCTTTACAGAATCTTCAAGCCGACGTTGATCGCGCTACTCAAGAAGCTGACGAGGCAAAGTCTAAAGAAGACGTCTATCGCAGTGAAATCAATCGTCTAGCGGCTTCAAAATATCGTGGGGCGGTTATCGATCCCTTAACTAATGCTGTTTCGGCAGAAAATCCCCAGAATGCTATTGATCGTGCCGCATACATGTCGGTTCTCACTAGAAATGCGCAGGCTGCTCTAGGCGAGCTATCTAAAGCAACGGAAAACTCTGCTATTAAGAGAGGATCTGTTACTCGCGCGATCGCTGAAGCAAAGTTTAAGCAAGCCGAGCTTGAAAGACAGCACGGAGTTTTGCTCAAAGAGCAGGAAGCCCTCAAGACCAAGACTGAAGACCTACGTAAACAGGTAGAAAGTCTCAGCCGCGAAGACCGGCTGCGATGGGAAGCGAAGAATGGTCCTGTGGAATATTCGCTCGACGGGGTCGTAGGTTCTAATCCCGAGGGGATGGGAGCGTTGCAGGCTGCTATGACTAAGCTCGGTTCGCCTTATGGGTGGGGAGCAGTAGGACCGTCGCAATTTGATTGTTCTGGATTGGTGTATTGGTCTTATCAGCAACAGGGTAAATCTCTTCCGCGGACGTCTCAGGCACAGATGGCTGGTGGAACTCCCGTTTCTCGTAGTGAGCTGCAGCCAGGAGACGTCGTCGGGTACTATCCGGGGGCTACCCATGTAGGAATTTATGCCGGCAACGGAATGCTCGTACATGCGTCGGATTATGGTATCCCGGTCCAGGTGGTACCCGTAGACTCGATGCCTTTTTATGGAGCTCGCCGTTACTAATCATTTGCATTGCATTCCCGACGATCGTCGGGTTCTCACTATTCAGGGGAGAATCAGAGTATGGCCCGGGTGCTCTTAGTTACCAATGATTTTCCGCCGACGCTTGGCGGCATCCAGTCGTATGTTCGTGACTACCTTGCTGAGTTGCCACCACAGGACGTAGTGGTATTTGCGTCTACTCAAGATAGCGTTGCGGCGGAATCCTATGATGCAGCCCTTCCATATAAGGTTTATCGTTGGCCTCGCAAAATTATGCTTCCTACTTCTGCTACGGCGCGTCGAATGGCAGAAATTATAGAGAAAGAGCACATAGATACGGTATGGTTCGGTGCGGCTGCTCCGCTGGGACTTCTTGGCAAAAAAGCTAAGAAAGCTGGTGCACGCCGAGTTATTGCTTCTACTCATGGGCATGAGGTGGGGTGGGCAATGATCCCGATAGCACGCCAACTCTTGCGGCTCATTGGTCAATACAGTGACGTGGTCACTTATATTTCCGAATTCACGCTTGAGCGTATTCGTGGAGCCTTTGGCCCTAGCGCTAGGTTTGCGCACCTTCCTTCTGGCGTGGACATAGAGCGTTTTCACCCAGTAGAAAATGGCGTGAGGGAGCGTATCCGCAAGGACTTGGGGTGGGATGAGAACGAGTTTATTATCGCGTGTATTTCTCGTCTGGTACCCAGAAAAGGACAAGACCGGCTCATTCAGGCTCTTCCTGAGATACTTCGAGAGGAGCAGTCGAGTCGGTTGGTGCTTGTAGGGGGAGGACCATACGAAAACACGCTAGTGGAGCTAGCGGAAAAACATGGAGTAGCAGATCACGTAGCTTTCATGGGTCGGGTCTCTGAAGAATGCATGGTGGAGATTCTTCAAGCTTGTGATCTTTTTGCTATGCCGTGTCGAACTAGGGGACGAGGACTTGATGTTGAGGGGCTAGGGATTGTCTTTCTGGAGGCTCAGGCGTGTGGCGTTCCGGTCATTGCTGGGAACTCAGGCGGCGCCCCGGAGACGATTGCATCTGGAAGCGGTGTAGTCGTGGACGGGAATAATGCTGAGGCGGTGGCGCTTGCCGTGAACTCTCTTGCAGCGATGGGAGGGGAGCGTCGGCAAGCTATGTCGGACAAGGGGAGAAAACACGTGAGAGAGCAATGGAGTTGGGAGATTATGGGGCGGAGATTGCGCGCGTTGCTATAAGCGTGAATGTGATATTGGGGTAGCGGCTCGCTATACTTTGCTAGTTATGCGTTAAGCGGTTCCGTAGTGCGCGGCCGCATATAGCGCGCGTTTTCTAAGAAGTCGAGGACAGTTGAGGCGAGATATGTCTGAAAGATCCGACGCAGTCACCGTGGGCTTTGATATTGGTGGCACTAACATGCGGGCGGCGGCGGTGACTTCGGATGGTCAGATTATTGACTCTATGTCGGTTCCTACGCCATCAACTCCTGAATTACTTGAATCGGGCATCATCGGGTTGGTGGATAACCTGAAGCAAAAACACGAGGTTTCCGCAGTAGGCCTCGCCGTAGCTGGCTTCTTGGATCCTGATTGTGAGGTCGTTCGTTTTGCTCCACACCTTCCGTGGAGAGACCGGCATGTCCGTGCAGAACTTTCAGATGCTTTAGGGCTACCTGTCCGGCTTGAGCACGATGCAAATTCTGCTGCATGGGGAGAATATCGGTTTGGTGCCGCTCAGGGGGCAGATAACTGGGTTCTTTTTGCCGTGGGAACGGGAATTGGTGCAACCCTTATGCATCAAGGAGAAATTTACCGTGGGGCTTTTGGCACAGCGCCGGAATTCGGGCACCTCACTGTGGTACCAGGGGGACGAACATGTTCCTGCGGTAAACGAGGGTGCCTTGAACGCTACTGTTCGGGAACTGCCCTGGAAACTACTGCCCGCGAGATGATCGCGGCGGGCAAAGCAACAGAGTCCGTGCTTATCGACTATCTAGCTGATGGTTCCCTGAGCGGTAAGCGCATTATGGCCGCAGCTAGCGACGGTGATCAGCTGGCTTGCGCTGTAGTTGAAGATTTTGCGCAATGGATGGGGCGAGCCCTATCCGTGGTTGCCGATGTCCTTGATCCCGGTCTTATTGTGATTGGTGGGGGCGTATCCACTGCAAGCGCGCTTTATATTGATACTGCTGTGGAGACAATGGCTGCATCGATGGTGGGGGCAGGATACCGCCCCCTTCCCACAGTTTCGTGTGCGAAGCTAGGCGGAGATGCGGGTATGATCGGGGTATCTGATTTGGCTCGCCAATTGGTTTGATAGCCCTCGCTCTCTGACATTCAAGGATTTCCTGATGCACAACAAGTGGTACTGGACCTTCAAGCACGTCCTGCTGGGTCCTATTCTGCGCCTATACAATCGACCCGAGATTGAAGGGGTAGATAAAATCCCATCGTCGGGAGCAGTGATTCTCGCATCGAACCATCAGTCGGTTATGGATTCTTTCTATTTTCCCTTGGTTTATCGTCGCCAGATCACTTTTCCGGCAAAGAGCGAGTATTTTACTTCCTCGGGGTGCGTCGGTCGGTTACAAAAGTGGTTTTTTACTTCCGTAGGGCAGGTTCCTATCGATAGAAACTCTCCGACTGCTGCTGCGGAATTGATTAGCACTGCTCGCGAGATTCTGGGGCGGGGAGACGTATTCGGGATTTACCCTGAAGGTACGCGTTCGCCCGATGGGAGGGTCTATAAAGGGCGAACAGGGATGGCCCGGATTGCGTTTACCACCAATGATCCAGTGGTGCCCGTCGCTATGATCGGAAGCCGAGAGGCCAATCCGATCGGGTCGTGGATACCACGTCCTTACAAGGTCCGAATGAAGATAGGCGATCCGATCATTCCTTCTGAATTTGCCGAGGAGCGGGGACTAAATCCGGAGTCGCATGAGGCATATCGTGCCCTTACCGATTACGTGATGCATGAGCTTTCACGATTAAGCGGGCAACCCTATGTGGATATGTATGCAACGGAAGTGAAAAAATCTCTTGAAGAGGGCAAAGGCTACCCCGAGGGTGCTCAGTAAATTTGGATGCCCTTAGTTTTGGCTGTTCTGCTGATCAACTAAGATTATGATGCATTTTTCAGGGCTACCTCACGCTAGTTGAGTCCCGGGTTGGTTAATGAGCAAAGCGTAGGACAGCTAATTCTAAAAAGCGTAGCCGGTCGTGGCCAGCGCTTTGCTTTTTGTAGAGCAAAAACGAGTAAGGCGACAGCCTGTAGAGGGAGCGTAATGGATCGGCGACTAGTAAAGCCGCGTGTTTTTCGCTTCCCTTCTAGCATGAAAACCCCGAGAAAAAAGAAGATGTGGGCGGAAAAGAGCAAGAGCTTTACCCATAGAATGAGGGTTTTTCGGCATGAGCGTCTTTTGCCTGGGGCTAACGATGCTGCGACTTTGGAAGAAAAAGCACGCAAAGCGACCAGGCCGCCTCTTGCTATGGACACTGGAGCGCAGACTTCTTTGGCAATAGCCGTATCAGCGCCTCAGAAGAAACCACGTATGGCGTGGCCTGATTTGGCCAAGGGGCTATCGATCATCGGAGTGGTGCTTCTCCATATCTGTTTGGCTGTCCCTGATGGCACGTATACGACAGTGGCGCAGGTAAATGAGCTCATCGCACCACTCCGAATGCCATTATTTTTTCTAGTAAGCGGCTTCTTTTCCATTAAGGTATTTCGTTTTAGCTTTGCGGAGCTATTTGTCCACCGCCTGTGGTTTCTTTTAGTTCCCTACGTGTTATGGACCCCACTGGAACTATTTGCCAAGCGGATAGAATTTTTTGTGTTTTGGCAGGAGCCTCTCCCGGATCAGGATTTTTATGTGGAGGCTCTGTGGACTTCCGAAAACATGTATTGGTTCCTGCACTCCCTGTTCTTCTTTACCATCGCATTGTGGAGCACAAAATTCCTGCATCCTTGGTTGCGTTGGTTTATTCCCCTCGCCATTGTGGTGTGCGCGCCTATAGCCCCAGAAACTCCTATAACGGAAAAAGTTATTACTTATCTTCCGTGTTTCTTGATAGGCGCTTATGCGCGTCCTTGGATCGAGCGTTATGCAGAAAATGCCCTTAAACCCATAGAGCTTGCAGTGGCGTGTGGGACGCTGCTCTTGAGCCGCGAGATATCGCATTTACCTGTCTCAGAAGTCTGGGGTCTCTCCCTTCTTACGCTTACGCATTTATTGCATTTGCCTGCTGCCATATCATTTGCGGTCTTACTCTCTAAAATCTCGCTATTGAGCGAGGGGTTGCAGTGGATCGGTCGACATACTTTGGTGATCTACCTGAGTCATCCTATTGTTTTGACGCTGCTCTTTGGATATTTCTTTCGTTATCGTGAAGAAGGAATTGAGCTGTATAGCGATACCATCCTAGGGGCTTCTTGGGCGTGGGTTTTTCTGTGTATCGGTTTTACGATCGTTGGAGCTGCAGCGATGGAACTCTTGTCACGAATGCCTCTCATTGGGCGTTCAATCGCTCCACGCGGACTAGTTGCGCGTCGGGAGAGCACGGTAAAGCAGACACCCATAACGGCTAACGCCTAAAGTCAGGGGCGATGCACGGCTGGTGCATAGTGGTTTATTACTGTGGTGGTGAGTTGACAGACAATGCGCGTTGAGGCTTTTCCTCTTTGATGCGTATTACAAAACTATCGCAGTGAGGCAAGGTCGGATGAGGTATTTTTATGACACCGAGTTCATCGAAGACGGCCGTAGTATCGAACTTGTCTCGATTGGCATCGTTGCAGAGGATGGGCGAGAGTACTACGCGGTGTCCACCGATGCTGATCATTCCAAGGCAGGGAAATGGGTTCGAGAGAACGTTTTAGACAAACTGCCAAACCCGTCGAGTAAACTATGGAAAACTAACGCTCAGATTCGTGATGAGATCATAGATTTTCTTTCGGCCGAAGATTCGCAACCTGAATTATGGGCGTGGGTAGGTGGCTATGATCATGTGGTACTCGCTCAGCTATGGGGCGATATGACGGGGCTACCACGAAAGATCCCCCGTTTTACGCATGAATTGAAACAATATTGGGAATTTGCTGGGCGGCCTGCGTTGCCTAAAGCTCCCAGCGGCAATCATGATGCTCTTGTTGATGCACGGCATAACCTGCAGAAATTCAAGGTGTGTGCAATACGTTTACCGATTGATAAAAAGAATCGAGTATAAAACGCTTCATTTTGGACTTGTTTGAAGCTTTGATGGGGTAGAATTTCTGCATAAAATTCTCAAAGATAGAATTTTATGTTTTGCCGACGCGCTGATTTTAGCGGTGACGTGCTAAACATAAGAGTGTGAGTTGGACAGTAGACATTCCCAAAGACGTTTTGCCAGATCTTCCGCCGTTGCCGGATGGATTACAGCAGCGATTTGAAGACGTCATTGCCCGTGACGCAAAACAGCAGCCAATTTGGGACACAAAAACCGCCGAGAACGTCCGCAAAATCCTTGAATCGGTGCCTCCTATTGTGGTTGCTCCAGAGGTCCGTGAGCTGAAGAAGCTGCTTGCCGACGTTGCCAACGGTAAGGCCTTCCTGCTCCAAGGTGGGGACTGCGCCGAAACCTTTGAGTCCAATACGGAACCGCATATTCGCGCCAACATTAAGACACTTCTGCAGATGGCGGTTGTGCTTACCTATGGTGCTTCCACGCCTGTTATCAAGATGGCTCGTATTGCGGGACAGTATGCTAAACCGCGTTCCTCTAATCTCGATGAAAATGGTTTGCCCAACTATCGTGGGGACATTGTGAACGGGGTGGAAGCGACGGAAGAAGCTCGTAAACATGATCCGGCGCGTATGATTCGTGCGTACGCTAATTCCTCTGCCGCCATGAACTTGGTTCGTGCTTTAACCTCATCGGGCACTGCTGATCTGCATCGATTGACGGGCTGGAATAGACAATTCGTTGCTAGCTCTCCTGCCGGAGCACGCTATGAGGCGCTGGCGCAGGAGATTGAGCGCGGCCTGCGCTTTATGAATGCCTGCGGTGTTACTGATAAAACGCTGCATTCCGCAGATATTTTTTGTTCTCATGAGGCACTCGTCGTGGATTATGAGCGGGCCTTGCTGCGCTTGGCAGAAAACGAAGAGGGAGAAACAGAACTTTATGATCTTTCCGCCCACCAACTATGGATAGGTGAGCGTACACGCGGCATTGAAGACTTCCATGTTAATTTTGCAGCGATGATTGCCAACCCTATTGGTATCAAGATCGGTCCTACCTGTACTCCTGAAGAAGCCGTGGCTTATGCCGACAAGTTAGACCCAAATTTTGAAGCGGGCCGTCTCACCATGGTTGCGCGTATGGGACACGATAAAGTTCGTTCCGTCTTACCAGGTATTATCCGTGCTGTTGAAGACTCTGGGCACAAAGTGATATGGCAGTCGGACCCAATGCACGGGAATACTTTTACCTCTTCCAACGGCTATAAGACCCGCCACTTTGACAAGGTAATTGATGAGGTCCAAGGATTTTTTGAGGTTCATCGGGCGTTAGGCACGCATCCTGGAGGCATCCACATTGAGCTTACTGGTGAAAACGTTACTGAGTGCCTCGGTGGCGCAGAAGGTATCACGGATGTGGATCTCCCCGGACGCTATGAGTCGGCCTGCGATCCGCGTCTTAACACCCAGCAATCACTGGAACTATCTTTCCTAGTCGCGGAGATGCTGCGGAACTAAAACGTGTGCGTACTGAACGCACAGGCACAGCTGTTATGACATAGAAAACGTCTCGCTTCCTTGAAAAGCTTTTCAAGGAAGCGAGACGTTTTTCCCCACTAAAAACCTATTGTGCGTAGCTTGATTTCCGTTCCAGGAACCTCTCGGCCTCCCGTAGGAGATTGCCAGTAGACGCGAGATGAAGGTTTCTTGGCTCCGGTGCCTTTGACCGTAAATCCGGCTTCTTCCAGGATTTTTTGGCCTCGGAGTATTTCTTTCCAACGACGGAAGGAACATTAACCTCACCGGCGAGAACAAGATCCACACTCGTGAGGGCAGAATCAATGAGGCTGCCGGAAGGCGGCGTAATGGAAGTAACTTCATCTGCAGAGCTGCCGGTTTCAGAATCAGACCGAGTAACGCTGTTTACTCTGATTCCTGCAGCAGCTAGTTCGCTGATGGCTTCTTGCTTAGATTTGCCGCGCACATCAGGTATTTCCACGGCAGTGGAAACTCTGAGGGTGACAGTAGTACCACGCGGTAGGGTGGTGCCGGCCTCTGGCAGCGTACCAATGGCGTCTCCGCCGCGTATTTCTGGATTAAATTCCTCGGTGATGTTTACTTTGAGGCCAAGTTTTTCCAACTGCTCGCGCGCTGATTGTTCAGACATTTCTGCGACATGAGGAACATTGACTGGGGCAGGACCTCGGGATAACGCAACGGCTACTTCTGAGCCGACACGAACTGTTGTCCCTGGTTCTGGCTTTAAAGAAACGACTTTTCCTTCCGGAACATCATCAGAATATTCTGATGGAGCTTCTGCGTAGGACAAGGAACGATCCTCTAACAGCGCACGGACTTCCGCAGTATCATGACTGCTGGGGATAGATGGCACAGTAGGTTTTCCCTGCGATACCAAGAGCGTAATCTCGTCGCCTCTTACCGCTCTATGGCCAACCTCTGGAATAGCTCCCGCGATTAAATCAGCTGGAATGTCATCGCTATAAATGGGGGAGGTGGTTGTGCTAAAACCAGCATCCTGCGCTAACGCAGTTGCCTCTATCTGACTCATTCCGAGCACTTGGGGAACTTCTCCATATCGTCCCGACCCAAACCACCAAGCACCGACAGCCACAGATGCCGTTACTACCAGAACAAGAACAATCCAAATGATAAAACTTGTCCTTGACCTGTTGGTTATTGGGGGCTCCGCTGGCAGCTCTTCTGCTGTCTCCGGTGGAATAGTCTCAGGAAGCGCAGGGGAGGATGTGGCATAAGGATCCGGTGTAATACTAGGCGCGGGATGGGCAGTATCGGCTAAAGCTTCGTGGGGAAAGATCTGCGTTTCTGAAGCCGGAAAGACAGATGTTTCATGCGTAACCGGATATTGCGAGTCAGGGGATAGCCCTTGGTCCGGGGAAGACGGGATAAGTTCGGTTGCGTCCCTGGGGATGTCTGTGGTGAGTAGATCGGTAGCGCTAAGTGCTTGATTGATGTTTTCGGAGGCACGGTGGGCCGCTGCATTAGCGGGAACAGGTACTTTGAACGTCGGAAGCTGGAGCTCGTTAGTAACGTCGTCTAATGCAGTGAGAAACTCGTTAGCATCGGTAAAACGATCGTGCGGGCTGAGGGTTGTTGCTGAGGCCACGAGGGCGTCGAAAAGCGGAGGAATGCCGTCAATGGCATCGCTTGGCGCGGGAACAGTGCGATCGAGACGCGAGTAGGCATGGGCGATTTGTGTGTCGCCGCTAAAAGGCGTTGTGCCAGTGAGCAATTCATAGAGCAGAATACCGGCTGAATATACGTCGCTGGCGGGTCCGATATCATCACCAGAAACTTGTTCAGGGGATAAATAGGAGACCGTGCCGATGATGTTTGCAGAGGTTGCTTGGCTTGCCGACGCCGCACGGACAAGCCCAAAATCTGCAAGTTTTACCTGATGATCGCCATTGATAAGAACATTGTCTGGTTTGATATCCCGATGCACCATCCCTGCATTGTGAGCAACCGATAAACCGGTAAGTACAGAATGCATGACGGCCGCAGCCGCGTGGGGAGGCATGGGGCCGCGTTCTGCGAGCAACTCGCGTAGAGTACCCCCCGTTATTAGCTCCATGATCAAAAAGACTTGATCTCCATCGGAGGAAAAGTCGTATACCCCGACTAAGCATGGGTGAGAAAGCTGCGCCATAGAGCGTGCTTCACGCTGGAAGCGTTGGCGGAACACAGGATCGTCGATATATCGAGCATCCATCACTTTTGCAGCGACATGGCGCTCTAAACGCAGGTCTAAACAGCGATAAACTGTGGACATGCCGCCGCGCGCAATGGGGGCTTCAATGCGGTATCGGTTCTCCAGAACATCGCCTACTATCAACTCTGCCATGTTAAACAGTATGGACGACTTGTGCCTGCCTTTGCTAACTCGCCGCACTATTTATCGCGCAGTTCTAGCAGACAAGCTAGATTAACAAGGGTGAGTAACAACAACGTGTCACGTAGCGCATTGCCGGAAAACGAGTCCCTTCTTACCGTCCCTGATTATGCGGAGCGTGTGGGGCTTCCCGTAACTAGAGTTTTTGACCTTCTCGGTGAGCACAAGCTCATCTGTGTTCATGACAATGGCGTACGCAAGATTCCCGAGGCTTTTCTATCTGTAAAAGGAACCACCAATAAGTTTGTCCCTGGAGTCATCGCGTTGCTTTCCGACGGCGGTTTTACCGATGAGGAAATCTTCCACTACCTCTTTACAGAGGATGAAAGTTTGCCAGGACGGCCTGTCGACGCCCTCCACGGACACCTTGCCCGCGAGGTTATGCGCCGAGCACAGGCAGCAGCATTTTAAGAACTTTCAGGGCTAAGCGTGCCCTCAGCGGAGGCTTCAAAAATTGAGCGAGTCATCCACCAGCCTGCGATTACCGTGGCTACCATCCACACGGGATTGTAAAGCTGGTGGTTTCCGCTTCCTGTGAATGCCATTGCCACGACGATAGAACCTCCCACTGTTATCTTCTTTAACCACAGCGGCGGCGTGAAAGTACCGATGAGGGAAATCACACTTGCGTAGTACCAGGGGAGGGTTACGGCGTTGAAAAAGAATGTAACGGCGTAGGCAGCGGCTGTGCCTCGGATGGCGTCGCGGTGATTCTTCCGGAATACCCACCAACAAATAACAAGTCCCAGAGCCATGAGCACCATGGACAGTATGCGTAACACACCCACCACGGTATTGAAGGGGAATGGTTCAATCCAGAGGCTTCCCACACTAGAAATCACAGTGGCTACGAGGGAGGGGAAAGCGAGTGGGTTAATAACCTTAGTGTTGCCGCTAAGCGCCGCGATCCAGCCCCAGGAGGCTCCTGATGCCCAGGTTATTGCGGCTAAGACAGCGAGAGTCTCTATCGCTCCTACAATTCCGGCTGCGAGGAAAACGCGCGTTTTCTTTTTCCATGATCCGGGAACATGTGCAACTGCTATCCATACGACGAAGGGAAGTGCAAGCGCGGCAGTAGCCTTTAAAGACATGGCGATTGCGATGATAGCGATGGCGCAGAAATAATTGAATACGGATTTACGCAATGCCAGCACTAGGCCTATGCTCACCAAGCCCACCATGACGGACTCATTGTGCATGCCGCCGATGAGATGAAAAACCATAACGGGGTTAGCCACACCTAGCCATTGGGCTATTGCAGGATTACTGCCCAGTGAGAGAGCTATCTTGGGGATGGCCCACATGATTCCTATAAAGCCCAAGATGGACAGAGCCTTAAAACAAAAAATCCCATAAGTGATGTGATTTCCGCATAGTCGTACTATGCCTTCACTGATCCATAAATGGAGCGGGCCATAAGGAGTCGTGGTGTTTCTCCAATCATGGGAGACCTCGTAAAGAAGAGGGCTGGGATTGGCGGAAGCACCTTGGGTATAGGCGTCGAAGCCGTCGCGAAGCAGCGTCCCTTGCATGAGATAGGAATAGATATCGCGAGACATGATAGGAGCTGCAAAAATAAGGGGAATAATCCACAAAGCGAGTGTTCGGGTTACCTCGTGAACTGCCGCATGTCCCGAGACGACGCGCCGTCCAAGTAAAAACCATGCCACTACAAATAACGCAGAGCCAATCCAGAGCGTGATGTTAGAAAAACCAGCGCCATGGCCGTAGGACAGAAATTCCAAGTTGAGGATGTCCAACAGCCCACCGCGATTCCGGATGGCGCCACCGCCAAAAGAACCTATGGTGATAAGGATCGCGGCTATTAGGCCTGTGCGCATTGGGGAGAAAGAATAGAGTTTTGTTAACACAAGAGTCATTGCTGTTACTCAGAATTACATTGAGCGGGCTGTGGCTTTATGGGCCAAAGAGACGAGTACGCTGCGTGCATCTTCACTAATATCTGCGGTGTTGAGGTGAGAAATTCCTCGTTCTGCAAGCTCATCAATGCGCTTTTCTACGCCAGCTTCTGCACCAGTTTTACGAATAGTATCGGCCAAACACGCAATATCATGAGGGTCGGTAACCCTTCCCACGCCTTTTCTGATGGACTCCACGGCGTCTGCGTTGTCTGCAGCGTGGGCAAGCTCAAGGGCTTTGGCCACGAGAACAGTGCGTTTGCCTTCTCGTAGATCATCTCCTGCTGGTTTCCCCGTTACCGCGGGATCTCCGAATACACCGAGTAGATCGTCGCGAAGCTGGTAGGCCACTCCAATGTCTCTTCCATAATCCCGAAGTGCATGCACAATACGCTCATCTGCGCCCGCGATAGCTGCACCAATATGCAACGGACGCTCAATTGTGTACGCCGCAGTTTTAAAGCGATTGACGTTTTCTGCGAGTTCTATACTTTCACTTCCCGCAGATTCTAGGAAGACATCAAGGAGCTGCCCTCCAATAACTTCTGTGCGCATACCACGCCAAGCATTAGATGTTCGGGCGATGGCTGCATCGCTGAGCCCAGAAGTCCTAAACATATCGTCAGCCCAAGCAAATGCAAGATCGCCGAGCAAGATCGCAATCGACTCACCAAAGTGTGCTGAGTCGCCATTCCACGAGTTATCTCGATGACAGGCCTCTGCGGATCGGTGAACAGTCGGTTGTCCACGACGAGAATCAGAAGCGTCGATGATGTCATCGTGAATTAAAGCACAAGCTTGGATGAGTTCAAGAGAGCTTATAGACGCCAACACGGCTTCAGGATCTTCTGTACCCTCCAGGCCATTGCCTGCTAAAAAACCAGCCCATGCATAGCTCGGTCGAATGCGCTTGCCACCGCCTAATACGAAATCTTCCAGATAGGTCACTACACGCGATACAGGTTCACCAATAACGGAGATTTTACGGGCGCGACCTTGGAAAAAAGCGCGCAGTTTGTGTTCCACAGCTGGTTCGATTTCGGAGAAAGTTAAGGAACGTGCATCGAATTGAGTGGGTGTAGCGGAACGAGACACTGTAGCGGAATCCTTTTCTCTTGCAGGAGATGCGGTGTGTGCGTCTGGGAACGGATGGTGCATATCGCTCAAGCCTATATCTAAGTGGAACGTCTGCTAGCGAGCCACTGGAAAAGTCCAGAACAGGGGATATCCGAGTGTACCCCTCACCTTTTACACAAAGATTGAATAAAACAGATGGATGTACCCTCGAAACGCGAAGATTTTGTTTCTAACCCTTTAAGATACCGAGTCATGTCTGCTTCGCATATCCCCGCTGCCTATCAGCGTTCTATCACTGAGGTACTGAAGATGCCTAGCCCTGGCCGGATTCCATTTTCTGTGGAATTTATGCCGCCTCGTGATGCTGCAGCGGAACAAAGATTGTGGAAAGCAGCTGAGGCGTTTCATGATCTGGGAACGGCTTTTGTCTCCGTGACCTATGGAGCCGGGGGTTCGAGCAGAGAACGCACGATGCGCGTAGCTCATAAGCTATCCAAGCTTCCGCTTACAACGCTCGTTCATTTAACTCTGGTGGAGCACACAGAGGCTGAATTGGTAGAGATCCTGAACGATTATGCTGCCCATGGGCTGTCTAATCTTCTTGCTCTTAGGGGTGATCCTCCCGGAAACGACCCCATGGCGGAATGGTTGGCCACTCCTGGCGGATTGGAGTATGCCTGTGAACTTGTCGAATTAACTAAGAAAAATCCGGAAACGGCACATTTCCAAGTGGGCATCGCGAGTTTTCCGGAAGGCCATTATCGAGCACCGACACTGGAAGCTGATACGGAATTCACATTGGAGAAATTGCGCGCTGGGGCTGAATTCTCTATTACACAGATGTTCTTTGACATTGAGCATTTCCTTCGGCTTCGTGATCGCCTAGCCAAAGCAGATTCTGAGCATGGTAATAAGCCTATTATTCCTGGCCTTATGCCGATAACGAGTATTCGTTCCGTGCAGCGTCAGATGGAACTAGCTGGGGCTTCTCTGCCGAGGGAATTAGAAAGACAGCTTTTCGACGCCGCCAAAGGGGATGAAGAAGCTCATAAACAAGATATCCGTAAAGTCGGGATCGAACTGACAACTCAGATGGCGGAGAAACTTATTGCTGAGGGGGTGCCTGACATCCACTTCATGACCATGAATTATGTGCGAGCTACGCAGGAAGTCCTACATAATTTAGGTATGGCCCCTGCGTGGGGAACCGAGCACGGGCATGATGCAGTGCGCTAATTAGCGTTGATCGCTTTGTTTTCTTTGTCGAGCTCCGCACGAAGAATAGCAAAGGCTCTGGAATCACCTTGAAAATAAAAATCACGTAGTAAGTCGTAGAAACCGTGGCGTCGATAAAGCGCAAAAGCGGCGTTTGACTCGTTAGGTACTTCTGGCGTGGAGAGTAAAACCGTTGGGGAGTCTATTTTTTGGAGCAGTGCGGAGAGCAATCTATAGCCGATACCCTGAGCTTGAGCCAGGGGAGAAACATGAATCTCTGCGAGCTCAAAATAGTGATCGGGCATGGATGTCTTTATGTCTGATGAGGTCACTTTGGCGTTTCTAAGTCCTCGACGGATCTGCCGATTCCACCAATGTTCGCGTCTTCCAAGAAAACCGTAAGCGATTCCGACTATGCCGTCGCCATAAACATAGGGATAACGTTTATCTGATTCGATGGCGCATACGGCAGCAAAGCCAGATTCCATTACTGCTCGTCGCCATACAGAGACCCGGGAGCGCCGCAGAGACGGGCTATATCCCATTGCATCAATGTAGAGATTGACAAAGTCAGGGCAGTGGAATGCAAAAGCTGTACTTGAAAGACTCTGAATGGAAATGGACACAATGTTATGGAATCACTTTTTTGCCATGAAAGTGGGGAGTTTTGTAAAAGTGGCAGAAGTTTCCAACCTTAAGTCGAACACTAGTTCTATAATGGGGAGGTGGGTGTTAGATAAGGGGGATAACATCCTCTTAACTTAAAAATAAAAGGGTTATGTCCTGTGGATAGCGGCAAGAAAGGGGAAGGTAGCATGTCTAATGTGGTGTCGGCTACTACACGTTTTGCACGGCGTGTAGAGGGAGCACAACGGCTGCTTGAGGGGGCTCACATTCATCTTGCGCAGGCTGATAGGCTGTTTTTCCAGGGGGATATGTGTTCTGCATTGGAATATGCATACCGTGCAGCTTTGAGGGCGGCGGGGGCGCGGGTTGCGATGTCTTCAATAGCGGCTCGTAAACGTAAGCCAACTAGTGCAATTGAACAATTGCGATTGGTGGGAGCGTCAGAAAGCTTGTGGGCAGACAGGATAGCTGGTTATTCGCGTTTGCGCTTGCGGGTCTCTACTGGTGTGGAGGTAAAAGTTGCGGCACAATCCGTCCAGGATCTCATGACTATTGTTTCGAATTTTCTGCACGATATTGAGGGTGCTCAGGATGGTTCTATTGCGGCTTGACCTGCTGTTTTTTGATGTCTTTTTGTGTACTTCTAAATTAGCTGGGAAAAACCTAATTTGGAGGGAACTTTCCTACTAGGGTTGGCGTTAACATAGGTAGCTAGTTAAAAAGCAAAACGTCCCTTGGGAGGTCGAAGTGTCACTTTCAGAGCAGGAGCAGCGTGCGCTGCGAGAGATTGAACGCTCTTTATTGGCGGAAGATCCCAAGTTTGGCGCTTCTGTAAGGGATGCGGGCTTGGTACCTTCCGGAGGAATGGTCACCCTTCGTGGGATTGCGATCATAGTTATCGGGTTGGTGATGCTCGTTGGGGGCGTTGCGCTGAGTCAGCAAACATTATTGTTTGTAATCCTCGCTATCGCTGGTTTTATTGTCATGCTTGGTGGCGCAATATGGATGCTCCGAGCTCCTTCGTATGGAAAAGCCTCGGCTTTTGGTGCGGCGCGTTCCTCGGGGAAGGCGAATCGCAATTCGCGCTCTGATGGAATTGGTAATCGTATGGAGGAAAATTTCCGCCGTCGGTTTGAGCAGTAGTTATTTTTAAGATCGGCCACCTTTGGGTGGCCGATTTTTTATGTATGGGGTGGCTGGCGCATATGCTTGCCCAGTTTCCCCACTTTCCCCCACGGATAGGTAAATGCTGGGAATGATTCGCGGAGGATGTAGGGGAGGGGGCCGGTGTTCATCTTGTCTAATTTTGATGTTCTGGTGGGAAATTTTGTTATTTTGCCTCGTTGTGGTGATTGTTTGCTGAATCTTGTGGCGCGGGGCTTTATCTTTTGTGCGGGTCTGTGACGTGTGAAAAGTGGGGCAACCGGTGTGATTATTGGGTGTTTTGTGAAAAATTCTCTACTTCTATAATTCCTGGTAGTTGCTAATATTTTCACATTTTCCGAGGTGAAAATATAGTGACGCCTGTTGTTGGTGGGGGAAAGTGGGGTAAGGTGGTTTGCAGTGACGGGATAGTGGTTATTCTGCTACCCCGGAACTAGCAAAGACGTTGAGGCTTGCGTTATCGGGAAGGCAGGTGCCGAGCTAATGTTTCTTGGCACCTATACGCCGAAACTTGATGACAAAGGCCGTCTGACGCTTCCTGCGAAATTTCGTGATGAGCTTGCCGGTGGCCTGATGGTGACCAAGGGGCAGGATCATTCGCTGTCGGTCTATCCGCGTGAAGAGTTTGCAGCTCGTGCGCGTAAGGCTGCCGCTATCTCTAGGACCAATCCTGAGGCGCGGGCGTTTATTCGAAATTTAGCTGCGAGTGCTGATGAGCAACGTCCGGATGGGCAAGGTCGTATTACTCTCTCTGCAGCACATAGGGAGTATGCAGGGCTTACAAAGCAATGCGTAGTAATCGGCTCCGTAGATTTCTTGGAAATTTGGGATGCCGAGGCTTGGGAGGCATACCAATCAGAGACCGAAGCTGCATTCTCCTCTGCAGAGGGGGACTTCTTAGGTGGTCTGTTATAAAGCCCGATAATTGCATATCGAATGACGTGCGGAGTGTACGTATGAACTCTGCTCGAAGCGAAACTCTGGTGTACTTCCCCGATATCAGAGTGGGTTCTTCGTGCAGGGCTCTGTGTACACCCCGCTTTTAATTAACGTGCCGAGGATGAACGACGCATAGTTCTGCTGAAAGGGGGACTTCATAGTGACCAGTGGTAGAGATTCTGCGTGGAACTACGATATTCGTGATAATCACGGGCACGTCCCCGTGCTCAGGGAGCGCATGGCTGAATTGATCTCCGCCCCGGTGATAAAGATGGGGACATCCGCGGTTATCTTGGATGGCACCCTCGGTGCTGGTGGGCATTCTGCTTTCTTTCTGGAAAGTTTCCCGGAAGCGTGTGTAATTGGGCTGGACCGTGATCTTCATTCGCTGAATAACGCCCGTGAAAGACTATCGATCTATGGCGATCGTTTTCTGGGCATACATACTCGCTTTGACCATTTCCTTCCCAAACTGCAACAGCATGCAGAGGCCGGAGATGAGATTGCGCTGAAAGCATTGCGTCACGGTATCAGTGGGGCATTGTTTGATCTTGGGGTTTCCTCAATGCAACTCGATCAGGCAGAGCGTGGGTTCGCATACCGGGTGGATGCTCCGCTTGATATGCGAATGGATGATTCTAAAGGGATCACAGCTGCGGATATCCTCAACACATACTCACATGGTGATTTAGCCAGAATCTTGAAAGTATACGGTGAGGAGCGCTTTGCAGGAAAGATAGCTAGCGCTGTGGTAAAAGAGCGCGAAAAAGCCCCTTTTACTCATTCTGCTCGGCTAGTAGAACTGCTTTACGCTACGATCCCTGCTGCTACGCGGAGAACCGGTGGGCATCCAGCTAAAAGAACCTTCCAGGCTTTGCGTATTGAGGTAAACAAAGAGCTGGAATCAATAGAAAACGTTCTTCCTGTGGTAACAGGATGCTTGGCTAAGGGTGGCCGAGCAGTGTTTATGTCCTACCAGTCTTTGGAGGACAAAATTGTTAAACGCTATTTCGTGGATATTAGTACTTCTAAGTCTCCGCCAGGGCTTCCTATGGATCTCCCCGGGATGGAGGCGGGGTTCAAAGTGGTCACACGAGGCGCAGAAAAGGCAAATGAACAAGAAATCGCTGAGAACCCTCGAGCCGCATCGGTGAGAGTTCGAGCGATTGAGTCACTTAAAGAATCAACCACAGCCGATGAGCACCTGGAGCAATAGATGACGATGACGGAAGGCACACGCCGAGAGTCAAGCTACCGGTCCCGCGACTTAAGCTCCGGAACCGCTACTGCGTTGCTAGATTCTCCAAGAAGGACCGCACGCCCTAGCTATCATGCGCCGTCAAAGACTCGGCGCCGGTTTCAGCATGTCCCGGGATCTCAACAGGTTATTTCCTATCGGGGACGTCGCGTCGAGCGTCCCAAAGTTGATAAAGGACGAGTGCGTTTTGTCGCCGGTATTTTGTTGCTGATGATTGCAGGAGTCGCTGCGACGCTAGTCTTATCAGGCCTGTCTACTAAGCAGACCTTTGCTATTCAGCAGCTACAGAACCAAGAAACCACTCTGAAAAATCAGATTGAGACCCTAAACCGAGACGTAGAAAACGCATCTTCTTCTGCAGAAATTGCGCGTAAAGCTAGCGCCATGGGCTTGGTAGTTCCTGATGCTGCGGGTGTTCTCACACGTGATGATCACGGAAACTCAGTGGTGCAGAGGGAAGCTAATGATGCAACGCATCCTCTCGTAGATATCAATGGCGATAAGATTTCTCCTTCTGCCTCAAGCGATCCTGCCAAAACGAATGAAGTAGCAGGTAGCCTTAACGCTGTTCCACAGTCCGGGCCTGCAGTCAGCGCTAACACAGGTACAAACACTGGTGCCAATGGGTCTACAGTTGCGCCTTATGCAGCAACTGCAGGTCGGTAGCAGAAGCTTCACCAGGGTAGGTGACAAGAGCGAGTGAATCGATCTAATCCAGGTAATTTCCCGAGGAGACAGGAATGGGCTCCTCGGGATGCTTCGCGGCGTCGTAGTGATAGTTTTAGGCATCGTCGGGAGCAGGACCTTGGCCTTAAAAGGACTGTTAACACAGGCGCCGTCACGGTGGACAGAGATAAGCAGTTGCTTTTCCGTCTTCGCGGAGTGATGGCGCTTGCCATTATTATGATTATTCTCTTGGTCGCGCGCTTAGCATGGGTACAGCTTGTGTGGGGGCCAGAGCTTTCCCATCGGGCAGAAGCGCAGCGCTCGCGTACCTATATAGATAGTGCGCGGCGCGGTGAGATTCTGGATCGTTCAGGTAATCGGATTGCTTATACGATGCAGGCCCGTTCCTTGACTGCATCTCCTAAGCTTTTACGAAAAGAATTGCGTTATACAGCGCAGCTTAAGCTCCAAAATAGCGGGGAGTATTCCAGACTCGACAGTAATGCCAGGGAAAAGCGTATCGATGAAGTCGTGGAGGATATTCTGAATGACTATGCCGATCAAATTCCTACCATCATCAGTGATGCAAGTGCTACGACGTCCGAAGTAAAATCAGAACAGATCCTGAAAAAGCTAAAGGCTGATACTAATTACGAGGTTCTCGTACGCAACGTGGACCCAGATATCGCCGAGGAAATCTCCCAGAATTTTCATGGTATTGCTGCAGACATGCAACAGATTAGGCAATACCCTAATGGTGCCGTTGCGGAAAATATCGTGGGCAAGATCAGCCAAGATGGTCAAGGCCAATTTGGGTTTGAAGCTGCTAATGATTCTTTACTTTCTGGCATTGATGGGCAAAAAACTCTTGACGTTTCTGCTAATGGCCAGATTATCCCTGGTACAACTCGCGATGAGGTTCCTGCCACGGACGGGGCTTCAGTGACTTTGACTCTGGACTTGAATTTGCAGTCCTATGTACAGCAACAATTGGAGCAAGCTGTAGCTAACTCGGGTGCTAAATCTGCTTCTGCTGTGGTACTGGATTCTGAAACCGGAAAGATCATGTCGATGGCTAATTCCGGAACAATAAATCCAAATGGAAATATTGAAAAACAACTCAAAAACGGAAAAGTCTTTGATAATACTGCGGTATCGGCGCCCTTTGAACCGGGGTCGGTTGCAAAGATCATTACGGCAGCAGGCGTGATAGAGGACGGCAAAACCACGCCGGATGAGGTCCTCCAAGTTCCTGGCAGCATCAAAATGTCTGGAGTGACAGTAAAAGACGCATGGGAACACGGCACTGTCGGATATACCACCACAGGCGTATTCGGAAAATCATCCAACGTGGGCACCCTGATGTTGGCACAGCGTCTTGGCGAAGAACGATTTAATGATCTCCTCCATAAATTTGGCGTGGGGCACACTACAGGCGTGGAACTTCCTTCAGAATCTGCTGGACTTTTGCCAGACATTTCGCAATGGTCAGGTGGCACTTTTGCTAACCTTCCCATCGGTCAAGGCATGTCTTTGACGCTGCTGCAGATGGCAGGGATCTATCAGGCTATGGCAAACAAAGGGGAACGTATTGAGCCCCGAATTGTGGAAAAAGTTGTTGACTCAAGCGGAGCGGAAGTAGCTCAACCTGAGCCGAACAAGACGCGAGTAGTATCCGCTGACACTGCACGAACGGTAGTGGATATGTTTAGAGCTGTTATCCAGAAAGACCCCACGGGTGTCCAATCTGGTACCGGTGCTGGCGCAGGCGTGGAGGGGTATCAGATCTCTGGTAAGACCGGTACCGCGCAGCAAGTTGATCCCAATACTGGCTCATACTCAAACTCCAATTATTGGATTACGTTTGCAGGCATAGCTCCGGCGGATAATCCTCGTTATGTGATCGCATTGATGCTGGATAAACCATTGCGTGGTGTTCATGGTGAGGGTGGGCAGTCGGCAGCTCCCTTGTTCCACGATATTGCGTCGTGGTTGCTTGATCGCGACAACGTCCCTCTGTCACGACCAATGGAAGGCCAATTGGTTTTGCAAGCTCGTTAGTTTGTGAATATTCGGCTAAAGCGGGGATTCGTGAAAGACTTATCGTTTGTCGTTAAATGCGTTAGTGATCTTGGTAGGAAAGGAAGCGTATGAGTGGGAAAGAGCATGCCTCAGTAACGCTGGGTTTTCTGGCAGCGTTGACAGGTGGAGAACTCCACGGTGACAAGGATATTGTCATTGAGGAAATCAGTCTTGACTCCCAGGAGCTTCCCCAAGGAGGACTCTTTGCCGCGCTTCCGGGCACTCGCAGTCATGGCGCTAAGTATGCTCAAGAGACACAAGCAGCCGCGATTTTGACGGATGCTGCTGGAGCAGAGATTTTACGCGAGAGCGGCGATACCCGTCCGCGACTAGTGGTTGAGAACGTTCGAGGAATTCTAGGGACTGTTAGTGCTGAGATCTATGGACGTCCTTCAGACTCCTTGCAGATCATCGGTATTACTGGCACCAGCGGCAAAACTACAACGAGCTATATGCTTGAGGCCGGTTTGATCAATGCCGGAAAATCAGTTGGACTCATCGGAACTACAGGGACGCGGATCAATGGAGTAAAGATCCCCACTAAACTCACTACCCCTGAAGCTCCGACGCTACAAAAGCTATTCGCCCAGATGCTTACTCAGGGAGTAACTCATGTGGTGATGGAAGTTTCCAGCCACGCTTTGTCTCTAGGACGGGTGTCAGCTACGCATTTTGCTGCAGCTGGTTTTACTAATCTCTCCCAAGACCATCTGGATTTCCATCCGACGATGGAAGAATACTTTGAGGCAAAGGCCTTGCTCTTTGACCCTGCTTCCTCCGTGCACACAAAGAAGACAGTCATCTGCATAGACGAGCCGTGGGGGCTGCAGATGCTAGAGCGAAGCGGCGCGGAAGCCCTATCGGTTTCTATGGCTTCTGATACCCAAGCAGATTTTGTGGTCTCAAATCTTACCGTGGATGCTGCTGGCGGTCAGCGTTTTGTAGTGACACATGAAGATGATGAAATTGCCGTGGATCTGCCTATTCCCGGTGCTTTTAACGTGGCTAATGCAGCGCTTGCAATAGGTTTGGCTAGCAGCGTAGGCATCGATCTTGATCGTTTTGTTGCCGGTCTCACTGCAGTAAGCGTCCCTGGACGTATGGAGCGGGTAAACCGTGGCCAGGATTTTTTGGCCATCGTGGATTATGCGCATAAACCTGCGGCGGTGGCTGCGGTATTGGAGGCGGTTCGTCGTCAAGCAGCTGGACGCGTAGCAATAGTCGTGGGTGCTGGTGGTGATCGAGATAGAAGCAAGCGTGCAATTATGGGTAAAGAGTCTGCACTCAGAGCCGATTTAGTGATTGTTACTGACGATAATCCCCGCTCGGAAGACCCTGCACTTATCAGGGAAGCCATCCTAACTGGAGCCCAAAAAGCCGCAACAACTGCAGAAATCCGTGAGGTCGGAGATCGTCGAGAAGCGATAAAGCAAGCTGTGGCGTGGGCGCAACCCACTGATGCCGTCATTATTGCAGGCAAAGGGCACGAGGTAGGGCAGCTTATTCAAGGGATAAATCATCACTTTGATGACAAAGAAGAGCTGGCCATTGCACTCGAAGAGATAAGAGATAATAGCTAGCGTGCGAACCTATACGGCTAGTGATGGTCTAATCTGCTGCATGCGTTGACCAGAGAATGAAATACATGGGATTGAAGGGAAAACAATGATTGAGTTGTCTTTGGGGACAATCGCCGAAATAGTCGGCGGGAGTCTTACCTCGGGCACCGATCCGACGGCGTTAGTGACGGGATCTGTTGAGTTTGATTCCCGTAAGGTTACTGCTGGTGGGCTATTTGTCGCGCTTAATGGTGCGCGCGTGGACGGTCATGATTATGCTGCGAAAGCAGTAGCAGATGGCGCCGTAGGTTGTCTTTTGTCCCGCCCCGTGATGGACGGTATGCGTCCCGTACCAGGTGTTGTGGTCCCTCCCATTCCAGAAAATGAACGTAAGCGTGACAGCTATGCCACAGAAAATGATGTCGATGGGGCAGTAGCAGCGGTATTGCGTGCGCTGGGCCTGATAGCTCGTCACGTTATAGATATCCTTACTCAGAAAGGCTTAGTAGTAGTAGGGGTAACGGGTTCCGCTGGAAAAACTTCCACCAAAGACATGATGGCCACGATCTTCTCTGCAGCAGGGAACACAGTTGCTCCTCCTGGGTCGTTTAACAACGAGATCGGCCATCCTTATACGGCCTTGAAATGCACCGCAGAAACTCAATTTCTTATTTCAGAAATGTCTGCGCGGGGGATAGGTCATATTGCGCATTTAGCCGCAATTGCTCCGCCCAAGATTGGTGTAGAACTCAACGTAGGAACTGCACACGTTGGGGAATTTGGGTCCCAAACCGCTATTGCTCAGGCTAAAGGCGAACTGGTAGAGGCATTGCCAGAAAACGGCGAGGCTGTGCTCAATGCGGATGACCCATTGGTTGCACAAATGGCGTCGCGGACTAGAGCGCGCGTGACTTCTTATTCTGCGGTGAGTACAGCAGCCGCCGTGTACGCAACGGATATCACCTTTGACCACAACGCATGCGCGCGCTTTAGGCTTCACATTGAAGACGAAAACGTACATCAGATTACGTTGTTAGTGGCGGGAGAGCATCAGGTATCTAATGCTCTTGCTGCCGCTGCAGCAGCACACGCCGCGGGAATAGATTCTGAAACGATTGCGCATTCCTTGAACCGACACGTGGGAGCCTCCGCACATAGAATGTCGCTCGTTTCTTGCCCTCGTAATATCACGGTGATTGATGATGCCTACAACGCTAACAACGAGTCCATGCGCGCCGGGCTATCTGCACTGGTGCATACTGCTCGGTCTCGAGGGAGCAGCGCTTGGGCAGTATTGGGACCGATGGGTGAACTAGGCCGAGAATCACAAACAGTCCATGCAGCAATCGGTGCTGAGCTTAAAAACATAGGTGTACACGGACTTATCGCAGTAGGCGAGAACTCCGACAGCCGCGCCTTAGCCACGGCCGCGGAAAAGACGGGTATAACTACTCTGGTTGCTCGCACTAACCTGGAAGCCGCGCATAAGCTTGCACCTTTGCTGCATGCGGATGACGTGGTGCTGGTCAAAGCATCTAATGCGTTTGCCCTTTGGGAAGTAGCAGATGAGCTGGTAACTGCGATATCCGATCAAGAGCTAAGAATGAAAACCCACGTGAACGATCAACATGAAGAACGAAATGCAGCAGGTGAATAACAAGTGACTCAAATCCTTATCTCCGGAGCCATTGGACTGCTGGTCTCCATATTTGTCACACCCATGTTGATTCGTCGTTTTAGCGCAGAGGGTTTGGGCCAAGAGATTCGCGAGGACGGCCCCAAGTCTCACTTGCGTAAACGGGGCACGCCGACGATGGGTGGCATTGCTATCTTGGTAGGGATCACGGTTGCTTACCTAGCGACTGCGATTTACGGGGAAATCAGCGGACAAGGTGGTTTCACTGTTTCCGGAGTTTTGGTGCTTGGTTTGACTCTGTCGCTTGGCGGACTCGGATTCGCAGATGACTTTATCAAGCTATACAAAGGTCGAAACCTAGGTTTGAACAAGAAGGCTAAGCTCGTGGGACAGCTAGCGATAGCTCTGATCTTTGGCGGTTTGGTCCTTGGGTTCCCCGATGAAAATGGTCTCACTCCTGGTTCCACGCACTTAAGCTTTTTGCGTGATCTAGACACCGTGGACCTAGCCGTGGGGCCCGCCATCGTGGGAATCGGGATCTTCTTGGTCTTTATCTACATTCTGATTTCCGCATGGTCCAATGCGGTGAACCTTACCGATGGGCTAGACGGGTTAGCAGCTGGCTCGACGGCGATAGTGATGGGAACATACACCCTGATCACTTTTTGGCAGTTCCGTAATGCATGCACAGCTGGTGCAGAACCCGGATGCTACGACGTACGCGACCCTCTGGATTTGGCGATTTTGGCGGCTGCAGGTTTAGGCGCGTGTTTGGGTTTCCTCTGGTGGAATGCGGCGCCGGCAAAAATCTTTATGGGAGATACCGGATCTTTAGCTCTCGGTGGCCTTGTTGCTGGGCTGTCAGTTGCCTCGCGTACCGAGCTCCTCATGGTGATCGTTGGTGCTCTATTCGTGCTTGAGGCCGCATCGGTTGTTATCCAGGTTATTGGTTTCCGGACTAAAGGGATCAGAATTTTCCGTATGGCTCCGTTCCATCATCACTTTGAAAACGGCGGGTGGGCAGAGACCACTGTTGTGATTCGTTTTTGGCTCATTGCCGCTCTCGCCGCCTTAATTGGGGCATCGGCGTTCTACGGTGAGTGGCTCTCATTGGCGGGAGTTTAAGCTATGAAGAGACTTCCCCAGGAACTCCACGGACGTGTTCTTGTCACGGGCGCCGGGGTATCCGGGTTAGGAATCACAGCTCTTTTAAAGAGCCTAGATGTAGACGTGGTTGTCGTTGACTCCGGTCCAGATGCCTTAGAAAAAATCCAAGTTAAGACCGGGGCTGAGGTCTGCTTGGATGTGGATATTCAACTCCAAGATTTTTCATGCGTGATCACGTCACCTGGCTGGAGCCCCGACACACCGTTGTTGGTGCAGGCTAAGGACTTGGGGATTGAAGTCTTAGGTGACGTAGAACTAGCGTATCGCCTTGATCGCGCAGAAGTATGCGGGAAACCTCGCCAATGGCTGGTAGTAACCGGGACAAATGGGAAAACTACTACCACTGCGATGCTAGAAGCAATGATCAAACGCGCGGGCTTCAAGGCCCAGGCAGTGGGTAATATCGGGGTTCCAGTGGCAGAAGCGCTGAATGCTCCTGAGCGTATCGACGTCTTTGTGGCTGAACTTTCCAGCTTTCAGCTGCATTGGTCAGAGCAGCTTGTCCCCGATGTAGGTATCTTGTTAAATCTCGCAGATGACCATATTGATTGGCATGGGAGTTTTGATAGCTATGCTGCCGCCAAAGCGAAGGTTTTGCAAGCCCCTATCGCTATTGCCGGTGTAGACAACGAACATGTCGCGCAGATTCTAAGCACTACGAAGACACAGAAGCTCGTTGAATTTACTGCTGCTGAACCACGCGCGGGTCAACTAGGAATCCGCAATAAGATGATTGTGGATTGTGCCTTCGCAGACTCGCTGGAAATCGTATCGGCTGAGGGGATTGAACCAGCTGGTCCAGCAGGGGTTTATGATGCTCTTGCGGCGGCGGCAGCGGCTCGGGCTATGGGAGTTTGTGCAGACACGATCGCAGCGGCACTAGCGGACTTTCACGTAGCGGGGCATCGTGGTCAGATTGTGGGCAACGCACGCGGCATTGTGGCCATTGATAACTCAAAGGCCACAAACCCCCATGCTGCAGGCACTGCGCTGGCCAGCCATGAGTCGATTGTATGGGTTGCCGGGGGCCAGCTCAAAGGATCAGAGATCCGAGACCTTGTTCTTGAACATTCTCCTCGATTAAAAGCAGTAGCTTTACTCGGAGTTGATGCCCCGATTATCGCAGAAACAGTGCGGGAACTTGCTCCACATGCCGCTATTATGGTGACAGAGAACCGGAAACCTCGCGAGGCGATGGATGAAGTTGTCTCCTGGTCTGTGGCACATGCTGCGCCGGGGGATGCGATCATTCTGGCTCCTGCGGCGGCAAGCCTAGATATGTACAGCGGCATGGGACAACGCGGAGATATGTTTGCCGAGGCCATAGCGCGAGAACTTCACGATTAATGGCTAAGGTGAGTTCCATAACCATCAAAATAACCAGCGGCTAGGGGCAGTAATGACAAGCACCACAGCACCACAACGAAACACCGGATCTCCACTTCGGATGATCGGTGATCGAATTAGCGCGCTGTTCCAGCGTCCGCTTGCTAACTACTACATCATTTTATCGATAGTCGGATTGCTTGTTCTTTCCGGAATTTTGATGGTAGTGGCCAGTTCAATGACGTGGTCCTTAGTGGAAGGCAGTGGCGTTTGGGGGTCTGCCGTCAAACAAATGGTCATGGTAGTAATTGGCCTGACCAGCATGTGGGTGATGTTGTGGTTGCCTCCAGGAGTGGTGCGAAGATTTTCTTATGCAGCCATGCTCTTTACAATTTTGCTTTTGGTCTTGGTTCTTATACCGGGGATCGGCACTGGCCGTGAAGAAGTAGGTTCGCAATCGTGGATCGTTGTGGGACCATTAAGGCTGCAGCCTTCAGAGGTTGCTCGTGTAATGATTGCGGTGTGGGGAGCGCACTTTTTTTCTCGTCCCAATGCTAAGCCGACCGGCCCATGGAATGATTACATCGTTTATTCGGTGTACTCAGGAGTGATCGCTTGTCTCATTGCGCTCGAAGGCGATTTGGGCATGACGGTTACCTTTTCTTCTGTGGTTATTGCGATGCTCTTTTTCGCGGGAGTGAAGAAGACTTATATGTTTACTGCGGCAGCCACCATCGTTATCGGAGCGTTGGGGATGGTAATCGGAACCAGTTTCCGAAACGACCGCTTCACCGTTTATTTTGATGCGTTGCTAGGGCATTTTGAAGACACTGCGGACAAAGCATATCAGTCCTATCAAGGCTTTCTTTCGCTTTCCGACGGTTCCCTCACCGGTGTAGGAATCGGGCAGTCACGTGCTAAATGGTTCTATCTACCAGAGGCTCGTAATGACTTTGTCTTTGCAGTTCTCGGAGAAGAATGGGGCTTTGTGGGCGGAGCGATTATCATCGTGCTGTTTGCTTGCTTACTTTTCTTTGGTATGCGCACAGCTGCAAAGAACTCCAATCGATTCTTAGCTCTTGCCGCTGCAACTTTGGCAACAGGCGTATCTGCACAAGCTTTTGTCAATATTGGGTACGTCATTGGTTTGCTCCCTGTGACTGGCATCCAGTTACCGATGATCTCAGCCGGTGGTACTTCAGCGATTATCACCTTGGCTTCTATGGGCCTGCTAGCCAATTGCGCGCGCCATGAGCCGGAGGCGATCTCAGCTATGCAGTCTTATGGGCGTCCTCCTATAGATCGTCTTCTTGGTTTGAAGGAACCAAGTTTGGAGGGACTTTCCCCCAAAGCTCCCATTTTTGGAAATCCCGCTGATAAAAGTCGTTTTGGGGAGCGCCGCATGCCGCCGCCGCCACCGAAGCCGCAGAAATCTTCCTCGACTGCTACTCGTGGCTCCAAGAGAGAGTCATTCCACCGTAGCTCTTACGTAGTGGGGGACCAACGTAATACGCGAGGCAATCAAGGTCTTGAGTGGCGGGAAAATAGGGCAAGAAACACTGATCCGCGTTATTTTTCTGGAACCGCAGAATTTGGAAATAGGTGGGCGTCGGAAAGCAATAAGTATGGCGCTGGTAGCGTCGGAGACCGTAAGCGGGACAGATGGTCTTCGCAGAACAGTAAAGACGATAGGCGTAGGAGACGGTAATGCAATCCCCACACGTAGTAGTAGCAGGTGGCGGAACCGCGGGACACATCGAGCCGGCAATGGCGGTCGCAGAGGAATTACGAAGTCGCGGTGCTAATGTGATCGCGTTGGGGACGTCTAGGGGGCTGGAACAGACGATTGTTCCAGCACGAGGGTTCGACCTGAAGCTTATTGACCCTGTGCCTGTACCCCGTAGGCTTAATACAGATCTATTCAAACTTCCGTTTAGATTAATACGCACCGTAAAGCAAACTCGCGACGTACTCAAAGCGCATGATGCTTCCGTGCTTATTGGGTTTGGCGGGTATGTCTCTGCTCCCGGGTATCTTGCTGCCAAGACGCTGGGGATCCCTTATATTGTTCATGAGGCTAATGCTCGTTCGGGGATGGCCAATAAACTGGGCGTACGGATGGGCGGCTTGGGACTTAACGCGGTAGCCGGTTCCGGTATGCCTGGACGAGTCGTAGGAATCCCTATCCGTAACACGCTAAAAGTTAGCGCTGAGGCTCGGGAGCGCGGGCTAAAACTGTGGGGATTAGACCCTAATCGAAAGACTGTTTTGGTCACAGGCGGTTCGCAGGGAGCGGTCTCTATTAACCGAGCCGTGGCCGAGGGGATTGATACTTTACTTTCCCAGGGATATCAGGTTTTGCATTCTTATGGGGCTAAAAATGTCCCCCCTAGCGCGCAAGAGCATTATGTGCCGGTGCCGTATATCGATGATATGGCGGCAGCCTATTCGATCTCAGACCTCATCGTTTGTCGCGCCGGGGCAATGACTGTTGCGGAAAACACCGCTGCTGGTATTCCCGCAATATATGTTCCGTTACCTCACGGCAACGGTGAGCAAGGACTAAACGCAGCAGAAATAGTTGCGGCAGGTGGCGCTATTCTTATCGACGACCAGAGCTTTGACGGTGATGCGTTTGCTACCAGCGCGGGAAAAATTTTGGGTAACCCTGAGATATATCGCACGATGAAAGACGCCGTGACGCAGTCGCATGCTGGCAGCGCGGCTGCAGTTATTGCCGATATCGTTTATCACATTGTCAAAGACCACGATGCAGAGCATCTGCCTTCGTAGTTTTCGTATGCGTTGGGCTCCTTAATCAGGCGAGCTTTCAGTGCTGCCATTGTCCACTTTTATGATTATTCTTTTTGAATAAAAACGCTGGAAAACATCAGCTTTTGTAATTCCCCACGGAGGATAAATGACCACTTCGGATTCTGCCATTGACCTTAGCCGAGTTCATCTCATCGGTATTGGTGGCGCTGGGATGTCCGGTGTTGCACGAATTTTGTTATCACGAGGCGCAACAGTCTCGGGATCTGACGTGAAAGATTCACGAGCCGTTCTGGCACTCCGTTCCATGGGAGCACACGTTGCGGTTGGGCATGCTGCAGAAAACCTCAGCATCGCAGGGGAAAAACCTACGGTAGTAGTGACTTCATTTGCGGCGATTCCGCAGGATAACCCAGAATTAGTCGCAGCGCGTGAGCTAGGCATTCCTGTTATTCGCCGCTCCGATCTCCTAGGAGAGCTGATGGAGGGCAGCACCCAAGTTTTGATAGCGGGTACGCATGGGAAGACATCTACTACGTCTATGGCAGTAGTAGCCATGCAAGCAGCAGGCATGGATCCGAGCTTTGCTATCGGTGGCCAGCTGAATAAGGCTGGAACGAATGCTCACCAAGGTACCGGAGATGCCTTTGTGGCTGAGGCCGATGAATCGGACGCGTCCTTGTTGCGTTATAAGCCAAACATAGCGGTAATCACCAACATTGAGCCAGATCACCTTGACTTTTTTAAGTCGGAGGAAGCTTATTTTGAGGTGTTTGAGAAATTCGCTGATCGTCTGGTGCCTGGTGTCTCTTTAGTCGTGTGCCTGGACGATCCCCATACCGCCATGCTGGGGCAAAAAATCCACGAGAAGCATAAGGATATTAAAGTCGTCGGGTATGGCACGGTAGCTGCGTCGGCAGAGTATCCTGATATTGCAAAAACAGTGGTGGAGTCCTTCGAAATTACTCATTCCGGCACGGTGGCAACCATCGTTGTTGGGGGACAAGAAACAGAAGTCGTGCTGAGGACACCTGGCCGCCATATGGTTCTTAACGCCGCGGCGGCATTAACCGCAGGCGTGATTGCTGGCGGTGATCTGTTCAAATTAGCTGCTGGGATCAGTGATTTTAGTGGTGTACGCCGGCGCTTTGAATACCATGGTGTAGTCGCAGAAGGGGACTTTGCGGGCATTGAGCTTTACGACGATTACGCGCATCATCCTACCGAGGTGAGCGCTGTTTTAACTGCCGCTCGTGCCAAGCTGCAAGCTCGCGGGCAAGGGAGGCTCCTCGTAATTTTCCAGCCCCATTTGTATTCTCGAACAATAAATTTTGTGGACGAGTTTGCTGCCGCTCTATCGTTGGCAGACGAGGCGATTGTTCTGGATATCTATGGGGCGCGGGAGAAGCCAGTTGAAGGCGTGGATTCTAGAATCATCACAGACAAAATGACTATCCCCGCGCATTTTGAACCTGATTTCTCGCATGTTCCGGAGGCTGTTGCAGACCTTGCAGCACCCGGCGATCTTGTGATTACGATGGGAGCGGGAAGCGTTACAATCCTTGCGCCGGAAATCCTAACGCGCTTGCGGTCAGAAACAACATAGGAATTTCGTGGAGTTATGAAAAAGAAAACGGTCTTGGGAAGCATAGGAGTGCTTGTTGCTGTAGCTCTCGTGACAGCTGTCCTTTTTGTTGTTCCTGTGATCAAAGTTTCAGGGTTTGACGTAGAAGGCAATATTCATACTCCACAAGAAGAAATTACTGCTGCCACCGGAATTACGGTGGGGAGTAACCTGCTTAGGATTGATGCCACTAAATCGGCTACTGGCGTTTCTCGGTTGCCGTGGGTGGCTTCTGCCTCAGTTGATCGAGCTTTCCCGCAATCTGTAAAGATAAAGGTAACTGAGCATCAGGCCGTACTTTTTGCTGAGCGCTCTGATGGAGATCATCTTTTTGATGGAAAAGGGCGGGTATTTGTTATAGATACACACCCCCACGAGGCTATCCGTGTGACGGGCCAAGATGACGATACTTCTCCAGCTTATGCGGCAGTAGGCGCCATGATAGAGGGTCTTTCCTCTGAGGTCCGTGCCCAGATTGAATCCGTCAGTGCGCCGAGCGCTTATGAGCTAAAGATACAGCTTAAAGACGGGCGGAGCGTTTACTGGGGGTCACAGGAGAATCTAAAAGATAAGGCAGTTGCGTTGAAAAACGCGCTCACACGTCCAGAGCAGAGCCTGGATGTGAGTGGCGCGCCGCTTATTGCCGTGAAATAAAATTTTTTGACGCAGAGTGGCCTTTTTATTGGAAAAAGTCTCATTTTAGACGGCTTTATCAATAGGCGGAAGACTGGTGTTTTTCTATTCTGAGCAGGCAAGTGAAAACCTTGAAGAATACGCTTGAAGCCGCCCGTTTCCGCATGTCAAACCCTAAAGTTAAGGTTGAGACTGGAGACACGCCGCCGCAAATGTCCGACAAAATTCCCTGAAAGTAGTTGATGATGTATTGCAGTGCAACGTCGCGATTTGGTCGTTTCCCTTGCGGCGTTGAATGAATGAAGTAAAAATACTCAATGTGAAAGGCGAGTCGCTCATGACTTCCCCAGATAATTACCTCGCCGTAATCAAGGTTGTTGGCGTCGGCGGTGGTGGTGTAAACGCTGTTAACCGCATGATCGAGGAAGGTCTTAAGGGCGTCGAATTTATTGCCGTCAATACCGATTCTCAAGCACTGATGTTCTCCGATGCGGACGTCAAGCTCGACATTGGGCGTGAGGCTACCCGTGGCCTTGGTGCTGGAGCGAATCCAGAAGTTGGACGCACCTCTGCGGAAGACCATAAAAATGAGATCGAAGAGACTCTCAAAGGCGCAGACATGGTGTTTGTGACAGCGGGAGAGGGCGGTGGAACCGGCACTGGTGCGGCCCCTGTTGTTGCAAGCATCGCTAAAAAGATGGGCGCCCTGACCGTGGGCGTGGTTACCCGTCCTTTTAAATTTGAGGGGCCGCGCCGTACCCGCCAGGCAGTCGAGGGAATCGATGCACTGCGGGAAGTCTGTGACACTCTTATCGTGATCCCGAATGATCGCTTGCTGCAGCTAGGCGACACGAGTCTTACCATGATGGAAGCTTTCCGTGCGGCAGACCAGGTGCTACATAACGGCGTCGAAGGCATTACCAACCTCATTACCATCCCCGGCATGATCAACGTCGACTTTGCTGACGTTCGCTCGGTTATGGCCGATGCCGGATCCGCACTTATGGGTGTGGGATCCGCTCGTGGGGATAATCGGGTGCTTACGGCGGCTGAAGAAGCTATTAATTCACCATTGCTTGAGTCGACGATGGAAGGCGCTAAGGGAGTTCTGCTCTCTATCGCAGGCGGATCGGACCTTGGCCTCCAAGAAGTTAACGATGCAGCTTCAATGGTGCAGGAGAAGGCTGACGAGGACGTTAACCTGATCTTTGGAACGATTTTCGACGACAACCTAGGCGACGAGGTTAGAGTCACTGTTATTGCCACAGGCTTTGACGGTGCAAAAAATGCGGTTGAAGCACCCGCGCCTAAAGCGGAAGCTGCACCAGAAACTGCTGCAACACCGACCCCTGCCCCTGAGCGTGCTTCCACGTCGATTTTTGGGGAGGAGTCCAATGCGCCGGCTCGTCACCTGCGGACAGAAGAGCCATCGCACCGTAGCAATGCTGCTGGTAGTGACGGACTGTTCACTTCGAGCGAGGAACGCCGGACGGACTATCGTAACGATTATCGGGACCGGCGTGATGAGCGCGGCGGAGATCTCGATGTTCCCGATTTCCTCCGCTAAACATGAGTAATGGAAACGACCGCCCCGTCCGCAAGGTGTTTACCACCAGAGCGGGCGGGGTCTCCCTTCCCCCATATGACTCTTTTAATTTAGGAGATCACGTAGGGGACAAATTAGCTGATGTGACTTCTAACAGAAACCGTTTGGCACGCGTTATCGGGTTAGAACCGCACAATATTGTCTGGATGGAGCAAATTCATTCCATCAACGTCACAGTGATTACTGAGCCACAAGAGAATCCGGTGGAAGCTAGTGATGCACTCGTGAGTACTACACGTGGGCTTGCTTTAGCAGTTTTGGCAGCTGATTGTGTTCCTGTGCTGCTATCAGACACGGAAACCGGGGTAATAGCGGCAGTCCACGCGGGTCGAATGGGTGCCAGGAACGGGATTGTTCGTCGAATCGTTGAAACGATGCTTGAGCTAGGTGCTACACCACGCAATATTCATGCGCTGTTGGGGCCAGCTGCCTCCGGACGGCACTACGAGGTTCCCTCAGCGATGGCTGCGGATGTGGAACGCTATCTGCCGGGGGCTCGAGTGAAAACGCGTAAAGGAACGTCGGGATTAGACCTTCGTAGAGGACTGGCGCGACAATTGTTGGAGCTAGGGGTAAAAGCTATTGATATTGACCCGCGCTGCACAATAGAGGATAAACAGCTTTTTTCTTATCGTCGTGAAGGCACAACAGGACGACATGCAGGACTTGTATGGCTTCCTTAATGTGGCCAATGAATCAGGCAATCTTCTCCACAAAATTCATATCGGCTCAGGAAAATGCTGTGTCGCAGCAGCATTGAGCCATGATAAGCAAGTAGCTTTAGGTGCTAACACCAGCTTTTGGACATCGCAAAAGCGGAGTATTGCACATCACACCGCATACGATGAAAGGGACACTTTATGTCGATAATGAAGAAGACCAAAGATTTCTTCGGGCTTTCTGGAGTAGAAGGCGATCCGTACCTTGCGGATGAGGCTTACTATGAGGAGCCACGTTACGAGGGAAGCGCAGCATATCAGCCACAACGCTACCGTGAGCCTGCATATCAGGATGTACACGCCTATGACCGTGTTTCTCGTCGTGCTTCATCGAATATTGTTCCCGTAACCATCAATAGCTACTCAGATGCGGCAACCAAAATTGGTGAGCCTTTCCGCGACGGTGATTCTGTTGTCTTTGACATCAACCGTCTGGGACTGGATGAAGGCAAGAGGATCGTTGACTTTGCGGCAGGACTATGCTTTGCCCTCCGCGGCCAAATGAAAAAGATCAGCCACATGGTTTTTGCTATTGTTCCCGAAAATGCAGACGTGACCACTGCGGATTTGGAGCGAGCTGCCCGTATATAGATCTTTCTGCCAAAGTCAGAGAGAAACTTTTCTTAGTCCCTTGCCTTATAGGATGGATATGTCCCAACCATCCTATAAGGCAAGGGGTTTTCTATTCTCTGGTGTGAACCACACATAGGGGGTTGATGAGGGATAACGCTACCCAAACTTTTGTGCTCGTTGTCCTCATTAACTTGTCTTAGGGCACAGCGTTATGAATAAATACTAGGAGGCTAGATGAAGCTAAATAAATTTTTTCAAAATGGAAGGGCACGTCATTGCACACTCTGTTAAGCATTCTGATTTTGATTGTCCAGATTTATACATGGATCTTAATCGGGCGGATCTTGGTGGAAATGATCGTGAGCTTCTCTCGTAATTTTCAGGCTCCGCGGTTCATGGTTATTGTTTTTGAATTTTTGTTCAAACTAACTGATCCACCGGTGCGGTTTTTGCGTCGTTGGATCCCTCCGCTGAAGCTCGGCAACGTGGCGCTTGATGTATCTATTTTGGTACTTTTTTTCGCGCTTTCGTTTGTCAGAATTCTGCTAAGCATCGCTCTTTATTCCGTATAGGCTATAAAATAATTTAAAGTTCGGGTGCCCCTAAACGAGGGCGGATTTGCTCAGTTTTTTGTTTAATCGCCCGATTTTTTTAGTTTTTGTTGAAAAAATGCCAAAAAAGTAGGAAAACGAGAGCTGTTTTGGCCTGTACTAGGCTGCGTGAGTGCTTGTACGCGTTATCATAGGAGAGGTATTGCGTATAAACGTTTGATCATCTTCTTGACGTTTGAGTGTGCAAGTAAGTTAATGTCAATAGTTAACCCCCGCGCACAAGGAATTAGGTTCTTGGGTGCAGAAGAAATCTCGAAGGGAAGAGCTCCATGCCGCTGACTCCAGCCGATGTGCACAACGTCGCTTTCAGTAAGCCTCCAATCGGCAAGCGAGGCTACAACGAGGACGAGGTCGATCAGTTCTTGGATCTGGTAGAAGACACCCTCGCTGAGATTCAGGAAGAAAACGAGGATCTGCGTCAGCAGATAGAGGAACTAAAGGCGGAAGCTAAGCAAGGCGGACTGTCCAAGCCCGCTATGGCCTCTGCCTCTTTTGCTAAGCCCTCTGTTGATGAGGCTGCGATTCGTCGGGAGATCGAATCTAAGCTCAAAGCTGAGTACGATGCCAAGCTAGCTGACGCGCGGAAGTATTCCGATAAGTCTTCGACCGATATAGCTGCTTTGCGTTCTGAGCTTGAGGCCGCCAAGGCTGATGCCAAGAAGGCTAAGGAAGAAGCCGCCAAAGCTAAGGCTGCTGCAGCGAGCCCCAAGATGGATGTTTCAAAGTCAGCTTTTGCTGCCGCAGGTGCTGGCGCTGGAATCGCTACTGCGGAAACACACATGCAGGCGGCTAAGGTTCTTGGCCTAGCCCAGGAGATGGCAGACCGCCTTACGTCTGAGGCTCAGAATGACTCTAAGTCTATGCTGGATGAAGCTCGTAGCGCTTCTGAACGCCAGATCCAAGATGCAGATGTACGGGCTCGGGCAACGCTTGCCGACGCTCGCGCTAGGGCCGACAAGCAGCTTGCAGACGCTGACTCCCGTTCCCGTGCTTTGGTAGAGGAAGCTCAGAAGAAGTCCGAGCAAACCCTCAGCGAGGCCAACTCCCGTGCCGAGGCGCAGGTACGTCAAGCTGAAGACAAAGCAAACGCACTTCAGGCGGATGCAGAGCGCAAGCACACAGAGATTATGGCGACTGTTCAACAACAGCAGTCTGCCCTTGAGAAGCGTATCTCTGAGCTTCGCACATTCGAGCGTGAGTACCGTACTCGTCTTAAGACCCTCCTGCAGAGCCAGCTGGAGGAACTTGAAAGCCGTGGTACAACTGCGCCAGACGAGAAGCGCTAAGGCTTTTCAGAATAGACGCATATGTTCACGTGGCCCCCTAGCTGAATGAGCTGGAGGGCCACGATTTCTTTATCAGTACATCCCAAGGAGCCTTGAATATGTTGATCGCTGCCATTGTGCTTTCGATCGCAGGGTTTGTCTTCCTCGTTTTATCTCTTAGTAGTACTGGCGAGATTTGGGAGTGGCTCTTGTTTGTAACTGTGGTTTTGGGCATGATGCTGTTGTTTATAGACATAGTTAAAAAACGAGGTAAACGAGGCTCCGGTGGCAAGCATTCCGCGAAATAACTAGAAAGCCTGAACAAAATCAGAGCTCTTAACGTGGACGATGCTGCAAAGATGCTACTCAATGCTTGAAGCGTAATGAACGTTCATTGGAGTGTTGCGGACGTTGTAAGGGGGCAGCAAGTTCGCCGTGCATGTTTTATACGGTATAGTGATCCGCTACAAGGCGCTGATCCGGCAATCACCGGGGAGTCTCCGGAAGAAAAGCGATACGCAGATAGAACATAGAGGGCTGCCAGTTCTGGTAGTTTTCCTCGTTTCACAGTGTTTTTACGATTGCGGAAGCTGAGTAGAACCGGACGGGTTGGACCGTCACCTCCTTCACAATGAAGCGGGAGCACTGCGTGCTCCAAGCAGGGTGGTACCGCGCTACAGATAGCGTCCCTGCGGTAGCGAATGTGATAGTGAAGGAGATTTTATGACCAACCAGGTAGGCGGCGTATATCCCAAGGTGGACATGTCTGGTGGCTCGCAGCGTTTTCCAGATATGGAGCAAGAAGTTCTAAATTTTTGGTCCGCTGATAACACCTTCCAGGCTTCTCTAGAAGGACGCGCCGACTCCCCAGAGTACGTATTTTATGACGGCCCCCCCTTTGCTAATGGTCTTCCACACTATGGGCACTTGTTGACCGGATACGTTAAAGATATCGTTCCGCGTTATCAAACCATGAAAGGCAAACTCGTTGGGCGCGTTTTTGGTTGGGATTGCCATGGGCTTCCCGCTGAGCTTGAGGCGGAAAAGCAGCTAGGTATCAAAGACAAGGGCGAAATCGAGTCGATGGGCTTGGAGGCCTTTAACGACTACTGCGCGAAGTCTGTTTTGGAATATACCCAAGAATGGAAAGACTATGTCACCCGCCAGGCACGCTGGGTCGACTTTGATAATGGCTACAAAACCATGGATCTGGACTTCATGGAGTCGGTCATGTGGGCATTCAAGGAGCTCTATGACAAAGGCCTGATCTATCAGGGATTCCGGGTCTTGCCTTATTCGTGGGCCGAGCATACGCCGCTGTCTAATCAGGAAACGCGTTTGGATGATTCCTACAAGATGCGGCAGGATCCAACTCTAACGGTTACTTTCCCTGTCACTGGGGTAACTGAGGGGGCGTCGGCAGATACTTCCCTTGTGGGCGCCTATGCGTTGGCATGGACCACCACTCCTTGGACTCTGCCGTCAAACTTAGCTCTGGCTGTCAATCCTGGTGTGAATTATGCTGAGGTTAAGGTAGGCGAGGACGGCGCCGAGGCTATCCGCGGTCAACGTGTTCTTTTGGCGGAGGCTCTCGTGGGCGCATACGCGAAGGAACTCGGAGAGCAACACGAGGTCCTATCGGTTCACCCAGGGGTAGACCTGGTTGGTTTGAAGTACCAGCCGATCTTTGACTACTTTGCGGATACGGAAAACGCTTTCCAAGTTCTTGCTGCAGACTATGTGACCACCGAGGACGGTACCGGTATTGTCCATCAGGCGCCTGCATTCGGTGAAGACGATATGAACACCTGCAAGTCCAATGGTATCCCCACCGTGATCCCGGTAGATATGGACGGCAAATTTACGTCGCTGGTGCCGGAGTATGAGGGTCTCTTGGTCTTTGACGCTAACAAGAACATCATCGCTGACCTTAAGGCTGCGGCTAGGGTTGTGCGGCACCAGACAATCGAGCACTCTTACCCGCACTCTTGGCGTTCGGGAGAGCCGCTTATCTACATGGCGTTGCCTTCATGGTTTGTAGAGGTGACAAAGATCCGCGATCGTATGGTCGAGCTGAACAAGGACATCGAGTGGATGCCTGCGCACATTCGAGACGGTCAGTTTGGCAAGTGGCTTGAAGGCGCTCGCGATTGGAACATCTCTCGTAACCGTTACTGGGGTTCTCCTATCCCGGTGTGGGTCTCTGATGATGAAAACTATCCGCGTATGGATGTTTATGGTTCTTTGGACGAGCTGGAGCGTGATTTTGGCGTGCGTCCGACTTCATTGCACCGCCCGTTTATCGACGAGCTGACCCGTCCTAACCCGGATGATCCCACAGGGAAATCGATGATGCGTCGCGTTCCTGAGGTTTTGGACTGCTGGTTTGAGTCAGGCTCCATGCCTTTTGCTCAGAAGCACTACCCGTTTGAGAACAAGGAGTGGTTTGACAGCCATTCTCCGGCAGATTTCATCGTGGAGTACTCGGGACAGACTCGCGGTTGGTTCTACACACTGCATGTATTGGCTACTGCTCTCTTTGATCGCCCTGCCTTTAAAAAGGTCGTGGCGCATGGCATCGTCCTTGGTGATGACGGCACAAAGATGTCCAAATCTCGTCAGAACTACCCCAACGTGAATGAAGTCTTTAACCGTGATGGCTCTGATGCCATGCGTTGGTTCCTTATGAGCTCGCCGATCCTGCGTGGCGGTAATTTGATCGTTACTGAGCAAGGCATCCGCGAGGGAGTTCGCCAGGCGCTTTTGCCGATGTGGAATGCTTATTCCTTCCTGCAGCTGTATTCGTCGAAACCAGCCGAGTGGTCTGTCGATTCAATAGATGTCTTAGATAAGTACATCTTGGCAAAGCTTCACGACGTCGTCCGCGGGGTCGGTGAAGCCCTGGATAACACCGATATCGCTCAGGCTTGTGATGAAGTCCGTTGGTTCTGCGACGCTCTGACCAACTGGTATGTGCGTCGTTCGCGTGAGCGCTTCTGGGCAGGGGATGATCAACATCCAGAGGCCTTCAACACTTTGTTTACTGTTCTGGAGACCCTGACCCGTGTCACAGCTCCGCTATTGCCAATGGTATCTGAAGTGATTTGGCGTGGGCTTACTGGCGAGCGTTCAGTACACATGGCGGATTTCCCCAATGCAGAAGATTTCCCCGCAGATGCTGATCTTGTCCGTGCGATGGATGAGATCCGTGGCGTATGTTCTGCTACTAGCTCGGTGCGTAAAGCACACAAGCTGCGTAACCGACTTCCGCTGCCTCAGGTAACGGTTGCATTACCGGATTCACAGCGCCTTGAGCCGTTCACATCGATCATCCGCGATGAGGTCAACGTGAAAAATGTTGTGCTGACCTCAGACGTGGATGCCGTCGGACGTTTTGACGTAGTTGTTAACGCTAAAGTTGCAGGACCTCGCTTGGGCAAGGACGTGCAGCGAGCAATCAAAGCAGTGAAATCCGGTAATTATGAACGCTCGGGGGACGTCGTTGTTGCGGATGGCATCGAGCTGAAGCCCGATGAGTTCACTGAGCGTCTAGTTGCCGCAGATCCTGATTCAACGGCTCAGATAGATGGGGTCGATGGCCTAGTAGTACTAGATATGACTGTGGACGAGTCTTTGGAGGCAGAAGGGTGGGCCGCGGACGTAATCCGTGGTTTGCAGGATGCCCGCAAGGCTTCCAACTTTGAAGTTTCCGACCGCATCGTTGCGGAGCTGTTTGTCCCTGAAGGGAAGAAAGCGTGGGCTGATCGGCATTCGACGCTTATCGCCGGCGAGGTCCTGGCCACTACTTTCACTGTAACCGTGGGCGGAGAAGGTGCTCATAAGGTTATAGAAGGCGTGACTGCCGATGTGACCAAGGCTTAGTAAAAGCCGATCGCAGAAAATATCCCGAGCACAACACTCCTTGTGCTCGGGATATTTTCTGCGGCAGTTGCTGTGATATTTACTTGCAATTTTATAGATTCGACACATAGCCTCTATCGAACTAATGTTTGTATTTATGAGGCGTTGGGTACTGCATATAGACATGGATGCATTTTTTGCATCATGTGAGCAGCTGACGCGACCAACGCTGCGCGGTAGGCCGGTTCTTGTCGGAGGGGTTTCAGGTAGGGGAGTCGTCGCGGGGGCTTCTTATGAAGCACGGGCGTTGGGGGCGCATTCCGCAATGCCGATGTACCAAGCAAAAAGGCTCGTTGGCTTTCGGGGAGTCATTGTTGCTCCTCGTTTTGAGGTATATAGGACTGCTTCTCACAAGGTTTTTGAGATTCTTCGTTCTGTGGGAGGGACGGTAGAGCAGGTTTCTGTGGATGAAGGGTTTTTGGAGCCCGAAGAACTTCAGGGGGCAACGGACAAAGAAGTCAAAGAATGGGCTCATGAGTTGCGCCGGATAATAAGGCAAGAAGTTGGGCTTCCAGCCTCAGTGGGGGCTGGCTGTGGAAAACAATTTGCCAAGATCGGTTCGGATCAGGCTAAACCAGATGGTGTTTTTGTTGTTCCTCCGGAAAAACATGAAGAGATGATTCTTCCATTGCCAGTGGGGGAACTATGGGGCGTAGGCCCGGTAACTCGTGCAAAGCTCAAACAACTAGGTGTGGAAACAATCGGAGACCTAGCTGCAATGACACAACGAGAAGTCGATATTAGCTTGGGGGCAACGGTCGGGCGAGCGTTGTGGATGATGGCCCGGGGCGTAGACGATCGTCCGGTAGCACCGCGAGCCGAAGCTAAACAGGTATCGGCAGAGCACACATATCCGAAAGACCTCATCAATGTTCCTCAAGTAGATGAGGCGCTGCGACGCGCTACGGATGATGCTCATAGGAGGTTGCTGAATGACGGACGGGGAGCGCGGACAGTAACCGTTAAACTCCGTATGGCAGATTTTCACATAGAATCACGATCTACTACCTTGCCCTATGCCACAGATGATCTGGATACATTTTTAGCAACGGCAATGAAGTTGGTGCGTTATCCCGATGAGCTGGGGCCGATACGTCTTGTAGGGGTTAGCTTTTCTGGGCTTGAGGCGGCGCGTCAAGATGTTCTGTTCCCTGAGATCGACAGGGAGATTGTTCAGCGTGATTCTGACTTTGAAGTAGGAGTATCTGGGGCTATCTCCAAGGAAAGCGCTGAGTATGCGATGACTAACACAAAAGATACTCAGCAAATCGACCTTTCAGAAACGTCCCCACGATGGCGGGCAACCCAAGACGTCCACCACCCTGAGTTCGGACACGGATGGATCCAAGGGATCGGGCACGGGAAAATGACTATAAGGTTTGAAACACGTACTACGGGGATCGGCAAAGTGAAAACCTTTGATATCAGTGATTCCGAGTTACAGCCTGCTGATCCCGTAGCTAGTCTTGATTGGGATATAACAGGTCTTTAAAAAAAGAGTCGCAGGGTGCACACCTGTGGCCACAGCGATGGCGAGTAGTACTCGCGCTTGGCCAGCTCGGAAATACGTGGAGCTGATTGCACCTTTGGCAGCAAGGGTTGCTCCACCACCGGCCCCACCGTAGGCCCCGAAGACCTCACCGCGCGGCACACGGGTTGTCATAACCACGGGTATTCCGGCGTCGAGAGCAGCTCCGAGTGCTACTCCCATTTCTGTGCCTACATTTCCTGCTCCCATTGCCTCAACCACTAATCCTTGGCTTCCTGCGTTAATAGCGGCATCAACAAGCGTGGACGGCGCGCCGGGGAAGGCTGGGATGATATCGATGCGGACGTCGGAAAGCTTCGCTGGGCTGACCGGATCTGCTCGCAATGGTTCCTCCGGGCCATTGGTGGCAAAAGCAAGGGGATCAGAGGTGTGCCATTTCATACAACCGCGGGCCGGAAGCACCGCGTGACCAAAGACAACTAGAACTCCAATGTCTCGAGCGGAAGTATCACAAGCCACCATGATTGCTTCAAAGAGGTTGTTTTGCCCGTCGGACTCTGGGTGATCGAAAGGGAGCTGGGCGCCAGTTAGCACGATGGGGCTCGGGCTGGTGTGGAAAGTATCCAATGCTATGGCTGTTTCCTCCATAGAGTCTGTGCCGTGGGTGACCACTACACCAATAACATTGGGTTCTGCCAGGGCTTTATGAGCTTCAGAGACTATGACGTCTATGTCGGTGAAAGTCATAGACGAGGAATCGAGGCGATGCAGCTCGCGCACTTCTATGTCCACTTTTCCGCTGAAGCGGGGCGCGATATCTTCGATCAATTCCTCACCAGAAACCGTGGGGATAAGTGCCCCATTAGGATCCATAGTGCAGGAGAGCGTTCCTCCTGTGGTGAGAACAACAACTTTTCCAAGTTCTTCATGCGCTGAGGTCATGTGCTCAAGCCTGCCATATTGCGGAAGCCGGCTGTGAGTACGTGAGCATGTTGACGTGAGATTTTTTTCAATGAGCGCTAGCATTCATGAGATACAACCCTTGTTTGCCATGTGGCGGGGGAACTAGGAGGGCATTCTTTGAGCCGCCGGTTTATATAAACAGCCGTGCGTCTTCGCTCATACTGACCTTCTGGCGACTTTGCGCAGGCCTCTGCATACAGTGGGCTGGTGATGGGCAGTAGCTTCTGCTTCTCAGTACCAATTCCGCTATAGTGCAGGGTTCATGCCCGAGTAGACATAATCGGAAGTTCTGTAAGCTCAGAATGCAAACGATTGTGGCTTGGCGTGCGTGCCTAAACGGCGAACCGAACCTAGGAGTATTTGTGAAGCTAAAGAAGATCGCGGCAATTACCCTCGCAGCAAGCGCGGGACTCGCCCTTTCCGCTTGTTCCAGCGACGACAAGGGCTCGTCGAGTAGCTCGTCTGCATCTAAGAGCACCTCATCTGCGGCCTCGGAAGCCGCGCCGGCAGAACTTCCTTCTGCTGAGGACCTCAACGCTATTCTGGCCGTGGCAACAGACCCCAATGCGCCAGTAGAAGAAAAAGTGAAGACCGTTCAGGGCGGAGAGACTGCGCCTGAGCTGTTCCAAACCATGACAGCATCCAAGCAGGAATCCGGAGCTGACTTCCTTGTGGTTCCCCCGATTCTCCCCGGCTACACTCCTAACTCGGTGTTGGCTACGGTGAATTTCACGTTGCCTGGTAAGGAAGCCCAGCCGGCAGAAAATGTGGAATTCATCTATGACAACGGCATGTGGAAGCTTTCTCAATCATGGGCTTGTACCTTGATCACCAACACAGTGGCCCCAGAGCAGGTACCGCCTATGTGCCATGATGCGGCAGCGCAACCACCTGCGCCAGATGCACCTGCAGCTCCTGCACCAGACGCACCCGCCGCTCCTGCGCCAGCACAGTAAAACTGCGCAGCGTTAAGTACAAGAAAACAATGTCGCCGTTATCCACCAAGGAAGCGGCGACATTGCTTTTGTTTTTATATCGTCTTTATATCAGGGAGCGGGGGAGAATTCTAGAGCGCTTGTGGAATCTTGGATTATGCGAAGATCTGAATTCTGCTGTCCGTAGACAACCCGAGTAGTCAGAGCTAAGGTCCCGATGGGGAGCGGATTTTTCAAGTCGACGGTGAGTCGGCCTGTGCTGGTTGTATGAGCACTGAGCACTTCTAACGTAGTGCCGTTTTGTTCGAGTGCGCCTAACACTGGTCGCTGTTGGACGTCTACGTCGAGTACAACGGAATCTCCGTGGGCCTGTACCAGGGTAAAACGCATCGTTTGTAAAAGCGCAGATTCTCCTTTCACCCGCGAATCAACTGTCCACACCGCGCCCTCGCCAATTTCTTCCGTGGGGAAAACAACAGGTAGAGATGCGAGCTTGAACAAAAAGGGTTCTGCGATTGCGCGCCCGGTATCGGTTGCATCAACAGGTGCGGCGATATTGATGGAGGATATTTGACCAGATTTTTTAGCAAACCAGCCAAGGCGGAAGCCTTTTGTAGTGTTTATGTCTTTTGCTGCCTCGAGATCGTCGTATTGAGGGTCCGCAAACGTAACCGAAACTGAGCGAGTGTCGTTTTCATTGTCCACTACGGCTTGCACCGGGGAGCTTAAGTAGTGGACTTCTCCTCCGGAAGGCGCTGTGGGGTTAAAAGTCCCTTGCTTGCGGGCTTCTTGATGGAAACCGTCGGAGATTTTTACTGCAATTTTTTGGGAGGCATCGTGAGCGGACTCTAGATCTTGGTACTCATAGATCCTTTTGTCTGATTTTCCAGAATTAAGCACAGTAATCTTTGGAGCGTCTACTTCCAAGCCGATCGCACGCTCAACAGGAGGAGTATCAGAAGATTTCTCGTTGCCGCACGCGATAAGCGTGCTACCTGCTAAGAAACAGGTGAGTAAAACGGCTAATGGGCGCTTGATCGGGTGCCGGGTTTTCGGCGGGTTGGAGGAAGATACACGGACAACGGGGAGAGTCTTTTGGTGATCAAACACATGTCTACTTTACAGATCGTGGGTGTTCAGTTGGAACTTTTACCGATGGGTTTGCCAAGATAGAAGGCGTGACTCGAACAGACAGGAGACAGCGGGGCCCGATAGGTACCGACGATCAACGCATATTTATCTTTACGATGGCTGCCATCATCCTCAGTGTTGCGACGGTGGACCAGGCCTCTAAAGCAGCGGTATTGCATTTTCTCGGCGATGGGCAGCCGTTGAAGATCATTGGGGATTGGTTCCGTTTTCGCCTCCTGTTTAACCCAGGTGCTGCGTTTTCCTTCGGCGAAAATGCGACGTGGCTTTTTACCTCTATTCAGCTTATTTTTGTTGTCGGTATCGCCTGGTATGCGCCAAAAGTACGCGATGGGTGGACTGCCGTGGCTCTGGCAATGATTGCCGGAGGTGCGTTGGGCAACCTTATCGATCGGTTATTCCGCGAACCAGCTTTTTTTGTTGGTCATGTTGTAGATTTCATTTCCATAGGGAACTTCGCGGTTTTCAACGTGGCCGATAGCGCTATAACCTGCGGCGTAGCTATCTTTTTCGTAGCGATCTTGTTGGAGAGTAGACGAGACGCCCAACAGCACCAACGCAGCGAGGAGGAGGTGATTGACAATGCGTGAACATCGTTCGCTCCCCGTTCCTGAAGGACTAGCAGGTATGCGTGTTGACGCTGCACTGTCCAAACTCCTTGGTATTTCGCGCACGGTTGCCGCGGATTTAGCTACCGCTGGTGATGTGCTTGTCGACGCACTCCCCGTGGGGAAATCGGACCGTATTGCCGAAGGGCAGTGGTTGGATGTGACGTTACCGGAGACAAAGGATCTCACTCCCCGTGAAGAACTCGTCGAGGGCATGGACATCCTTTATTCTGACGATGATCTGATCGCCGTCAACAAGCCTGTGGGAGTAGCAGCTCATCCTACGCTCGGGTGGGAAGGACCTACAGTTATCGGTGGGTTGGCAGCCGCTGGCTTTAGGATTTCTACTTCAGGTCCTCCTGAGCGTAAGGGGATAGTTCAACGCCTTGACGTCGGCACGTCTGGTGTCATGGTGATTGCTGCTTCTGAGCGTGGCTATTCAGTCCTTAAACGAGCGTTCAAAGAGCGCACGGTGTCCAAGACCTATCATGCGTTAGTTCAGGGGCACACGGATCCTTTCACCGGCACCATTGATGCTCCGATTGGTAGGCATCCGTCGGCAGGCTGGCGTTTTGCTGTGACCAGTGACGGAAAACATGCGGTGACGCATTATGAGACTCTGGAGGCTTTTGCAGAAGCCTCACTGCTCAAAATTCATTTGGAGACTGGACGTACACACCAAATTCGTGTGCACATGTCTGCTTTACACCACCCATGTTGTGGTGATCCCATGTATGGAAGTGATCCTAAGCTTTCAGAGAGATTGGGACTTACCAGGCAATGGCTGCACGCAGTTTCGCTTGGCTTTAACCATCCTGCCGATGGGCGATGGATGGAAATCACCTCGCCATATTCCGATGATCTACAGCATGCACTCGATATATTGCGGGAAGATTAACAGCCGCTTATTGCGGTGACTCGCTTCTCTGCGGGCGTCGCGATGTTCGTACGCGCATTAAAATTATTCTATGGACCAAGTGGACAAAGGGCGCATGGTTATTGCGCTCGTGAGCATTGCTTTGCTTATGGCTGCTATCGCGATTCTGGGTCAGTCTGATAAGACCAGCAAGCCGATGAACATTAATGGTGATCAGCTAGGCAGAGAAAACTCTGAGACTCTTGATCACTATGTTTCTCGGGCGCGAGGCTCGTTGTCTGATTTTGAGGGGCAAGTATTTGCTTTAGCCACTTTTAATGGGCGTTTCAGCGCGGAGGAGATAGGGGCTGTGTTGGAAAAAGCGGGCGTTTCACGGGTCAACGCAGTAGTGCCTGGCGGTACCACAGTCATTGAGCTTCCCGAACCAGCCCGAGGCGCCAGTCGCGCCTCGGTGCTCACACAGCAGATTCGCATTCGGGGCAAGGACGAGGGCGATATCCGTTCGGTCGTCGTGTACGACGACGTGGAGGCATTGCGAAATTTGCAAAAGGATTCGAAGATTCTGGCTGTGGAGGCTTTGCCTCCTGATGCCGCTTGGGGACGCATTGGGATTCGTCCTGTGAATCTCTAGTCCTGAGAGGAATGCGGTGCTGAGATCTTTTTAGCTTTCTTGCGCCACAATGCGAGGTCTGTGAGGTAAATTCCTACAGAAATCCAAATGATTACAAAACCCACCCACCGGATAGTATCTAGCTGCTCGTTGACTACAAAGACCGCCCATAGCATTTGGAATGTGGGAGTCATGTATTGCAGCATCCCAATGGTAGAAAGCGGAATGAGTTTTGCTGCAATACCAAAAAGCAGCAACGGAATTGCAGTGACTAGTCCGGCGCTGATGAGTAGTGCCGAGTGCGCTGAGCCGTGGGAGAAAAACGTTCCTACACCTGTGGACTCGAGATAGACCACGTACACCAGTGCTACTGGCATAAGAATGAGAGTTTCTGCGGCTAGCGAGGCTGAAGGCGATAAGGGTAATCCCTTTTTTACTAGCCCATAAAATCCAAAGGACGCGGCAAGAAGCAAGGAAATAACGGGAACATGGCCTCCCACAATGCTAAGAAGAAGGACCGCGATGGTAGCAACTATCACGCTGAGGGTTTGAAGCTTTCTTAAGCGTTCTGCTAGGAAGACTACGCCTAGGAGGACACTCACCAATGGGTTAATAAAATACCCGAGGGCCGCGTCAGCCACGTGTTGGGAATTGACAGCAATAACGTAGATTAACCAGTTGGCGGCTATGAGTATTGCAGCAATCGCAATGCGTAACCATGTGGCCAAACTTGCGTCGCGTAACTCGCGCCATTTTTTGGTGGCTGTGATGGCAAGTGCCATGACTACTCCGGTCCATATGATCCGGTGGGCGATGATTTCTAAGGGCGCCGCAGGCAGGAGTAGCGGGAAGTACGCGGGGAAGAGACCCCATAAGAGATACGCCAAGAAGCCATAGAGCATGGAGGAATCCTAACCTCTCTTGTCGACTGAACGCACCCGATGCTGTTAATAAGGGGACCGGTTGGGGGCGGAAACCTAACGCAAGCACATTATTATTGAAATTGAAATTCAATAATAATGTGCGGTAGCTCTAAAAATGCCTTGTGACCTGGCGTGAGGCGATTTAAATAACAAGACGCTACACTGACTGGCTATGGCCAAGAAATCCTCTTTCGTACATCTGCATAATCACACTGAGTATTCGATGCTCGACGGCATGGCGAAAGTGGATATGCTTGCAGAAGAAGTCCTTAGGCAGGGAATGCCAGCTGTGGGAATGACAGATCACGGCAATATGTTTGGATCGGATGCTTTTTACCGGACCATGAAGAAAGCCGGAGTAAAACCGATTATTGGCATCGAGGCTTATATGGCCCCGGATTCCCGATTCAATAAAACTAGGGTTCGGTGGGGTGAACCACACCAGAAATCTGATGATGTTTCAGCTTCCGGTGCATATTTGCACCAAACTATGTTGGCGGAAAACGCTGAGGGTCTGCGTAACCTCTTCTACCTGTCTTCGATGGCGTCGTATGAAGGCCAACTGGGTAAGTGGCCGCGAATGGATGCGGACCTGATCGCCGAACATGCCTCAGGGATTATCGCGACCACGGGGTGCCCCTCTGGGGACGTCCAGACGCGCTTGCGGCTAGGCCAATTTGATCAGGCGTTGGAAGCGGCTGCCATGTGGCAGGATATTTATGGCAAAGAAAATTATTTCTTGGAGCTCATGGATCATGGCCTGGAGATCGAGAATCGGGTTCGCTCGGAGTTGCTAGAGATTGGGCGGAAGCTTGATCTCCCACCATTAGTTACCAATGACTGCCACTATGTTTTGGAATCTCAAGCGCCGGCCCACGAGGCCATGTTGTGCGTGCAGACAGGAAAAACTTTGAGCGATCCTGATCGCTTTAAGTTTGACGGTTCCGGTTATTACATCAAGACCGCGGAGCAGATGCGAGAGATGTGGGATTCTCTTGTGCCAGAAGCCTGCGATAATACTCTGTGGATTGCGGAACGAGTCCAGGATTACGGTGAAATCTGGGAGGAACACACTCACGACCGTATGCCTATCGCAGACGTGCCGGAGGGGCATACACCAACCTCTTGGTTGCGTCATGAGGTCTTGGAAGGCTTGCGCGTTCGATTCAATGGCGGGGAAGTCCCGCAGTCTTATATCGATCGTGCTGAATACGAGATCTCAGTGATTGATATGAAGGGCTATCCTTCTTACTTCCTCATCGTTGCTGAGCTGATTAAACATGCCCGATCAATTGGCATTAGAGTAGGGCCTGGTCGTGGTTCTGCCGCAGGCGCCTTGGTGGCATATGCGTTGACCATTACCAATATTGATCCGATGGAACATGATCTTCTCTTTGAGAGGTTCTTGAACCCGGAGCGGCCTTCCGCACCTGATATCGATATCGACTTTGACGATCGTCGCCGTGGCGAGATGATTCGTTACGCCGCAGATCGCTGGGGAGAGGACAAGATCGCCCAGGTGATCACCTTTGGAACGGTGAAAACTAAGCAGGCCATCAAAGATTCAGCTCGTGTGCAGTATGGTCAGCCTGGTTACCAGATCGCCGATCGTATTACTAAAGAACTTCCCCCAGCAATTATGGCGAAGGACATCCCGCTGTCCGGGATTATGGACCCCGAGCATCCTCGGTATGGGGAAGCCGGAGAAGTCCGAAACCTTATTGAGACAGATCCAGATGTTAAAAAAATCTATGACACTGCTCGTGGATTAGAGGGAGTGGTGCGCCAAGCAGGCGTTCATGCTTGCGCCGTGATTATGGCCAGCGTGCCGTTGCTGGAACATATACCTATGTGGAAGCGCGCGGCAGACGGCGCGTTAATCACCGGATGGCCATATCCTGCCTGTGAGGCTATTGGCCTGCTTAAGATGGACTTCCTGGGGTTGCGTAACCTCACGGTTATCGGCGACTGCATTGAAAACATCAAGATCAACAGGAAAGAGACGGTTGATCTTGAAGAGCTCACCACGGACGACCCTAAAGTGTATGAGCTGCTGTCCAGTGGTGATACTCTCGGCGTTTTCCAGCTCGACTCGGGCGGTATGCAAGAGCTACTCAAACGAATGCAGCCCACGGGCTTCCATGACATTGTGGCGTCTTTGGCTTTGTATCGTCCTGGCCCCATGGGCGTGAATGCACACTGGGATTATGCGGATCGCAAGAATGGCCGTAAGCCCATTGAGCCGATCCACCCTGAACTCGACGAGCCGCTGCGCGAGATTCTTGATGAGACCTATGGCCTCATCGTTTATCAAGAGCAGATCATGCGTATTTCCCAGAAGGTAGCTAATTACACAGCTGGTGAAGCCGACGGGTTCCGCAAGGCGATGGGTAAGAAGCAGCCGGAAGTGCTGGCTAAGCAATATGACAAATTCCTAGAAGGAATGTTGTCCAACGGGTACTCCAAGGGAGCCGTGGATGCGTTGTGGGGCACCATCGAGCCCTTTGCCTCTTACGCGTTCAACAAATCTCACGCCGCAGGATATGGTCTCGTTTCTTACTGGACTGCGTATCTGAAAGCCAACTACACAGCTGAATATATGGCGGCACTGCTCACATCTGTTGCGGATAAAAAGGACAAGTCTGCCATTTATCTGTCTAACTGCCGACACCTGGGTATATCGGTGCTCTCACCAGACGTCAACGAGTCTCGTTTAAACTTCCTCCCCGTAGGAAACGATATTCGCTTTGGTTTAGGAGCCGTGCGTAACGTTGGCGAGGACGTGGTTAACTCCATTGTTAAAGCGCGTCAGGAAAAGGGCGGGTTCTCAGATTTCTCGGATTATCTGGATAAAATCGATACGGTTGCTTGTAACAAACGCGTGACGGAGTCTTTGATTAAAGCCGGAGCGTTTGATTCCTTGGGACACCCGAGGAAAGGCTTGTTGCTAATCCACGAGGACGCAGTTGATTCCGTGATTAGCACTAAAAAAGCTGCAGACAAAGGGCAATTTGACCTTTTCGCCGGATTTGGCGGTGATGATGCCTCGATGGGCAATGCTTTTGCCGTGCAAATTCCAGAAGCCCAATGGGATAGAAAGCACCAGCTGGCTCTGGAACGGGAGATGCTTGGACTGTATGTTTCCGGGCATCCGCTCGATGGTTACGAGGAAGCACTTGATGCTCAGACAGATACGCAGCTGACAACGATCCTTGCCGGTGAGTTGCGCAATGGCGCAGAGGTACAAATTGGCGGCATTATTTCGAGCGTGGATCGTCGTTACTCTAAGAAAGACGGCTCTCCGTGGGCGATCGTAACCATTGAGGACCACCATGGTGCTCAGGTAGATCTGTTGGTGTTTAACAAGATCTATGCGATAGTTGGCCCCCAGATCGTAGAAGACAACATCATTTTGGCTAAGGCACATGTCTCGATCCGAGATGATCGTATGTCCCTCTTCTGCGATGACCTCAAGGTTCCTGACTTGGGACCCGGTAACGGGGCAGGACTGCCTCTTCGTCTGACCATGCGCACGGAACAGTGCACTATGGCAAATATTGCACGGTTGAAAGACGTGTTGGCTAATAACAAGGGTGACTCTGACGTGTATCTCAACATCGTGCATGGCGACGAGGCCACAGTGATGATTCTTGGGGAACATTTACGGGTGAACCGCACCGCAAGCCTAATGGGTGATCTGAAGGCCACGATGGGGCCGGGAATCCTCGGCTAGAAGGGTAATAAGTGGGGCGAGAGCCAGGAAAAATGATGTGCACTCGCCCCAATTGCTAGCTCAATTAAAGTCGCTTGAGATAACCGTCTAAACTGTGTCTTCATGACTACATCGGACAAGAAGCAAATCGCCACTAGTGCTAATCATGAGGTTCATGCAGCCGATATCCAGATGGCACAAGCGCGAATTTCTGCTTCTATTGCTCCGACACCTTTGCAGTATTGCCCACGCCTATCTCAAGCCACTGGCGCGGAGGTATACCTTAAACGCGAGGATCTTCAGGACGTTCGTTCATACAAAATTCGAGGGGCAGTGAACGCAATTTCGCAGCTTTCCGACGCCCAACGCGCGGCAGGGATTGTGGCAGCGTCGGCAGGCAACCATGCCCAAGGAGTGGCCTTTGCTTGTCGAACGATGGGGATCAAGGGACGCATCTATGTTCCCGCTGCAACTCCTAAGCAAAAACGCGATCGTATCCTGGTCCATGGTGGGGATTCCGTGGAACTTGTAGTTACCGGAGCAAACTTTGATGAGGCCGCCGCGGCCGCTCGCGCTTATTCCAGCGAGACTGGGGCGACGATGGTGGAGCCCTTTGATAATCGAGACACCGTGATAGGCCAAGGAACTGTTGCGGCGGAAGTCCTTGCACAGCTCACAAGCCTAGGAAAATCGCTTGACTCCATAGTTGTCCCCGTCGGAGGGGGCGGGCTCCTTTCTGGGATTCTGAGCTATGTTGCTGATATGGCGCCTCGTACCGCGGTTGTCGGGGTGGAACCAGAGCACGCGGCTTCAATGGCCGCCGCGCTGGAAAATGAGGGGCCAGTGTCCTTGGACACCGTAGATCCCTTTGTCGACGGCGCTGCAGTGAAACGTATCGGTGATCTTAATTATCAGATTATCGAGGCTAACCTTGGTCGGCTGCACCCCATGCACGTAAGTGAAGGTGCCGTGTGTACTGAGATGCTGGATCTGTATCAAAACGAGGGGATCATCGCAGAGCCAGCCGGAGCGTTATCCGTAACGGCCTTAAAGCACCTAAGCTTTCCCAAAGGCCAGGTAGTAGTATGCGTGATTTCTGGAGGAAATAACGATGTCCTGCGCTATAGCGAGATCATGGAACGCTCTTTGGTGCATCGTGGATTAAAACATTATTTTCTGGTGAATTTCCCGCAGGAACCTGGCCAATTGAGGGCGTTCCTCAGCGATATTCTCGGCCCAGACGATGACATCACGCTGTTTGAATATCTCAAGCGGAATAATCGTGAGACTGGTACGGCATTGGTCGGTTTGCAATTAGGGCGTGCGAGCGACCTTAAAGGTCTTTTGGAGAGAATGAGTTCTTCCAGAATTGGGTGTCGTCGCCTTGAACCAGGCACCGCGGAATACGGATATTTGGTGAGTTTGTAAACGTCTTCTAGCTTTGGGGCAGCGTATCGTAATCGATAGCAAGAGTTGAGAGGCAGCTTTCATGTACGTCCGGCCGGTGGACCATCAAGAATTTTCCACTGAGATCGACATTAAGCGGTCTCGATTTATCACGTTTATCCGACGAGTTACTTTTGAAGAAGAAGCACGGGATTTTATCGCTGATGTAAAAAAGCGGTTCCCTGATGCGCGGCATCATTGCAGTGCCTATATTTATCACGTCGAGGGATCGAACCCGGTAGAGCGTTCGAGTGATGACGGTGAACCATCAGGTACCGCTGGAACTCCTATGCTCGATGTGCTGCGGGGGAGTGGGATTCTTGATATCGCTGCGGTGGTTGTTCGATATTTCGGTGGCACAAAATTAGGAGCTGGAGGCCTGGTTCACGCTTATTCTGGTGCGGTGTCTGATTGCTTAACACAGGTGGCCACTGTGCAACGCCATAAGCAAGAACTATATTCTGTGGACTTTAACCACGCAGATGCCGGACGCCTTGAGTCCGAGCTGCGCGCTCGACAAGTAGCGATTGTAGATACTCAATATTCCCACCGCGTTACATTAACCTTGGCTGTGGAGCCTGGCCAGCGAGAATTCCTTGAGAATCTGCTGGCCTCATTGACTCAGGGCGGAGCCCGGCTTTGCGACGCCGGCATCGCATGGATTGAACAGCCGAATTAGTGGGCTATTTTGCTCAACCTTTGTAGAATCTTAAAACATGACTATGCAACCTCGTCCTTATAATTCGATTGAGCAACGGAAACAAGACGTACGTAAGTACTCCCGTAATGCAGCAGTAAGCGTTGTCGGTGGTGTTGCTGGCGGTCTCGCGTTTTTTGTGCTTGCATCCTCTACGTTTCTTTTGATCGTGGGACTCATCGTCGCTGTAGTTGGCGGCTGGGTTAACTGGTCTCGTGTACAAAAGATTGTGAACCATAAGGATAATTACTAAACAACCTGTGTTGGCGGCCCAGTAGGAGCAGAAAACGCATGAGTGATAGTCAATCAGTGCGTATCGACGCATGGGTGTGGGCAGTAAGACTGATAAAGACTCGGTCTCTTGCTTCTGAGGCTTGTAAAGCTGGTCACATTAAGCTCAACGGATCTGCGGTTAAACCATCACAGTCGGTGGTACCAGGGGATCGCGTTCGAGTATGGGTAGACCACCGTGAATACCATGTTGAGGTCAAAGAGCTGATTCGTAAACGGGTGGGGGCGGCTATCGCCCGCAACTGCTACGTGGATCATTCTCCGCCGCCTCCGCCCAAAGAAATTCTTATGTCGATGCCCCGACGAGATCGAGGAGCTGGCCGTCCTACTAAGAAAGAGCGGCGTGAAATTGATCGTTTGCAGGGACGCGTATAGTTTGCTCGCAATAGGCTAAAGGGGACAGAAACTTAAGTTTCTGTCCCCTTTAATCCCTGATTAGAACCCCCAGTTAGGAAGCGGGAAATCGATCCCCAATGGGCGGAAGAAATCGGCGATCGATAGCGCCCAAACGGAAATAAAATCTGCGAAAAGCGGAAAATGGGTAATGATCGATGTTCCCATGAGGAAAACTCCTAAGGTTCCATTGTTGCGGCTGTCTGTAAAGCAGCATTGTACACAAGCCAGCCTACGTGCCTGAGCACTCATGTCAACTGGGGAAGGTAATCCCAGTCTTGTTATGAGGCTCCCGTTTTATCCAGGATATTTGCTGCCCGCATTGCCTGGAGACGTTTGCGTAAGCGAGGCCCGCGCTGGCGCGGATATTTCCCGCTTTTTCCAGTCGCGTTAATGTGCTCATCATGATACCTGCGGAGCAGTAAATCGTCGATGATTCTTACCTGTCCAGGCTGGAATTGATAATTCAACGCGCGTCTCACGGCGTCTATGTCGTTGTCGTTGAGAAGATCTCGTAATTTTGTGGCAGTAGTAATATCGTGGGCAAAGAGCAATTCTTCCAGCCAGCGGTAGTCTTCGATGCGCGATTGCGGGAAGCGATTTCCCACCAACATAGCGATAACGCCGGGTAGCGTCTTAGCGCTTAGCTCAACATCAAGATCGGTGCTGTGTTGGTGACCTGGGGCTTGGATGGCTGCGATCTGATCGAATTGCTGGTCGGCAAGCTCGATAAGCCCAGCAGCAAGGGTGAACGCCCTATCTACCTGGGGATCTAAAACGCCGGAACGCTTATAACGAATATCATGCTCGAATTCAGCCCAAGCGTGCTGCAACACTGTTCGGATTTGTACTTCAAAAACAAAGCCTTGATAGCCGGCAAGGTCTTCGACTCTATGATCAACCTCCAAAATGAGATGGTGGGAACCATAGCCAAAGCTGCCAGATATTCTTGTTTGTGCGGCTTTATCTACAGAGCGACGCACGATAAAGACGTCTGCAAGGGCTTCAATAATTTGAGGTATTTCGGTTGAATGAAGCGTGGTGATCCGGACACCGATTACATCGTGGATATCTAACCAAGGCTCTGGGTAGATAAGCTGACCATCAGTCTTTTTCTTGCGTGCTTTAGTCCGCAAGGATTGCCATTCTTTAAGGCGCACGCTCACGCGATCATAGGTGAGGCCGGCATCTGCAAGCACCTCTTCAAAAGCTTCCCGAAAATCCTTTTCCGCACGGGGATGCTGGTCGGTGAATTCTCGGTATCGCACACTGAGCTTTGAGATGAACTTGTTAGGCATGGCGTTACGAGTTCCTTTCTCGGTCTCATAAGAGGCGATGATGAGCAGACAACCATATGCACTAGCAAAACGGCCGGCGATCTACTTTATCAGGCAGCCACATCCCTTAGTCTTATAACACCACAGTCTGCTTCAAAAGTTGTGGTTACTCTGCAAAATGGTTGACATGCACAGGGAAACCTGAAGAACATATGACCCCGCCTTGCTCTAGAGGACGTTCAAAACTGGTAAGCCATGTTGCAAGTTTTGGGCACTTCTTACTACGGGGAACTGCAATCAGGATTCTAGGAGAGGGACAGAAGAATACTGGTTCTTCTCTGAATTTCATATTGATGTGGTGATTGAGAAGGCCGAAGGTGCGCGGATGTGCCAACCAGCTAGTCACCGGCCCTGTTCCTGCGGCTATATGGAGTCCTATGGTCGGCTGCTGTACGAGTCGAGAGAGCTCTCGTGTATGAATAGCTATGCCGTAGGGAGTGCGTGCTGTCTCGATGAGATTTGTAGCGGCCTCGTTCCATAGTTGTCGGATTGTTTTATCCAGTGAACACAAAGACCCCTGACGGAGTAGCTGGCCGTTGTGCCTTAAGCTCGCAGATAATCCAGAGGACAACGCGATCATTGCAGGGGCTCGATCGAAGTACGGGCTAAACATCTCATACGATAACGTCTCTGAGTTGTCACGGCTACGAGTGAGATGCAATGAAACAGCGCCAAAAGATGCTTCTAACGGGTGAAGCAGAAGAGAAGGCGTCTGCAGCTCCGAAAGCATACTCGTTGTCATATGGCCCCCTGACACACAAAATTTATGCCGTGGACATAACCCGACGGCGTAGTAGCACGGTTTTAAAGCTTTGTGTGGTTCGACGTAATAGACGGCGGGGGTGGTTCCCTGTTATACGTAATTCCCCTAGACCGAGGGCGCCTACATGGACTTAGAACGGGGGTTGTTCGTCTGCAGGGTCGAGTCCGAGCTGAGCAAAAAGGTCCTCAGCTGTCCAGATCTGAATATTTTGGCCTTTGTCTATTAGCTCTTCAGCGCGCTTTTGTTTGGAGGTCTTAGAGGCCCAAGGACCGCAGACAAGGATTGTCGTCTTTTTGGTTACATTTTTGCCGATCGTCCCGCCCTGTTCAGCGATGGAGTCCCAAAGCTTTCCCTTATCAAAAGGCTCAAAATCGCCAGTAAGCGTGACATTTTGTTGGAAGAGCCTACCGTGTGGATCGGCGTCCAGATTAGCCTCCGGTACAGTCTCCGGTGCCGCAGCCTTTGCCCATGGTGCGGTCTTGGCTTTTTGCTTCCGAGGTACGGCGGTTTTTACCTCAGTCTGCGTTTGATCCAGTGGAGGTTGTGTCGCGATGCGTGCGGAGGATTCTACGAGAGAAGTCGAAGACTTTTTCTTCAGCACCGGATATACGCGTTGGGCAGAAAGCTGGCCTTGAGTAAAACCAAGTAACGCACAGACGTCGGCAAAGCTGCCTTTAACAGCAGCTTTTTGCGCGAGTTTTATGATAATTTCTGCACAAGCAGCTGCGTCTGCAGTGGCATTATGATGGTTGGTCAAATCCACATTGAGGTGCTTAGCTACGGTAGGAAGCTTGTGGTTGGGGGTTCCTAGGTTTGCTGCACGCGACAGTGCAAGTGAGCATCCAAAAGCGACAGTAGGCAAAACCAGGTTTTCAGCCTGCGCAGCACGGAAAAATGCTGTCATGTCAAACTGCGCATTATGCGCTGCTAGCGGGAGCTTCCCGACGAAACTAAGCATCTCAGCAAAACACTCAGAAAAAGGCTGGGCTGTTTTTACATCGTTGGGGCGGATACCGTGAATGGCAATGTTAGCCGGCGCAAAATGATTGATTGCGGCAGGCGGTTGACAGAGCCACTCACACTTATCCGTGATTACTCCATCCTTTACCTTAACCACTCCAATCTGGCAGATGGATCCCCAATCATCATTGGCTGTTTCTACATCGACAGCAGCAAAATCCAAACCGGGGACTGCTCGGTGCGCTGGAGCTTGACCATTAAGCGCGGCGGTAGCGGCAGCTATGAAGGCTTGTTGTTCGTCTGACTGGTTGGGACTGAACTCAAGCTGTGTTGTAACGGATGCACAGCTGATATTTACTATCCCGCAATCGTATCCGTCGGACGGCCTCTTCATTGATACAGAATCAACGCTGTTGAAGGGAATAACAGTAGGCTCTGTGGCTAATGCGGTGTGCAGCAACGATGGTGTGATCGTGATCTGGTCTATATCGATGAGGACAGTAGCACCGTGCGCATGAATCGCATCTGCCATGGTGATAAAACTCCTTTTAATACGAGTGCTTCACAACCTCAGTTGCACTACACCCCTGCATCCGCTGCCAGTAACATCGCCTGCTAAGCACGTGAGGGGCTTTCTCTGGAAGCTTAGCGGGTGAGGGAAACTTTGGGCCAACGTGCTGTAAGGACGCGGTAGGCAATGCATAAACGCCAAGGACTGTGCCTCGTCTGCTCGTGTGACGATAAGCAGAGGACACAGCCCTGGGAGTGATATTTTTTTAAAAATTGTTAATTGCTAATTACGGCCTGGAGTAGTCATCGGCATGCGGACTAGGCACCTTGCTTTCTCCATATGAGTTGGCTTGAGCATCCTCGTGCGGTGGTAAAGCTTCGAGTTGTCGGAAAAGCATGGTGGACCTAGCCGGAACGACTACGGTATCGCCAACACAAGCGATTTTCTCCGAGTGCGGGTAACCAGTGTCCTCTGTGGTGTCGACAATGAGTTTCCAACTATGCCCGAACTGTTCCGTGGGAATAGTAAATTCTATGTCCTCATGATGCGCATTGAACATGAGTAGGAACGAGTCGTCTTCAATCTTTTGTCCGCGGTCGTCTGGCTCTTTAATTGCCATGCCATTGAGATAGACCATCAGGGATTTTCCAAAAGCAAAGTCCCAGTTTTCTTGGCCCATGAGTTGTCCGGTGGGAACCAGCCATGCGATATCGCGATCATGAACGTCCGCACCGAGAGGGCCTCCTGCGAGGAACCTACGACGACGGAACACCGGATGGTTGTTTCTGATGCGGATTAATCGTCGCGTGAATTCCAGGAGTTCTTTATTCTTATCGGCAAAATCCCAGTTCATCCAAGCCAATTCGTTGTCTTGGCAGTAAACATTATTATTGCCCTTTTGTGTGCGCCCCATCTCATCGCCATGCGCGATCATGGGAGTACCCTGGCTTAGCAGCAGGGTAGTGAGAAAGTTTCGGCGTTGGCGAGCGCGCAGGCTCAGGACCTCAGAGTCATCCGTGTCCCCTTCAACGCCGCAGTTCCACGAGCGGTTATGGCTTTCTCCGTCGCGTCCATCTTCGCCGTTGGCGTCGTTATGCTTCTCGTTGTAGCTCACGAGGTCATTGAGCGTGAACCCATCATGAGCTGTGACAAAGTTGATAGATGCAGTAGGACGCCGACCGTTGTTGGCATAAAGGTCGGAAGAACCGGTCAAACGTGACGCAAACTCGCCAAGCGTCGAGGGCTCGCCTCTCCAGAAATCACGGACAGTGTCGCGGTATTTTCCATTCCATTCGGTCCATAATGGTGGGAAATTGCCCACTTGGTAGCCGCCTTCGCCTACATCCCATGGCTCAGCGATAAGCTTGACCTGAGATACTACGGGGTCTTGTTGCACAAGATCGAAGAAGGTAGCAAGGCGGTCGACGTCGTGAAGCTCACGCGCGAGTGTTGAGGCGAGATCGAACCTGAAACCATCGACGTGCATTTCTGTTACCCAATAACGCAACGAATCCATAATCATCTGCAGCGGGTGCGGATCGCGTACGTTCAGGGAGTTTCCGGTGCCCGTATAGTCCATATAGTGGGCTTTGTCGCCATCGACGAGCCGATAATAGGCCTCGTTATCAATACCGCGGAAAGCAATAGTTGGCCCCATGTGGTTGCCTTCAGCAGTGTGGTTATAAACCACATCCAAAATGACTTCGATCCCAGCCTCGTGGAAGGCACGCACCATACCTTTAAACTCGGAAACGGCGCCACCTGGTTCTTGCGCTGCAGCATAGTCTTGCTGAGGAGCAAAGAATCCAAAGGTGTTGTAGCCCCAATAATTGCGCAGGCCGAGGTCGCGGAGCCTATCGTCTTGTAAAAACTGGTGGACAGGCATGAGCTCGATAGCAGTAATACCGAGATCTTTGAGATAACCGATAATCGCAGGGTGCGCGAGTCCTGCGTAGGTTCCACGAAGCGCCTCCGGAACATCAGGATGCCGCATAGTCATGCCTTTGACATGAGTCTCATAAATCACGGTCTCGTTATAAGGCGTCCGAGGCGCCCGGTCTGCGCCCCAGTCAAAGAACGGATTGACCACCACGGATTTCATTGTGTGATCGAGGCTGTCCTCGGTGTTACGTCCGAGTGGGTCATCAGGGTTGGTTACGTCATAGCTAAACAACGATGGGTGACCATCAAATTCACCATCAAAAGCGCATGCATAAGGATCGACAAGCAATTTGCTGGGATCGCAGCGTTTGCCATCGGCTGGATCATAAGGGCCGTGAACGCGGTACCCATAACGCTGACCAGGCTTAATTCCAGGGAGATAGCAGTGCCAGATGTGAGCGTCGACTTCATCGAGGGGAACGCGTTCTTCGTGGCCATCTGCGTGGATAAGACAAAGCTCTACTTTTTCTGCAACATCCGAAAAAATAGCAAAATTTGTGCCTGCGCCATCGTATTTCGAGCCGAGAGGATAATTCTGGCCCGGCCAGATCTCCCGCTGGGTCGAAGGAAGAGAGTCAGTCATGTCACTGACTTTAGCTGGTAAATTGTTTTAGACCCGCCATAATGAGCCGCAATCCTTCAGTGAATTGTGCAGCATAAGCATGTCGTTGTTGTTCTAGATCGCATTGAGCCTCAGGTGTGTGACTACATAAGCTTTGCGGTTTTTCCTGTTCAGAGGCGGAAATATCCGGGGTTACTTCAGTGCCGTAGTGTAAAACGGCTCTTTGTAAAGCGGCTTGTTCAATAACCGTTGACCCTAAAATAAAGTGCAGCAACGTTGTGGCGACTAGTTGTGAGTACGCATGTTCACCGAATGCCTGTCTAATACGTTGCTCTACTTCCTTGCGCAGAACATCGTCTGTAAGCGCAGCGCTGAGAAGTTCCGCACCGTCGCGATGCTCAAGCATGATTGCACGAACCTTGTGTGCAACGGTGGCAGGCGGTGAATTTGGATCTAAAAGGAAAAGGGGAGCGAGTAATCGCCGTGCGGTGGCGTCGATAAGCGTTTGCTTGTTCTTAAAATGCCAATAGAGCGCGCCGGGCGCTACCCCGAGTTTTTTAGCTAATCGACGCATCGTCATGTCCGCAAGCCCGTAGGTATCAAGTATCTCAAGGCTAGCGGTGATGATGAGGTCCTTACTCAATTGCACACCCCTAGAGTAGCGGTCGTGGGAGCTAATAGGTACCTGACGCGATATGACAATGGGTAACGCATTTATAATTTTGGTCGATTACGCTTAAAAGAAAGTTCTTGTTCGGCAAAGCTAAGAATTTCAAAAATAGCGATGCTTTTTTGGGTAGCTTCGTCGATAGTGAACTTACGCAAGGACGCCGTTTGCCGGTATCGGGTTATGCGTGACCTATGTGTTGCAAGCCCTTACTTATAAAACTGGTTGCTAGCCTTGCTAAGGTCATACTAAGTTCTTTATGTTCTGAACCTGTCGCAGGCAGCCCGTCTGCGATTGCTTTCACAGGGCGCCGCTGAGTCTTCAAGTGGTGGCGTTTATCGCTTTATAGGAGATCTAAAACTGTGTTTAACCGAATTCACGTCAACCGCGCTAAAAAGATTGCGATCGCCGTGGCGGCATCGAGCGCGCTCGTTTTGACGGCGTGCGGTGACGAGGGTGACTCCCAGGAAAAAGAGACCACCTCAGCTATGACTTCTACCTCAGTTGCTACCACAGCTTCTGAGACATCTGAAGCGGCCGCAGCGCCTTCTACAGAAGAGCCTGCGCCAGCATCTCCTGAACCTGTTCATCAGGGAAATAATGTGCCTCCTGTAGCAGTCAATGAGGCAATGCCAGAGCTAACCTACAACAATGTTCCGCCGATTGACGGTGGTGCTCCAGCGACCGACGCGGATCGCCAAGCCATTGAGAACCTAGTGCGCGGAATCAATGGGGCAAAGACCATCCGCGATTACATTGGTTATGTGCCAGCACACACCTGTCAGCGCGTGATCAACGAGCAGGGCGGCCCCGCTGCGTTTGACCTTTCGCAGTTCCCAGACGTTCCTCTCGATGATTTTGAAGAGTACCGCAAGGCAAAGCCATCCATTGATAACGTTGATTCTGTTCAGGTGAACGGCAATATTGCCTCTGCAAGCGTGACGGCTACTGCAGGCGGCGATACCAACACTGCTACCCAGCGCTTTGAACGAGAAAACGGCGAGTGGAAGTTCTGCCGCTAGTAATCGAGTAATTCCACAGAATTAGCCTTAACAAGTGGCTCCGAACAATATAGTTGGCGCTGTTGGAATGGGATATTGGGCTACCGCTCGTTTGGGCGGTAGCCTTTTGCTATGCCTAAGCAAGATTCTGGATCTTTTATCTCTGCATCAGATGAGCACGCACATGATGCAAGTGACGCTGTAACCAGGACAGGAAATGATCTGGAAAGTAAGGACGCTCGGGGCTCTTTGCCTGAAAAACGAGCAAAACTTAAGTGGAAGGTTTCAGAGAAGACTGGAAACTTTTCAGCTCTAGTGGTTGCTATTGTTTGCATTTATGCAGGTTTAGGCGCATTGTGGCCGGTGATTCGGCCCCGATATGATGCGATCCTGGCAGAAGGTGGCGGGCTACAACTAATGCCGGGGGAAAACGTTGAGTTTATTTCCTTTGCACAGTTCGTAGGGATCACCAGTTTGGTGGCCGTGGTGTTGGCTATTTCTCTCCTAAAACTCAGTCCGCATAGGCGCGGTGTGGCGCTGTTGTTATGGTTTGGAACGTGGATTTTTATTGGTGAGGGAGTGTTTTTGTTTGTGGGAGATCTTGTCTCAGGGCTGGTCTCAGGAGTAGGAAGGGCAAAAGAACTTCACATAGGAGAAAGTATCTCCTTTATTCCTCCACTGTCTCCTGGCATTGCTGCGCGCTTAGCACCGGTTTTTGTTGGAATGGCTGTGTATTGGTGCCGCATGTACCTCAACATTGATGAGGCCGATGTTGAGGACTTTGACAAATCGGCGGTATCACAAGACTAAGCAGCTTGCTGCTTAAAGATACTCTGGTCCGGGTGGGACGTCGTAAAGCCCGAAACCAGGGCTTTTAAGTGTTCGAACGCACACGAAGATGGCGGAGAAAGCTTGCTCTAGGTGGGCGGCGAGTTGTACGTCGTTGAGGCCTCCACCAACGTCTACTGTCGATTCCACTCGAATGCTCAATGAATTGTGGGCGGTGGTGGAAACAAAAGCTTTAGAATCAACGCTTTCTTCGTTCCACCTGTTACATAGCATGAATACTCGGCTGAATTCGCGTTCAGCGCTGAGTCCAGAGTCCCATACTCCCCAACAGAGAATCGTAGGACCAGACTCTAGAGAACAACCAAACTCGATATCGGCATGCCACTCGCCTGTGGGCAAGAGTGCACGCTCATTCCATGCATTAGACACCTCGGACATGATGGAGGTGATTCTTTCCATGGTTACAGCAGAGGGGACGTCAAAAAGTGCGGCGGTATCCGGACTTACCTCAATATCGTCAAAGGGGGATTGAGGGGGAGTGGTTGAGGCCGTTAACTCAGGGAGTTTTTCCAAGAACCAGTTGACAGCTAAGAGCGTTGCATCGCAGGCGAGCTCTAAAAATTCTGCGAGTTGTAGGTCTGTGGCCCCGATGGCTGCGGAATTGGCTGACCGAAATGCCAGTTGTAGATGGGAATCGGGGGAGTAACTAATACGCGCAATAGGACTGACTCTCTCGCCATTCCATAACGTAACGGCAGCAGCTACCTCGCTAAAACAATGCAAGGGGAGCACACCGGAAGTCTTGGCATCAACGATGATGAGGGGGTCGGAGCCGCCGCGTAAGCTCACAAAAACACTATGTTCAGGCCACGGAATTTCCAGAATATCGCCATTGATAGCTGGAATGGTATGCAGATTGTAACCGAGCTCGTTGAGTATTTGAGACACACGCGACGTTGTGACGGAGCGGATACGTTTTTTATTAAAGTCTGGATCCTTGGAAGGGCGCGAGCCCTCTGAAGGTCGGTGATTCTTCACGCGAGGGCTCCTTTCTTCCTGTTTATATTGTGAAAATCTGATGCCGTAGATCTCAGCAGCAGGAGGCACAACATTATGTACGAGTACCGATACTTGGAAAAGAGTAGTCCGCGCATTGGTCATAAGTAAAAGCTGCGAGGGCTTCTGCGTTAGAGTCATTGATTCAGAGGGCCGGCTTAGGAGGGGGAGCATTAGCTCCATTTTCGGGGGAAGAGTCTATGCGAAGCTACCTACTCATGCTTGAATGTCTCTAAGACGGTAGACGGAAGATAATTCCGTTTCCCGCATATAATGTGAGAATGTGTGAGGGTGATGTTTCCACGCGAAATTACGGTGGAAGCGTTGTCTTTTTAAACGCATACGGAAGAAGACGTTCCCCACGGAAGTGTGAGCAACAATGCTGAGCCTGATCGATCTACGCGGACATGCCCCTACTACTAGTGAACTCCGTCGTGCCCTCCCACGCGGAGGCACTGACGTTAACTCCGTAACACATATTGTTGAGCCAGTTCTGCATAAGATCCAAGAACACGGAGCCCAGGCAGCCCTTGATTTTGGTGAAAAATTTGATCGCGTTAGGCCAGCAAGCGTGAGGGTTCCTCAAGACGTGATTGATGCTGCTCTGGAGTCTTTGTCTCCTGAGGTAAAGCAGGCGCTCGAAGAAGCGATTGCTCGAGTGCGCAAAGTGCACGCTGATCAAAAGCCGCAGGAACATGCGACAAAGCTTGATACGGGGGCCATTGTTACAGAAGTATTTCTTCCTGTTGAACGCGTAGGGCTATACGTCCCGGGTGGTAATGCGGTGTATCCCTCAAGCGTTGTTATGAACGTAGTTCCCGCGCAGGAGGCTGGCGTTACGTCTTTAGTTGTGGCCTCGCCACCTCAAGCTGACTTTGGTGGTTGGCCTCATCCGACGATTCTCGCCGCTGCGAAATTGCTGGGGGTTGCTGAAGTATGGGCGGTTGGGGGCGCACAGGCGGTAGGACTGCTAGCCTATGGCGATGATTCCGAGGGGTTGGAGCCTGTGGATATGATTACTGGCCCCGGTAACATTTTTGTTACTGCGGCCAAACGCCTGGTCAATGGTGTAGTTGGTATTGATTCAGAAGCTGGGCCAACTGAAATTGCCATCGTAGCTGATGAGAGCGCTAACCCAGTATGGATAGCATACGATCTTATTAGCCAGGCGGAGCATGATGTTTTAGCCGCCTCGGTGTTGATCACGGATTCTGAGATCCTCGCAGAACGCGTGAATGCTGAAGTGAAGTCTCGATTTGAAATTACGCGTAATTCAGACCGGGTTGTACAGGCCCTCCAAGGAAAACAATCGGGCATTGTGCTTGTCGACGATATGGCGACCGCACTTACTGTCGCCGATGCCTATGCGGCAGAGCACTTGGAGATTCATACAGCGAATGCCCAAGAGGACGCTCGTAAGATACGCAACGCAGGCGCTATCTTTGTCGGAGGCTTTTCACCGGTTCCGCTTGGAGATTATGCGGCAGGTTCTAATCACGTTCTTCCGACGTCGGGGAGCGCACGTTACAGCTCAGGGCTTTCCACACATACGTTCCTTCGCGCGGTGAATCTCATTGAATATGATGAGACCGCCTTAAAGGGTATTTCGGATACTATCGTTGCGCTTGCCAACGCAGAGGCGCTTCCTGCACATGGAGAAGCTATTCGTTCCAGATTTGAAAACCTCATTGCAGAGCAAATTTGAGTCCTCGCCTAAGGCGTTGAGACCCAGCAAAGCACTTATTCCCCCTAATATATGAGAGAAATACCTGAAGCATATGTCAGAGATTAGTTTGGATGATCTTCCGCTCCGCCCGGAATTACGTGGAAAATCAGCGTACGGAGCTCCGCAATTGGAGGTAGAGGTTCGGCTTAACACCAACGAAAACCCCTACCCTCCTTCTGATGCCTTGATCGAAGAACTGGCGCATGCAATTGCTGAACAAACGCGGTCACTTAATAGATATCCTGAGCGTGATTCTCTGGATCTTAGGGCTGCGCTGGCTCAGTACGTTACTGACCGCACAGGAACCGAGCTCTCTTACAGAAATGTGTGGGCAGCGAATGGTTCAAATGAAGTATTGCAGCAGCTTCTGCAGGCTTTCGGAGGACCAGGGCGCACAGCATTAGGTTTCCAACCGAGCTATTCTATGCACCCCCTCCTGGCAGAGGGGACGCATACTGCTTTTGTTTCATGCCCTCGTGGAGCGGATTTTCGCATTGATATGGATGCCGCGCTTCGGGCTATCGAGGAGCACTCGCCTGAAATCATTTTTATAACTACGCCCAATAACCCTACGGGTGACGTCACCTCACTTGAGGATATTCGCAGCATCGCAGATGCAGCGCCCGGGATTGTCATCGTGGACGAGGCATATGCAGAATTCTCGGATGCTCCTAGCGCTACCACTTTGATTGCGGAATACCCGGATACCATCGTGGTTTCTCGAACGATGAGTAAGGCTTTTGATTTTGCGGGTGGAAGACTCGGTTATTTTGTCGCTTCACCTGCGTTCATAGAAGCTGTTATGTTGGTGTGCTTGCCTTATCACTTGTCGTCTCTTTCCCAGGCCGCGGCATTAGTGGCATTAAGACACAGTAAAGACACTCTTGCAACGGTGGACATATTGGTGCGAGAACGGGAGCGCGTACAAGATGCTTTGACCGCTTGTGGCTTTAACGTGGTACCGAGTCAAGCTAATTTTCTGTTCTTTGGCTCTTTTAAAGACCAGCACGCCGCGTGGCAGGAATTCTTAGACCATAATGTTCTCATTCGAGATGTGGGCGTACCTGGCTATCTTCGCGTTACCATCGGGCTTCCCTCGGAAAACGATTCTTTCATCCAAGCGGCGCGCCAAGTCGCTCATACCAACGGAATTATTCCCAAGGAGTAGCCAACAGGAAAACGTTTGGCTCAGTATATTCCCAATACAATAGGTATAAGACTAAAAGATTTAGTGCACATAGGGATGATTTTCCTTGCATTGATAACGGATAAAGGATATTGAGATGGCTGCAGCCTCCAGAATTGGAACGGTGACTCGTACCACTAGTGAATCAAACATCACAGTCACCATTGACCTTGACGGTAGCGGGCACGTTGATGTGAATACCGGGGTGCCTTTTTTGGACCATATGCTTACAGCATTCGGTGTACATGGTGCCTTTGACTTAACTGTTTCCGCTACAGGAGACACTCACATAGATGCTCATCACACAGTCGAAGACACTGCGATCGTATTGGGGCAAGCCCTACGTGCAGCTGTGGGCGATAAACGAGGGATTCGTCGTTTTGGATCTTTCCAACTTCCTATGGACGAGACTCTGTGCGAGGCAGTAGTAGATTTCTCGGGGCGCCCTTATTTTGTCATGAATGGCGAGCCTGATTATATGGCGCACTTTGTTGTTGGCGGTCACTATCCCACTGTTATCAACCGGCACTTTTTTGAGTCTCTAGCACTTAATGCCGCCATTACTCTGCACGTGAATTGCCGATATGGCCGTGATCCTCATCATATAACGGAGGCTGAGTTTAAGGCCGTGGCCAGGGCAATCCGCCATGCTACTGAGCCAGATCCCCGGTTACAGGGTATTCCATCTACTAAAGGGGCGTTGTAGCAGTGAAGCATCCAGAAACGTATCTTGCTGCGGCCACTACAGGAGACTATCTGGTGTCCTACGTACTGTTTTTGGTTGCTGGATTATTGGTCGGTGGTGTGTGGTCTGCTTTTAAAGCGAAAAACACTCTTTTAGCTGTGGCCTTGGGGGCTTGTGCGTTGGCCGCGATAGCCGGCGGAATCGCGTGGGCTGTGAGCTTGTATTGACTCAACTAAGCACAAAGAGCGTACATAGAAGAGGGACAGAGCTCTAGGTAGCGGTCGGGTTCTTCACTGTCTACTCGTTTGCATTAAAACTAAGAAATACGAAGTGTTTCCATACGAGAAACAACTACGTATCGATCAGTTTAATAGGAGGGATCAAGAATAGTAGGAGATAAAAAAGCGCAAATAAGTGATGGGGGAAATGCCGTAACGGTACAACAACTACCGACACTAGATCGTGAAGTTGACCAGCCGATCCTTAAAATCACAGGTTTCCTACCCACAATTATCGCTGTGGCCGCAGCTTTTGCTGCCTTTTCGCTCATGCTTCCGGTGATCCCATTGGCGGTTATCGCAGGTGGGGGATCGGATGCGTTAGCAGGTGCCACCACAGCTGTATTTATGGCGGTTACCGTGTTAACTCAACTGTGTACAAACGCAGCATTAATGCGTTTCGGGTATCGCAAAGTGATGGTGGTTGCTGCGTTGCTTTTGGGTATCCCCGCCCTTTGGTACGTCGTAGCAATGGATCCTGTCTCAGTACTTGTGGTTGCTGGCATACGCGGCGTGGGGTTTGGGGCTTTATGCGTTGCAGAATATGCATTGGTGGGCCAACTAGTGCCGCCGGGAAAACTTGGTAAAGCTTCTGGAATTCTCGGGTTGTTTGTTGGCGGTGCCCAGATGGTATGTCTTCCGTTGGGGCTATTGCTTGTCGACGCCGGCATCGGCTTCAACACAGTATTCATTGTAGGCGGATTCGCTGCCCTTATTGCGGGCGTGATGGCCTTTGCTATCCCCAATGTAGACCCTGGACAACCTGCTGAAACCGAAGTGTGGACTGAAGAGGATGATGCCCGAGAGCTGGTCAAAAACCGTCGCAACAAAGTGATAAGCGTGGCTCGGGAACAAGCGATCAAAGTGGCCAAGCATACAGTGCCTGCGCGGGCCCGCCGGCAGATTCGTCAGCGCATTCATCGCAGACCGCGAACCAAAGGCTTAATAGTCACTGTGGTGCCTGCGGTGGCATTGGCTAGTGTTTCTATGGGCTACGGAGCAGTATCTAGCTTTCTTCCAGCATCGGTGAGAGAAACGGATCCAGTTCTTGGCGCAACCATCGCAGGAGTCATGCTATCTGTTGTCGGTGGTGCACAGATGATTTTTCGTTATATATCAGGGGCGCTTGCCGATAAGCTACAGCGTCCTGGTACCACGATGATTCCTGGTCTGTTTTTATCTTCTATGGGATTAATCGGCATCGTAATAGTACTTATACAGGGCTGGTCTGCGTTATGGCTGATTTTTACCGCCTTATTGTTTGGCGCGGGTTTTGGGCTGGTGCAAAATGAGGCGCTTTTGGAAATGTTTCTCCGGGTTCCTCGCGGAAAATTAGCTCAAGCTTCAACCGTCTGGAATGCCTCGTTTGATACTGGCACTGGTATCGGGGCAATCATCTTGGGGATCGTGGCCACAACACATGGTTACAGTGCGGCCTTTGCTGGTGGTTCTGTTTTGGTGAGCATCGGGTTGGCCACTGAGATAGGGGATCGAATCCTCCGAAAGAGGGGTAAGCGTCGAGCACTTGCATAGATGGCTGCTTAGGTCACATTAGTATGGTGAACCATGAAGAAAGTGGCGCTGCTTGACTATGGTTCAGGGAATCTTCGCTCAGCTCAACGGGCGCTTGAACGCGTAGGTGCGGAAGTAACCGTAACTAGTGATCCAGAGATAGTCCTTAATGCTGATGGGCTTTTAGTACCAGGAGTAGGGGCCTTTGCCGCTTGTATGAAAGGTCTGCGAGAAATCCAGGGAGACCGGATGATCGGACAACGGCTAGCCGGTGGGCGTCCAGTCATGGGAATCTGCGTGGGAATGCAGATCATGTTTGAGCAAGGTATTGAGCATGGCATACAGGCGCAAGGCTGCGGGGAGTGGCCAGGGACTGTGGAAAAACTTCAGGCGAAAGTACTGCCGCATATGGGATGGAATACCGTAGATATGGAAAAAGAAAGCGAACTTTTTTCCGGGTTGGACAACTCAACGCGTTTTTATTTTGTGCATTCCTATGGAGTGAGAAACTGGGAGTTTGAGGGGGATGGCTTAACACAGGCGCCACTAGTTACGTGGGCGAGTCATGACGCAGACCGCTTTGTAGCAGCCGTAGAAAATGGCCCGCTATGGGCCACGCAGTTTCACCCGGAGAAGTCTGGCGATGCCGGTGCTCATTTGTTAGAGAACTGGTTGAGAACTCTCTGATTTCTTCGGGGGCAATCATGTTTTGAATTGACGTTGGTGGGAATCGTATTTTCATGGCTAAACTTGGCGTTTATGACTTTCACACTTCTTCCTGCAGTCGACGTTGTAAACGGGCAAGCTGTCCGCTTGGATCAAGGTGAGGCAGGAACAGAAAAGTCATATGGCTCGCCTGTTCAATCAGCCCTCAAATGGCAAGAGCAAGGTGCACAATGGCTTCATTTTGTGGACCTTGATGCGGCATTCAACCGGGGAACAAATCATGACTTGATGGCTGAAGTGGTGGGAACACTAGATATCAAGGTGGAGCTGACTGGTGGAATCCGTGATGATGACTCATTAAAAAGAGCACTAAATACTGGCGCTGCTCGGGTGAACATTGGAACAGCTGCCCTGGAAAATCCAGAATGGATCGGAAAAGTCCTCGGGGAATACGGTGACAGAATCGCCGTCGATATCGCAGTGCGTAACATCGATGGAGAATGGCGGACGCGCGGCAACGGCTGGGTATCGGACGGCGGAGATTTGTGGGAAGTGCTTGAGCGCCTTGATGCACAAGGTTGCTCGCGGTTTGTAGTAACAGACGTTTTCAAAGACGGAACTCTAGCTGGCCCTAATATTGAATTGTTGCGTGATGTTTCCGCAGCTACAGAGGGGAAAATCGTTGCTTCTGGCGGAATCTCTACTATCGCAGATCTTCTGGATCTTGCACAGTACGAGGACGAAGGAATTGACTCAGCGATTATTGGAAAAGCTCTCTATGAGGGGCGTTTTACTCTGAGCGAGGCACTGGCTGCTGTATGAGCGATGTGCGCGAGCTGTATCACATTGCCGAGGCAATTCTTGATGATGCAGAAAGAATGTTTATCCATGGCCTAGGTGCGGACCCTGCTTTAATAAAAGAGCGAGGGGACTTTGCCACTGAATATGACATTCGAATTGAACAGCATCTACGCCGGACACTAACCCAAATGACCGGAATCCAGGTTTATGGAGAAGAATGTGGTGGCAACCAGGGGACACCCATGTGGGTTGTCGATCCCATTGATGGCACCGCTAATTATGCTGCAGGAAATCCGATGTGTTCGATTCTTATTAGCCTCGTCGTGGACTTCCAGCCTGTCCTTGGACTGACTAGCGTTCCCGCAACCGGACAACGCTTTGGCGCGTTTGAAGGCTCACCTTTGTACATGAATGGTCGGCCGCAACGCCCTCTAGAAGATGCACCACGCGTAGCTGCGCATCTGGGTTTTTCTTCTATATCTTCGCCTGTGCAATCGAGTTTCCCCACGGAGGTGCGCCAGGGATTGCTAGGAGTGCTGGCCGAAACATATTTACGCCCGCGTATTACCGGCTCTGTAGGTATCGACCTAGCTTATTCCGCTGCAGGGATTTTCGATGCTTCCTTGTCCCTTAGCCCCAACATATGGGATAACGCGGCTGGCGTAATGCTGGTTCGTGCAGCCGGAGGGAAAGTAACGGATCTTGATGGTGGGGAGTGGACTCCAGCCTCACAAGGGGTAGTCGCAGGCTCTGCTCGCTCCCATGCTTTGTTGCTACGAGCCATTGATCAGTTTCGTTAAAAAGTTGGCTCAGTAGTCTGCTTAGCCTAGATCGCACGCCAGATGGGGGATGCGAGCAGTCGGTTATAGAAAAAGTGGGAGAGAAGTGCGATAGTCTCCATGAAATACACACGTGGTCTACATCCGCAAAAGGAGTCACTAATGCCGGTAGCAGTGCGAGTTATCCCTTGTTTAGACGTTGACAATGGGCGTGTGGTCAAGGGCGTGAATTTTGCCGGATTGAAAGACGCAGGAGACCCAGTCGAGCTTGCTGCGCGGTATGATGCAGAAGGCGCTGATGAGCTCACCTTCCTGGATGTTTCGGCGTCCAAAGATGGACGAGGAACCATGCTTGACGTGGTCAGAAAAACTGCGGATCAAGTTTTTATCCCGCTTACAGTGGGCGGAGGTGTCCGAAGCGCGGAGGACGTGGATCAACTCTTAAGGGCAGGGGCGGACAAAGTAAGCATCAACACATCTGCCATTGCACGTCTCGAACTGATTCGTGAGCTCTCCCAGCGATTCGGTGCACAATGCATTGTGCTTAGCGTAGATGCACGCCGTATTCCTAAAGGCGGAACCCCACAGCCCTCTGGTTTTGAGGTGACAACCCATGGTGGCAGTAAATCCGCTGGTATTGATGCTGTGCAGTGGGCTCGTCAAGGACAAGAGTTGGGCGCGGGAGAAATACTTTTAAATTCGATGGATGGCGATGGCACAAAACAAGGCTTTGATATTGAGCTTTTGACTCTTGTTCGCTCCACGGTGAGTATTCCCGTGATCGCTTCTGGTGGCGCTGGGGCAGCCGAACATTTTCCACCGGCTGTCGCTGCAGGGGCAGACGCAGTATTGGCGGCCTCTATTTTTCATTTCGGTGAAGTGACAATCCCTGAAGTAAAAGCAGCGATTGCTAGGGATGGTTTTCAAGTTCGCGAATGCTCTATCCCGAACAAATAGCGACATTATTCCTTATTTTGTGGTTGAAAAATTTTTCAACATTAAAACGCAAAAGACTGACAATGAGGGCTACCTAAGATGAATACCGCAGATCCAAGTACTTTTGAGCTTGAAGCGTCCATACTTCAACGCGTGAAATTTAATGATGCCGGGCTCATACCGGCAGTTGTCCAGGCGACAACTGGCGAGGTTTTAATGATGGCGTGGATGGATTCACATGCGCTGGCATATACGCTTGCCACACGTCGAGGAACATATTTTTCCAGGTCCCGTCAAGAGTATTGGATCAAGGGACTTACCTCAGGTAACACCCAGAAAGTAAAAGAGCTTAGGCTTGATTGTGATGGAGACACTATTCTCATGACGGTAGAACAACATGGTGGTGCGTGTCATACAGGAGACCGAACCTGTTTTGATGCAGACAAGCTGCTATAGGTTTATGCGCGCTATAACTTGCTAAGACGACATCCCACTTTCAAAGAGAGGTTGAACCACCATGGCGATTAAGCCCATGCAATCGAGTGCCCTTATTGGGATTGGAGCACTAGCGGTCTGGGGTGCGTCACGCATGGCATGGTTGGGCGTAGAAGCATACGACGATAAATCCGGCAGCAAATCCCTCAATATTAATGGTGCTATGTGGAGTACCGAGGCAACCGCCGTAGCTCTTGTCCTCTTGGCTGCATGTGTAGCAAGCTTTGCTTTGCGACGCTCTGGGCGCCGCTTAGTAGGGATAATCTCAGGGCTTGCAGCGGCTGGAGGAGCGTGGTCCCCGATTCAGCTTATGACAACGGATCCAGATCGGGAACGAGTGTTGAAACTATTGACCTCAGAATCGGCATCGGGACATCAAAAAGATGGGGCTGCGCTTACCGGATGGTCAGAGATTATGCAGGTTACAACGCATGCTCCTGCTGCTGCTTTAGCAATCATTGGGTGCGCAATCGCATTGTTTGGGGGATTGGTGCTTGCTATGAATCCGGGAAAGGACTCTGCGAGAAAAAATCGGTACGAGCGAAAACAAGAGCGCTCACAGAAGATACATAAAGATCTAAAGGACGCTCCTGATTCGGGCAGAGTCTTATGGGATGCTATTGACGCTGATATAGATCCCACCGTGGATAGAGGTCGTGGATAGGATTATTTGGTTCTAGGGAAATATGCTCAATGGTTAATAGCTCCAAGAAACAGGCAATTTTCACAAGTGGAGGTTGTTCCAGTAGCCTAAAAAACGATCATTCTAAAGATAATGGGACGGGTTATGCCATCAGTCTTCGAAGAGATTATTGCGGGCGTCATTGAAGATGTAGCTGCGCGAGAATCAGTGGTGTCGTTTAAAGAGATCAAAGCCCGTTCGCGTGCTTGCGAGCCGCCTCGGGATGCAATAGCGGCGCTTCTTAATAGTGGTTGTGGCGTGATCGCTGAGATTAAACGTGCTGCCCCAGATAAAGGCGTTTTAGCAGAGATCAATTCTCCTGTTGGCTTAGCAAAAGAACTTGTCGCCGGGGGCGCTAGTTTGATTGCGTGTCAGACGGAACGGCGAAGGTTCCACGGTTCATTATCTGAGATGGCTGAGATTCGTAATGTGATATCGGTGCCAATAATGTGCCGAGACTTCATCGTGGATCCCTATCAAATTCATGAGGCGCGCTGTTATGGAGCGGACATGGTGCCCTTGCGCGTAGCTGCTTTAGACCAAGCCAGGATGATTGCGCTTATAGATAGAATCGAGTCCCTGGGAATGGCAGCGCTGGTAGAAGTCCGGGATACTGAGGAAGCATCGCGTGCGGTGGCAGCGGGTGCGAAGATCATAGGGGTAAACGCCCGGGATTTCTCAACGATGACGCTCAACCGCCTGGCCTTCGCAGAAATTGCTCCTGGACTTCCCACAGATGTTATTAGAGTTGCATTGTCCGGTGTGCGCAATGCTCGTGAACTCCTGGATTACGCTGCCTCTGGTGCGGACGCGGTGGTTGTGGGAGAAAAAATTGTTACTGCTGCGGATCCGTGCGAAGCGACGCGTTCGTTGGTGGCAGCAGGCCAACATCCATCGTGTCCATCGCGAGGATAAGAATGACGCAAACGGCTACATTTGCCTTACATAGTTGGGTTATAGAGCGGAATACGGCAGACTAAGGAAGTTCCGTTAATAATGACGACTGGAGTTTATTCAAGGTGACAGTGAGTAATTTGGCGTACCTGCCATCCCCGCCTCAGGGCGTATGGATGCTAGCCGGGATACCTATTCGTGCGTATGCACTGTGCATCATTACTGGGTTCATTATTGCTGTGTGGATAGGCTCCAAGAGATACGTTAAACGCGGGGGCAACTCAGACGTGGTGGTTGATGCCGCGATCGTAGCGATGATCTCTGGTGTGATCGGTGGACGCCTCTACCATGTGATAACGGATCACCAGAAGTATTTTTGTGATGATTGCAATCCGATTGATGTATTCAAGATTACTAACGGTGGTCTCGGTATTTGGGGCGCGGTCTTCCTAGGGACAGTCTGTGTCTATTTTTATCTAAGAGCAAAGCATGTTTCTTTTGCGCCTTTTGCTGACGCGATGGCTCCCGGCATTGTTTTAGCACAGGGGATCGGCAGACTGGGCAACTGGTTTAATCAAGAGCTGTATGGGGCGGAAACATCTGTGCCATGGGCACTAGAAATTTATTATCGAGTGGACGCCGACGGAAAATTTGCTCCTCTTACCGGACACTCGAACGGCGAAGTTATCGCAACTGTTCATCCGACATTTCTTTATGAATTGATATGGAATGTTCTGGTCTTCTTGTTCTTGCTATGGGCAGATAAGAAGTTCTCCCTCAACCGTGGTCGGATATTTGCCTTGTATGTTGCAGGCTATACCTTAGGCCGATTCTTCATTGAAACCATGCGTGTGGATGAAGCAACGCATCTTTTCGGCCTACGCATCAATATCATTGTTTCTGCTGTGGTCTTTGCTCTCTCAGTTATCGTTTTTATTGTGTTGTCGCGGAAAGAACGAAGCACAGGGGAAGAAAACGCCAAAGTAGCTGTTGAATCGCAGGATTCTAGTAAATTACAAAGTTCCTAACCGAGTAGTTTTTTCGAGGAGCAGCCGACGTATCCGGCTGCTCTTTTTATGTTTGCTGCTTGTTAGTTCTCTTTGTGATGGAAATCGCGAAAAATTTTCAGCTTGACCTAAACTGCCCGAATAAGCCCGATAATGTCTGTTTTCTATGTTTTTAGTGGAGAAGAGACCAGGTGCGATGAAAAAATTGTGGGGTACGGAGACAGAAGCCGCTAGCAGGATGCACTATTCGGGATTAGGGTTTAAGTTATGGAACGTCGCACAAAAATTGTTTGTACTCTTGGCCCAGCAGTGGCCAGTGAAGATGGAATCCTGCGCTTAGTTCAGGATGGCATGAACGTCGCCCGAATGAACATGTCACATGGTGATCATTCGGACCACGAGAAAAACTATAAGTGGGTACGGGAAGCAACCGATAAAACAGGTAAAGCAGTCGGTATTCTCGCTGACCTTCAGGGGCCGAAGATTCGCCTCGGGCGGTTTGTCGAGGGTGCAACTGTGTGGGCAAATGGAGAGATTGTTCGCATTACGGTTGAAGACGTTGAAGGAACCCATGATCGTGTTTCTACGACGTATAAGAATCTAGCCAAAGACGCTAAGCCCGGCGATCGTTTGCTTGTCGACGATGGCAAGGTAGCACTGCGCTGCGTAGGCGTTGAAGGCAACGATGTTGTTTGCGAAGTTATTGAAGGCGGCCCTGTCTCCAATAACAAGGGAGTTTCTCTTCCCGGAATGGATATTTCGGTTCCGGCGCTATCGGAGAAAGATATTGATGATCTGCGCTTTGCCATCAACCTTGGCGTTGACATCATCGCTTTGTCTTTTGTTCGCTCGCCAGCGGATGTTGAGCTCGTCCATGCGATTATGGATGAAGAGGGACGTCGATGCCCCGTTATCGCCAAGTTGGAAAAGCCTGAGGCGATGGATGCCCTGGAATCGATCGTCTTGGCATTTGACGGCATTATGATTGCGCGTGGCGATCTTGGTGTGGAGTGTCCGCTTGAGCAGGTACCGCTCTTCCAAAAGCGTGCAATTCAGATTGCTCGCGAGAATGCAAAGCCAGTCATCGTGGCTACGCAGATGCTTGATTCCATGATCGAAAATATGCGTCCGACTCGCGCCGAGGCTTCAGACGTGGCTAATGCCGTCCTTGACGGAGCCGATGCCGTGATGCTCTCCGGTGAAACCTCTGTGGGAATCGATCCTCATAATGTTGTTCGTACGATGTCTCGTATCGTTTCTTATGCTGAAACTGATGGAAAAGTGCCTGATTTAGCGCATATCCCTCGTACTAAGCGTGGAGTGATGTCTTATTCCGCACGAGACATTGCTGAGCGTCTTAATGCTAAGGCTCTGGTTGCTTTCACCTCCTCGGGAGACACCGCTAAGCGTGTTGCTCGTTTGCACTCGCGGCTTCCGTTACTGGTCTTTACACCAAACCAGGCAGTTCGTTCGCAGTTGGCTTTGACCTGGGGAGTAGAGACATTTTTGACCCCCGAGGTTAAAGATACTGATGACATGATGAAGCAGATTGATGACCAGCTCTTGGGTATGGAGGCTTATCATCGTGATGACATGATTGTGCTTGTCGCCGGTACCCCTCCGGGAATTTCCGGTAATACCAACATGATTCATGTGCACTTGTTGGGCGAGAAAACGCATGTATAAGCATTAACGCGTGCAAAAAGGGAAGGGATCCGTAAAAGATCCCTTCCCTTTTTTAAATGGTTACCTAGGAGAGCTCAGCAGCGCCGAAGGAAACATTGAAAGCTTCGCACCATAGGGTTACGGACTTCCAATCAGAGAAGTTGATGTTGTCCGGGAGGTTGTATACCTGGTTACCCTGGTTACCCTTGATAGGAGCAACGTCAAAGTGCTCGTGGTCCTTGGCTACAAACCAGCCGTCCTGGCCCTCAATAACAGGGCCCTTGCTCAGCCATACGTGAACATCTGGACCGTTGGAGGTGGAGAGGTTGCTAAGTACGAGCTTCTTTTTACCATCGGAGTCTACGATCAGATCAACCTTGCCGCTTGTCTTGTGCTCGTGGGAGATGAAAGTACCCTGGCGGTGCTGCGCGGCGTTTTCTGCCATCATCTTATCCGTACGCTCCATGGCATCACCAGAAGATGGAGTGGTCTGGGTAGAGCTCTGGGAAGAGATCGCAGTAGGAAGCTGGTCTTCGACCTTCTTGTCAATGAAGAGCAACCACGGTTTGAAAACAAAAAGTGCTACAGCGATGATCACAACGAGCACTGCGGCGATGATAGAAATCTTTTTCCGGCTCATCTGGAATCGTTTTGCGGTCATGAATCAATCTTTCTCTGCGAGGTCGTGGCTGTCGCTCTGAAGTGGTTGACAGCGGGTCTTTATTCGGTATTACGGAATGTTAAGCCTCCACGGATTGGAGTGTGATGCAAAACATAAAATTTCCGTTCGTGAATGTCAGTTCCTGAGAAAGATGGTGCGCTTTTCTGATAAGAAACTGAATGGCTCACGAGATTTAAAAACTATCGTGACTCATGCAGAAAATCAAATCAACCTATAAATCCACGTAAAATGCCAGGAGCTGACCATGGAACGCCGTCAATTCTCACTCACATTCCTCATTCGTCCGCAAGAATTCTAAGAGATGCTAGAGAAACTAAAAATTTAGACCAACCCTAAAAGATAGAACCTTTTGACCTGCAAAAACACAAAACCCCAGCATGTAAGAGCTGGGGATCGTGGCTGTTTAGAAAAACAAATAATGGCTATGCGATAGCGGTTGGCTCGATGGTCCACACTTCTTTTGCGTAATCAGAAATGGTTCGGTCAGAGGAGAAACGCCCTGATTCGCAGATATTTATCCAGCATTTGCGCGCCCAGGCTAACTGATCAATGACATAATCCGCTGCCATGGCGTCACGAGTCTCGCGATACGCAGAGAAATCGCCTAGGACGTAGTAGATGTCGGGGGTTTCCCAGCCGTTGCCGTCGAGAAGCGATCCCCTGAGATCGTGGAACCAACCGGAATTATCGTCGTTGAGAGTGCCGTCGATAAGCGCATCCAGGGCGCGTTTTAGTCCCGGGACCATTTCATAGGTTCCCATAGGGTTATAGCGAGTTTTAAGCTCGGGGAGTTCCTCGTTCTTAGCGCCAAAGATGTAGGCGTTTTCCGCACCAACAGAGTCAAGGATTTCAACATTGGCGCCGTCAAGGGTACCGAGGGTAAGCGCACCATTCATCATGAATTTCATGTTTGATGTGCCCGAAGCCTCTTTACCTGCCATGGAGATTTGTTCCGATATGTCAGAAGCGGGGATGATGTGCTCGGCGGGGGAAACGTTGTAATTTTCCACAAAAACGACCTTGATGATTTTGGAGACTTCGGGGTCGTTGTTTACTAGGTCCGCAATGGTATTAATGAGCTTGATGATGGCTTTAGCCCGGATGTACCCTGGTGCGGCTTTTGCGCCAAAGATGAAGGTGCGCGGAGGAACATTGACCTCGCCGTCTTCTTTAATACGGAAGTAAAGGTCGATGATGTAAAGAGCATTGAGGAGCTGACGCTTGTACTCATGGAGTCGCTTGATTTGGGTGTCAAAGATGGATTCTGGGTCGATCTCGATGCCTTCGCGATCTTTGACCCATGCGGCGAAATCTTTTTTGTTCTCGGCCTTGATTTCCAAGAGCTCCTTCATAATTTCTTCATCATCGATATGAGCCCGGAGTTTTTTCAGCTCGGAAAGGTCGGTGACCCATGCGTCTGAACCAGATAGACGTGTAAGAAGCTCGGAAAGGCGTGGATTACACATCTTTAGCCAGCGGCGGGGAGTAACGCCATTGGTTTTATTATTGAATTTTTCTGGCCAAAGATCATGCCATTCTTTGAGAGTGTCTGCCTTGATTATCTCGGTGTGCAGCGCAGCCACGCCATTGATAGAAAACGCTGCGTAGCAGGCGATCCATGCCATGTGGACATTGCCGTCATGCACAGGGGAAAGGTAGTTGATTTGGGCTTGATCAAGCCCACGCTGCTGCATATCCTCGCGGAATCGACGGTCGATCTCCGCAGTGATTTCCCAGACGCGGTAGAACAGCTGCTGGAAGATGGAAACATTCCACTGCTCGAGAGCCTCTGCGAGAACCGTATGGTTAGTGTAAGCAAAAGTGCCTTGGACTACCTTCCATGCATCGTCCCACGAGAGGCCGTGTTCGTCGAGAAGCAAACGCATCAGCTCAGGAATGGCCAACACGGGGTGGGTATCGTTGAGCTGGATACTGTTGTACTTATGGAACTCGCGGACGTCATCACCATGATGCTGGATATAGTTATCAAGCATTTGCTGTAAGGACGCAGACACAAAGAAATACTGCTGACGCACGCGCAGAACTTTTCCGGCGTATGTTGTGTCATTGGGGTAAAGAACGCGGCAGATATCCATGACGCGCTCGCGCTCGACGATGGCATCAGTGAAGTGCTGGGAATTGAAAGCGTCATAGTCGAACTCTTCGAGAGGCTCAGATTTCCACAGCCGTAGAGTTCCCACATTGTCTGTTCCATAGCCCGTGATAGGCATGTCATAAGGAGTGGCCCGCACAACCATGTCGTCGAAAGTGACGATGCGTTGTTGGTCATCACGGCGAATTGTAAAAGGATATCCGTCTTCTCGCCACGCATCAGGGTGTTCAGTCTGGAACCCATTGTCAAAGGTCTGACGGAAAAGACCATAACGGTAGAGCAATCCGTAACCGGTAACCGGAAGATTCTGTGTGGCGCAGGAATCAAGGAAACAAGCAGCGAGGCGGCCTAGCCCACCGTTGCCCAGAGCCGCATCGTTTTCGGCTTCCAGCACATCAGATAGCTCGTGTCCCTGTAGCCGTACAGCTTCCTTTGTGTCTTCTTCAAGACCCAGGTTAGTGAGGTTGTTGAGCAAGGCTCGTCCCATGAGGAACTCTGCAGAAAAATAATGCTGTTGACGTGTAGCAGAATATGTTTCTACGGTTTTTGCCCAGTTATCGGCAAGCTGCTCCATAACGGAGTTAGACAGTCCGAACCAGAACTTCCTATCGGTTGCTGCCTGAGGAGAAGAGCCGGAAGCACTACGGACGTGTCCACCGATGTTGTCAGCAAAAGCTGAAATATTTTCAGTCTGCTCGAGTGGGTGGTGTTTGTTCATTAAAGAACTCCTGACCTTTTAAAAAAGATTGCTGCACATTTTCTTTGCGCGATTCACCCTCCATATCCTATATGTGGATAACAGAAGACGTAGCTATACGACGCCCTGAATAGACAGACGGTTCTAGAGAGCTGTTTCTTAGATCGCCCGGATACACGATGGGGATGGATGAGCACTACGCCAATGAGGTTTTATTAGCAGGTAGGACTCAACGCCTTACACCAGACAAGAAGAATTAAGAGGTATGAAGCAGTGAAGCTGGAATTTTATTTTGATCGCGACTGTGGATTTTGTCAGGTAAGCGCAGGTGTTTTGAGCCGACTCTGTCCAGGCACGCATATAGTTCCGGCTACGCCTGGTGCCTCTTATGTTGGGAAAAACATTAGCCATTCAGCAGTGGCTCGGATTAACAATTCTTGGTATCAGGGGGCAAACGCTATAGCGAGCATTCTGGAAAGCGGTGGGCGCAATAGTGGGTTGAGATTTTTGGGAAGAGCATTGAAAAACCCCGTGCTAGCCCCCTTTGCTGGAATCATTTATAGGGTAATAGCACTAAACAGACACAGACTTGGCCCGCTTGTTGGGGCCAAGTCCTGTCGGTTGGATCACTGACGTCCTAGATACGTAAGGACAGCCGTGACTGTGGCATTAGTCGCGGAGGTAACAGTGGGAACATAATCGGGGAGGAAAGAACCCATGTGATTGACCGGGATATCCGATTCGATGGTTCCTAGCTTCTCTGCTTCTTCCCATTGCTTGCGAGGTGTGGCGCCTACTGTCCAGAAGAGATATGGGGAGTTAAATGCCATCGGAATGTTGGAAAAATCTTCCGATGCCGTCCACTGGCTTGCGGTGCGAGAGTCTGTTCCAAATACTTGATCAAAATTAGCTCGTACGCGTGCGAATACATGGGGATCGTTTTCTGTAAGCGGACCATGAGCGAAATAGCGGAAAGTAGGAGGGACAGTTCCTCCAGATGCCGCGCATTCCGCATGCACTACACGTTCGATAGCAGCATAAAGCTTTTGTCGGACCTCGTTGCTATACATGCGACAATTCAACACAATCCGGGCATTCCTAGGGATCGTATTGTTAGAGTGGCCTGACTCCAAAGTTCCTACAGAGACAATCGCAAAGTCTTGGGGAGCGATCTCGCGGCCCACGATGCCTTGAAGGCGAATAACAATCATGGCTGCGATATATGTGGGATCAATCGCGTTATGGGGCATTGACCCGTGAGCGCTCTTTCCCTCTATCCGTATTTCTATAGAATCGCATGCTGCGAGAACTGCGCCTGGTTTGGACATAACTACTCCAGCAGGGCCTGGCACGATATGCTGGGCAAAGCACACGTCGGGACGGGGGATTTTTGTTACTAGCCCGTCTGCAACCATCGCCTCAGCACCAGCTCCATTTTCTTCGGAGGGTTGAAAGAGGGCAATAAACGTGCCTGACCAGTGCGAGCGGTGGGCGTCGATAAGCGCACAAGCCCCCAGTAATGCGGTGGTATGCATGTCATGCCCACAGGCATGCATGACCGGAACCGGTGATTCCCCGGAAGTATCTATGCGACGAGAAGCAAAGCTTACGCCTGTGGTCTCTTCCACCGGAAGCGCGTCAAAGTCGGCACGAGCAAGAACGCACGGGCCTTCGCCGTTACTAAAGATCGCTACAACCCCGTGTCCACCGATCGATGAGATAATGTCGCAGTCAAATTCAGTAAGTTTTTCTTGAATTTTTGCAGAGGTCTCCCGTTCCCACCCAGAGAGTTCGGGATGGGAATGCATCCACTGGTAAAAATCCTTTTGCCAGCTGAGGTCGGTTGTAGAGGAAGCTAAAAATTCAGCGATATCCATGTCTTCCACCATAAAGAAAGCCGTGCGGACAATAGCAAATATCCCCCCGATTCTTGCAAATTGATGAGATAAAAACGCTGGATATCTATCCGAGAGGTAGGGGGGATCTTGAGAGTCTATTTAATGCAGCGCGACATTGTACTTCAAGCTATTACGCTGAACTGCACATTCCGTAGCAATTCGGATGTTAGGGGAGATGCGACCTTGATCGCGGAGACTGTAGAGCTCATGGACAATTCTGTCTCTCACGTCCCATGGAGAGAGCGTATTAAGATAGATTTTTGTCCCGCCCTCAAAACCCGCGAGCGTGGATACCCGCCACTTGATCATGATTCGCCACGGCATGGGGATATCTACGTCAACTGGTTTATGGTGCCATTCTTCATTGCAGGGGACTTGTGGTCCTGCTCCGGCATGGCACGCGTGCACGAGGTCACTCATGTCTCGAATTTCTTCTGATGATTGTAGCCATGGTTCAGAGACGGCCGATTTTGAGAACACCTCAAGGGTTGGGAAGCGATGGCCAAATCCCGCAAAACATATGGCGTGGTCATTTTCTGCAATCACGAGATTGTGCATGGCGGCGAAATCTACAGCCCATTCGTTGTACATATTTGGGTTTTGGCGTAACTTCTGCACTTCCATCTCAGAGTGCACGCCGCGTTCGTCGACAGCGACCAATTGCTTATGCAAGTGGTCAAAAGAAGCACCGGCGGGCTTGAGCCAGTTCTGGAAAACTGCAACGTAGGGTGCGTATCGGTTGCGAGAGTAGAGGTCGCGAAGCGAATCTATAGTGAAACGTATAAAAGCCTCGTGCTCCTCATACGTGAGAGTGCCAGCAGATGCTGGCTGATCACTGTGCGTAGCATCGTCGGTGTAGTGGCGCCGGGCTATGATCACGTCATGTCCACCGCCGAAGAAAGCGGACGCGTCTTTTAAGAGTTCGTTTTCGGGATAATCCGTAGATACGGCGTTGCCGGCGGCTTTACGTTTGGTTTTTATAATCTCTAGCACATGTTTCCTGCCCAAGTCTGATGCTATGTAGCGTTCCATGCGGGCTTGGGTTTCGGAGTCTAAAGAATAGTCGTAGTTATCGTGCCAGTAGTCATAGGAGACAATCTCAAATAAATTGGGCACTCGTCGAAATGCTGCCGTTGTGGCGTATAGGTCCTCAGCGCCCACGCCCCGCAGGATTTCCCAGTCAGAATTTTTCTTGACAGAACTTTGGACCATTCGTGCTTTTTCCGGAGGCGTTTCTATTTGACGATCTGAGCAAAAGGCACAGGTAGAAACATGATCTTGATAAGTAAGTTTGTGAATATCCGCTGGCAGATGTGTCAAGGGGCGGTTGGCTCGCCCCGGTACCGTCCAGACTTGGGTGCCGGAGAAGGGATTCACCTGTTTGATTGTTCCGTCTGCCATAGTCACGATCGGGGTTGGCCGTGAATACATCTGCGCGTTCATAGCTCTTTAGAATATTAGCTACTCTTGCAATATGCCTACGATTCAGTTTGATTGTCTGATAGACAGTGAAAATGCAGCGTATATGACCAAGCGGGTGCGCAGGCTCAACGAGCTTCTTATCCGCGATGGCAAGATTATTTCGGCGGATGTTACGCACGATCCACATCCCCATGTTGATCCGTTATTGGAAGATCAGCTACGGCAAATATTGCGGGAGCAGAGAGACTGTGAATCGGAACAGGGTGAGGGAGAATCAACAGAAACATCGGAAGATGATGTTAACGTTCAGCGATTCTCCATTGACGTAAGCGGAGTAAGCGGTTCGCTCAATGAGCTAGCGATGACGTATTCACATGTTTTTACCCCGCTTGCGGATCTTCCTCGCGATGTCCTTGCTCTGCAGGATGAACAGGCTTTTGAACAGACCACTCCTTACCCGTGGTCGCTTGAAATCCTGAGGTAGGACCTGACCACGGAACGACCGGCGCGGGTGAGTTGATCCTGAGTAGAAGCGACCTCGTTGATAGGAGCGAGTTGGATAGGGAGCGTTCCTTGAGGTGCATCGTCAGAGAACTTACCTGCGATGATGACGGGTAGAGTATTTTTCCCGCTGAGGTCTAGGACCGCTCCTACCACTTTTCCTTTGGTCGATTGGGCATCGAAAGCTCCCTCGCCGGTGATAAGGATATCTGCGTGCTCTGCTAGGGAATCAAGGCCTAGTGACTGCGCGACAATGCGTGCTCCTGGCAGGATGCGTACATGATCAGTGTTTCCGTGAACTATGCCTGATAGCCATGTGATACCCACTGCCAAGGCACCTGCGGCCCCCATGCTCACGGTATCGGGGTCGACACCTGAGACCTTGCAGAGCTGGGCGATCCCGGCATCAAGTTGTGCGATGTCTTCCTCGGAAGCGCCTTTTTGAGGGCCGAATTGGGAAGCCGCGCCTTGAGGTCCGATAGCAGGTGCAGTGACGTCGCTTAATAGCACCCAATCCATCGCAGCGGCCGGGATATTGAGTTGGGCTGTGTCTAAGAAATCCAGATCAATGAGGGCTGCGCCTCCCTGCTTGAGTGCTAGACCATTCTTATCCATGGGCGTGGCCCCTAAGGCGACTAGGATTCCGGTGCCACCGTCAGTGGTTGCTGTCCCTCCTAGTCCTAGGACGATGCGTGTTGCCCCGCGTGTTTGAGCGTCGGCTATGAGCACGCCTGTTCCGTAAGTATCGGCAAAAGTAGGGTTGAGTTGGTCTGTCACCGCCGAAAGCCCGCTTGCTGCAGCAACGTCGATATACGCAGTATTTGTTGTGGTATCGAATGTGTACGTTGCCTGGGTGAGCCGGCCGATAGCGTCAGTGGTGGGCAACGTGATCTCTTCACCACTGAACACAGAGGATGTGCCTTCTCCGCCGTCTGCCATGGGAGCAAGCGTGATAGTCACTGATTCCGGTGGGACATTGAGCTGCTGGAGCTCTAGGTTAATTCCGTCGCTGATGTATTGAGCTGCTTCTACGGCGGTTGCGGTTCCTTTGAAAGAATCGGGGGCAATCACAATATTGAGGGGGCGATGCGAACCTTGTTGTAGATCCGCAAGGTTCAATGGCGGCACATCTTCCACAGTCACGTTCGCGCATCCTTTCTCCGGCGGGCGTGCATCTTTGTTTGCGCTGTTTCGGTCGCACGTGGTGCGTGCGAGTGATCGTTTCCTTAGCCTACAGGGCGGCGTAGGGTGGGCGGCTCTGGAAGAGGTAGATCAGCGCTAAATGTTATGAGCTTTTCGACGTTATATAGCGCGAAAACTTATCTATTTCTAATGAATAATAGGCGAGGGGAAGCGTTTTTCTATTTTGCAATAGATATTTTTCTGTACGGAATTTGTCTTACGTTCTTGCAGTTGGGGGCGTATATTTCATTTCTTTGTGCCATTTCCATCTGCTGTGATTTCTTCATTTTCGATAGTTCGATAGGTGAATTTATGGAATTCCGTGTAAAGTCACAATCGCCGGCTTGAGAGTTGGCCCGCATTCAACTGCGCCGGATTGCTTCCGTGCTTGTGTAGGCGTGGTGTGGGGTTTTTAGAAGTAAGTTCCTAGGAGGTAGGAAAACATGTCAACGATTGATGAGCGTGTGCAGGGTTACTATGACGCGCTACTAAAGCGCAATCCTGCAGAGCCCGAGTTTCACCAGGCTGTGGCAGAAGTTCTTGACTCCCTGAAAACCGTTCTGGAGAAGGACCCTCACTACGCTGATTATGGCCTTATTCAACGACTATGCGAGCCGGAGCGTCAGCTGATGTTCCGTGTTCCATGGGTAGATGACCAGGGCGTGGTGCAGGTGAATCGGGGTTTCCGAGTTCAGTTCAACTCTGCAATCGGCCCATATAAGGGTGGTCTGCGTTTCCATCCGTCAGTCAACCTGGGCATTATTAAGTTCTTGGGTTTTGAGCAGGTTTTTAAAAACTCTCTGACCGGGTTGCCCATCGGCGGTGGCAAAGGCGGCTCGGACTTTGACCCTAAAGGTAGGTCTGATGCTGAAATCATGCGTTTCTGTCAGTCTTTTATGACTGAACTGCACCGTCATATCGGAGAATATCGTGACGTTCCTGCAGGTGACATTGGAGTCGGCGGGCGCGAGATCGGTTTCCTCTTTGGGCAGTACCGCCGCCTTGCTAATCAGCATGAGTCAGGTGTTCTTACCGGAAAGGGGCTTACCTGGGGTGGCTCATTGGTGCGTACCGAGGCCACAGGATACGGGCTTGTTTATTTTACAAGCGAGATGCTGGCGCATCATGGTGATTCCTTTGTCGGCAAAAAAGTCATCGTTTCCGGATCTGGCAACGTAGCAATCTATGCCATTGAAAAGGTTCAGGAGCTTGGCGGAACTGTTATTGCCTTCTCTGATTCTTCGGGCTGGGTAGAGACTCCTAATGGTGTGGACGTTAAAAAGCTAAAGGAGATTAAGGAAGTCCGCCGTGAGCGCGCCACTGCGTATGTTGATGAAGTAGAGGGGGCGATTTATCACGAAGACGGGTCGATATGGGACCTTACCTGTGATGTGGCTTTGCCTTGTGCAACCCAAAATGAACTCGATGGGCGCGACGCTAAGAAGCTTGCAGAAAACGGCTGTAAATATGTTGCAGAAGGCGCCAACATGCCGTCGACCGCTGAGGCTATTGAAGTTTACCGTGAAAAAGGTATCCACTTTGGCCCGGGTAAGGCTGCTAATGCGGGCGGTGTGGCTACGTCGGCCCTAGAAATGCAACAGAATGCTTCCCGTGATTCTTGGAGCTTTGAGTATACGGATGAGCGTTTGAGGGAGATCATGCGCGGAATTTTCCAGAATTGTGAACGTACTGCTCGCGAATATGGCCACGAGGGTGACTACGTGATTGGCGCTAACATCGCCGGCTTTAAAAAGGTTGCCGACGCAATGCTGGCTCAGGGCGTGATCTAAGCCTCGTTATCGGGATTTAACGTGAAATTGTTGCTTATGCAGCGATTTCACGTTTTTCTTTTGCTAAAAAGCTGATTTTAATGCGGGTGTTAGAAACTATTGCAATTCAATATCTTTAAAAGTAGTGACGCCTACCACAAATGAACCTACACTAGGGGGTACATGGCCCTCGCAGCGGCCTTCGATTGGTCTCACAATGACCTCAGAGAAAGGAATGCATCATGCTTATCGGCTGCCCGACAGAGATTAAAAACAATGAATCTCGTGTTGCTTTGACCCCCGCTGGCGTGGTTGAACTCGTAAAGCGTGGGCATGATGTGCTGGTTCAGGCTGGTGCAGGAAATGCTTCCGGCATTGAAGACTCTGTATACATAGAAGCCGGAGCCCAGATTGTAAATGATGCGGCAGAAGCATGGTCTGCGGATACCGTAATTAAGGTAAAGGAGCCGCTAGCTGAGGAATATGGCTATTTTAAGCGGGGACAAATTCTGTTTACTTATCTGCATCTAGCTGCAGTGCCCCAAGCCGCTACTGCGCTTTTAGAGGCGGGGGTTACCTCCATTGCTTATGAGACGGTCACCGGCAATCGGGGGCTACCACTACTGGCACCGATGAGTGAGGTAGCAGGACGTCTTGCAGCGCAAGTAGGGGCATATCATCTTATGCGACCGCAAGGCGGAGCGGGTGTTTTGTTGTCGGGCGTTCCGGGGACCGCGCCGGGCAAAGTGGCGGTCATCGGTGGCGGAGTTGTAGGGGAATCTGCTGCCCGAATCGCTGTAGGGCTAGGTGCTCAGGTGACGCTTCTCGACGTCAACCTGAATCGACTGCGCGATCTCTCAGCACAGTACGGCTCCCGTCTTATCACTATGGCGAGTAACTCTTATAACATCGCACAAGCGGTCGCGGATGCTGACTTGGTAATCGGTTCTGTGTTGATCCCTGGTGCTGCCGCGCCAAAGCTAGTTACTCATGATCATGTGCTGTCTATGCGAGATGGAGCGGTCCTTGTTGATGTAGCCATCGATCAAGGGGGCTGCTTTGCAGATTCTCGTCCAACGACTCACGACGAGCCCACGTTTATGGTTGACGGAAAAGTCTTCTATTGCGTTACCAACATGCCTGGTGCAGTGCCTGTGACTTCTACGGCTGCATTGACCAACGCTACACTGCCTTTCCTGCTCTCTCTTGCGGATAAAGGTTGGCGTAAGGCGATGGCCGATGATCCGCACTTTGCGGCAGGCCTTAATACCGTGGAAGGGAAACTGACCAACACTGCGGTAGGGGAAGCCCTAGGGCTGGAGTCTGTAACCCCAGCCTCTTTTATCTCCTAACAACGGGAGCGCGCTCGTACAGCTTTGTATGAGCCCCCTGACGGGAAGTCGTGATACTACTACTTTGGTTCTGAACGAGGGCCGTACGTAATTATAACGTTTCCTTTTGACGTCGTAGAAGCTGAGATGAGCTGCAGGCGCGTAAGGGGAATTCCCTCGCAGAGCGTTGAACCGGCGCCCACGATCACCGGGTGCAATATGAGCGTGATCTCGTCTAGAATGCCTGCTTCTACACATTGACGGACTACAGAGAGTGAGCCTTGGATCGCAATATCGCGGCCAGGTTGTTCTTTGAGGTTTTGGATGTAGCTTATGAGGTCATCGTGAACAAGTTTGGTATTAGACCACGTAATATCTTGAGGCTGTAATGACGTGCTGGCCACGTGCTTTGGGGTGGAATTAATAAAATCGGCGAATCCCGCATCGGGCCCTCAGTAACAGCAGGCCAATAGGACGACCATTCGTTGTAGCTGTTGCGCCCAAGAACAACGTCATCGATACGTCCGATGCTTTCAGTCATAAGTTGGGCTAGTTCTTGGTCGAAGGCATCAAACTGAAATGTGTCAGGGCGGTTAGCACGCCCATCGACAGAATAGAAAAGTGTTGTTACGAGTTTACGGTTCATGGGGGTCCTTAAGATATATAGAGCTTTGTACGTGGTGGTGCGGGAGACGTTCTATTTCGGTCTTGTTGGTCGCGCAACCCGTTGTCGGGGCTTATTACTATTGAGCGTTTAATGCTGTTGGTCGGAAAACTATTTCTAAAGGGCTAATCACGCAGAAAATTGTTACCGGCAGAACCCTAAAAATACATGGTAGATACAAAATCTGCACAATAAATACAGGATGCATCTTGGCAACCGGGCGTTGCTAGTGTTTTTAAAACATAGCTATATAGGTAGTTGCTTTTACCGTGGTGCAAAACAACATTTTTAAAAATGAGCGTTAGTAAAGATCTAGTCCTAGCACAGTAAACAAAATAATTTCGTGTTAAAAATGGAAAGGCTGTGTGCTGGGAAGTACCCTTAAAGTATGTATCGCGTATTCGAATGCCTTGATGAACTTGTCCAGACTGTAGAGCAGGCATACGGCGTTCCAATGACGTCTAACTGCATGGTTCCGCGTAATGAGATGCTGGCGCTTCTCGACGACCTGCGCAATGCGTTGCCAGTAGAAGTCGATGATGCTCAGGACGTCCTCGATCAGCGTGATGAAATCATTCGTGGTGCGGAGGAGCGCGCGAACGAAACGGTTTCTTCTGCAGACCGTGAGGCTACAAGCATCATGGAGCGTGCTCGTCAGGAGTCGGAGACGATGCTTACAGATGCAGAAAACCGTGCCCACGCCACAGTTGCCAAAGCTCAGGATGATGCTGAGCACATGGTTAACAGCGCACGCAGAGAAGCAGATGACACCATCAACCGGGCGCAAAATGAGGCCGAGCGGATTGTTGCAAGTGGTAATGAACAGTATCAACGTAGCGTGGATGAGGGGCTAGCAGAGCAACATAGGTTGGTTAGTGAGGCTGAAGTGGTGCGCCGAGCTAACGAAGAAGCCCACAGAGTTGTCGATGCAGCTCACGCTGACTCTAACCGATTGCGTCAGGAATGCGATGCATTTGTAGAGAATAAATTGTCTGAGTTTGAAGATTCTCTCTCAGCAACGCTGCGTACTATCTCACGCGATCGTGCGGCTTTGCGCAGGGGAGCAGGAGCCTCTGCCGGCGCAACCTCCATGCAATCAACGCGTGGCGGATACGAGAACTAGAACCTCTCAAGATGCAAGTACTCGCTGGCACTACTAGCGAGTACACTTAAGGGACGATGATGAACGATTCTTCTCCTTTTATTTTTAACGTGTCCTCGTTGTTGCGAGGCTCCGCTATGCCCGAAACTTTTACGCAGACTGGGCCTAGCCCCGTGCGTATTGGTCCCGCAATGATCGGGATTCCAGAAGGCGGACCAGTCCAGGTTGATGCGACTCTCATTCCTCTTGGGGATGCTGTTATGGCAGAAGCTACTATTCGGGCCGAACTTGAGGGTGAATGCGCACGCTGTTTGAAGCTGCTGACCCCAGATGCAGAATTTCATGTAAAAGAAGTTTTTGCGGCTACGGATGATTTCATCCAAGGGGAGGATAACGAGGAAGACGACGACGTATCAAAGATTGTTGGCGACTCGATCGACCTGCTCCAAATTGTTATTGATGAGGCGGGTATGAACTTACCGTTTAATCCAGTGTGCGAATCGGGCTGTGATGATTCTGAATCTGATGTGCCTGCACCTGACGGAGTATCGGGGGAAAAACAGGATCGAACTGATCCTCGCTGGGCTGGATTGGAGAAATTTCTGTGAGCAGAAAAAAGCAACGAGCAACTGGATTTGACGCTCTGCAGGAGGCTTTCGACCGTATTAATTATGCGTCTTTGATTGACTCTTTAGGCATTGATATTCCTAGGGATTTGTTGATGTTGGCGTTGACGCACCGTTCCTTTGCCAATGAAAACGGCAGTCTTCCTAATAACGAGCGTTTAGAATTCCTTGGCGATGCTGTCTTGGGCTTATCCGTTGCCAGTAAGTTGTATGAGCAATATCCATCACGGGCGGAAAGCGATATTTCCAAGATGCGCGCGAGTATCGTGAGCCGTTATGGACTAGCTGATATTGCTCGTGAGATTAAGTTGGGTAGCTTCATTTTGCTGGGCAAAGGGGAGCTTATGACTAACGGCAGGGATAAGGAATCGATTCTTGCTGATACCACCGAGGCACTCTTGGGGGCAATCTATTTGGCGCATGGCTTTGAGGTCGCTCGAAACACAGTTTTACGGCTCTTCCAGCGGAAGATTGACACTGCTAGTGCCGTTGGTATGCATCAAGACTGGAAAACTACGCTTCAGGAGCGAGCTGCTGAGCGTAAGCTTCCCATACCGGTATATACGGCTTCTTCCACAGGGCCAGAGCACAGTCAAATTTTTACTGCGGTAGTTACCGTGGGTACTACAGTTTTGGGCGAAGGAACAGGCCCCAACAAAAAACTTGCGGAACAGGCAGCGGCGCATAAAGCAGTTACTTTCCTTCAAGAAAACCCAACGTTTTCTTAATCCTTAAAAGAAGGATTGCATCGTGCCTGAGTTGCCAGAGGTAGAGGTTGTTCGCCGGGGACTTGAACGCCATGCCGTTGGGAGGGCGTTAACTTCTGTGGCAGTCTCACATTCTCGTGCTGCACGCTATGTAGTAGGCGGCCCTCAGGAGCTTGAGGCGCGGCTACGCGGACGAGTGCTTTCCTCGGTGCATCGGCGCGGAAAGTTTTTGTGGTTTGTTTTGGATGACTCTTGTGCACTTATGGTGCATCTGGGTATGAGTGGGCAGATGCTTATTAAGCAAGCTGATGCCTCATTGCATCCTCATACCCGGATTCGCTGTTCTCTTAGTTCTGGAAGCGAACAGAGCGAATTATGGTTTGTGGATCAGCGTACGTTTGGCTATTGGAGAATCGCCGAATTGGTCTATTCCCATAATCGATTAGTTCCTAAGCCAATGGCCCACATAGCAGCCGATCTATTGGAACCCGCGCAAGATCTTATGGCGACAGCGCGACTGATTAAAACTAAACATTTAGAGATTAAAAGACTGCTTCTTAATCAAGAGATTGTTGCGGGAATCGGTAATATATACGCAGATGAGATGCTGTGGTCTGCGCAAATACACCCTAGGCAGAAGGCGCACAGGCTTTCATTACGTGCGATTCACTCGCTCTTAAACGAAGGACAAAGAGTGATGCATAATGCTCTGCTGCAAGGAGGAACAAGTTTTGATTCGCTGTATGTCAATGTGAATGGCGAATCTGGCTATTTTGATGTTTCTTTGCAGGCTTATGGCCAAGAAGGAATGCCTTGCACGCGATGCGGTACAGCGTTGGTGCGGGAAAAGTTTTCCAATCGTTCAAGTCACTTTTGTCCACGATGCCAGCGGCTGCAATAGAACCTTCATAGGGGGCCAGGGAACCGAAGCCTAACGATCCTCCGAAAAGAAATATTTTTGGTTGGTTAGCCGAAAATATGAAGTTTATTTGATAGTGAAAAAGTGAATTCTAGAGGTCTCAGTCCATTCTTATTAAATGTGGAAATATCTCTGTTATGGCTGGAATAAATGACTTTTTCAAGGATAGGGCAATGACTTTCTCTTACCTGATTATTAATTTTTAAATGTGGTAGGGGCTAATGATGTTGTGCCTCACATGGCAGGATTACGTGAGATTACGTCACTGCCGGTACGATTCGCCACATGGAAAGTGTGCAGACGTTTGTCACTGACGTCATCAATGACAACTATTGGAAGATCATCCCGTTCCTTCTCATCGCTGCAGGAATCTACTTTGCTGTTCGTACATTGGTCGTTCAAATTCGAATGATTCCAGATATGTTCCGAGCAGTTGCGGAGAAACAAGGCACACCTGAGTCCCGCACAGATGAACAAGGTATTTCTGCTTTTAAGGCTTTCACTATCTCTGCTGCTTCGCGTGTAGGGACCGGCAACGTTGCTGGAGTTGCTGTAGCAATCACCCTAGGCGGCCCTGGTGCTGTTTTTTGGATGTGGATGATTGCACTCTTGGGGGGCGCAACCGCTTTTGTGGAATCAACCCTGGCGCAGCTTTGGAAAACCAAAACTGCGGATGGCACCTATCGTGGGGGTCCGGCTTATTACATGACTCGAGGCATGAACGCACGATGGTTAGCCGTTATTTTTGGCATAGCCATCACGATTACTTATGGCTTTGTCTATAACTCGATCCAGGCAAACTCTATTGTCGAAGCAACTGGTGCTTCTTTTGACTCGTCGACGATGACTTTTAAAATCATCGTTGGGCTGATCCTGGCGGTTGTGACTGGTGTAATCATCTTTGGTGGCGTTCATAGAATCGCAAACTTTACCCAGATAATCGTTCCTGTTATGGCGTTGGCTTATCTGTCTATCGGTGTTCTTGTTCTGTTGCTCAATATAGAAAAAATTCCCGGAATGTTCGCCAGCATTCTGGAGCATGCTTTGGGATTCAAAGAGATCGCAGGAGCAACAGTGGGAGCGGCGTTTATGAACGGTATGCGTCGGGGATTGTTTTCTAACGAGGCCGGCCAAGGTTCTGCCCCGAACGCCGCTGGAACAGCCAACGTCTCTCATCCCGTGAAACAAGGTTTGGTGCAGACTCTGGGCGTGTATTTTGACACAATCTTGGTGTGCTCGATTACCGCCTTCATTATTCTGTTGGGAAACCCGACTTTCGGCGATAATGTTCAGGGGGCTACTTTGACGCAGTCGGCTCTTTCCGGTGAAGTTGGTGCATGGGGAACTCACTTTGTCACCGTCATCTTGTTCTTCCTGGCGTTTTCCTCGGTGATCGGTAACACTTTCTTAGCTCAATCCAACATTGAGTACTTCACAGACTCTAAAGCCGTAATGACTACTTTCCGCATTATCGTGATGGCGTGTGTCTTTGGTGGGGCCATCGGTCCGCTGCCGTTAGTCTGGGCTTTGGGCGATACATTTGCAGCGACAATGGTAGTAATCAACTTGATTGCCATTATTCCGCTGGGTGGAGTTGCCGTGAAGCTCTTAAAAAATTACAACCAGCAAAAAGCAAAGGGTTTCGATCCTGTCTTCCATCGTGACATGCTCCCTGAACTCAAAAATGTAGAGTGCTGGGATGGTACTGACCCGGTTACCCGGCGCGATCATAAGGTCGTGCGTGAAGTGTAATATGGAAGGCTAGAGAAAAGCCCTGTCTCCTTGTAGATCCTGTCAAAGAAAACAACAAGGAAGCAGGGCTCTTGTCGTTTTAAGTGTGCATGACGTTGAAGAGAGGCGTCGCCACGCTTTATAAAGGATCTTGAGCGTGGTGGAGAAAACCTATGAAAGGTCGATATGGAAAATCGTGAATCTAGGGAAGCCGCTAGACAGCCTGAGCAGGTTCGTCTTACGGCTTGGGTCCACGGTCATGTACAAGGAGTGGGATTTAGATGGTGGACATATACTCAAGCAATGGAACGAGGGCTAGCTGGTTCGGCTACTAATCTTGTAGACGGCCGGGTATGCGTTGTTGCAGAAGGGGACGTTGAAGCATGCGAGAGCTTGCTGCGTGCTCTTAAGCATCCTGACATAGAAGGTAGGCCTGGAACAGTATCTACAGTGGTGGAACGCTGGTCTGAAGCCAAAGCTGTGCGGGGTTTTGTTACTCGTTAAAACAGTATTAGGTACTGGCTTGTCGCGATTCCTCTACCCAAAGGTTTGCTAGACTGCCTTGGGTGTATTTGAAGTCGCTCACGCTTAGAGGATTTAAGTCTTTCGCCTCTGCGACGACCCTAAAATTTGAGCCAGGAATTTGCGCAGTGGTAGGTCCTAACGGATCTGGAAAATCCAATGTTGTGGATGCCCTTGCTTGGGTTATGGGGGAGCAAGGTGCAAAGAACCTGCGTGGTGGCAAGATGGAAGATGTTATCTTTGCCGGGGCGGGGGAGCGCAAACCACTTGGTCGAGCGGAAGTCACACTCACCATTGATAATAGTGATGGTGCTTTGCCTATTGAATATCGTGAAGTTTCTGTTACGCGTCGTATGTTCCGTGACGGGGCCAGTGAATACGAGATTAACGGTAGCCGAGCTCGACTCATGGATATTCAGGAGCTGCTCTCAGATTCCAGCATCGGCCGGGAAATGCACGTTATTGTTGGGCAAGGACGACTTGCGCAAATACTCGAATCACGTCCTGAGGATCGGCGGGCTTTCATAGAAGAGGCCGCAGGAGTATTAAAACATCGGCGTCGAAAAGAAAAAGCGCAACGCAAGCTCGTTGGCATGCAAGCAAATCTAGATCGTCTTAATGACCTCACGGCAGAGCTGCGTCGGCAGCTTAAACCGTTGGCACGTCAAGCAGAAGCCGCTCAACGTGCCGCTACTGTTCAAGCAGATGTAAGAGACGCTAGGTTACGGCTTGCAGGACACCGCGTAGTGGAGTTACAAAAAGAACTTAATTCTGCAGAATCCCAGGCCCGGGTGTTATTGGAAAAAGTTGAGATAGTCACCGAGCAACTTGAAGAAGCGATTGCGCAGCAAGCTGAGGTAGATGATTTATTGGCGGAGGCAACGCCGCACGCAGAAAGCGCACAGCAGTTGTGGTTCGAGCTCTCTGCATTGGCGGAGCGAGTAGCAGCGACGCAAAGAATTGCTTCTGACCGAGCTTCTTCTATACAAGAAGTTCCATATTCTGGCCCAGACCCAGATTTGTTAGAAAACAAAGCTGAGCGGGCAGACAGGGAATATCAAGAACTGGCGGAGTCCGCAGAGATAGCGAGGGAGCGGTTAGAGGCTATTTTAGAAGAGGTGCTGCAGCTTGAAGAGGTCTCTTCTGCAGCAGAGCAAGAACACCTGGCACAGGTTCGAGCTATTGCTGATAAACGCGAGGGAGTAGTCAGGTTACTTGCTTTGGAGGAATCCCAACGAAAGCAAGTTGAGTTAGCACAATCGGAAGTCTCTCGCTTAAATGAAACATCTCAGGATTCTTCTCGGCGTTTACGTGAGTTGGTAAACGAGAAAACTACTGTAGACGAGTCAGTCTCTCAATTACACGCAGAAATGTCTCCGCTCAACGAGCTATACAGGCAGACAACTACCGAGTCTGAGACTTCCGAAAAGCGGCTTGAACAGCTCCGAGTGCAACGTAGCTCTATAGATAAATTAGTCTCTCGGTTGGAATCGCGTATTGAGACGCTAACAGCAACCATGCAGGTACCGACTAAGGAGAATGCGCTAGCTGGACTAGATGAATGTGTTCCGATCGGGTCGAAAATCCGTCCACACCCGGGGGCAGAGAAGGCAGTTTCTGCTGCTTTGGGACGTTTCACTGAGGCGTTAGCTGCAGTAGCTTTTCCTACAGAGGTTCTGAATAACATCGACACCAATTCAGTTGCACGAACCATTGTGGTTACTAGCGCAGGATCCGATGATTGGCGCATGGATGCCGATCTACCTTCTGGTGCGTCATGGTTACTGGATCATATAGATATGGACAGAGATATCCACGGTGCTATCACACGAGTGCTTGCGGACGTGGTGTGGGTGCCAAATATCGGAACCGGACAAACGCTGATAGACCAAGACCCACGGCTGCGTGTAGTCACGTCTGAGGGCACCATGCTGGGACAAGGCTGGGCCGAGTTAGGCTCTGGTGGCTATAGTTCAGTGGAGGCCGCGTCTCATATAAGTGCTGCTGAATCTGAGCTTGCTGTAGCCCGCGCCCAGTTAGAAGAGCTATCTGGTGCCTTGGAAGGCGCTCAACATGCTGCTGCGGAAGCCCGCGTTGCGGCTGCACGCGCCACGGCGGCTTTAAAGGATCACCAACATCGAATTTCTGAGGCTGAAAAGGATAGCTTCAGATTGCAACAGCAGCAAGATGTCCTTGAACAGCAACATCGGCAAGCTACTGAGCAATGCACAAAAGCCGAATCTCGAATGAACCGGCTCCAGGAAGAATGGGAGGAGATAAAGGATCGGCTGGATAGAGCATCGGACGATGACGTTCCAGAAGAACCTTCCAGCGTGGCGCGGGATCAAGCTGCTTCGGCTTTGGCGCACACCAAGTCGATGGAGATGGAAGCACGACTGAACCTTAGGGTAGCCGAGGAACGCGCGGAGAACGCTCAGGGCAAAGGAGAGGGGTTGCGTCGACAAGCTACCTACGAGCGTCAAGCAAAAATCCGCCATGAACAGGCCATGGAACTTCGGCTACAAAAGTCGCGTTTGGCAGCTACTGTTGCAGAGGGCGCGGATACACTTGCTCAGCGAGTATCCAGAGCATTGGATAAGGCAGCTACGGAAAAGAGCCTAGCTATTGCGGAACGCACGCGTTTGGCAGCACAGTCCGCTAATGCAAAAGATACGGTTAACGCTCTGCAAAACCAGCTGAACCGACTTAGCGATACTGCCCATGCCTCGGAAATTGCTCAAAGCCAGTCACAAGTACGTTTAGAAGAAGCACAAGAAAAACTAGTAGAGCAACTTGGTGTTCCCATAAAAGATTTGTTGCGTGATTACACGCCGGAATCTGATTTTGATGTGAATGCAGAACGTGCGCGTTTGAAGCAGGCGGAAAAAGACCTCAGTGCACTCGGCAAGGTAAATCCTTTAGCCCTGGAGGAATTCAAGGCATTAGAAGAACGGTATGATTTTCTGTCTAACCAGCTTGCTGATGTAGAATAGGCGAGGCAAGACCTCGGGGGTGTGATCGAGGACGTAGATGCGAAAATACTGCAGCTTTTTACTGATGCATGGCGTGACGTAGAAGCTGAGTTTCCAAAGGTTTTTACAACTTTGTTCCCCGGTGGGGAAGGACGTCTTATTTTGACTGAGCCTGAGGACATGCTGGCTACGGGGATTGAAGTGGAAGCTCGTCCCCCGGGAAAGAAAGTAAAACGGTTGTCCCTGCTCTCTGGTGGAGAGAAATCGCTGACTGCGCTGGCAATGTTGGTTGCTATTTTCCGTGCTCGACCCAGTCCGTTTTATGTGATGGATGAAGTAGAAGCAGCACTCGATGACGTTAACCTTCGGCGTTTGATCGCCCTGTTCGAAGAGCTGCGGAAGGATTCTCAGCTCATCGTTATTACGCATCAGAAACCAACAATGGACGTAGCTAACGTGCTTTATGGCGTGACAATGCGTGGCGACGGTATAACGCGTGTGATTTCTCAGCGTATGAGCCCAGATGCGCTAGCAGTTGTACAAGGGGAGTCTTAGAAACAAAGCATGGGAAAACCTCCCTCTAAAGTTAAGGTGGGCTGCGCGTATTCCTTGACAGCGCTCCTTGGATTAGTGTGCTGCAATTTGTGAGTATTCAGGGTGCCGTGACGGTTAGGCATTAAGCCTTTGTGCAGGGTATCCTCGATCCTTTGCATCTAATTTGTATCTAAAACCTTGAAGAAAGAGGACACATGAGCGAGTCAGTTCATCCGATCGCAGATCTTACGGATTCACTGCTAGGTTGGGCCTCGCAAACAGAATTAGAACTCGCTCAGCGGCTTCAATCTGAGACGCTTGTGATCAACGTTGATTTACGTGACGATGAACTTGAAAGAATCGAACGGCTGTACGGTATATTTCTTACCCGCCAGCTTGTTGCTGGAGCAGATCTGAATGCACTATTGGGGGTTAGTCCGGCTCTAACCGTTACCACCCTGGTTGGATGGGCACGTCGCGTTGTCAACACTGATAACTTTATTGCTGAATATTTTGGTGGCTTGGGGCTGTCACCAGAGTCGCAAGAGGTGGTCGGGGGAGTTGATGTTGCGCAGGTACTTTTTCAGGTAGTGCCGGCAGCTTTCTCGTCTCTTGGCGTTTATGCGGTGCCAGTCGGAGATTTTACTGAACTCGTTAAGCTATTGTGCGTCCATGCCGGCATCGTAAATAACGAGGTTCCCGAGCTTCTTGAGCTTTTTGATGCTCACGAGGTAACCACTGCAAAAGAAGTTACAGAAATAATCGTTGGCTCCGCAGCGCCACGGCTGTTTGCCCACGCGCTTGAGATTGCTCCTGCAGAAGCTACCAGGATTTTGACGGGTATTACCGCACTGCGAGACTTTGCTATCGAGCACACAAATTCTTGGTTTGATCGCTCCTACGCGTGTTGCGAACCGCAGCTTCCATCTCCTATCGCAGCAGCTGTGCGCGCGGAACTTCGTGAACGTCCAGTGGGAACTTTGGACCGTGAAGGTGCAGTGGGCGTGGCAAACCGTGAGCTACGTCCGCGAATTTTGCTTGATGTTTCCCGCAAGAAAGTTTGTTTGCGTCTTCCGGAACAACGCGTGCCAATGCTGGAAGACGGAAGTTTTGGGGAGGTCAACTGGCGAGTTAGTATCGACGGAACCACAAAGGTCTACCGCACAGGGTGCGCATGGGGGGAAGTCTCCGGCCTGTCGCAACAACTGGATGTCACTATCTCCCATCCTGTCCGTGAAATCACCGTCCAAGACGTAACCAATGGAATTACGTGGAACGTGCCGGTCGTGGATAATGACGATCCAGCCGTGATCTTTACATCACGCGGTACTAACGTTACGGATAAAGTTTCGCTGCATCGCCATAATCTTCTTGTCTTAGCCCCCGCCGATGTCACTTTGATGGACGTGGTTAGTGATCATGAGATCTATGAATCTGACTCTTTCACCGTAGAAGGCTGGGAGGGGTGGTTGTGCCACGATCTAGACGTAAACACCGTGGCTTCCATTGCTACCGTGGCCCCTGGTGCCAACCCCAGTATGGATCGGGTGCGTAGCGTTGATCCTCGCCAACGTGTGATTTTCAGATCGCCTGATCACGCAATTGATTATTTGACTAGCTCCGGTGGGCTTCCTATTTATGCCGAGTCGCTTGTTGCAGATTTTCCTCCCACTCCATCTGGGCAAACAGAAACTTGGTACCTGACTATCTCCTCATTTGGTGGCGTCGGTTCTGCGGGTGAAGAGGTCGCACCGCCGGAGCCCCTGGAAGTCCCCGCTGAGGGCGGTGCTTTTGCCGTTTTCGACCCTGAGCTATATGACGCACCATGGGTTGGTGAATATCTTGTGCGTTTGCGCGGTCCTCGAAATGAAAGCTTTAGGCACGAATACGCAATCGTTGAGGGAGCGCACGCAAATATCAACGTCATCGGCGCGTGCCGTTCTTTCCGCATTCCTTCTGGCGGCGGTTTATCAGAAACAGTACTTACCCTGCGCCCAGGTGATAAGGAATTTATCGTTGAACCATCTGATGTTGTGGTGCGGGCACTGGAACCAGCAGCCAACGTGGTCGTATCCACGGAGGAGGGGGACCAGCTTCCGCTTCGCTTCAGCCCGCCGAGTCTCGCTTTTGAGTTTCCGCTGCTTACGGAACCTCCGATGTGGAGAGCAAGCCGCTTAACCCTTCGCCCGCGCGATATCGATATACGCGGTACCTTGCGCATCCGCGGTCGGGGTGAGCTTGGCGATCCCAAGATTACTGTGCGCAATCACCATGGCGCTCCAGTGAAAACCGCGCGTTTACGTAGTAATGATAGCGGTCTCACTTACGTCACCCCCATGGCAACTATTGTTAGCTCTACCAGTATGTTGTCATCCGGGCGTGTGGATTTTGAATGGACAGATCCTGTAAGTGATCGGCGTGTTTCTGTTGCACTGGCAGATATTCATTCTTCCGATGCAGAAGAATTAAGCCTGGTTGATGAGACCATTGTGGTTTCTGGTGGCGGGGATCGTCCTTTGGGGGTCTGGGTATGGCCTGCTACGGCGCCTTGGGCCCCGGCACGGGCTCTTCCTGTTACCGAGGGATCCGTGAAGCTGCCAAGTTCACTTGTAAACGCCGGCAATCTTATTGCTCAGGTACATACGGTGGATCGTTTTATGACCCTCATCGCGCCGGTGTCTCCTGGAGAAAATGCGGTTGTTCTTGAGCAACCTGGTCACTTTGAGGGGAGTGATCCCGCGTTAGGGGCTTTGTCAGCGTTTTTGGCCGGGGAAACTGAGGAAGTGTCGGCGTCGGAAAGCATCATGCCAGTGCTCTGGGATATGGTGACCACGGGTGTAGCCTCGGGAGAATCCGCTAAGTCTGTGCGCAAAGTGTTTAGTAGCAATCCGAGTGCTGCTCTGACGGGTCTTTCGGAATCGCTTGTTCCCGCTGGTAAGCAACCAGGACGCGTGGTAGAAAGCGGATTGGTGCGCGCTAGGTTTGAAGCAGGAGTAGGAACTCATCACCGGGCACCGTGGATCGGTGTGTTAGAGCTGTTGGGATCCTTGGACGCAATGACAGGAGCAGACGGAAAACCGCTAGAGTTGCCCACTCAGGACTCTAACGAGACGTCTGCGACGGATGAAGACTTAGCAGCTGCTGTACTAGTCGGAGAAGCCCAGCCAAAGACTCATACAGGTCGAAAGAAAATCAGTGACGGTATAGCTGCAAAGCGAGAAATTCTTGCCAACATCAAAGATATTGCTGGTGATAACGTTGTCAGCATTCTGAAGACTGGACGAGACACTACGCTGGATACAGCGTGCATTGATAAATCGACAGTAGCGATTGCAAGTATGGCTAAAGCACAGCAAGCAGCGCTCCTGGAAATGTTCTTTTCACGCTCACAAATCGTTCCCGGATCCCTTATGGATGACGGAACACGTTTGCTTGCGGTCTTTGAAACTTTTAATAAACGCACCGAATTACGTGAGCTATTAAGCAACGAGGGGTTAATTAAGTCGGCGGTAACGTTGCTTCGTACTCTGCGTAGCACTAACAAGACTCTCTATTCAATGGCGAGAATCCGCTTTGACAAGCTCGATGGTGTAGACACCGATGCGCATGAGAACTTGTGGGCGCTGACGCCGGTGGTTTCCCTAGTCTTGGCTTTGGCCGCTCGAATGCACGCTCATGGTCTGGTGTCTTCTAATAAAACACTTGATGCAGCCACGCCTGGTTGGGCAAAGCTTGCCGACGTCGTGCCGGATCTTGTCACCGGAGACCTGATAGCTGCAGACGCTATCATCCTGGCGTTGGCTAAACCTGGGATCGCTTAATCCTGAGCTAATCGGGCAGCGTGTTAGAACTCCGTAAGGCGTGGCAGGAACCTACGTCCTACGGAGTTTTATATTGCTGATTAAGTGGCTGTGAGAGGATATAGAGACCACAGAGGTGTAAAACCCACAAGAATTTGCAACTATTAGAGGTATGTCAACTCCTGTGCTAATCGGCATCCTTATTGTCATCCTTGTTCTCATCGCGGTTATTGCTATTGGCATTAGCCGGAAGCGATCTAAGACCATTAGTTTTGATCGCAGTGATCAGGACGAAACAAAACAACTCACACAGCAAGAACGCTCTGGAAACTATCAAGCTCAAGGCGGTTTCAACTTTTCCGCTGGCCAGGCGGCTTCCTCAGCTCCCGGAGAAAAACTTCCTGTGACTCCGCCGGCTTCTGTACCTGCTGAAGCGCCTTCGGAGAACACCTTCTCAGAGGAAGCAGTAGCAGCATCAGGAACAGAAAAAACTGATGTGCATCTCAATGAATCGGAGCTACTCGATCCAGTGTCTGATTCAGAAATGCCGGTAGCTCATCACGCAGAATCCGAGTCGGATGCAGATTCTGCTACTAAAAGTGCTGCTGAGGAACAAGAGAGATTTGAACGGCAGCAAGAAGCAGAAAAACAGGCGAAGCATATTGAAGAAAACTTTAAGGAGCTTGAAGAATTCCACGAGGCGCCAGTAGCCGACTCGATAAAAGAGTCTGTCGCGCACGTTGAAGACCAAGATCAAGAGATCAAGCTAGAAGAAGATGCACATGAAGCAGCTGCTGCAGCCAGTGCTGCCGCAGCTGGTGCGGAGCAGGCATTACAAGAGATCACCGAGAAGTCCGAGGAAAGTGCTGATAGGGCAGAAGACGCTAAAGCGCAACCCCAAGAGGACATAGCTCCGGCAGCTGGACGCATTGGACGGCTCCGCGGCCGACTGTCGCGATCCCAGAATGTTTTTGGGAAGTCCGTTTTGGGCATGCTTTCTGCAGGTGAACTTGATGAAGACGCTTGGGAGGACATTGAAGCACAATTGATCCAAGCTGATCTGGGAGTGGCTATCACGACAAAAGTGGTAGATGACTTGCGCGAAATGATCGCGGAGCGGGGCGTGGCTAGTGAAGCCGAAGCACGTGCGATGCTCAAAGAATGTTTAATCCGTGCATGCAAACCCGAGCTTGACCGTTCTATTAAGGCGATACCTTATGAGGGCAAACCTGCTGTGGTCTTGGTAGTGGGAGTAAATGGTACTGGTAAAACTACAACGACAGGCAAGCTTGCGCGTGTGCTAGTAGCTATGGGGCACTCAGTGGTCTTAGGTGCTGCAGATACTTTCCGCGCCGCGGCGGCTGATCAGCTTGAAACGTGGGGACGTCGAGTCGGCGCACGTACAATTCGAGGTGCTGAAGGAGCTGACCCTGCCTCGGTTGCTTTTGATGCGGTTGCAGAGGGAGTTAAAATCGGTGCTGATGTGGTTCTTGTAGATACCGCAGGTCGCCTTCACAACTCAAGTAACTTGATGGATCAGTTGGGGAAGGTCAAGCGGGTAGTGGAAAAGAAGGCTGTGGTTGATGAGGTTCTTCTCGTTCTTGATGCAACCACAGGCCAGAACGGACTTACCCAGGCACGAACTTTCCGTGAGGTTGTGAACATTACGGGTGTAGTTTTGACCAAATTAGACGGCACTGCCAAGGGCGGTATTGTCTTCCAGGTTCAAGAAGACCTTGGGGTTCCCGTCAAATTGGTCGGACTGGGAGAAGGTGCCGATGACCTGGCGCCCTTTGAAGTAGAGGGATTTGTTGACGCGTTGCTTGGTTAAAAAAACAAGCTAAAACCCCTTGTGTGTGAGTGTAAGAGAATGCTCATCCACAAGGGGTTTTGTGTGCCTCCTGGTTATACGTTGTCGGAGGCGATCTCTAACATTTATTCAGTACAGGGGGAGATAACACAATGAGGTGATAATACAGAGTGGATAGCAGCACTTAATCAGTGCAAGCAGCATTGATTGCTCCAGACTGGCTAGACTAGAAAATCGGAAGATTAATATCACTGAGGTTAAGGACGAGTCAGTGTAGAACAATGCGGAACCGTCGTTATCCTTTAGTTGCAGTTGTATGAATAAAATGAGGAGATCTCTCAATGAAGCTCGTTACTGCCATTGTTAAGCCTTTTACGCTGACAGACATTAAGGATGCTCTGGGGCAAGTGGGGGTGCACGGCATGACAGTTACAGAGACCCAAGGTTTTGGCCAACAAAAAGGGCATACAGAGGTTTATCGTGGCGCTGAGTATGCCGTGGACTTTATACCAAAGGTCAAGATTGAAATCGTTATTGATGATGAACTTCTAGATGACGTAGTGCGCGCAGTTGTTGATTCGGCACACACGGGAAAAATCGGCGACGGTAAAGTGTGGGTCACCCCTGTCGACGATCTGATTCGTGTTCGTACAGGTGAGCGCGGTTCTGATGCAGTCTAAGTGCAGTTATTCAGCGCAATAGTCGAGGGGTTTTCAGTTGCTGGGGTTTCTTGAACTGAAGATAGAGTTCCGCTAAGGATAGATTGTGACGCATTCGGCGACTGAGGCATGCGATAAAACTACGTGCGCAACAGCTGTGACTCATGCGCCTAAGAATGGTGGGTCGCAACGAGCACTAGAGATTCGAGAATCTGCCTATCGAAGTTCGCAGGCGTTGGTGGAGGAGCTTAGCATCCCCGAGGGAGCCGCGCTGGCCGCAACAGGTTCCTTTGCTCGGAGGGAGATGACCTCCAAATCGGACTTGGATTTAATTCTGCTCCACCAACCGGGATTAAATCTCTCTGGTATTGCAGATTTGTGGTATCCGATTTGGGACGCAAAAATGCGTCTTGACTATGCGGTACGTACTCCACAGGAATGCGCCAACATGGTCTCAGACGATTCAACGGCTGCGTTGGCGTTGCTTGATGTGCGGCACGTTAGTGGCGATCCCACGCTGACAGAGCAGACTAGACAGCTGACCCTAGAAACCTGGCGTAGGGAGCTGAACAAAAACTTTAATGCGGTTTCCGATACCGCTATTGCCCGTTGGCGTCGCTCTGGCTCCGTCGTTGCAATGACTCACCCTGATCTCAAGCACGGTCGCGGCGGACTCAGGGGCATTGAGCTAATACGGGCACTTGCGTTAGGGCACCTCTGCCATGCGCCACCGCTTGATTCTCAACGCAGGCTGCTTCTCGACGTTCGCACCTTACTACATCAACACGCTGGGCGAGCTCGAGATGTTTTGGATCCGGAATTTGCCGCAGATATTGCACTCGATTTGGGGTTTGATGATAGATACGAGCTTTCCCGTGTCATAGCTCAAGCAGCCAGGACTATTAATGACGCCACTAATCACGCACTCAGTACTGCCCGGCATGCCCTTCCCCGGCGTAGTCAGGTAAGGCGAGCGGTACGCCGCCCCATAGACGTGGATGTAGTGGCTGTTGACGAGGAAATTTCCTTGTCTCGTAATCCTAATCTAAAGGACCCTGCTTTAGTCCTTCGCGTAGCGGCTGCAAGCGCGCGCACGGGAATGCCTATCAGCGACTCCGTATGGCCTCGTCTGGAGAACCTTCCTGACTTACCAGTTCCATGGCCGGTAGGCGCGGCCGGCGATTTTTTTGAGCTTTTGAGCTCGTCGGCTCATAGCTCGCGAGTTATTCAACAACTTGATGATCATGGATTTTGGGAGAAAATGATCCCCCAATGGGGACATATCAGGGGCAGGATGCCACGAGAAGCAGTCCACATTCACACAATTGATCAGCATAGTCTCGTAGTCACAGCGAATTGTGCAGCAAGAAGCGTTAGCGTTGCTCGTCCTGATCTTTTGTTTCTTTCTGCACTATTCCATGACGTTGGTAAGGGATACGACAGACCCCATGAGATTGTGGGTGCAGAATTTGTTGTGGAAATGGGACGAAAGCTCCGGTTGAATGAACAAGACGTGAATGTGGTGGAGACCCTAGTCGTAGAACACACAAAGATTTCACAGATTGTCGGCCGTTATGATCCAACCAGCGACAAAGCCGTAAACATGCTTTTAGACGCTGTCAATTATGATCTTCTAACCCTCAACCTGTTGGAATCCCTGGTAGAAGCGGATGCTGAAGGCACAGCGCCAGGGGTGTGGAGTGCGGTGCTGAAACTCGGTACCCGAGCATTATGTAGCCGTGCCCGCGCTCGACTTACCTCGTTGACCCCTGAGCCGCCAGAGTTCGACATTCCGCTGGATATCGGCTTGGTTCCTAAAAAATGCAGCCCACTTGTTCAAGATGATCTGCAAACCGGAGCAACCGCGAGCCCCTGTAGAGAAAGTGGCAACGCCACTGTGTATTGGAAAGGCCGGTATATGCGAGAAAGTGTCAGGGTCTTGGCATTGATCGCAGCCAAAGGTTGGAACATTGAGTCTGCGCGCTTCAAAATGAGCGGCTCTGATGAAGCCCAACATGCGATTGCAGAACTTCAAGTGCATAACACGGTGGGAACTGGTTTTGATGCATGTGAATTCGTACAGGCCTATAAATCAGGGGTGCATTCATCTCTACCAGATATCAGAAAGAGTGCTTCTGCGACGTTTTGGGTGGGCAATATTCTGGAGGTAAGAACGGCTGACCGCAGAGGAGGGTTAGGAGCGGTGATGGGTGTTTTGCCTGATGTTTTATGGCTGACTATGAGCAACCCCGGAGCGACAATGATTATGCAGTGCGAGCTTGCCGAGGGATTTGATCGAGCCAAAGTTGAGCGTGACGTGACCAAGGTGCTCACTAACGGTTAACATAGGGACGTTAATCTTCAAGTCCACGCGAGATTTCCCAGCAATATAGTTAAAGGTGCGCAGGGAAGATCCATAAAGGGAGTGTGCGTTTCGTGTTTGAATCTCTGTCTGACCGGCTAGGCAATGCCCTGTCAGGCCTACGGTCAAAGGGCAAAGTCACCGAGGCTGACATCAATGCTGTCGCGCGTGAAATCCGGTTGGCGCTGTTGGAAGCTGATGTTTCCTTACCCGTGGTCCGCGGATTTATAGCACGAATTAAAGATCGTGCTCTAGGGGTTGAAGTATCTAAAGCTCTTAATCCTGCTGAGCAAGTTATCAAGATTGTCAACGAGGAATTGACCACGATTCTTGGCGGGGAAACTCGTCGACTGAATTTGGCTAAAAATCCTCCTACAGTGATTATGCTGGCGGGTCTTCAAGGCGCTGGTAAGACCACCCTTGCAGGAAAGCTGGCTAAACACCTTCAATCTCAAGGCCATACACCGATGTTGGTGGCATGTGATCTGCAGCGCCCGGGCGCTGTCCAACAGCTGCAAATTGTTGGTGAGCGGGCAGGTGTTCCTACTTTTGCGCCGGATCCCGGCACATCCATTGATTCTAATGATCATGAAATGGGAACCTCTCACGGAGACCCAGTGGGAGTAGCTCGTCAGGGCATCGAGGAAGCAAAGCGTGCTCAGCATGACGTAGTTATCGTAGATACTGCTGGTCGTTTGGGTATTGATGAGACCTTGATGACTCAGGCTCGGAATATCCGTGACGCTATTAGACCTGATGAAGTCCTTTTTGTCATCGACTCTATGATTGGTCAGGATGCTGTAAATACAGCTGAAGCCTTCCGCGATGGCGTTGATTTCACAGGTGTTGTGCTTACCAAGTTAGATGGCGATGCCCGTGGTGGTGCAGCGCTTTCTATCCGCGAGGTAACCGGTAAGCCCATCATGTTCGCCTCTACCGGTGAAAAACTGGAAGATTTTGATGTCTTCCATCCCGAGCGCATGTCCAGCAGGATTCTTGGTATGGGTGACGTGCTTACTCTCATTGAGCAAGCAGAGAAGAACCTTGACCAAGAGCAAGCCATGGAAACCGCCCAGAAACTAGGTTCAGGCGAGCTCACTTTAGAGGACTTCCTGAACCAGATGCTGATGGTGCGCAGAATGGGGCCGCTTGGCAATATCTTGAAGATGCTGCCTGGCGGTAAACAGATGTCGCAGATGGCGGATATGGTTGATGAGAAGCAATTGGACCGAATTCAGGCCATTATCCGTGGTATGACTCCGGCAGAGCGTGAAGATCCTAAGATCTTGAACGCCTCACGACGCAAACGCATTGCACGTGGTTCCGGTGTTGCTGTCTCAGACGTGAATCAGCTAGTAGAGCGCTTCTTTGAAGCGAAAAAGATGATGAGCAAGATGGCTGGTCAGCTGGGTATGGGGGGCGTCGGACGTAGCGCAACCAAGAAGAAGCCTAAGGGGCGTAAAGGGAAAAATGGTAAGCGTAAACCGGTGAAAAACCGGAGTGGGGCTATGCATGGTGGTATGCCAGGGATGCCAAGTATGGCCGAACTGCAAAAGATGCAAGAACAGATGGGCGGTGCTGGTGGTTTAGGCGGTATGCCGAATTTTCCGGGGATGCCAAAGCTACCCAAAGGCATGGAAAATATTGATCTCAACAACCTCGACTTTGGTGGCAAGAAGTAATTAGATACCTTCTCTGGGCTAGTTCACTCTAGAAAATTGGAACGCCGGGGATAGTACTGTATCGTATTTAAAGTTGTCTCAATTTTGAGGGAACATAATAAGACATTCCTGCGTCATACCGTCACCGTCTACGGTCGGCCGGTTTGAGTCACCGCAGGTAAATCAAGGGATGAACCGGCTTAATGCGTAAGCAGAGAGCGTCTGTACTTCCCAGTGACCCAAGAAGGAGCCTGTCATGGCTGTTAAAATCAAGCTGCAGCGTATGGGTAAGATCCGTACACCGCACTACCGCGTTGTTATCGCAGACGCTCGTACTCGTCGCGACGGCAAAGTTATCGAGAACATCGGTACTTACGAGCCAAAGCAGAACCCATCCGTGATCAAGATCGATTCGGAGCGTGCACAGTACTGGTTGGGCGTTGGCGCACAGCCAACTGAGCCTGTTCTTGCTCTGCTTAAAGTGACTGGTGACTGGCAGAAATACAAAGGACTTGAGGGTGCTGAGGGCACCTTGCAGGTTGCAGAGCCTAAGCCTTCTAAGCTGGAGCTGTTCAACCAGGCGCTTGCAGAAGCTAACGAGGGCCCTACCGCTGAAGCTATCACTGAGAAGAAGCGTAAGGCTAAGGAAGACGCAGCTGCTAAGGCTGCCGCTGAGGCTGAGAAAGCTGAAGAGGCTACCGAAGAAGCTGCTGCAGAGTAAATCTTTTTAGCTTTTTAAACACATAAACCGCTTAGGTGAGCAGTGCTCATCTTAAGCGGTTTTGTTTATGCGCTTGGACGTTTAATTTTGTCCTGTCATCATTGTTAACAATAAAATTGCTTCGGAAGAAGCCTCGGAGGGGGAACTCACCTTATGGATCACTCGTTGCGGGAGATGAAGAACTTTTCCCGGAGTGAGTCGTACGGTTTGATCCGGGCATTCTACGTCAAGCGATCCTTTGAGGCATTGGATAGTTACGGGATGAGCCGCTTTGTGATCATTGAGGATTTGTCCCGGGGTAAAAGTAAAAACAATGATATTTGCCCCTTCGGCCTGGAGGAGTCTGGATACCGTTGGAATTTTACGATCCGGATCGGTTTTGGGAGCCTCACGTAAAACATCGAGAATAGTTGCTTTTCTTTCGTCAGAATCGTAATGAGCGTCCCCAAAAGTATGAGGGGTGTTGGTTGGGACATCCATAGGTTTCCTCCTGCACGGCTTAAAGATAGTTTTTAAACAAGGATAACTCTGCTTTTGTGTCCTCTGAGTTAAACTGCGACGTAAGGCTAAGAAGTGATGGGGTGGAACTGTTAAATGCTCGGGAAAGCTACGCGAGCGGAAGCGAAAAGAGCAGTGAAGAGGAACTGTTAAAGTATTCTCCATGGAATTAATGATTGGTCGAGTAGTTAAATCTCACGGGATCAAGGGGGAAGTTGCCGTTGAGGTAACCACCGACGATCCAGATATTCGTTTTGCGGTGGGAGAAGTTCTCAACGGTAAGCAAGGGAAAAAAGAGCATCGCTTAACTATTTCTACCGGCCGGGTTCATCAGGGACGGCTGCTCATTAAATTTGAAGAAATTCCTGATCGTACAGCAGCAGATAGCCTGCGGGGGACTCAGTTCTTTGCTGCACCACTAAAAAATGATGATGGAGATGAAGGATTCTACGATCATGAGCTTGAGGGGTTAGGGGTAATTCAAGAAGGGGAAAAGATCGGAGAGGTAACAGGAGTGATGCATGGCCCCGCCGGAGAAATTCTGGAAGTCAAGCTCACCGAGGGCAAACAAGTGCTTATTCCCTTTGTCCACGCTATCGTTCCAGAGGTAAATCTTGAAGAGGGAACGTGTACGATTACTCCTCCTGATGGACTCTTGGAGCTTTAATGGATTCTGGAAAACTTCGACTCGACGTCATCACGATCTTCCCGGAATACTTGGATCCACTTCGTCATGCTTTGCTTGGTAAAGCTATCGAGAAGGATATTCTGAGCGTAGGAATACATGATCTACGACAATGGGCAACCGACGCCCACAAGTCCGTCGACGATTCTCCGTTTGGCGGGGGACCCGGTATGGTCATGAAACCAACGGTGTGGGGTCCTGCACTTGATGATGTAGCGCAAGGAACCGGTAGCGCTTTAGCGGCAAAATCCTTGAAATCTGCGCTTCCGCACCTGGATAAACCCCGACACGATGAGATTGAAGGCGTAGAGCAGACCGGGTACCAGCGTAGGGAGGAAGACTCCTCGCTGCCATTGCTTATTGTTCCCACACCCGCAGGTAAGCCCTTCACACAAAAAGATGCGCAAGAATGGTCAAATGAAGCACACATCGTTTTTGCTTGCGGAAGATACGAAGGAATCGACCAACGCGTTATCGACGATGCGTCTCACCGTTATCGCGTACGAGAAGTCTCGATTGGAGACTACGTGCTTATCGGCGGAGAAGTGGCAGTACTCGTTATCGCGGAAGCGATTGTTCGGTTGATCCCTGGAGTTTTAGGAAACAAAAGGAGTCATGAGGAAGATTCTTTTTCCGATGGTTTGTTGGAAGGACCCAGCTACACCAAGCCGCGTGTGTGGCGTGATCTAGAGGTACCCGATGTTCTTTTCTCTGGTAACCACGCAAAAGTAGACCGTTGGCGTCGGGAAAAAGCTCTGGAGCGCACTCACAAGGTTCGACCTGAATTACTAGCATCGTGTGATCTAGATAAAAAGGATCGCGACTTTTTAGCGCAGTTGTCACAGGAATGAAAACACAAGAGGGAAAAGAAGGTATACGGCTGGGAATGATTGCTTCTGTGCGCTGTTGATAAAGATATGAAAAGAGAAATATCCACTGACATTAATGTCTTGATTATTCCTAGTCAGCGTGAGACCGTATTGGCGGCGCTACGCGATGAATTAGGACCACAGGGCTATGAGGCCAATGGCATCGTGATTGATCCGATCGACCTCACCTGCGAACCGGATAATATGCTGGTAACCCATTATGCACAGGTTGAAGGGCATCTTCCTAGCGCCGAACAGCTTTACCGCATCGTGATCACAGGTTATTCCATGCTTGACTTAAGATCTGCCACAAAGGTCGTAGTAGGGCTGCTGCCACAGGATGCATATTGGTATGGAACCTCAGTGGAGGGCCACGTAGAAGCCATGGCTACCGCGGCGTGTGCATGGCAGGCGAACGTAGACTAAGCGCTCGTACCAAGTGAATCTTTAGGAGGCATTGCCAACCGCATAATGAATATTCCACCGCTGAGTCGGTTTCGCTCTTATGATCGGAAATATGAGTGAAACAGTACATCAGGTTCCGTTTGTGCTTGCAATCACTGCATGCCCGACCGGAATCGCGCATACGTACATGGCAGCGGAACGCCTCAGCGAAGCCGCTCTTGCCGAGGGAATAGAACTCAAGATAGAAACGCATGGCTCTATTGGTGTCGAGGGAACTTTTAGCGAACAAGATATTAAGCGTGCAGACGCAATTCTTATCGCGGCCGACACAACAATCGATACAGCGCGTTTCTCACAGAAACCCCTGATAAACGTGTCAGTTGCGCAAGCCATCCATGAACCAAATTCGTTATTGCATCGGGTACTTGATACCGCGAAAACCCAGGATAAACCTAGCTTCTCTGCAGCACACGACGCACCATCTCTATCCGCGCTACCTCAGCAGGGGCTAAGTACAGGCGCTAGGAGCTCGGTGGGAAGAACCGTATACGCCGCGTTGATGAACGGCGTTTCTCACATGATTCCTTTCGTGGTAACCGGTGGTCTTCTACTTGCTATTGCGTTGTCCATAGGCGGGGAACCGACAGCAGAAGGACTCAAGATTCCCGAAGGATCTTTCTGGGATACCGTACAACAACTGGGAGTATTGGCTTTTAGCCTGATGGTTCCGGTCTTATCTGCATACATTGCTCAGGCAATAGCTGATCGTCCAGGTCTGGCACCAGGATTTATCACAGGGCTGGTAGCCACTACGGGGTCGCTGTATAACTCAGAGGCAGGGGCTGGATTCATTGGTGGTATCGCTACCGGGTTTCTTTCCGGTTACGTGGCGTTGGGGATCCGTAAGATCCCTGTGCACAAATATGTAGCGCCTATTTGGCCGATTATCGTGATTCCGATTCTTACCACGGCGATTGTTGGTCTTCTGTTTATTTACGTTCTAGGGCATCCGATCGCGGCACTTTTTGAGGCCCTCACAGGATACCTTGCCTCGATGCAAGGGGAATCTGTTGTGATTCTAGGTGCACTTCTTGGCGCAATGATAGCCTTTGACATGGGCGGCCCCTTTAATAAGACTGCGTTTCTTTTCTCTGGTGGTCTTATTGCGGCTGGCAATGCTTTACCTATGGGGATGATTGCCACGGCAATTGCGGTTCCACCGTTGGGAGTAGGCCTGGCCACATTGGTGCGGCGCAGTCTATTTTCTAAGCCTGAAAGAGATGCTGGTATTGCGGCTGTCTTTATGGGATTTTTTGGCATCACAGAAGGTGCTATTCCGTTAGCTGCGGCACGGCCACTGCAGATTATCCCTGCGAATGTGATCGGAGGAGCGGCTGCTGCTGCGTTGGCAGGATCGTTGGGAGTTAAAGACCACGTGATGCATGGTGGTCCTATCGTCGCAGTACTTGGTGCAGTAGATAACGTGAGCGGTTACTTTTTAGCCTTAGCGGTTGGCGTGATCATCACGTGTGTTTTGTCTTTGATCTTTGCGGGTTTCAGCGGAAGAAAAGCAAACATGGCGTCGCCAAGTTCTGCTCAGTCTCTGGTATCCGCTGATGCGCAAGAAGCAGCTGCATCAGAGACTGAGGTAGCAGTAGCGAAGACGTGGGAACCGATTATTACAGATGAATTGGTGTATTCAGGTTCCATAAATGACCGTGAAGAAGCTATTTGTTGCCTTGTAAACAAAGGGGCTGATGCAGGACGGATCTCGGATACGCGGGTTGTAGTAGAGGCGTCGATGAATAGGGATAGATTAGGCTCGACAAACGTAGGGTACGGAGTTGCTATACCGCATTCGCGCAGCGCAGGAACTAAAACTGCAATGGTAGGTCTTGCCCGTTTGGATACTCCAATCGAATGGACTGATGGGGAAGAAACCGATTTAGTATTCCTTATTTGTGTTCCGGCTAATGCAGGAAAGCAACACCTAAAGATTCTTTCTCGCCTCGCGCGTGCGATCATGAAAGAAGATTTCAGAGAGCAACTGAGACAAGCACCTGAAACAGAGCTTGCCGATTTGGTGAGGAGAGTCGCAGAACCTGCAGAATTCACCGCCGCAGGTGCCTCTTAAAGGAGAAACTCCGTTTACCCGCTTCTGGGTACAGTAAAGGCAACTCGCTACAATGATGTGAATGATTTCCGCGAAGATCGCTCAGGAGCTAGGAGTTAAGGAAAGCAATGTCGCTTCCGCTCTCGCACTCCTCGCAGAAGGTAATACAGTTCCCTTTATAGCTCGGTACCGTAAGGAAGCCACAGGCGGCCTCGATGACTCGCAGCTGCGCGCCATCGAGGAACGGGCTACTTATCTTAGAGAACTGGAGGACCGAAAACAGACGATTCTCGCTGCTATTGAAGAGCAAGGAAAACTCGATCAAAAGCTCAAAACTTTGATCTTGGAATGCGATACAAAAGCCCGTTTGGAAGATCTATATCTTCCTTATAAGAAGCGACGAAAGACTAAAGCGGATATAGCACGGGAAGCAGGGCTGGAGCAGCTTCTGGATAAGCTTATCGACGCACCCCATGAGAACCCGGATCAGCTTGCTAGTGACTTTGTCACGGAGGGATTTGAGGACGTCAAGAAAGCCCTCGAAGGCGCACGAGAAATCCTTATTGATCGTTTCGCTCTGAATGCGGACCTAGTGGGAGAAGTCCGAGAGCGGATGTTTGCTGCCGGGTCTATTATCGCCAGTCCTGTGGAAGGCAAAGAAGCAGAAGGCGCAAAGTTTAAAGATTATTTTGAGTTTTCAGAGCCTTTTACGTCTTTGCCTAGCCACCGGATCCTGGCGCTTTTCCGCGGAGAAAAAGAGGGGGTGTTGCATTTAAACCTTGATCCTGGAGACGAGTCGATTTATGAGGGCATGATCGCAGACCATTTTGGTCTTGATACTTCTTCCCCTTGGTTTGCGTCTGCTGTTCGCTGGGGCTGGAAGACCAAATTAGTTGTCTCCTCAGGCCTCGATGTTCGCATGCGTCTAAAAGAGCGAGCAGAAGAAGGCGCGCTTGATGTGTTTGCTCGGAACCTTAAGGATGTTCTTCTTGCTGCCCCAGCAGGTCAGCGTGCGACCCTTGGCCTTGACCCCGGTTACCGCAACGGAGTGAAATGTGCCGTTGTAGATCACACAGGGAAAGTATTAGATACGCTCATCGTCTATCCACATCAGCCACAAAATAAGTGGTCAGAATCTGTGCAACAGTTAGCGTCGGCATGCGCAACGCATGGCGTAGACCTTATGGCTGTGGGGAATGGTACGGCATCCCGCGAGACAGAGAAACTTGCGGGAGAAGTTGCAGACTTAATTAAAAAAGCTGGTGGGAATCGCCCCACCCCTGTCGTTGTATCGGAATCAGGTGCATCAGTGTATTCGGCATCGGAGCTGGCAGCGAAAGAATTTCCCACTATGGATGTTTCTTTGCGTGGCGCAGTTTCTATTGCGCGCCGGTTGCAGGATCCCCTCGCGGAGCTGGTCAAGATAGACCCTAAAGCGATTGGGGTCGGCCAATATCAACATGATGTAAACCAAGCTGCTTTGGCCAAAACCCTTGATGCAGTGGTGGAAGATGCTGTGAATGCTGTGGGTGTTGACCTCAATACGGCTTCAGTTCCTCTGCTTTCTAGAGTAGCTGGAATCAGCCCGACCATTGCAGAAAACATCGTGCAGTACCGGGATGAACACGGTAGCTTTGTCTCCCGGGCTTCTCTAAAGAAAGTTCCGCGTTTAGGTCCTAAAGCTTTTGAGCAGTGCGCTGGCTTTTTAAGGATCAGCGGTGCGCGCGATCCCTTGGACTCCTCTGCTGTACATCCTGAGGCTTACCCAGTAGTGCGGCGGATCGCCGAGGAAACGGGGCTGAGTGTAGATGGGCTTATCGGAAATACAGCGGTGCTTAAAACGCTGAGACCACGAGACTTTGCAGATGACCATTTTGGTGTCCCTACTGTGACAGACATCCTTGCAGAGTTGGATAAGCCGGGACGTGACCCCCGGCCAGAATTTGCCACGGCTACCTTTAAAGAAGGGGTAGAGAAAATCTCTGATTTGATTCCGGGAATGATCTTAGAAGGAACGGTGACCAACGTGGCGGCCTTTGGTGCCTTCGTGGATGTAGGGGTTCACCAAGATGGACTAGTGCATGTTTCTGCGCTAGCAGAAACCTTTGTCTCAGATCCTCACTATGTTGTGCGATCTGGACAAGTGGTCAAAGTGAAAGTAATGGACGTTGACCCAGAGCGTAAGCGTATTAGCCTTTCTATGAAGCTTTCCGATGGGCCCGGCGCTGGTGCTGCTAAATCGGCTTCTCGTAACGCAAAAACCTCGAAAGATGGGCGTTCTTCGCTAGGAAACAGCAAACGCAATACGTCGCAAAGGCGGGGTCCCTCGCAGCACTCAGCAGGTGGTGCAATGGCAGAAGCTTTGCGACGCGCTGGACTCAAATAGCAGATGTGAATCGAAAAGCGGAGAACTAACAATGTGCTGTGGGAGAAAAGTTGTTCTCGGTGTGTGGTTATGGCATAATCTCCATCGTTGTCTGTCTCTTGTGTAGGGGCAGCTGCTTTTCATGTCTTGGGCACGAACCAGTCGAGCGCCCCGATCGTAGGGGGAGACGCCGCTAGGTTCCTCTGTCTTTTAAACGTAAGGATTGGTTTTATGAACCTTCTTGACAAAGTCGATGCAGCATCATTGCGCAACGACATCCCTGCTTTCCGTCCCGGCGATACCCTTGACGTTCACGTTAAGGTCATCGAGGGTAACAAGACCCGTACCCAGCTGTTCAAGGGTGTTGTTATTCGTCGTCAGGGCTCTGGCGTTCGTGAGACCTTCACCGTCCGTAAGGTTTCCTTCGGTATCGGCGTTGAGCGTACTTTCCCGGTGCACACTCCAAACATCGAGAAGATCGAGGTTGTAACTCGCGGCGCTGTTCGTCGTGCGAAGCTTTACTACCTGCGTGATCTACGCGGCAAAGCAGCTAAAATCAAGGAAAAGCGCTAATATTCGGCGTTTCGGGCCTCTGACCTGCATGGTTTTCATGCGGTTGGAGGCTTTTCTTTTTGTTTAAGGCTGAAGGTGAACAGGACTTTTTATGGTGGTCTATGTCAAATAGAAGCATATAAAAGCAAAAGTGCAGCCTGGGTATGTGATTTAAATGTGAGGTATTAAAACATCCATCTACGCGAGGTTTACCTTAACGCTGCTAACATCATTCGTTGTGACTGATCAGAGTAATGGGTTCAACACGGCGGACCGTGATTTCAAGCCGCAGATGCGCACTGACGCGATGGATCGAGATGCAAAGGCTGATTCTGCTGAAGATAAGAAGCCGTTGCCCTGGTTCGTAGAGATACCACTTGTTGTCGTAGTGACGTTGTTAGTTATTACAATGCTGCAAACCTTCGTGGGGCGCGTTTATATGATTCCTAGCCAGTCAATGGAACCAACGCTGCACGGATGTGCTGGTTGTACAGGGGATCGCATTTTTGTGGATAAAGTGAGTTATCACTTCAGCGATCCAAAACCTGGAGACGTTATTGTCTTTGAAGGGACGGATTCCTGGAACTCTTCTTTTGTCTCACAAAGATCCCAGAATTCTCTAGTGCGCGGACTGCAAAATGTAGGTGCATTTGTTGGACTCGTCGCTCCAGATGAGAATGATTTGGTGAAACGAATCATTGCAACCGGGGGGCAGACCGTGCAGTGTTTGGAAGGCGATGAGGGGATTAAAGTAAACGGAAAAGTGGTTGACTCTTCCTACATTCAGAATCCTCCGGCTTATCCCGTGGACCCAGCGACTGGTTCCGATGCGTGTGGTGGGTTCTATTTTGGACCCGTTACTGTTCCCGCAGACAGTTATTTCATGATGGGAGATAACCGAACAAACTCGATGGATTCTCGTTATCACATTGGCGATCAGTTCCAAGGAACTATTCCGCGCGATCACATCAAAGGCAAGGTTCAGTTTAAGATCTTCCCGTTCGATCGAATCGGCAGTGTAGAGGATTACGATATTCAAGGACAAGGAAACTAGATTGATTCCTAAGAGGCAAGAGGCTGATAAAAACATTCTTTTGCCTGAACCTCAAAGGGTTAAAATCCGTAAGCTCAAACACCTCCGGACATTTGAAGGAACGCTAGAAAAATGGGGTTTGGGCCCGGTCGCCGGGATAGATGAAGCTGGACGTGGTTCTTGTTGTGGTCCAATTACGATTGCCGCATGCATTTTGCCTTCCCGGCCGATCGCAGCGCTAGCTACTTTGACAGACTCTAAGAAGCTCTCTTCCCGAATGCGGGAGGAGCTCTACCCTCTTATTAAAAAATATGCTGTGGCCTGGTCGATACTGCATATCTCGGCTTCGGAAATTGATAGATATGGCATCCAGCATGCCAATATTTCAGGTATGAGAAGGGCTATTGCTTTGTTATCGAAGCAACCCGGATATGTGCTTATCGACGCCATGCGTGTTCCGGGTCTTACCTGCCCATCTCTGCCCATTATCGGTGGTGATACTGCTGCGCGTTGTATCGCTGCTGCCAGTGTTTTGGCCAAACAATCTCGTGATGAGCTGATGATTGATTTGGATAGGGAGTATCCGGGATATGGTTTGGGGGATCACAAAGGATATGGGACTAAGTCTCATATAGATGCGGTGCGCCGCCACGGGGGAACACCGGAGCACCGTTATAGTTATGCCAATGTGAAGGCTGCGCATGAGGAATGGGCTGCCAAGAATAAAGCAGTAATCGGGAGGTAAAGCGATGGGTGCAGAAGAACTCGACAACTACGAGGCTGAGGTAGAGCTGTCACTGTATCGTGAGTACCGAGATGTGGTTAGTCAGTTTTCCTATGTAGTGGAAACAGAACGGCGATTTTACCTTGCCAATGCAGTTGAGCTAATTCCTCATACGCAAGGCTCTGATGTTTACTATGAGGTCAGAATGTCTGATGCCTGGGTATGGGATATGTACCGTTCCGCAAGATTCGTGCGTTATGTCAGAGTCATTACTTATAAAGACGTAAACATTGAAGAACTCGACAAGCCTGATTTTGTCATGCCGGATTAATCTCTAGTATCGAGATTGATGTTCTACTAGAGTGCCTAGACCCTCAGCTGAGCCTGGTAACTAATGATTAATACTATGCGTATGAGTTACCGTTGGGGCGTTGGATAATCCTGCGAAGAGTTTTAAGCCTCAGTTGCACAGCCAGATGTAGCGTTCTTGTGGTTTTCTTCTGCCCGCTCAACTGCATGTAGAAGTGGAGGCCGAAAAACAATGGTTTTAAAAGCTTTCATATTTCTTCCGACAATAATTTTTGCGTGGATTATCTAACACACAAGTGGAAAGATGACAAGCGAACGCGGCTGTTGTGATGGATATGTGGACAGCTTGCGCCACTAACTGATAATTCTCCACAAACGATGGCTTTTTATTGCCTACCTGCTGAAAAAATGCAGGTTTTATCGCATTATCAACTACACCAATGAGGCAACACCTAGCCTTGCTCGATAGTGCAATCTAAAAAATAGGACAATAAAGATGACAGCCACTTCTAACCATGTGCCTATGCATATACAGCGCCGAAAGCATTTCTCAATAGGGAAAGAAGGCGAAAGAATTGCCGCACAGTGGTACCAAGCCAGGGGATATGAAGTAGTGGATTGTAATGCACAATTCACAGTAGGAGAACTTGACTTGGTGCTTGAGTCCCCAGACGGATGTCTTGTTTTTGTTGAAGTAAAAACTCGCTCTACACCTTTTTATGGTCTAGGGGAAGCTATTACGGCTAAAAACTCCGAAAAATGCGTAAAGCGGCATACCTGTGGTTACAAGATAAAAGGTGGTTCGATATTCGTTTTGATGCGATTGTTATCTGTATCTCCAGGGATTCTTCTGCGCAAATTACCTGTTATGAGGGGATTGATCGCGGTGCTTGTTAGAACTTTTTCCGCAGCTATCTCGGGAGTAACTGGTTATGTTGTTGCCGTAGAAGTAAATATAGGTCCAGGGCTTCCAGGCACTTATGTAGTAGGGCTCGCGGATGCTGCGATTGCAGAATCCCGAGATCGTATGAAAACAGCTGCGCAGAATTCAGGGTTAGCATGGCCGAAAACAAAAGTGATTGTTAGTTTATCTCCGGCTTCGTTGAAGAAATCTGGCTCTCAGATCGATTTAGCTATGTGCATGGGGATCTTATGTGCAGCGGATAAAGACATATTGGCATCGCAGAGACTCCAGTCCACGATGCTGCTCGGGGAAGTCGCGTTAGATGGTGAAATCAGGCCTGTCTCTGGCGTGTTGCCAGCACTGATCGCTGCGCGTGATCAAGGGATTAAGACAGCTGTTATACCGGTTGGGAATGCTGAAGAAACGAAAGCCATAACAAGTATTTCAGATATTAAAGTGATGGTTGCTCCCAATATCTCCGCAGTCCTTGAATGGCTAAGAGGCGCAGATAATCTGCAAAAGGTGGGAGAAATCAGCACTCGTATAGAGGGGGATACGCGTTCGATTGTTAATGAAAAAGATTTGTCGGATGTAGTGGGGCAGCCTGAGGCTAAACGCGCTGCAGAAATAGCGGCGGCGGGCGGACATAATCTGTTCATGATTGGCCCACCTGGGAGCGGAAAATCGATGATCGCTGAACGGATTCCCACCATTCTTCCGCAACTAAATGCTGAAGAATTGCTAGAGGCGATGGCTGTGCATTCAGTGGTCGGAAAACCGTTTCGGGCCCTTGTCGCGCAGGCGCCTTTTGTTGCTCCACATCATTCTGTAAGCCGGGCTGCTCTTTTAGGTGGAGGCGTAGGAAACATGCGACCTGGAGCAGTAAGCCTTGCTCACACAGGTGTTCTTTTCCTAGATGAGGTAAGCGAGATTCCAGCTCGAATACTGGATTGTCTTCGCACTCCCATGGAAGAAGGATGCGTTCGACTTATTCGAGCGCACCAAGAAATACGATTTCCGGCAAGGTTTCAGCTCGTACTAGCAGCTAATCCATGCCGCTGTGCAGCCGATGATCCCGCCCAGTGTAGATGCACCTCTACTGTACGAAGAAATTATCTTAATAACTTATCGGGCCCATTGCGGGACCGGATCGATATCATTGTTCGCACGCGATCAAAAGGACCGTTGTTGTCTGACGGATGTGAGGAGCCTAGTTCCGCAGTTGCTCAGCGGGTGTTAGCTGCCCGAGAACGAGCGAGATTTCGTTGGCAAAAAGCGGGTTATAGTGCTCAAACGAATGCGGACATGAATCCACACGTGTTGCGTCGAGAATTTCCAGCAGATTCCGCAGGTATGGCGCTTTTAGCGGCATATCTTAGCGACGGAACTATAAGTCATCGAGGTGCAGATAGAGCATTAAAGATGGCGTGGACGCTTAGCGACTTAGAAGGCACAGCTATCCCTGATCTGGGGCATGTAGCGCAAGCACTGGAATTACGCGATGTTAAAACAATAGAGGCATTGGCATGAATGACCGTTTGAAAGCATGGGCGTATTTATCGCGAGTATGTGAAGGGCCTAACCGGGAACTTCAACGATTGCTACGGCAAGGAGTAGATGCAGAGCGAATAGCCTATGCAATAAAGAAACGTGAAACTTGGCTTGGATCGGCGCTTTTACGAGCCACACAAGCGCGATATGAATGCGATAGTGCACAAGAGGACCTAAAGCGGATTGTAGATCTTGGTGGCCGACTTATTACCGCAGAAGACGATGAATGGCCCCGACATCTTTTTAATAGTGCGTTTGGCTTTGCAGAATCTGGAAAGAGCGACCACAACCGTTCGTATCAAGAGGATGCGGTGATGCCACATGCCTTATGGGTTGTGGGAAGGAACCTATCAGAGTGTATTCAGCAATCAGTTTCTGTGGTGGGAACACGTGCAGTAAGTAGGTATGGAAGAGATGCGACGAAGCTTCTGGTGTCAGGGTTGGTAGATCATCAGTATTCGATTATCTCCGGTGGCGCCTTGGGGGTAGATACACAAGCCCATACAGAAACGCTTAATCGATCCGGGACTACGGTCGTGGTGGCAGCTAGAGGACTGGACAAAGCGTATCCATCGAGCAACGCAGGGCTGTTTCGTGCAGTCATGCAAAGAGGCTGCATAGTGAGCGAATATGCGCCAGGTTTGTCTCCCCACCGACATCGCTTTCTTACCCGTAATAGGTTGGTGGCGGCTTTATCTTTGGGAACAGTTGTCGTAGAGGCAGCGTGGCGTTCCGGGGCGCTAAATACACTGAGCTGGGCGAGTGCCTTAGGCCGCGTAGCTATGGCTGTGCCGGGGCCGATTACTACAGTTGGCTCCCTCGGGTGCCATGAAAGAATACGTAACCATGAGGCTGAATTAGTTTGCAGCGCAGACGAGGTTCGTGCCTTAATCTCTAAAATCGGAGAGATCGACGTTAACGAGCAATATGAGATATCGTTCGCTCCTAACGCAGTTCAGAAATTGAGCAGGAACGAGCTACGGATTTATGATTCCTTAGGGGCAGAGCCCGAGGTAACAGAAGTTATAGCTAGGCGCTCTGGCGTCTCTATTGGTTTAGCCGTCCATTTATTACTTGAGCTATCAAATAAGGGAATGGTGCAAAGGGAAGGCGCCGGCTGGCAACGTAAGGTGCTTTTTAATGGCAAGTAGCCAAGCCAAAGGGGGAAGAGATACATCGTTGTGAATGAGTATCAAACTTTTTATTGCGAAGGGGTTGCATATTTCGTATCTACGCCTTAAAGTTAGTCAGGCAAGCCTAATTTAATCTCCGATCGGGTTCGGGCTGGTTCTTGATCGGGGATGCCGATTCTGAAGGTACGTTAGTGATCGTGACACGATCTTTTAACGCCAGACGTCTTCGCGCTATGGTTATGCACTATGGGTGAGTCAGATTCAAGGGCGGAGCTACCGGTAACGGTAGTTTCCGCCCTTGTCTATTGGGGGAGGGGTTAAGTGCAATGGCACAGATGTCAGCACTGATAGACGATTTTATTGAGCATTTGGAACTCGTATCAGGTAGGTCTCCCGCTACGCTTAAAGGTTACCGCAGTGACCTGAATACTTTTGCCATGCGAAAACCGGAGCTGAAGGACTTTACTCTGGATAACTTGCGAGACTGGCTGGGGGAAGCCGTAGCAGAAGGAAAAACGCGTGCGACACTTGCGCGCCGGGTGGCGGCGGCTAGATCGATGAGTTCATGGCTGCTTAAACAGGGATATATTGAAACTGACATGGCCGCTAGACTGGTTGCTCCGAAAGTCGGTAGGCATCTTCCTAAGGTACTGGCGGCAGGTCAGGCGGAGTCGGTGGTTGAGCATCCGGCGTCAAAAACGGAAGCGGAGTTTGCGCGAGATCGGGCTGTTCTTGAGCTGTTGTATGCAACCGGGATTCGGGTGTCAGAGCTGTGTGGTATCAATCTTGAAGATATTGATTGGCGTCGAAAAACTCTTAAAGTGCTAGGTAAGGGCGATAAGCAGCGGGTCGTTCCCTTTGGTCAGGCGGCGTGTGATGCATTGACCCATTGGATAGAAACTGGACGGCCTGCCATGTGTAAAGATCAATCTGAGGCAGCATTGTTCTTGGGGGTTCGGGGCGGGCGATTAGATCCGCGCCAAGTTCGTAGGCTTGTCGACGCGGCTGGTAAGGAAGCCGGAATCTCGGGATTGGGGCCTCACTCGGTGCGTCATACTGCTGCCACCCATATGCTTGACGGTGGCGCTGACCTTCGAATTGTGCAAGAGTTGCTTGGCCATTCCTCGTTGAATACTACGCAAATTTACACACACGTGAGTTCCCAGCGACTTAAAGAGGCATTTAAGAGATCGCATCCGCGGGCATGAGATTAGGTAAGCCCGCGAGGGGTTTGAGTCGGATTGTGGGGGCGTCGAGAAGCGATAAAGGATTTATGTATTCATAGTTTCCTGTAAAAGCGCCCCAATGGAGTCCGGCATTGCCGTCGGTGCTGGGTGCTAATTGCCCAATAACGTCTCCGATACGTACTGAGTCGCCTTTTCTTAGGGACGTAAACACTGGTTGATAAGTTGTCCGTATCCCATCGGGGTGGTCGATAGATATTGTTGGAGTTCTGGCTACTGTGCCAGAAAATGCAACTATCCCTGACTCGGCGGCAAGTACGTTTGCTCCTACGCTTAATTCGAGATCTACGCCGCGGTGGCCCGGAAGCCAGTTATATTCGGGTTTTTTAAAACCTTTGAGGACCCTTTGCGCTGATCTGTTTCCAGAGGCTGGATCTATATAACCATATGCTACGGGAGGGGTGGAGGCGATCGCGGTAAAAGTAATGACAAGAACGGCTAGTTTGACAGAAAATTTTTTTCCTTTTGCTGTGTTGGGGAGGCGTAAATGAAAAAGCGTCATGGCTCTAATGTTTCCGGTAGTGCTTTTGTAGAAAAATAGGACGGGACAACATCTGTGGAAACTGGGGTGGATGAAGCTCTTGTTACTCGTGGGGTTAGATGATTTGATGCGAGTGTGGATAGATGAAACGTGCATTTTGTTTCTGGGAAAGAGGCAGTCTAGACTAGCTCGCTAGCAGTGTGTCCTAATTTTGGCGTGCTGACTACGCGCAGTTCTGACGTCACTTTGCGGTGACAGCGAAACAACGTGGTCCCGTACTTCTTGCTTTAAAGAGCTATGGGTGTTGGTTTTCGTTCTAGTTCTGCTAGGACACGGGGAGAGCCCGTGAAAAATATGACAACCACATTTTTAGAGAAAGGAAGCACTCATGGCAGTTGTAACCATGCGAGAGCTTCTCGATGCTGGCGTCCACTTTGGGCACCAGACCCGCCGTTGGAATCCAAAGATGCGTCGTTTCATCTTCACCGACCGTAACGGCATCTACATCATCGACTTGCAGCAGACTCTGACCTTTATCAACGAGGCTTATGAGTTTGTTAAAGAGACTGTTGCTCACGGTGGCACCATCCTTTACGTTGGCACCAAGAAGCAGGCTCAGGAGTCTGTCAAGAACGAAGCTGAGCGCGTTGGTATGCCTTACGTTAACCACCGCTGGCTTGGTGGTATGTTGACTAACTTCCAGACTGTTTCCAAGCGTCTGCACCGTATGAAGGAATTGCAGGCTATGGATGCGGCTGAGAACGGCTATGATGGCCGTACCAAGAAGGAAGTTCTCATGCTTACTCGTGAGCGCACCAAACTTGAGCGCGTTCTTGGCGGTATTGCAGACATGAACAAGATTCCTTCTGCAATGTGGGTCATCGACACCAACAAGGAGCACATTGCTGTTTCTGAGGCTCACAAGTTGAACATTCCTGTTGTTGCGATCCTTGACACCAACTGTGACCCGGATGTTGTTAACTTCCCGGTTCCAGGTAACGATGACGCTATCCGCTCCATCGACGTCCTTACCCGTGTTATCTCCAGCGCTGTTATTGAAGGTAAGAAGGCTCGTGAAGAGCGCGCTCTTGCTGCAGCGAAGGAAGCCGCCGGTGACGCAAACAAGACTGAGGTTGCCGCCAAAGTAGAAGCAACTGAAGAAGTTGCAGCAAAGGTTGAGGCACCTGCAGAGGTCGCAGCTGAGGCTGAGGCTAAGTAAAACTTCTTTTGCCCTCGTTGTTCTGCAGCGGGCGGCATAAGCTGCGAGCCCCCAGCTCCAGAGTGAGAAGCCAAAATAATTGAAGTTGGCTTTATGCTCGGGGTGGGGGCTCCTTGTGGTGAATAGCGTGATGTCTTTCTGCATAAAGTGCGAGAGTCGGATACGCTAAACATCGAAAATCTTCAGAATTTTTCCTACATGAGGAGGATCGCCCCGATAATGGCGAACTACACTGCTGCAGACGTAAAGAAGCTCCGCGAGATCACCGGTTCCGGCATGCTTGACTGCAAGAAGGCTTTGGAAGAAACCAACGGCGATTTTGATAAGGCTGTTGAGGTCCTTCGTATTAAAGGCGCTAAGGACGTCGGAAAGCGTGCTGAGCGTAACGCTACCGAGGGTCTGATTGCGGTTTCTGGTAATACAATGGTCGAGATCAACTCTGAGACTGACTTTGTTGCTAAGAACGCTGAGTTTAAAGAGTTCGCACAGAAGGTTGCAGACGCTGCAGCCGCTGTTAAGGCCAACTCTGCTGAAGAGCTTGCTGCTGCTGACGTTGATGGGAAGTCTGCTGCTGACGCTATCCAGGAACTCTCCGCAAAGATCGGTGAGAAGCTAGAGCTTCGTCGCGCCGCAACCTTGGAAGCTGAGAACCTTTCTGTTTACTTGCACCAGCGTTCTGCTGACCTTCCCCCTGCCGTGGGCGTTATGGTTGCATATACCGGCGAAGGTGATGCTGCTAAGCAGGCAGCACATGCTGCAGCTATGCAGGTTGCTGCTCTTAAGGCCGCATACCTGACCCGTGAGGATGTACCTGCTGAGGTCGTGGAGAAGGAGCGTTCCATCGCTGAGCAGATCACTCGCGAGGAAGGGAAGCCTGAGCAGGCTATCCCGAAAATTGTTGAGGGTCGCCTCAATGGATTCTACAAGGATGTTTGCCTTGTAGAGCAGGCTTCCGTTGCAGATAGCAAGAAGACTGTTAAGCAGGTCATGGATGAGGCTGGCGTTACTCTGACCGGTTTTGTTCGTTACGAGGTAGGCCAGCACTAATAAATTACTAGGTGCTACCGTAGTTTTTAGGAGACTCCCCTAAGCGGGCCATTTTTGAAGTTGAACTGAGAGATCAGGATCGACTCGGAAATAAGGACGCAGGGGAGTCTTTTTGCTTTTAATCATCCCTATGCGTGTGTGTTGCAGATATAAGTTCTAATCGGGGTGTGATGCGTTGCTAGAAGATATATACGGGTACAATCTTCTTCGATTCGTATTGTGTTGCTTTGAATCTTTTTAATAAGCAGAGCAACACAACATGGACTTTTGCATAGATCTGGGTGAGGTACTTTGCCCAGCAGGCTATGCAAGTGTCTTGGGATACGGACGATCGTGCCAGAAGAGAGCAAAATATGGCTCGGGTTACGTTAAGTGCCTGAGAATCGGAGAGGTTGACTGCAATGGCTGAAGGTGCCACCAACTCGCGGACCGGATATAAACGAGTGATGCTGAAGCTTGGCGGTGAAATGTTCGGCGGTGGTTCCGTTGGCATCGATCCGGATGTTGTACAAAATGTCGCTCGTCAAATCGCCAGCGTTGCTCGAAATGGCGCAGAAGTAGCTGTTGTTATTGGAGGCGGAAATTTCTTCCGTGGCGCACAGCTCCAACAACGTGGCTTAGACCGCAACCGTTCCGATTACATGGGAATGCTTGGGACTGTAATGAACTGCCTGGCTTTACAGGACTTCCTTGAACAAGAAGGCATCGATTGTCGTGTGCAGACTGCCATCAACATGGCACAGGTAGCAGAACCGTATTTGCCCCTTCGTGCTAAGCGTCATCTGGAAAAAGGTCGTGTGGTTATCTTCGGAGCCGGAATGGGTATGCCATATTTCTCTACAGATACGACTGCAGCTCAAAGAGCACTAGAAATCGATTGTGAAGTGCTTCTCATGGCTAAGGCCGTAGATGGTGTATACAGTGATGACCCTCGTACTAATCCCGAAGCAGAACTATTTAACGACATTACTCCTCGCGAAGTGATTGAAAAAGGTCTGAAGGTCGCAGATGCCACTGCCTTTAGCTTGTGCATGGACAATGATATGCCGATTTTGGTGTTCAACCTTCTTACAGAAGGCAATATCGCGCGTGCGGTGGCAGGGGATCAAATCGGAACCTTGGTCAAGTCCTGATAGATTAAGTACCTATTAAACTATCGAGTTTTCCGAAATAGAAATACTCGTGGAAAAGGGCGTCTGTTCTAGTTTTTATAATTCATGTGGCGCTCCATTACACGTGGTCTTTAAACAAGAGGGATTTTTATGATCGACGATATTTTGCTCGAATCTGAAGAGCACATGGGCACGACAGTCGAAAGGACGAGGGACGACCTAGTTAATATTCGTACTGGCCGTGCGAATCCAGCAATGTTCAATGGGGTCATCGCTGATTATTACGGCGTTCCTACACCGATCACGCAAATGGCAACAATTTCTGTTCCAGAGGCTCGTATGCTTTTGATTAAGCCTTATGAGATGTCCATGATGGGGGAAATCGAAAACGCTATTCGGAATTCGGATCTCGGCGTAAACCCTACAAATGACGGACAAGTTTTGCGTGTTACCGTTCCTCAGCTCACTGAGGAGCGTCGTAAAGAAATGGTGAAAGTTGCCAAGTCTAAGGGCGAAGACGGAAAAATTGCGATCCGTAACGTCCGCCGCAAAGGCATGGATCAGCTGAAAAAGATCCAGAAAGATGGCGATGCCGGGGAAGACGAGGTTCAAGCAGCCGAAAAGGAACTAGACAAGATCACTGCCAAGTACGTGGCTCAGGTCGATGAGGTTGTTTCTAAAAAAGAAGCAGAGTTAATGGAGGTCTAGGACTTCTTAATCCACGGCGTGATGCAGATGTTAATGTTGTTGCGACGGGGAAAACTTACGCAGAGGGTATTCGCTATAGGCGTGTGCCCTCCGCGTCTTATTGACTTTAAGGATTAAAACCTTACATTGAGCGATAAGCACAAGGCGCTTATGCATTACCAACTCACTCCCTCGGAGGACCTGCCACATGAATGATGCCGTTAAAGGGTTTGAGCATCTTCCAAAGCCTAAAAATTCTGCTGGGCGAGATCTCAAAGCCGCCATTAGCATTGGTGTGGGACTGGGGGTATTGGTTTTATTAGCTATCTTTGTAATTCCGCATGCTTGGTATCCGTTAGTTGCAATTGCCATAGCGCTTGCTACTGCTGAGGTACATGCACGGCTTAGCGAAGCGGGTTACTTAGTGCAGCGATGGGTGCTTATTATTGGCGGTCAAGTCATGCTGTGGCTCAGCTTATTCTTTGGCACACGAGGTCTTGTAGCTGGTTTTGTGGCGGCTGTTTTGGTCACCATGTTCAGCAGGCTTTTTCATCATGGTCCTCACATGCCACCGAAAAATTATTTACGCGATACTGCGATGGCGATTCTTGTGCTGACGTGGGTTCCGCTTTTTGGAAGCTTTGCAGCTATGCTCTCTCAGTTTCAAAATGACGTAGCTCCTGGGGCATATTTTGTTGTAACCTTCATGCTTTGCGTGGTTGCTTCTGACGTTGGTGGCTATGTCGCTGGTGTGATGTTTGGATCCCACCCGATGGCTCCTGCAGTGAGTCCAAAGAAATCGTGGGAAGGTTTCGCGGGTTCAGTTATTTTTGGAATGACTGTCGGCGTATTGAGTGTGCATTTTCTTCTGGATTACACCTGGTGGTGGGGCTTAATTCTAGGGTTTGGATTGGTGATTTGCGCTACCTTAGGCGATTTAGTGGAGTCACAGTTCAAGCGAGAACTAGGTATTAAGGACATGTCCGCTATGCTTCCCGGCCACGGTGGTCTTATGGATAGGCTCGACGGAATGTTGCCTTCTGCCATGGTTACGTGGTTGGTTTTGAGCTTTATCTCTTCTGTTTAAAGTTAGCCTGACTGAGGGGACGATCATCATGATAAGTCACGTCCCCTCTTTGTCATTGTTAATGTTTAGTAATCTGGCGCCGTAACTGGAACATTCGTACTCCACCGACCAAGGCCATAATCAATGCTCCTGTAATGGATGCAAGAAGGAAGCCAACTCCCACTGGTACGGAGAATTCCCACGCAAACATGTGAAGGACTACTTTTTCCTGATTCTGCAAAATGAAGATAAGCAGAAGGATCAACAAGAGAGCACCGATGATGAGGGCAACCCAGGTGCCGCCAGCAAATGTCTTTTTAACTGTTTGTTTGTTGGCAGATGAGGAAGAGCTCTCGACGGAATCACTCGTCGGAACACTTAGTTCTGTGGGGGAGTGGAGGGAACCATCAGATTTATTGCTTGAATCTGAGCCCGCAGCAGGAAACGACACATCGGAGCTGGGCTCAGATAAAGAAGGATCACGGAAAGCATCTTTGTTACGCATGCTTTCCATTCAACGTGATGGACTGGCCAATATCCAATGACTAGCGATAACAATGCGGATACAATTTGCCTGATAGTGGGTTACAGAGACGCCGAGAAACAATCATAGACATCATTTGTCTCATAAGGTTCTATGTTTTAAGGCGTAACGTGACATGATAGTACTGATGACTACCCTTAATGATTCCACTCAGTCTGTTAAAACTACTGGAGATGCACCAGCAGTAAAAACCTCGGGCACCCGGCGCGCTGCGACCCCGGTAAAACTAAATTTTTCCCAGCCGCGTCGGAGCATGCCCCCGAAGCACTTTGCTGATTATACGGTGGAAGAACGCATTAGCGCGTTGAAAGAATTGGGGCTGCCCAAATTTCGGGCAAACCAGATTGCTCGCCATTATTATGGTCGCCTTGAAGCGGATCCTCGTACAATGACGGATTTGCCTGCTGGTGTACGTGAAAAGGTACAAGAAAAGCTATTCCCGGTCTTGATGAATCCGATTCGTGCTATTGAAACGGATGCTGGGGAAACCCAGAAGACGCTATGGCAATTACATGACGGCACCTTACTTGAATCAGTCCTGATGCGTTACCCAAATCGTGCGACGTTGTGTATTTCTTCTCAGGCAGGATGCGGTATGGCATGTCCATTTTGCGCTACTGGGCAAGGTGGGCTGGATCGTAACCTATCCACTGCAGAGATCGTGGACCAAGTGCGTGCTGCATCGGCAACGATGAATGCTGAGGGGGGTAGATTATCCAATATCGTTTTCATGGGGATGGGGGGAGCCATTGGCTAACTATAAGCGTGTAGTTTCTGCAGTCCGCCAGATTACTTCTCCGGTTCCGGAAGGCTTTGGAATCTCGCAGCGTAATGTGACAGTTTCTACGGTGGGGTTGGCGCCAGCGATAAGAAAACTTGCCGAGGAAGATCTGTCAGTTACTCTTGCGGTTTCTCTGCACACTCCAGACGATGAGCTACGGAATACTTTGGTTCCTACTAACAACCGTTGGGAAGTTGCAGAGGTATTGGACGCCGCACGATATTATGCTGATCGCTCTGGACGGCGTGTATCTATTGAATACGCTCTGATTCGAGACGTGAATGATCAGCCGTGGCGAGCAGATATGTTAGGGAAAAAACTGCATAAAGCTTTAGGATCGCTTGTTCACGTCAACCTCATACCGTTGAATCCCACTCCTGGATCTGAATGGGACGCATCGCCGAAGGACCGTCAACATGAGTTCGTTCGGCGAGTCATTGCTCAGGGGGTGCCGTGTACTGTTCGAGATACCCGTGGACAGGAGATTGCAGCGGCGTGCGGCCAATTGGCAGCAGAAGAACGCTGATTTTGCGTTAAAGTCCGGGGTGGGGGGCGTGGATAAGCCCTTCCTTCCCAAAAACATAAAAAAGCGATCCTACCTTGCAGATATTAGGTAGGATCGCTTTTTTAATATTTTAGGCCTCTGGGATAGAGCGTAGATGACGAACACGCTCAGGCTCGATGTTAAGGGCGCGTAGCTGGGAATCGCTGAGTTTGGCGTACTCACCAGTGCATGTTGCCTGCTCGTAGGTCCAGTCACGCTCCTTGTAGCCGAGGGGCTGGTTGTGGGCTGTCAGGGTTCTTACCTGTGTGCCTTGGGGCTTAACCAGCAAGTAGATGAGACCTGCGGCAATCAAGATTGCAAATGTAAACAAGAAGATGGTTTCTACGTGCCCCTTGTGGTTACCAAAGTTGTAGCCGAGAAGGAAGAGCACTGAAATCCAACCCGAAATTTGAACTGCTCGCATTCCGATGCTGTGCCAACCCCAAGCAGCAGAAGGCTCGTCCAAAGTGGACACACCATGATGAATCTCAGGGGCGATTTCGTGGGAACCAGCCACGTTGTTCTCCTTGTCTCAAAACACTGCGTTATCTCGACAAGCTCTATTGAGCTTAAGTGGGCGTTGCAGAGTGGATACACGTAAAGATTTACCGCTTATTTTTGCACATTCCACTGGCTAAAGCGATTTTTTGCTAGACGGCTTTCGTCGCCCCAAAACAGCGCGTATTGCTTGTGGTGAGACATGACCGGGGCAGTAGGTATCGTAGGGGCCTTATTTTAGACGATCCCTCGTTCAAAAGTTGGTGCCCATTAGGGGGTGGTGTGACGAAAAATCGACGTCTACAATTTCCGGATTCTTTGACGCGTGTACCACTGATTTTGTTGAAAGCAGCCTTGGTCCGGTCAGTGATTTCGTTGGATTTAATGTCTGCAATAAAGATGAAACGGATTACAGTGCGGAACTTTGGTGTCGCTGAGTGCCCGGGAAGGATTCAGGATGATCTGCTTCTGCGTAAGCAAAATAGGGAAGGACTGTAAAGGACTGTAAAAGAAGCCGTAAATAACCAGTGGAGATAAACGCAGATTGTAAAATGCTGCGATAATGGCGGAGTGAGCAAGCGAATTTTAATTCTAGGCAGCACGGGTTCTATCGGTACTCAGGCCCTTGAAGTTATTGAGGCAAATCCGGAGCGGTTTCAGGTCGTTGGAATTGCGGCGGGCGGACGCGATCCGCGCGCCGTAATAGAGCAGGCAAGAATATTGGGCCTTCCGGCTCATGCTGTTGCCGTTGCTGATCCTCAAGCGGCGCATGCTGTTTCTGCAGCACTCGGGAATCAGATTTTGAGTGGGGAAGATGCTGCTACCAGGCTTGTTCAGAGCATAGAAGCTGACACTGTTTTGAATGGTTTAGTAGGGTCGCTGGGACTCTCAGCAACATTGGCCACCATTGAGAGCGGGGAGAATCTTGCGTTGGCTAATAAAGAGTCCTTGGTAGCTGGCGGGAGATTTGTTACTAGCAAAGCGCGTCCGGGGCAGATTATCCCCGTGGATTCTGAGCACTCGGCGATGGCTCAGTGTTTGCGCTCTGGGGCTCGTTCCGAGGTTGCGCGGTTTGTGCTAACCGCTTCAGGTGGACCGTTTAGGGGGTGGACTAGGCAACAGATGTGGGATGTGACTCCTCAGCAAGCTGCGGCGCACCCCACGTGGTCGATGGGACAAATGAATACACTAAACTCGGCGACTTTGGTAAATAAAGGACTGGAATTAATAGAAGCAACATTGCTTTTCGACGTCCCCGCAGATCACATTGACGTCACGGTGCATCCACAGTCGATAGTGCATTCCATGATTACTTTTTCGGATGGTGCGACTATCGCTCAGGCGTCTCCTCCTTCTATGAAACTGCCGATTTCTCATGCCTTGGATTGGCCAGCACGCGTTCCAGACGCACAGCCTAGCCTTGATTTTTCTTCTGCAAGTTCTTGGGATTTTATGCCTGTGGATAATCAAGCTTTCCCTGCCATTCGGCTTGCCCGTGAAGTTGCACTGGCAGGGGGAACCTATCCGGCGGTATATAACGCGGCTAATGAAGAAGCCGCCGCTGCTTTTCTTGCCGGCAGGATTCGGTTCCCTCATATCGTGGATACTGTTGAAGAAATCGTCCAGAATGCTTCTGATTTTGCGGGAGAGCCACATTCCGTAGACGAGATTTTGGCGCACGAGAAAGAAGCCCGACGTCGAGCAAATCTATTTGTGGATAAACTAGCTCAGAAATAGTTGAGATTAATCGTTGCTATACTCAGCTTTTCTTCAAATAAGGAGTTTTAGTTAGTGCTGTCTTATTTTATTGGTGTTGCCGCATTCGCTGTCGGTATAGCTGTCACCATCGCATTGCATGAGTGGGGACACTATACTGCGGCACGAGCATGTGGAATGCGGGTTCGCCGTTATTTTATTGGTTTTGGTCCCACAGTTTTTTCCTTTAAGCGGGGCCACACAGAGTATGGCTTTAAAGCTGTGCCCTTGGGTGGATTCTGCGATATCGCGGGAATGACAAACCAAGATCAGGTGACACCAGAGGAAGCACCGCACTCAATGATGCATAAACCCTGGTGGCAGCGCATTATAGTGCTGTTGGGTGGCATCATAATGAACATTCTGGTGGCTTTGATTGTTCTCTATGGGGTGGCGGTGACCACGGGATTGCCCAACAACCATGTGGATACCACTGCTACAGTCGGAGAAACTTCTTGCGTAGCTCCTAAACAGATTGATGCTACGACGTTGGCCCCGTGTAATGGCGTAGGTCCTGCAGCTGAAGCCGGTTTGAGGCAAGGCGATAGGATTGTTGCCATCGACGGACAAGCTATGCGCTCATTTGTCACGGTCAGGGATTATGTTCGGGATAAAGCGGGAAAGACCGTAGCTGTTACTGTGGACCGAGATGGGGCACAGTTAACGTTTAATGTTCCGGTGGCAAACGCTTTGCGGTTAAATACCAAAGGGGAAGAAGTATCGGTTGGAGCTATCGGCGTATCCAGCGCGCCGTTGAAGAATGTCATTCTCCACTACGACGCGGTTTCAGCAGTGGGCGGAACGCTGAGTTATGCCGGTGACATGCTTGGCGCCACTCTTAAAGGACTTGCAGCGTTTCCCGCAAAAATACCAGGCGTTGCGGCCTCGATCCTTGGGGGACAGCGTGATCAAGAAAGCCCTGTGAGTGTTGTTGGTGCTTCACGTATCGGTGGTGAATTAGCTCAGAAATCCCTGTGGAGTATGTTCTTCTTGATGCTTGCCAGCCTGAATTTTTTCCTTGCGCTGTTTAACCTCATCCCGCTTCCGCCGCTGGATGGTGGCCACATTGCGGTGGTGATCTATGAGAAGCTTCGTGATCTTCTCCGCAAAGCCCGTGGTCTAGAGCCCGCAGGACCAGCCGATTACACCAAGCTCATGCCGCTAACTGTTGGAGTCGCCGCACTTCTTATGGGCGTGGGAGCGTTGGTTATCATCGCCGATGTGGTCAACCCAATCAAGCTATTTGGCTGATAACAGCCAGGCCAGCCCTCTCACAAACCTCTTTGAATTCGGGCTGGCCTGGGAGTGCTTATACATTGTGATGAGTAAGCACGGTGCTAGAATTTGGATTCATCTGATTTATCCCATTGTGATGGGTGTAGCCCATTTTTGTACAAGGAGCATGCTTAGTGTCAATCACCACTGGACAACCTATTGGGCTTGGCCTTCCAGATGCGCCGCCACCAGTATTGGCTCCACGGCGTAAGACACGCCAGATCATGGTTGGAAACGTAGGGGTCGGTTCTGACTACCCGGTGTCTGTTCAATCGATGACAACGACTAAAACGCATGATGTCAATGCGACGCTTCAGCAAATTGCTCAGTTGACCGCTAGCGGCTGCGATATTATTCGCGTGGCATGTCCTAAAACTGTGGACGCTGAGGCACTACCGATTATCGCCAAAAAATCTCCCATTCCTGTGATTGCGGATATTCACTTTCAGCCGAAGTACATCTTTGCCGCTATCGACGCTGGATGCGCTGCAGTGCGTGTGAATCCGGGAAATATCAAAGAATTTGATGGACGGGTAAAAGAAGTAGCTAAAGCGGCCGGTGACGCAGGAATTCCCATCCGCATCGGTGTTAACGCCGGGTCCTTGGATAAACGCCTCTTGGAAAAATACGGAAAAGCCACTCCTGAGGCCCTCGTAGAATCCGCGCTGTGGGAAGCCGGGCTGTTTGAAGATTGCGGATTTGGCGATATCGCCATTTCCGTAAAACACAATGATCCAGTGGTGATGGTTGAGGCCTACCGCCAGTTGGCCGCTCAGAGCGATTACCCATTGCATCTCGGTGTAACAGAAGCCGGACCTGCTTTCCAAGGCACGATTAAATCTTCTGTGGCTTTTGGTGCCCTTTTGTCGGAGGGAATCGGCGACACTATCAGAGTTTCGCTGTCTGCAGACCCTGTGGAAGAAATTAAGGTGGGCGACCAGATTCTACAGTCGCTCAACTTGCGAGAGCGTGGTTTGGAAATAGTGTCATGCCCTTCCTGCGGGCGTGCGCAAGTTGATGTGTACACCTTGGCAGAAGAAGTCACGGCAGCATTAGACGGAATGGATATTCCGCTGCGTGTTGCAGTAATGGGGTGCGTAGTTAACGGGCCAGGTGAAGCCCGTGATGCGGACTTGGGTGTTGCCTCCGGAAATGGCAAAGGTCAGATCTTTGTGCGTGGAGAGGTAATCAAGACCGTTCCAGAATCGCAGATCGTTGAGACTTTGATTGAAGAAGCAATGCGTTTGGCGGAATCTGAAGGGCTAGAAATCAAAGAAGGTGCTGGCCCCCAGGTAAAAGTAACCCGCTAAAAACGGAAAACTCCCTATAGTTTTATGCCTGACACGGTGGATATAAAACTATAGGGATTTTTCTTTTTAGGCTTCAGATGACATCGTAGTTTTCCCACTACAAACATGGTTGTGTCGCAGATAAAGTTTGCTCACTAAATGTTAGCCTTACGCCCATGAGCATGCCCACTAATTCAATTCTGAAAACTATGGTCTCTTTGGGCCTTTCGATGTGCTTGTTTTCTGGAACCTTGGTGGCATGCACGCCTAAGCCCGCGTCAGCGGACCCTACGGCGAAAGCCTTTCTGGCTGATCTTAAAGACGCCAACTTTAGTGCTGCAGGGGCTCACACCGATAGCGCGGATAAAGTAAGTTCGGTGTTGGAATCCTCGTGGAAAGGACTCCAAGCGGAAAGATTGCGTGCTGAGATCACATCGGTGGACACAAAAGATACAATTGCGACCGCTCGATATACTATGACCTGGGATTTACCTCGTGATAGGACTTTTAGCTATGAAACATCTATGACGCTGAATCGGATAAATGGGGAATGGAAAATCCGTTGGCAGCCATCAGCTTTGCATCCTCGGCTAGGTGCGAATCAGCACCTCGAATTGCGGGCGATTAACGCAGAACGCGCTAGCGTGGTTTCCTCCGACGGCGCCGCAATTTTGGTGCCTGGTATTAAATATCGCCTGCTTATCGACGCTCCCAGCGTAACAGACAAGGATACGGTCGCGCGTACGGTTGCGGCCCACTTACATTCTGCTCGAAGTTATGATGAAACGATCCCTGATATTAAAGCCAATGAGCTCGCAGACGATCTAAAAGCAGCAAAGGGGCGTTACTCGGTTACGCTACTGAGCCAGCAAACGGGTGAGGCCTTGCAAGGGCAGCTTATTGGCATCAACGGAGTGACGTTGAATAAAGAAGCAGCATTGGTAAATAAAGACCCACGTTTTGCTCCGGACATTATTAAACGAGTGTCAAAAATCGTTGATAGTCAGTTAGAGGGCGACAATGGGTGGACCGTGTCTTCGGTTACGGCTGATGGCGCTGCACTGGAAAATATTGAATATCATGCCCCAAAGGTAGCTCCCGCTGTCCGGATCAGCATTGATCAAAAGGTGCAGCAGGCTGCGGAATCTGCAGTGAATTTAAGAAAAGACATGAAGACAATGATCGTTGCGATCCGTCCTTCTAACGGGGAGATTCTAGCTGTCGCGCAGACTCCCAAAGCAGATGAAGAGGGCGATCTTGCTCTTAACGGTCAATTTCCTCCGGGATCAACGTTTAAGGTAGTCACTGCTTCTGCCGGTATACAAGACGAAGGGTTAAACGCTGGCAGTATCGTGCCATGCCCGGGCACGATGAATATCTATGGAAGAACAGTAACTAACTACAATGCTTTTTCGCTGGGTAATGTCCCTTTACAAAAGGCCTTTGCGCGATCGTGTAACACCACCTTTGCCAATATTTCTGAGAAGCTAGGTCAGGGACAACTTAAACAAATCGGAAGTCAATTTGGCATCGGCGTGGATTATGACATCCCTGGCTTGAATACCCTCACCGGGTCAATTCCGGAAGGAGAGACTCCGCTTGATCGCACCGAGGCGGGATATGGTCAGGGAAAGGTTCTAGTGTCTCCCTTTGGGATGGCATTGATGTCTGCGACCGCTGCCGCAGGGAAAACGCCAACTCCGACACTGATCTCCGGACGAGAAACAAAAATGGATAAGCATCCTGAAGCGCTCAAGCCAGAAACCATTGATCAGCTTCGTTCTTTAATGGGGGCGGTTACCAAACCCGGTGGAACTGCCGCCGGTATGAGTGCTGGCGGAGAGATCTTTGGAAAGACTGGCGAAGCAGAAATTAACGGTGGTTCCCATGCTTGGTTTACGGGGTATCGAGGAGACTTGGCCTTTGCTACTCTCATCGTTTTGGGCGGTGGCTCTGAAGCATCTGTGGCAATAACCGACAATTTTCTGAGAAACCTCGACGAGCTTAATGCTCATTGATCAAGCCGGAAGCGTCAAGATGTGAGGTAACGGGAGGCGTCGACAAGCTTAATCGCTTAAAGGGATAGCATGGGAGGCATGTCTTATAACCGTAAATCCCTTGTACCTGGAAAACAGAGCGCTACTCGTGAGGTTCCAGCGCATATCGAGCGTCCGGAATATGTTTGGAAAGATACTGTGCAAGAAGCTATCGGTGAGCCTTTTGTGCAGACCCCCGAGACAATCGAAGCAATGCGCGAAGCATCCAAGATTGCTGCCAATGCCTTGCACGTAGCAGGGGCCGCCGTAGCACCCGGGGTGACTACCGATGAACTTGACCGCATCGCACATGAATATATGTGCGATCACGGAGCCTATCCATCCTGCTTGGGGTATCGTCATTTCCCTAAATCGGTGTGCGTGAGTCTTAATGAGATCGTATGTCATGGGATCCCGGATTCCACAGTTATTCAAGACGGTGACATTGTGAACATTGATGTCACCGCATACAAAAACGGAGTGCATGGTGACACCAATGCAACATTCCTCGCTGGAAATGTATCAGAGGAACACCGGTTGCTTGTTGAAAGAACCAAAGAAGCAACCCTCCGCGGAATTCGTGCTGCAAAACCGGGCCGTGAGATTAACGTAATCGGTAGAGTAATTGAGTCTTATGCCAAGCGATTTGGCTATAACGTAGTTACTGATTTCACCGGACACGGGATCGGAACCACATTCCATAATGGGCTTGTGGTTTTGCACTATGACTCTGATGCCTATCAGGACGTACTAGAGCCAGGTATGACGCTAACTGTGGAACCCATGCTTAATCTAGGAGGTCTGGATTATCGTATCTGGGATGATGATTGGACCGTGCAAAACACAGATTTTAAATTCAGTGCGCAGTTTGAGCACACTTTAGTTATTACTGAAGACGGCAACGAGATTCTTACTATTCCGGATGCGGACCTTGAAGTTAAGTAGTTCTCTCTGGCAGCTATTATTCTGATGTAATCAGACTGCGGTTTTAGCGTCACTGCGTTGTCTTGCTCTATCGGTTGTCGCCTTTTGGGGTTTATATGAAGTCATTTCTAGTTGCTGGATGCACATCGGATGCCGGAAAATCTGTGGTAGTGGCTGGCTTGTGCCGTGCATTTGCGAGACGTGGCATAAAAGTTGCCCCGTTTAAAGCCCAAAATATGTCGAATAACTCGGCGGTGACACCCGATGGCGGCGAGATAGGACGAGCGCAAGCACTACAAGCTTGTGCCTGTGGGCTCGCTCCCAGCACGGCTTTTAATCCGATTTTGTTAAAACCGGGGTCAGACCGGACCTCACAGCTTGTGGTGAATGGTAAAGCTGCCGGCAACGTGAGCGCCCGCAACTATATCGAGTATCGCGCTCAGCTAAGGACCGTAGCTGCAGAGGCTCTTAACGCATTACGCTCGGAATATGAAGTTGTGATTTGCGAGGGAGCAGGGTCGCCTGCAGAGATAAACCTCAGGGAAACGGACGTTGCAAATTTTGGGTTAGCTGAAGCTTGTGATCTTCCGGTCTATTTGGTGGGGGATATAGATCGGGGCGGAGTTTTAGCTCATTTTTTTGGTACTCATCAGATTGTTTCCGAGCAAGATCGAGCACGAATCACAGGGTTTATTGTTAATAAATTCCGGGGGGATCAATCGATCCTTGAACCAGGGCTAGATGATCTAGAAAAACGGCTTGGAGTGCCCACTGTCGCTGTTTTGCCCTTTATCAAAGGACTATGGATAGATGCGGAAGATTCTCTCCAAACACATATAGGGTCCACTGTTGGTCCCGCTTCTCCGGCTCTTGGCGCGCAGCGTTTGCGGGTGGCGGCGGTGAGGCTTCCGCGAGTATCCAATGCCACTGATGTAGAAGCTTTGGCATGTGAACCGGGGGTGACGGTTTCTTGGACTGTGGATCCTGACCAAGTTCATGAGGCAGATGTGGTGATACTACCTGGTTCAAAAGCGACCGTAAGTGATTTGAACTGGTCAAGACGCACGGGGATCGCAGAGGCCATCATAGAAAGAGCTCGCCAAGAAGCCCCAGTTTTAGGCATCTGCGGTGGTTTTCAGATGATGTGTGCGAGCATTCATGATCCCGTGGAATCTGGGACTCACAAGCCCGTACAAGGCCTAGGAATCTTTGACATTGATATAGCTTTCCATCCGGAAAAAACCTTAATAAGACACGATCATGGCGGTTATGAGGTCCACCACGGCCGAGTTATGCGTTCTACCGAAACCCCGTGGATAGGGGAGGAGGGGGCGGTTAAGGGCGCATGTTTTGGCACACACCGGCATGGGTATCTCGAATCGGATCCAGCGCGTAGAGAATTTTTGCGACGCATCGTTGCGTTGACGGGACGAACGGGCTTTGTGCTTGATCCCAAAACGTCTTTTCAGGGTGAGCGAGACAAACAACTCGATCTACTAGCAGATAGTATTGAGAAGCATTGGGATATTGATGCTTTAATCCGTGATCTTTCTAGTGCGTAGTCTAATTAGCTGCTAGCCCACGTGATAAAAGCACAGCAAGGCCGCGTTATGCAGCTCGAATTTCTTGGTGGGAGTCTGTGGCCGCTGCTGCGGTAACGCCGTGTGATGCCGAAGACTTCCTAACTGGAAGGTGCGCGGCGGCATTGTTTTTAATTCGTACACGATAGCTTGGCAGCAGCATGGCCGACATGATGCTAAGCAAGCAACAACCGGCATAAGTTAGCGTTATTAGGTTTGCGTTGAGTGGTGCGCCCGCGATGATGTGCATGCAGAAAATAAACTGCACCGTCGCCAAAATAGCTGCAGCAGTGAGCAGCAACAGGACTGAGAGATTACGCAAAGCTATGCGTAGAAGCCAGACTATGGAGGCGATAAGGGCTGTTAGAGCAATCAGCACTGGTGCTAGAGATAGGAACACCGAGTATTCAGCGATAGCGGAAAACTTCCCAGAAATAGAAAGCCATGCATTTAAGAGCGGTAAGAGCACCAGGACTGTTGAGATCCAGCGTAATCGCTGTGGGAAAAAGAATAGACTTCCTATAAAAATTGCTATTCCTGCAGAGGGCATCGCAATGGTGACAAGGATAATATTCAGAGGCGCATACAAAGCACTAGGAAAAAAGCGGTCGAAAGCACTCAACATACCTGTGGCTAAAACTACAAAACTAGGTACAGCGACAAGAAAAGAAGAGAGAAGGTGACGTGACTTTCTAGAAAGCGAATGTCGGATCGCATAAGGTAACCCCAGCGTACTAACAAGCGTGGCCAGAGCAGCTGCAGCCCCCATTGCCATCCTCATAGCCAATGCAATCGCTGTGACATGGTTGTCTCGCATCGTCGAGGAAGCGAGCGTGGCCAGAGCAATACCAATTGCAGTGGACATGCTTATCACAGCACAACGAAGCCTACGGACCTGAGCAGTAGACCATTGCGATGGAGTTTGACTGTGCAGAATAGCGGCCTTTCGGTCGTATAAGCTCATATACCCTCGTGATCCATTGGTATTTCGGCATGGCGTTTTCCCTTGTAAAGACAAAGTGAACGTCGTGCTTTTCATGGGGGCCACAGAAAATTTAAAGACAACCTCGAAGGGTGAAGACGTCGAAAAGCTTTCTGTGGAGTGCGTCTCATAGGTTACGCTTTTGCTCTGAAACGTGGGGGAGCGCACGCCGATGAAAAACAGAATATAGGAGGAAACAATAAAAGCCGCAAGCGACCAAAACGGTAGCACTTGCAGCTTTTAGATTTAGATTAAGCCTCTGTGTGAAAGCTAAGAGAAATCAAGACCCAAGAGGGCATTTTCTGTTAACTCTGGCAGTGCCGGGTGGATCCAGTACTGCTTAGTGGCAACATCACGAACATCAAGTTTAAAGGCCATAACGGTAATGAGTTGCTGCACTAGCGTGGAAGCCTGGGGACCGATAAAATGAGCGCCCAGCAGCAGCCCGGTATCTTTGTCTGCGATGAGTTTGACAAAATGTTCGGTGTCTTCCATTGCCCAACCATAGGCAACATCGCCATAATTCTGAATCTTAACGGTGATGTTGTATCCGGCGGCTCTAGCCTCATCTTCGGTTAAACCAACTGTTCCGATTTGTGGGTGGGTAAAAACCGCAGCCGGGACATTCTCGTGAGGCATGGACTGAAGATCTTCTGGGTGCAAAAGGTTATGTTTTACTGCCCGCATTTCAGCATTAGCTACGTGTTTGAGCAAATACGGTGAGGATACATCGCCCAAAGCCCAAACATCAGGAGCCGTGGTACGTCCGTATTGGTCAACCTTAATCCGGCGACCATCCATTTCTACGCCAGCGTTATCTAGGTCCATGAGGTCGCCATTGGGGATACGGCCGGTGGCTACGAGGAAGACTTCTCCTTCTGCTGTGGATCCATCATCCAAAGTAAGCGTAACCGTTCCGTCGTTTTCTGTGATGGATTGGATAGTGCGGCCTAGCCTGCAATCTAGTTTTTCTTTAGTGATCTCAGTGAATCGATCAGAAATATCGGAATCAAGCTGTCGCAGGAGCTTCTGAGAACGGTTTACTACGGTAACTTTCACCCCGAGAGCATCAAAGACATGAGCAAATTCCATGGCAATGTATCCGCCGCCCATCACCACCATAGACGTGGGTAAGGATTCTAAACGCATGATGGTCTCGTTGGTGTAATAATGCACGCCTGAGTCGATGACTTTTTGGTCGATGAATGGACGAGAACCAGTAGCTATGACAATACGATCACCAGAGATAATAGCTTCTTTGTCTCCTTGACCTGTGCGTATGGTCTTCGGCGCTACAAAAGATGCGTGCTGGTCGTAGACGTCAATATTGGGAGTCTTTGGGCCGCGTCTGTATTCTTCACCAGAAGCGGAAATGGGATCGATACGGTCACGGAAAACCCGATTGACAATAGACGGCCAATCCACGGCGGAAACCTCGGCTGAAATGCCGTAGCGTTCAGACTCTCGTACTGCTAAAGCGATTTCAGAGGCGTACACAAACATTTTTGTTGGGATGCAACCAACGTTGAGGCATGTCCCGCCGAAGGCTCCCTTTTCTACTATTGCAATGGACTTATCGTGAAACTCAGGGCCCGGAATAGAATTTCCGGATCCTGTGCCAATAATGATCAAATCGTAGTGTTTGTGGGCCTGCTCGCTCAAGGATTACTCGCTTTCTTCAAAAATAACGCATGGAAGATGCATTAATGACTGCTACCTACTAATAGAAGTAGCGTAATTGGCAAACGCAAAAGGTAAAAGCGCTATTTTTGCCTTAGTCTGGTGCGTGCGTCTTAAAGTCCAACGCAAAATAACGTACGCGCATTCCATTGCAAATAAGAAATAATAATAAAAAACTTTAACCTTCCATATGGTCTTCTAGATCAAAGCCTTGTAAAAATGCGCCAGGCTCTGCATAGCACAGATAAAAGTTATGAGACTTTGGCATTCTTTAACGCTTCTACCGTTTAGGTTTCTCAGCATCTAGCCATCGGTCACAGGTTTGGAATACTTGGGCAAGAGGGGCGCGGCTAGATAAGAATACGTCGTGTTTTGCCCCCGGTATGGGCTGAATTGAGACGTGTTCAGAGAGGTGAGGTCCCCATTGACTGATATGTTCTACGTTGATCACTGCATCTGCATGGGCTGCGAGAGGTAACGCCGATGCAGAAGCATCTGAACTTAAACACAGTAATGGGATACCGCAATTGATGCGGCCCTGATGGATAAGCCGTTGTGCCTTATCCACGGCTGCCACCCAACCAACAAATTTTTTGTGGCCCTCAAAAGGTTTCCACTGAAGGTTGTAATCCCATTCGCCGTCACCGTGAATATGCAAACTTTTTCCGTAGACAGAAGACGATCTTGTCTTCAGTGCGACGCGAGGTCTGATTTTAGCGGTCATGGTAATCAATGGGCGCGCAATCCGGACTGTAGGGGCAGGAGCCATCATGCTCAACCAGGGGCTATTTAAAATTGCACCGGGAAACCTGGCAAGGGTGAGGGGATTTGAGATCCGTAGATAATTAAGCCAATGGCACACGATTAGTCCGCCTGTTGAGTGGGCAATGGGGACGATTGTGGGATGCGTTTGCAACAGGGTCTGCGCGGCAATATCAAGTTCTTGAAAATAGATACTGAGGTGAGATGCGTAGTGCCATGTTTGACCTTTGCGATGCGACCTACCGCATTTTCTTAGGTCTAAGGCGTATACGGCAAAGCCTTGAGCGTAAAAGTGTTCTGCAACATGGCGGTGAAAGAAATAATCCGTCATGCCATGTACAAAAAGCAAAGCAGGCCGTCTGTTGTATTGCTCTGTGTTTTCCCCGTGGGGAAGATGGCGGACCAGGCTGCCAAAGATCTCACCTTCATTGCCTTCAGGCACGGGATCGCTACCGAGGCTGAAAGAGGCGCATTGGTAATCACGTCCGAGTATGTCGGTGTCCCAGTGAAGATTCATGTTTATGAGATTAGATCGGATGAAGCCCTAGGCGGGAGCGCAAAGAGTGAAATATTACAAAGCCGGACTCAGTGTGGAAGGCATTACCTCAATCTAGGAATTAACTTCTTTTTTGCGGTGTAGATATGGAACAAATGTAGGCATGGCTGAAGGCGGGGTATGCGATGATAATGGGATTTGCGATGACGAAAGTGCAACAGGGTTTGCATGAGGGGTACTGACTATATTGTTAAAGGGAAGTTGTTTGAGAGTGCGTCTGCCTATTTATATTGTGTGGGTATGATGGCGACCCTATTTACCGTGCTTGGTGTTTGATATAGGGGGTGATCGGGGGTAAAGAAATACTGTTTTGTAGCTGTATTTCATTGATACGTGCTCTCTTTTTCTTACCCCCAATGGATCAGGCGTAAGCTGTTTTCTAGTGAACTGAAGAAATTCAGCGTGGCTGTGTTTTTAGTTTGTGAACAATCCGGGAAATGCGGAAACGTAAAACTCAAGGAAGATTGAATATGGCAGATTCCACCAACGCGCAACGCGTCACGGACGAAGTAGACGTTGCCCTGATCGGCGGCGGTATCATGAGTGCCACCCTGGGCGCTATGCTCCGCACACTTGAACCTAGCTGGTCTCAGGTTCTCTTTGAGCGTCTTGACGCACCTGCTCAAGAGTCATCCTCGCCATGGAATAATGCGGGAACAGGACATTCGGCTCTGTGTGAGCTGAACTACACACCGGAAGTTAACGGGCGTATTGAGATCAATAAGGCTCTGGGTGTAAATGAAAAGTTCCAAGTTTCTCGCCAGTTCTGGTCTTATCAAATTAACCAAGGGGTTCTCCCGAATCCTCACGAGTGGATTAACCCTGTACCGCACGTTTCTTTTGCCCGTGGTGAATCGCAGGTTAGTTATTTGAAAAAGCGTTACGACGCTCTAGCTAGCCACCCATTATTCCCCAACATGCAATATACGGACGACCGTAGCGTGTTCAATGAGATGCTCCCGTTAATGGCTGATGGGCGCAGTGAATTTGAAAAAATCGCGATTTCCTGGACCGATGCCGGCACTGATATTAACTATGGGTCTCAGACTCGCCAGTTCCTCAAAGCTGCCGAGGCTAATGGCACCAATATCCGTTATGGACATGAGGTCAAAGACATTACCCGCGATAGTGGTAAATGGAAGATCAAAGTCAAAAACGTTCATACCGGAGATATTCAGGTTGTTCGTGCCAACTTTGTTTTTGTGGGCGCTGGAGGAATGGCACTTCCGCTTCTCCAGAAGTCTGGAATCGCAGAAATACGTGGTTGGGGCGGTTTCCCGGTATCGGGTCAATGGTTGCGCTGTACTAACCAGGAAATCATCGAGCAACACTCGGCGAAAGTTTATGGCAAAGCATCTATCGGTGCGCCCCCGATGTCAGTACCGCACCTGGATACCCGCGTTATTGATGGGGAAAAAGGCCTGTTGTTTGGTCCTTATGCGGGATGGACACCAAAATTCTTAAAGAAGGGCTCGTACCTCGATCTTTTTAAGTCTATCCATCCCACAAACCTCATGTCTTATCTAGGCGTTGGGGCTCAGGAATTTGGACTAACCAAGTACCTCATCACTGAGGTACTAAAGGACCAAGCTGCCCGGATGGAGTCTCTGCGTGAGTACATGCCTAATGCTCGTGATGAAGATTGGGAGCTAGTTACGGCAGGTCAACGCGTACAGGCTATCGAGCCTGTTGTTGGGCCGCGATTCTCCACGCTGGCTTTTGGCACTTCCCTTATTAACTCAGCAGATGGATCTATCGCTGGTATTCTTGGTGCATCGCCAGGGGCTTCTATTGCGCCAGCTGCGATGTTGGAGGTTCTTGAGCGTTGCTTTGGACATTGCATGGTTGAGTGGGGAGACAGGATTAAAGAGATGATCCCTTCCTACGGAATTAAACTTTCCACAGATAAGCGGCTATTTGAGGAGATCTGGAATTATACCCAGACAACGCTGCAGCTTGATAAAGACTGACTGGTTAGTTTTCAGTGTTAGGTAGGTTTTAGTCTTAAAACGAATCCTAGCGGTGCTTTAATGAAAAAGGCACTGCTAGGTTTTGTTATTTTCTAGGAGATATTGAGGCATTATGGGCACCTGTGGACGCACACTATATCCTTTCTCTGCAGTAGTAGGGCAGGAGCGATTAAGACTGGCATTACTCTTATGCGCAATTTCTCCGCGTATTGGTGGTGTAGTTATCCGCGGGGAAAAGGGAACAGCGAAGACCACTACGGTGCGAGCTTTTGCGCGTTTGCTAGGAGAAGCCCCTTTAGTTGATCTCCCTATCGGTGCCACAGAGGATCGAGTCGTGGGGTCCCTGGATATGGAGACAGTCTTGACCACCGGAAAAGCTCGCTATAACCCGGGCTTGCTTAGTCAAGCAGACGGTGGGGTGTTGTACGTCGATGAGGTAAATCTCCTCGCAGATCACCTCGTCGATTCGCTCTTAGACGCGGCGGCAACGGGGCAAGTAACAGTTGAACGGGATGGCATTTCTTATTCTTCTCCTGCCAACTTTGTGCTCGTGGGGACAATGAACCCAGAAGAAGGCGAGTTGCGGCCGCAATTGCTTGATCGTTTCGGATTGGCTGTTGACGTTATGGCGTCCAAAGACACTGATGTACGAGCAGAAATAATGCGGCGTCGGCTTGCTTTCGAATCAGCCCCGCAATCTTTTGCTCAAGCGTGGTCCCATGAGGATGCATCGACGGCGCTGCAAATACAGAAGGCGAAACAACGAGTGCAGCAGTTACAACTTTCTAACGTTAATCTGAACCGGATCGCACATTTGTGTGCAGCATTTGACGTGGACGGTATGAGAGCTGATTTGGTTATCGCTCGAACTGCGCTAGCACATGCTGCCTGGCGCGGAGCTTCAATGGTTGAAGATGAGGATATCCGGATAGCCGCAGAGTTGGCCTTGCCGCATCGCCGTCGCAGAGACCCATTCGATGAGCCTGGCCTAGACCAGGAACAGCTGGATCAAGAAATGGAAAAAGCCCGGGATCAGCACCCTGACGCCAGTGATAAAGCGGAAGAGCCTCAAGAGGAAAAAGAGCAGCATACACTAGAGAACAAGTCTTCGGAGACTCAATCTGAGCAGCCCACCAGTGACGGTCAGGAGGAATGCGCTACTACTGGCGCTCCCTTTCGCTCCACGGGTGCTTAAACGCAAGGGCATAGGTGAGCGGGGAGTTCCAGGGCGACGCTCAAAGGCCTATTCCTCCCATGGAGGAGATGTTCGTCCATTGCGTTTTGGGCATGGTCTGAACCTTGTGGGTACCATTTTCGCGGCGGTTGATAGAGGGGCGCGATTACGGGGAAAGATGATTGACTTCCGGCCGGAGGATTTGCGGGGTTCCTTAAGGCGGGGTATGGAATCAAACCTTATTATTTTTGTCGTTGATGCTTCAGGGTCCATGTCGGCTCGAGATCGATTGGCTTCAGTCACTGGTGCTGTCTTATCGATGCTTCGGGATGCGTACCAGCGTCGGGACAAGGTTGCTGTGATTTCCGTACGAGGAGCCGCTCCTGAGTTGGTGTTGCCTCCTACTGGTTCAATTGATGTTGCGGTGCGCCGTTTGCAAAAGGTAGCTACGGGCGGCCGGACTCCGTTGGGTGAGGGGCTTTTACTCGCCCATGACGTGATTCGTAGAGAGCACGTAAAAGAACCTGGGCGTCGTGCTCTTCTGGTCGTGCTGTCAGATGGACGTGCCACCGGAGCCTCTGGTCTTGTTGGTTTGCGAACAGCTGCTCAGACCATCGCACGTAGTGATTTGGCTGGTTCGGTGGTAGTTGACTGTGAGAAGTCGGGACGCGTGAAGCTCGGACTCGCGCAGGAATTAGCTGGTCATCTTGAAGGGATTTGTATTCAGCTTAAAGAGTTGAATGCAGAGTCTGTGGCCGGAGCGATAAACGTAGTGTGAGCCACAGCCTGAGTGAGAAACTTGAAAAAGTGCGTGAGATGACACCTTGGGCAAGTAGAATCGATATGTCTTCCGATATCAATTCAAGCAAGGAGGGAGATCTTCTTATGCCTCAGGGGAAAGTAGATCCCGCGACTATACCCGATGACGGTTTAACCACGCGTCAGCGCCGCATGTTGCCTATCACTGCTGTTCATACAGGACAGGGGAAAGGGAAATCGACGGCTGCCTTTGGGATGGCTGTGCGAGCTTGGAATCAAGGGATGAATATAGGGGTTTTCCAGTTTGTAAAGTCTGCTAAGTGGAAAGTCGGCGAAGAAGCCGTCTTTAAACAACTCGGAAAGTTGTATGAAGATTCTGGTATAGGTGGGCCCGTAGAGTGGCACAAAATGGGGGAAGGCTGGTCTTGGACAAAGAAGCAGAGCGCTGATGAAGATCATGCTCGTGATGCTCAAGATGGCTGGGCAGAGATAAAAAACCGGATAGCGGCGCAAGAACATGATTTTTATGTTCTCGACGAGTTCACGTATCCCATCAAATGGGGTTGGATTGATGTAAATGACGTTGTAGACACTCTGAAGAACCGCCCTGGTACTCAACATATTGTGATAACCGGACGTGATGCAGATCCGAAGCTTATAGAGGCAGCCGATCTTGTTACCGAGATGACAAAAATAAAGCATCCAATGGATGTAGGACGTAAAGGTCAAAAAGGAATCGAATGGTAGCTGCAGTACCGGGGGTTGTGATTGCTGCAACCTCCTCCGGATCGGGCAAGACAACCATCGCCACAGGCCTGATAGCTGCTTTGGCTCAACGTATGGTGGTTGCACCGTTTAAAGTCGGACCCGATTACATTGATACGGGGTACCACGGGATGGCCGCAGGACGGGTGGGGCGAAACCTAGATTCTGTAATGTGCGGCCGAGCTGCTTTGGGCCCGCTCTACGCGCACGGTGCACAAGGAGCAGATATTTCGGTGGTCGAAGGAGTTATGGGGCTTTTCGACGGTCGCATAACGGAAGGGGCAAATACTGCGGATGCTCGTGCTCAAGGATCCACCGCGGAAATTGCTGCTGAACTGGGACTTCCCGTTATTCTGGTTGTTGACGTTCGCGGTATGAGTCAATCTGTAGGCGCTGTGGTTCGCGGATTTGCCACTGCGGATGATGCCGTGCGAGTAGCCGGTGTGATTTTGAATAAGGTTGGTACTGATCGGCATGCTGCGGTGTGTCGGGAATCGGTAGAAGCTGTGGGCATCCCGGTTTTAGGCGCAATTCCTCGTGTCGATGATGCAGAGGTTCCCTCGAGACATCTTGGTCTGGTCACCTCTACGGAGCTGAGTCAGGCTCGTTCTGTTATCTCGGAAATGGCTGCAATGGTGGAGCATCATGTTGATCTTGACGCCCTGGTTTCTCTTGCACGCTGTACGTTTACAGGTGCTGCATGGGACCCTAGGGCGGTAGTGGGGGGTCATCTCAGTTCTGAGCGGAGTCCAAGAATCGCGTTAGCAGGTGGACCTGCATTTTCATTCACTTATGCGGAACACGTGGAGCTTTTGGAAGCGGCTGGGGCAAGGGTTCTTGCTTTTGATCCTCTGATCGATGATCTGCCGGAGTGCGATGGATTAATTATCCCGGGAGGATTTCCGGAGGAGTATTGCGAAGTATTGGCAAACAGGAAGGATCTACAGCGCAGCATCGTAAACCGCATTGATCAAGGGATGCCAGTCCATGCTGAGTGTGCGGGACTTTTGTGGCTCCTAGATGCCCTTGACGGACACCGGATGCTCGGGATTATTACTGCTCAAGCTGCAATGAAGCGTCGTCTTACTTTGGGCTACCGGGAAGCCGTGGCGCTGAGTGATTCTGTGATGTACCGTGCTGGTGAACGCGTCACCGGGCATGAATTTCACCATACGGCTCTGACAAAGGACGATGCCTTGGGATGGGAGTCCGCATGGGGATGGCGCACCTGGGACGGAGCAGCGGCGCGTGAAGGATTTGTACGCGGTAATATTCATGCCAGTTATCTTCATGTTCATCCAGCGTCTGTGCCTCGGGCAGTGAGAAGGTTTGTTGATGCATGCAAGTGAAAAGCCACAGGCGTTGACGCTCACAACGCCTGATGGAGCCTTGAGCATCATAGGAAATAGTGGTTTTGTGCTGGCTAGTGGTTGGACTGACGATATTGCGGCATTATTTTCTCTTGTGCACAAGGATTTTGCGTTAGGGGCAGACGGCCAAGTAATTGATCGTGTTGAAGTCGATGATGCGCATGCTGTGTTGCAGGATGCTAGCGCAGCGGTTTCTGCTTATTACGCGGGTAGCGCGGACGGTGTGCAGCAGATTCCCGTCAAGCAACTTTCGGGGCCTTTCCGTATGCGCGCGTGGGATGTTTTGCGAGAGGTCCAACCTGGAGAGACTCTGACTTACGCCGAGTATGCGGGGCGATGCGGTAATGAAAAAGCGGCGCGAGCTGCTGCTAGCGCGTGTGCAATGAATGCTGTTGCGCTATTTATACCTTGCCATCGTATCGTTCGGAGTGATGGAACCCTTGGCGGCTTTCGTTATGGCATCAAGATAAAAGAGAGCCTGCTGGCGCGAGAGTCCAGCATTCTTGTGAACTAAGTTATGGCGGGGCGGGTGGCTTGCGGAAGCTAGATGAAAAAGGTATTCATTAGTGAATGTCTTTCTCATCTACTCCAGTCACAGTATTATCCGGATTTCTAGGCTCAGGAAAAACAACTCTTCTCAATGATTTGCTAGGTAATCGTGAAGGCCGCAAAATTGCGGTGATTGTTAACGACTTCTCTGAAATAAATATCGATGCAGCTCTCATAGCTGGGGAGGGGCACCTTGAGCGCGGCGAGGATAGGTTTGTTGAGCTTACCAATGGCTGCATTTGCTGTACTCTGCGCGATGATCTTGTGGAATCAGTGGGGTCATTAGCTAGATCGGGAAAATATGACCACATTGTGATCGAATCAACGGGTATATCGGAGCCCATGCCTGTCGCTGCCACTTTTGAATGGGAATGGGAAGATGGGACGCGTTTGGCGGACGTAGCTCCGATCGATACGATGGCAACGCTTGTAGACGCTACCCAATTTCTGGAATACATCTCAAAAAAGACCTATTTGGTAGACCGCGACCTCGGAGCTACTCCTGAAGACGATCGTACAATCGCTGATCTCCTAGTAGACCAGGTAGAATTTGCAGACCGTATCTATGTAACCAAAGCGGATTTGGTGCCTGCAGAGCGTTATGAGGCGACCGTGGCTTTGGTGCGTAGAATGAATCCGCGTGCGAGCGTCGAAAAGCTTATCGACGGCCGCGTTATTCCAGAAGAAGGTGAGCCGAGATCGGCTATTTCTGATTTGTTGGGAGCGATGGCCTATGACGAGGCAACAGCTCGGACTTATCAGGGATACGTGGATGAGCTGACCAATCCCCACACCCCTGAGACGGAAGAATATGGGATTAGCTCGGTGGTCTTTCGGGGCGACAGGCCTTTTGATCGCGAGCGGCTCATCCAGGCATTGCACTCAATTTCTGGACTAGTGCGCTCCAAAGGACACTGTTGGGTATCTGATCGGATCGATATGGTTCAAGTATGGCATCAAGCGGGGCCTGATCTACGCATTGTGCCCGCTGGTTACTGGCAGCAAGCCGGCCTGGAACCAAGTAATGAGATCGTGCTTATCGGAGTGCACTTTGATAGTGAAGATGCGGTGCGCAAACTCAACCAGGCGATGCTTAATGATACGGAGACAATGCTGCTCCTATCCCAACGGACTTAGCTTCAAGTCCAGATATCCTGGGCGCTTTTATGTACCGCAGTAAGTGATATAGGGTGCCGAGTCTTTAGGACCAGGCTCTTCGAGATCTGTATTGTTGTCTTGACGGATAAAAGGAGTGGTGGTGGCCGCAATAAGCCTTTGAAAATGTGACAGGTCTCCTCTTTCTGCTTGTAGTAGAGCTTCCTCTACGAGGTGATTCCTGGGAATATACACCGGATTGTGCGGGGGTATAGCTCCGCACGCGTCACGGGTAGCGTACCATTGTCTTGCTCAGGGGAACTCTTGCGATGTTGTACCATCGCTCAAACTGCGTAGGAAAGTCGTGAGATCTGCATCATGATGGGTCAGAATCTCTGGTAGCGCATCAAGAAGTTTTTCTGCATCAGGGGCGTGGGGGTCTACTCCTACAGCCTGTGCCATTTCCTCTAACCAAGCGGTACGGTAATGGGAAGCGAAACTATCGGTTTCTTCCCTGGCTGCTTCCATACCGATAAATGGAAGCAGCGTCTCAGCCATGCGTGCAAGATTCCACCCAGCTATAGCAGGCTGCTTTGCATAAGCGTAGCGGCCTTCATGATCAATGCTGGAAAATACTGCATGCGGGTTAAAAGTATCTAGAAAAGCACAGGGCCCAAAATCGATGCTATAACCACTCAATGTGGTGTTATCGGTGTTCATCACACCATGGACAAAACCAAACCTCATCCACTGAGCTATTAAGCGTGCCTGCGATAGGACAGACTGGTGCAAAAGCTCCCGGGCATTTGCCAGCTCGTCGTTGCTAGGTTCGGGTAGCACCCGATGACTTGCATAGCGCACGGTATCACGAAGAACCTCAGCACCATTGATGGCTGCAAATTGCAGCGTTCCCACTCGCAAATGGTTAGGAGCAACCCGAACGAGCACGGCTCCCGGTTGCGGACGGTCTCGCAGTATGGTTTCGCCGGTTGTTATCACGGCTAATGATCTGCTGCTAGGCACACCGAGGGCATGAAGAGACTCAGAAACAAGATACTCACGCAGCATGGGGCCGAGGGCTGCCCGGCCGTCACCGCCTCTAGAAAAAACTGTCCGCCCAGAACCTTTGAGATGAACGTCGTAAAGCAAAGACGCACCAGGGGCCTCTCCACAGAGATGTTGTTCTGCAGTTAGCTCCCCGACCAGAAGCGCCCTTCCGTCGCCAAGCAACGGAACAAAATTACCAGACTGATGCCCGGAATACGCTTGTGCATGCCCCTCTGCCTGGAGCACATCGCATATATTTTCCCGCGTAATGCCGAGCGCTGCTCCCACCTCATCATTAAAAACAACCAGCTGAGGGTCCGGCCACTCGCAGGCGCGGTGGGGCACTGCAAGCGATGGAAGATGCTCCGCAAAGGTATGAAGAAACGTGGGATACGGCATAGTTACTACCGTACCGTGACCCTCTACCTATTATCTTTTCCTTATAAGGAACCCAAATAGGACTAAGCGCATTAACTGTTTAAACTTGTTCTTCATGACTTCCCAGCAGAATCAATGGCAGGCCCCAGTCTCACTTATCGGCGGAGGGCCAGGAGCATGGGACCTGATTACTGTCAGAGGGATGCGTCGGCTGCAAACAGCGGACGTAATTTTGGCGGATCATTTAGGCCCGGCGTCGGAGCTGGACAAGCTTTGCGACGTCACCGCGAAAGAGATCATCGACGTATCCAAGCTTCCATACGGCCGGCAAGTAGCCCAATCGAAAATCAACGAGCTGCTCGTACACCATGCACAATTAGGGAAAAGAGTCGCTCGGCTTAAAGGCGGCGACCCGTACATCTTTGGTCGAGGCTTTGAAGAACTACAGGCTTGCGCAGCGCAAGGAATTGCTTGTGAAGTGATCCCTGGAGTAACAAGCGCTGTTTCTGTACCAGCACTTGCCGGTGTCCCTATTACTCAGCGAGGACTCGTTCACAGCTTTACCGTGGTATCCGGACACGTACCACCCCAGCATCCGGAATCCCTCAACAACTGGAGTGCACTGGCACAAACACAAGGAACATTGAGCGTTATTATGGGCGTGAAAAACGCGCCAGCTATTGCCGATGCTCTTATCGACGGTGGCCGACCGGCTTCCACTCCCGTGGTGATAATTCAAGAAGGTGCCACAGAACAACAACGCTCCTATAAATGCACACTCGGGACCCTCGCCAGCACCATGCGCACACAGGAGATTAAACCGCCCGCTGTCTATGTTATTGGAGAAGTCGCCGGACTAGATGCATAACCTCCACGCATGTAAAACGTATAGATATTAAAGGGAGTGCTGCATGCAGCACTCCCTTGTTCTTCGAGCAGCCTAACTCTGAACCTCAAACGTTAATTCTGTGGATCCAGTCTGTTCTACGGGTAAACCGGCCTGGCGTGCTACTTCTCCTACCTCTTCAGTTGAAGATGGGTTCGTGTCGCTGAGCACCAACACTCGTGCTAACTCACCCTTGTAATGCTTATTAAAGTGACTAATCACTTTTCGCGTCCCATCAGATTGCACGGACTCCACGCGCACCGTAGTCGCGCCGGGAACTTTTCCCAACTGTTGATAGGTTCCAGAACGTAAATCTACGATAAAATCGCCAGTATCAACTAAGGCCTTGGTAATTGCTGATCCCCAGCGTTTTTTCATGGTCGGAATAGTGCCGTCTGAGGCAGGGAGCTTCGTAGAACCCGATAGCCTGTAGCGCGGGATGGCATCCGAAGCCCCTACGACCCCAAATAGCGCCGATCCTATAGCAAGGCGCGACCATGCTGAACGCGGAATAGTAGACGCATCGAGGGCGTCGTAAAGCACACCCGTATAGCGTAATAGTGCTGGCATCGTCGGAGCATGAAATAACTCTGTATTAGCTAAAACTTCCTCTCGCAATTTTTCGCTTAATTTAAAAATTGTTAGGGCTTGATCAGGGGATAGAGAGCTCAGATCCTTAGTGATGCGGTTCCTTATAGGATTCAATGTGGGGAAGGACAAAGCATCCACATTGAGAGGCGCATCATTACCGCCAATGGCTTTAGTCTCTGAAGGAGGTAACACAATGAGCATGTCCCTAACCCTAGCGGGTATATTTCTTACTCATGATCACACGTCTTTCCGCGCTCTTCCTGCGCACCCTGCGCGAAGATCCCGCAGATGCTGAAGTTCCTAGCCACAAGCTGCTAGTCCGTGCCGGATACATTCGCAGAGCAGCCCCAGGTGTTTACACGTGGCTGCCCTTAGGTCTGCGCACACTCAAAAAGATTGAAAATATTGTGCGTGAGGAGATGGATGGGATCGGAGCCCAAGAACTGCTGTTTCCCGCATTGCTGCCCCGCGAACCGTACCAAGCGACTAACCGGTGGACTGAGTATGGCGACTCGCTTTTCCGCCTCAAAGATCGCAAGGGGGCAGACTACCTTTTGGGGCCCACTCACGAGGAGATGTTTGCTGGTGCAGTAAAAGACATGTATTCGTCGTACAAGGATTTTCCTGTCACCCTTTACCAAATTCAAACCAAGTACCGAGATGAAGAACGTCCACGCGCTGGCATTCTTCGTGGACGTGAATTTGTTATGAAGGACTCCTACTCCTTTGACATGACAGACGACGGGCTTGAGTCTTCATACCAACGCCACAGGGGTGCATATCAGCGCATTCTTGATCGCTTAGGCGTTGAATATGCGATTTGTTCTGCCACGTCTGGCGCAATGGGAGGCTCTGCTTCTGAAGAATTCCTGGCAATCAGCGAAAACGGTGAGGATACCTTCGTACGAGCTACACAAGGGAACTATGCCGCTAACGTGGAAGCTGTGGTCACACAACCCGGCGTCGAGCGTTCCATTGAGGGGCTTCCTGAAGCCAAGGAGTACGACACGCCGAATTCAGAAACCATCGATTCTTTAGTCGCGTGGGCACAGAATGCAGGTATTACGATTGAAGGCCGAGAGGTCGCTGCTTCAGATACTTTGAAGTGCATCGTAGTAAAAATCACAGAACCCGGTGCTGAGGATCATGAGCTCGCTGGCATTGTGCTTCCGGGGGATCGTGAAGTAGACATGAAGCGTTTGGAAGCTTCCCTAGAACCCGCAGCGGTGGAGCTTGCTACCGAAGAAGACTTCAAGGCTAACCCTTTTCTAGTCAAGGGGTATGTCGGCCCTCGAGCTTTGATTTCGCACGACATTAAGCTTTTTGCGGATCCTCGTGTGGTCACTGGAACTTCCTGGATTACCGGTGCCGATGCTGATCAACGCCATGTAATTAACCTCACCGTTGGCCGCGATTTTGAGGTAGAAAGCTACATAGAAGCTGCTGAAGTTCGTGAGGGCGATCCAGCTCCAGAAGGCCAAGGAACCCTTACACTGGCTCGCGGCATAGAAGTCGGTCATATCTTCCAACTTGGGCGTAAATATACCGAAGCCTTTGACGTGCAGATTCTTGATGAAAACGGCAAGCGGGCTATTCCTACCATGGGGTCTTATGGCATTGGCGTTTCGCGGCTGATGGCGGTGTTAGCGGAGCAGCGTCATGATGAGAAAGGCCTCAACTGGCCTATTGAGGTTGCGCCTTTTGCAGTTCACGTGGTTGTAGCAAACAAAGACACAGCAGCGATCGAAGCAGGGGATGCACTGGTGTCTGAGCTTGATGCTGCAGGCGTTGAAGTGCTTTTTGACGACCGGCCTAAAGTAAGTCCTGGCGTGAAATTCAAGGATGCAGAGTTGTTGGGAATGCCTTACGTGGTAGTCCTAGGCAGGTCTTTTAAAGAAGGAAAAGTAGAGTTGCGCGTCCGAGGCGAAGAAGCCGTGGAGATCCCGGCAGCAGAAGCTGCTGCACGGATCATCGATATGGTTGGCGCCTAAAACAATTTTCTTAGCGGGCTGGTAGCGCTTTGACTGGTGCTATAGGTACACCAGGCGTGGGCGCGCCGGCCGCTGTTTGGGCTGCAAAAGCTAGAGCTAGTTCTTTCCAAGAAGTAGTTTTAGCTGCAGCAGCCGTAGCAATCCAATAATCTGTGGTGTCTTTGCGCAGGGCCTCAATGTAATCAGCGGTGCTCTGGGCGTCGACAGGTTGTTGATACTTTTTTAGCTCATAAGCAGACTCTGGTTTGGGTAATTCTCCAGTGGGGGCCAGGCTGGTTTGTAGGATGCTGATGCGATTTTGATGGGCATCAATGGAATCGTTGACGGCCTGTTTGAGCAGACCGTTAGCAGATGCGGTAGCAATGCCTAGACCGTAGACGATGGAATACTCCCAAGAGAGTGCATCACGTGCCGCATCAGCGTCGACTTTAACGTCGGAGGATTTAAGTTTATTTACTGAAGGATCGAACATAGCACCGCCTGTGGTCGGCGCAGCTGCTCCTGCCGATACGAGTGCAACAAGCTGGTTAGCTGCGAGAAGCATGGATCCTTCTGGAAGATCACCGGCGCTAGATACGAGCTCTTGCGCTGCGGTTGTAGCGGCGTCTGCAGGGCTGCTGTTGCGGTCAAAGTCAAAGGATGCTTTTTCTATTGCAGCATCCAAGGATGAGTCGTCACAAGAAGCAGGGAGAGTGCCGTCATTTTTGTGTCCGCATACGCGTTGGATTTCTTTGCGAAGTTCAGCAAGGTTCTCACGTCGAAGTGCGGAGTAAGGGGCGTCACTGCTATCAAATACTTTTGCCTCTGTGGCGGCTCGCGCTGCTAGGCGCGTCAGTGTGGTGTTTGGCTCGGGATGTGGAGTAAGGCCGCATGCGCTAAGCGTGCTACCGGAAACCAGTACGGCCAATAAGAATCGAGATGCTGCAGAACGAGTCACAAAAGGAAAGTGTACTTACATACTTAGATAGATTTGTGCGTCGGCTACGATAACGTGCATGGCATTTCCCTCTATCGAAGTCTTAACCGAGCTCATAACACCGATCGCAGCGGCTCATAACATGGATCTTGAACACATCCGGGTAAACCGCGCAGGCAAGAAAACTCTTGTAGCGATATCTTTGGATTCCGATAACCGGCCAGATTTGGATCAGCTGGAAGTAGTATCCACAGCTATCTCAGAGCTTTTCGACGCTCAAGAGGCTTCCGGTGCCCTAAGCTTTGGCCCGGGTTATACGCTGGAGGTTGGCACTCCTGGAATAGACGTCCCTCTTACTACGGCACGCCAATGGCGGGGGAACCGTCATCGTCTGGTTGTTCTTGAAGTTGAAGGAAAAAAATCAGTCGAGCGGATTGGTGCAGTAAGTGATGATGAAACACGAGTGATCGTGGTTAAACGTCAGGGGAGGAAGATCTCGGTCCGCTCGATTGAATTGGGAGAAAATACTCAAGCAGTGGTAGAAATTGAGTTCGCGAAGCCCGCAGAAGCGGAGCTTGAGTTTACGCAACTAGATTTTGATGCCGCTTTGGCTTTGGAAGAGGAAAACAAGTGAATATTGATATCCACGCACTTAAGCTCATTGAGTCCGAGCGAAAAGTTCCTGTAGAGGAATTGATTGAAACGATCGCTCGTGCACTTCTTTTCTCCTACCGCGAGTTTAAAGACACCAACGTTGAAGAAAATACTCGTGCTCGCGTGGACATTAGCGCCACAACAGGACTCGTCTCTGTCATTGTTTCTGAGCTGGATGAAGAAGGCAACGTTCTCTCTGAGTATGACGATACTCCCGCTAATTTTGGTCGAGTCGGTGCACAAGCCGTTCGCGATGCAATCAAAAAGCGTTTGCGGGAGGCGGAAACGTGGAAAGCTTATGATGCATACAGTGAATATGAAGGGCGCGTAGTTTCAGGCATCGTTCAGGCAGACGCATATGCAAATGAGCGAGGAATTACCGTTGTGCACCTGGGAACTGAGGCTGAGGGGCAAGACGGCATCCTCATTCCTGCTGAACAGATTCCTGGTGAAAAACTTGTCCATGGTGACCGCGTAAAGTGCTATGTTGTAGGCGTTAATCGTACCCCTCGTAATCTTCAGATTAATTTGTCGCGTACTCACCCTGAGCTGGTGCGCAGGCTCTTCGAGCTGGAGATTCCTGAGGTTGCTGATGGTTCGGTAGAGATTATCAGTATTGCGCGTGAGGCTGGACATCGTTCCAAGGTGGCTGTGCGCGCGAATATTAAAGGCCTCAATGCCAAAGGCGCTTGTATCGGTCCTCGCGGACAGCGAGTGAATAACATCATGAACGAGCTGGGTGGGGAAAAGATCGACATCATTGATTTTGATGAAGACCCAGCAAAGTACGTGGGCAATGCTCTTGCGCCATCCAAGGTTGTACACGTAGAGATCACTGACCTTGAAGGTCAAGCGGCTAAAGTTACAGTGCCTGATTATCAGCTTTCCTTGGCTATTGGAAAAGAAGGGCAAAATGCTCGCTTGGCTGCACGTTTAACAGGCTGGAAGATCGATATTCGTTCTGACGCTAGCTAGTTTTTCTTAGATCGCCCCTTATAGCCGCAGTAGACGATGCGTCTGCAATGCGGGAAAGGGGCGTTTTTATTCCTGTCTTCTGAGATGTGTCGGGTTTGTTCTTTTACTGGAGAGAACAAAAGAGAATTATTTGGTGTTTGACGTTTTCAACTTCATCTTTGTGGGGAATATGGCGTACACTACTTAACGGCCCATCTGCAGCTTGTGTGATGGACACTAAAACGGTGTCTAGTACAAGCACATGACATTATGAGATGTGAAGCGAAAAGGAGACGGATGCCAGCGGCTTTGTATGATGACTCCTCTAGAGGAGATCTTTCTAAGCCTACGCGGACGCGTATCCGTACCTGCATTGCTACCAAAAAAGCACAACCTGCTGATCAGCTTCTTCGCGTTGTTGCGCGCAAGAAGGATAAGGCAGTAGGCGATTCACATCATTCTGTTTATTTGGTAATTGCAGATCCATGTAAACGTTTAAAAGGACGTGGAGCGTGGATCACACCTACCATTGATGCACTGGAGCTAGCTGAAAAGCGCCGAGCATTTGCTCGTGCGTTAAGGGTGTCTGCAGAAGTAGACACAGGTCATGTACGAGAGTACCTAGCAGCGCTCAGCGCTGGACCCGATATTACAAGGAAGACCGAACACTGATGAGCATACGATGAAGCATCAGCGATGAACGTCAAAGTAACTTAGGTAGGAAGTCGACGTAAGCCCTCCGGGGTTAAGACTTCCTTCCGTAACTCAAGGAGAGAAGTGCCCGGAAAGCTACGTGTACATGAGCTAGCTAAACAGCTCGGTGTAACAAGCAAGGAACTACTTGCCACGCTGAAAGAACAAGGCGAGTTTGTAAAAACCGCATCTTCTACCATCGAACCTCCGGTGATTAAGAAGATGAAGCAGCATTATGCTGCACAAGACGTGAATACTGATCAGGGAGCTGCACAGCCTGCTTCTGAGCCGGTAAAAACTACGTCAACGCCGGCTAAGCCTGCGGCTCCAAAACCTGCGGCAGCAAAGCCAGCAGCGCCTAAGCCAGCGGCAGCAAAGCCAGCAGCGCCTAAGCCAGCGGCAGCAAAGCCAGCGGCCCCTAAGCCTGCGGCAGCGAAACCTGCAGCAGCAAAGCCAGTACCAAAACCAGGTTTCAGTGCATCCCAGACTGATACGCCTAAACCAGCAAGTTCTGCTCCTAAACCAGGTGCTGGAGCATCTCCTTCTGCTATGCCTCGTCCACAGGCGCGCCCAGGTGGGAACGCTCCTAAACCAGGTGGACGCGCTCCTCGCGTAGCTAACAACCCGTTCTCTAGCGGTGATCGTCCAGCACCTCGCCCTGGTGGGGGCAATCGTCCTGGAAATGGTCCGCGCCCAGGTGGGGCTCCACGTCCTGGTGGCGCTCCGCGTCCGGGCGCAGGTCGTGGCGGCCAAGGCGGTAATAATGCGGAACGTCAGCCTCGTCCAGGTGGTCGTGGCGGCCAACAGCGTCAACAAGGCGGTAGCCGTCCGCAGCAAAACGCTGGCCAGGAGCGCCAAGGCGGTGGACGTCGTCCAAGTCCCGCAATGATGCCCTCGCATCCGAATCCAGGGCAAATGCCTTCTCGGAGCGCTGGCGGACGTAATGGCGGACGCGGCGGCGCAGGTGCTCAAGGCGGAAACCGTGGACCCGGCGGCGCAGGCTTTGGTGGCGGACGTCCAGGCGGCGGCGGATCTGCCGGCGGTCGTGGCGGACGTCGTGGTGGTACCGCAGGTGCATTTGGACGCCCGGGTGGTGCTCCGCGCAAGGGACGTAAGTCGAAGCGTCAGAAGCGTAATGAATACGAGGCAATGCAGGCACCAAACGTCATTGGTGGCGTTCGCCTTCCAGATGGCGGCGGCGCAACAATCCGTCTTGCCCGAGGTGCTTCGCTGTCTGATTTTGCTGAGAAGATCAACGCAGATGCCGCGGCACTTGTCCAGGCACTCTTTAATCTTGGCGAGATGGTAACTGCAACTGCCTCTGTGAGCGAAGAGACATTGCAGCTCCTCGGTGAGGAGATGAATTACAAAGTTGACGTTGTCTCTCCTGAAGACGAAGACCGAGAGCTTCTTGAGTCCTTCGACCTTCAGTTTGGTGAGGATGAGGGAACTGAAGAGGACCTGGAGAAGCGTCCTCCTGTGGTGACCGTTATGGGACACGTTGACCACGGTAAGACCCGTCTGTTGGATTCCATTCGTAAATCCAACGTTGGCTCCGGTGAAGCAGGCGGTATCACACAGGGAATTGGTGCTTATCAGGTTGCCGTTAATGTCGATGGCAATGATCGTAAGATCACCTTCCTGGATACCCCAGGTCACGAGGCCTTCACAGCTATGCGTGCTCGTGGTGCTAAGTCCACCGATATCGCGGTACTCGTTGTTGCTGCTGATGACGGGGTTATGCCTCAGACAGTTGAGGCTATTAATCACGCTAAGGCAGCTGACGTTCCCATCGTGGTCGCAGTTAACAAGATCGATAAGCCAGGGGCATCTCCGGAAAAGATCCGTGGTCAGCTTACTGAGTACGGCCTTGTTCCTGAGGAGTACGGCGGAGACACAATGTTCGTTGATATTTCTGCAAAGCAGAACGTCAATATTGATGGGCTTTTGGAGGCTGTTCTTCTTACTGCAGATGCTTCACTGGATCTGCGGGCCAACCCGGACATGGATGCACAAGGTGTGGCTATTGAAGCTCACCTGGACCGTGGTCGAGGGCCAGTGGCTACAGTCATCGTCCAACGCGGTACGCTGCGTGTTGGAGATTCAGTTGTTGCAGGTGACGCTTATGGCCGCGTGCGCCGCATGGTTGATGAGTATGGACATGACGTTGAAGAAGCAGGACCTTCCCGTCCTGTTCAGATGCAGGGTCTGAATGGTGTCCCCGGTGCTGGCGATAACCTTTTGGTTGTTGAAGACGATCGTGTGGCTCGTCAGATTGCTAACCAACGCAATGCACGTAAGCGCAATGCTCTGGCGGCGAAGACTCGCAAGCGCGTTTCTCTTGAAGACCTGGATGCAGTTCTTAAGGAACACAGCACCCTTAACCTCATCCTTAAGGGCGACAATGCTGGTTCCGTGGAAGCCCTGGAAGAAGCACTGCTCAAGATTGAGGTCGATGACGAGGTTCAGCTGAACATTATCGACCGTGGTGTCGGTGCTGTTACGCAGACAAACGTCTCCTTGGCTGCTGCTTCTGATGCAGTGATCATTGCCTTCAATGTCCGTGCTGAGGGTAAGGCAACAGAAGAGGCTAATGCTGAGGGTGTAGACGTTCGTTACTACACCGTCATCTACCGCGCGATTGAAGAAGTAGAGCAGGCACTTAAGGGCATGCTCAAGCCGATCTACGAAGAGCGTGAAGTTGGCCGTGCGGAGATTCGTGCGATCTTCAAGGCTTCTGCAGTTGGCCTGATCGCAGGTTGCATGGTTGAGAGTGGGAAGGTGCGTCGTAACGCTACGATCCGTTTGCTTCGCGACGGTGCCGTGGTGGCGGACAAGGCAACTATCGAGTCGCTACGTCGAGAGAAAGACGATGCCACTGAGGTCTCCGCTGGCTATGAGTGCGGTATGGTTTTGTCCTATCCGGATATCCAGGTAGGCGATATCATCGAGGTATTTGAGCAGGTAGAGGTTCCACGTTCTTAACGATGTGTGCTTAAACCAATAAATATTAGATAGCAGCGCTGATTCTCATCATTGATGTTGAGGGTCAGCGCCGCTTTTTGCTTCTATAAAGCAGGTAAGATAATTGCGTTAGCCGACAAACGGTTGCAAATTATAAGATTAAACAGATGAGAAGGTTGAGAAATGGTTGATCACGCACGTGCTGCCAGGCTAGCTAAGCGTATTCAGACGATTGTGGCTACGGCCATTGAACGAGAAATCAAGGACTACCGGCTGGAATACGTTACTGTTACAGACACCCGAGTTACGGGTGACTTGCACGATGCAACCGTGTATTACACGGTGCGGGGACGCTCAATTGAAGATACTCCGGATGTGGAAGGGGCTGCTGAGGCTCTCAAACGCGCTCGAGGTCAGCTACGAAAGATCGTAGGGGACCAATTGAGCGTGCGCTTTACCCCGACGTTGTCTTTTGAGCTAGATACAGTTCCAGAATCTTCGGCCCACATGGAGGATCTCTTGGCGCGCGCTAAAGCACGCGATGCAGAGCTTGCGGAGCTAAAAAAGAATGCAAAGCCTGCTGGAGAAATGAATCCTTATAAAATGGACGTCGATGAGTAAGACTTGCGTTCAAACGTTGCCGGACAATCCGTTGGATTGGTCAGCGGCTGAGAGAATTATCAGTAAAGCTCAAAGAGTGTGCGTGGTAGGACACATCAATCCTGACCCGGATGCTATCGGCAGCGTGTGCGCAACGATGCTTGCCCTGGAACAGCTTTCTAAAGAAGCTATTGGAGTTATTGGACAACGCGCCCCTTTAGAACGCTCTTTGCTGAATATTCCCAGGGCTAAAGACGTTCTTACAGTGGATAAACTTCCTGATTGTGATGCCATTATCGTCGTGGACTGCGGCGACGTAGGAAGGTTGGGCTCTCTTCAACCACAAGTTATGCGTGACATTAGTCGCGTTGTTTTAGTAGACCATCACAGTACAAATCGCGGTTTTGCAGGAGTTAATCTGATTGACCATCAGGCGGAGTCAACCACTAGTATTTTGCGAGATTGGTTCTGCTACCTGAATATTATCCTGACTAAAAATATTGCTCATAGTCTTTATGCCGGACTGGTCTCAGATACTGGTGGTTTTAGGTGGGGACGCCCAAAAATGCATACTCTGGCACAAGAGCTTGTGGATACGGGTCTTGATATTCGCAGCATTGGCCAGCAGCTCTTTAGTAACGATTCCGTTGCAGATCTCGCGATGATTGGTACGATACTTTCCCGTCTTCACGTGGTGTATCTAAACGATATATCTGCTGTCCTAGCTGTCGCCCAGTACAACGATATCCAGGGACATTCGGCTCATGCTGTAGAAAAAATCGCAGATCTGATCCGCGGTGCCGATGACACAGATATGGCTGTGGTGTTTAAGGAATACAAAAGGGGCGAATGGGCTGTTTCATTGCGCTCGGAAGAACTCGATATTTCTATTCTGGCACGGACTTTGGGTGGCGGTGGACACACGAGAGCATCAGGCTACGTGACGTTTGGAACATCGGAGCATGTGGTCGCGGAGCTTAAGGCAGCGGTTCAAAGGCTCTACTGAGGTAACCACGGGGATAGCCCAAGCCTCACTATTGTTGCAGTAAAGACCTGTAAAACGTATGTTCTCCTGGGAGAAAAGGCGTAGAGAAAGAGTATGTTCGGTGGGAAGAGCACAAGAAGAAACAGTAGAGATTGGTCCAGCAACAATTCTTCGCTTAGCGCTTCCAGCTTTAGGAGTATTGGCGGCTACACCGCTTTATCTACTTTTTGATACTGCAGTAGTGGGCACGCTGGGAGCTGCTTCCTTGGCAGCACTTGGGGCAGGAACCACAATATACGCCCAAGTAACTACTCAATTAACGTTCTTATCGTATGGGACAACAGCACGTTCAGCTCGGCTTTTTGGAGCGGGTAAAAAGAAAGAAGCTGTAGCTGAGGGCGTACAAGCTACGTGGCTTGCCCTCTTCGTAGGAACTGTTTTGGCAGTGACCATCTTCCTAGGAGCTCCTCAGTTCACTTTCTGGCTTAGCGGCTCTTCTGAAGTATCCAGCGCAGCTACGAGTTGGCTTAGAGTAACGGCTGCAGGCATCCCGTTGGTCCTTATCATTATGGCCGGAAACGGATGGCTAAGAGGAGTGCAAAATACTCGTTTACCGTTGCTTTTTACGTTATCGGGTATCTTCCCAGGGATGGTATTAGTCCCAATCTTGGTTGGCCGATACGGGCTGGTGGGCTCGGCGTGGGCCAATATCGTGGGGATTACCATCACTTCTTTTTTGTTTATAGCGTGTCTATTCCGGATGCATGAGGGTTCTGTTCAGCCGAATTGGTCTATTATGCGTTCGCAATTGACTCTTGGTAGAGATTTGATCCTGAGATCGCTGTCTTTTCAGATTTCCTTCCTATCAGCAGCAGCTGTAGCTGGTCGTTTTGGTCCAGAGTCTTTGGCTGCGCACCAAGTGTTACTCCAGCTGTGGAGTTTTTTAACACTCGTTTTAGATTCATTGGCTATTGCTGGCCAGATGCTTACAGGTGCGGCGCTTGGCGCAAAAGATGTTGTTCGAGCGCGTCGCGTAGGACAGGTGTCCGTGTTGTATTCCACGATGTTTGGCATAGCCCTGGCCGTGATATTTGCTGCTGGCTTTCAGGTGATACCAGGAATTTTTACCTCAGATGAGGGGGTTCTTCAAGAGATAAGTGGACCACGGTGGCAGCTAGTTCTCATGATCGTACTGGGTGGTGTCGTATTCGCTTTCGACGGCGTACTTTTAGGTGCTGCCGATGCAGCGTATTTGAGAACCGTGTCTTTGCTCTCAGTACTCGTAGGATTTTTACCTGGGGTATGGTTAGCGCTGCTTTTCAACGCTGGCCTGGTAGGTGTTTGGTGGGGCTTAGTCTCTTTTATTTCTATTCGAATGATTGCGGGAGTATGGCGTTTTTACTCGATGAAGTGGGCATATAGTAAAGATTTATAAGAGGGAATATCGATGTGCCGGAGAGTCGGTGAGCGAATCCTCAGTAACAGTTGTAATAATTAGTCTTACGTTTAAAACAACCTAGGTATGCAAGGAGGTCACATGGCGCAGACCCTATGGGCTGTTGCAGACCTTCACGCAGCAGTTCGCGCTAACGGAGAACACATTGATTCTCTTAGACCTAAAGATCCTTCAGATTGGTTGATTGTCGCTGGAGACGTCGCAGAACGCACGAGCGTAGTTGTGGAGGTTCTTCATAAACTACGTCAGCGTTTTTCCTGTGTTATTTGGGTTCCGGGAAATCATGAGTTGTTCTGTAGAAAAACGGATACGCATCAAGGACGCGCAAAATACGATGAGCTTGTCCGTGCGTGTCGGAAGATTGATGTTCTTACGCCGGAAGACCCCTTTCCTGTCTTCGGCGGTGTGACCATCGTTCCTTTGTTTACACTTTATGATTATTCTTTCCGTCCGCGAGGGATGAGTATTGAGCAGGCTGTTGAGGCCGCGCATGAAAAACAGATTGTGCTTACAGATCAATTTGCCATCGCACCATTTGTAGACATCCGTGCATGGTGCTGGGATCGTTTGGCATATTCGGTTAATCGATTAAGCAGAGTAAACGGTCCTACGATCTTGATCAACCACTGGCCGCTCTCCCAGGAACCAGTGGATAGGATGCAGATCCCTGAGATCGGGCTATGGTGCGGAACTCGCCATACTATGTCATGGGGGAGTAGGTACGGTGCGAAAGCGGTGATCTACGGACACCTACACGTGCCAGGAATAATGCGCATTGATAGCGTTCCCCACGTGGAGGTATCCCTTGGATACCCTCAGCAATGGCAGCAAAACATAGACTCACGTCCGTGGCCTTTCCCCATCATGCACATCGATGATGCCGGAGAAACAACCATGGGGCCGGGACTTGAGCCGGAAGAGCCAATAACGCACAGTGTAGACAGGGGAGAGTTGTGAACAGCGAGATCCAACTTGATCAATCGCTCTTTCCTGAAGCCGCACGCTATGTGTCTCTTACAACCGACCCCGGAATTATAGACTTGGGTAAGTTCAATGAGCTGCATCCGCTGGAGCGGGCCCTTGTAGCGCACGCGGTTCCGCTCCGCAAAGCAGAATTTGGTGATGCGCGGTGGTGCGCTCACCAAGCTCTTGCTAAGTTGCAGCGAGACACAGGTGAGCCAATCTTGCGCGGCGAACGCGGCATGCCGCTATGGCCGGCGTCTGTGAGTGGTTCTTTGACCCACACTGATGGTTTTAGAGCTGCAGTTGTTGCACCTCGATTGCTTATCAGGTCAATGGGAATTGACGCAGAAGTTGCTGAACCACTCCCGGAAGGCGTAATCGGCTCGATTGCGCGAGAAGGCGAGCTTGAGCAGCTTGAACGCCTGCGTAGTAATGGTATCTCGTGCGCAGATCGTGTTTTGTTCTGCGCAAAAGAAGCTACATACAAAGTATGGTTTCCGTTAACGCACCGTTGGTTAGGCTTTGAACAAGCAGAGATCGACATTAGGGACGACGGATCTTTTGTGTCTTATCTGCTTGTTCGTCCCACTCCCGTACCTTTTATAGAGGGGCGCTGGATGGTCAAAAACGGTTATGTAATAGCGGTAACTTCGGTTTCCTAAATAGCATCGAAGAAACAGCGGTAGCTAGGAGAGTGTATTCGGACGCGCCACAAAAATTGAAGAAAGCCGCTTGCCTTTTTCCTTGATAAGCGCGATGGCCTGACCATTAGGAGCTACTGCTGCGTGAGTTTCCGTTAAACCACGAGGTTGGAGCCATTTACCCATGGAGAGATCTGTAGCCTCGGCTTCTGTGATCTCTAATGTGGGATAACAACGAGTTAAGGATTCATCCAAAGAAAGACTGAGCTTTGGGGCCGCCGTGAGGTCATCGAGAGTGATTGTGTCTGAAAGAGAGAAGGGGCCCACAGAGAGGCGTCGTAAAGCTGTGAGGTGGCCTCCTACGTTGAGGGCACTACCTAGGTCACGAGCAAGAGACCGTATGTAGGTGCCCGATGAGCACGTGACCTCTACCTCGATGTCAATGAATTCCAGTGGCAAGGAACGCGAGATATCTAAGACATCAAAGTTGTAAATGGTGACTGGACGTGGAGGAATCTCTACTTCTTGCCCTTCGCGCACCATCTGATGAGCTCGTTTCCCGTTGATTTTGATTGCACTGACGGAAGCGGGGCGTTGCATGATATTTCCAGTGAAATTAGTTATTTCAGCAGCAATATCTGCATCAGTAATAGCGGATAACGTTGAGGCATCGGCAGAAAAAACTACTTCGCCTTCTTTATCATCGGTGGTTGTTGCCAAGCCTAACCGGATGGTTGCTCGGTAGGACTTGGTTGATGCAACCATGTGAGCAAGAAATTTTGTTCCTCTTTCGATTCCCACCACAAGGACTCCAGTTGCCATGGGATCGAGGGTACCTGCGTGTCCTACCCGCTTTGTGCCAAAAATGCGGCGTAAGCGTCCTACTACATCATGTGAGGTCATGCCCGCGGGTTTATCTACGACTACGAGTCCAGAAGTGGAGAGGGGATCAATCATAGTTAGCAGTCTATGGCTAAACTATCCAGAGTGGATATCTGGCATCATATTGAAGACATTCCGGCGGATCTAGACGCCTCGGTCATCACCATTGGCGTTTTTGACGGTGTCCATCGTGGTCACCGAACCTTGATTAGTGCTGCCACTCAACGAGCACGGGTGCTTGGTGTTCCTAGCATCCTGGTTACGTTTAACCCTCACCCTTTGGCAGTGCTTAGGCCAGAAAAGATGCCTCCGTTATTAGGGACGGTCGCCCAACGCGCGAACCTTGTAAAGAACCTTGGCGTTGACCATATGCTTGCCATGAATTTTACCGCCAACCTTTCGCAGCTGTCTCCAGAAGATTTTTTTGTTTCCATTATCAAAGACAAGCTCAAAGCGAAGGTCGTTGTGGTGGGGGAGAACTTTACCTTTGGCTATAAAGCGGCTGGTAACACGGAAACTTTGAAGAAATTGGGGGAAGATTATGGCATCGAGATCCGTGTGTTGGAGTTGCTGGCTGAAGACCAGACCATAGTGTCATCTTCTGTAATACGTAAAGCTCTTGCAGAGGGAGACGTACGCCGAGCTAAATGGGGGTTAGGCCGGGAGTTTTCCGTCAGTGGAGATGTGGTGCGAGGAGCCGGCAGGGGAGGCAAAGAGCTTGGTTATCCAACCGCCAATCTGTACTTTCCAGATTCCATTGCGTTGCCAGAAGATGGTGTGTATGCAGGATGGCTACAGATAACCTCTGCGGCACCCATCGACGGAGATATGGTTGCAGGCGTGCGCTATCCAGCTGCAATTTCTGTCGGCCATAACCCCACGTTCGGTGATCAGCGTCGTAGCGTTGAATCTTTTGTTCTTGATCGTCAAGCTGATTTGTATGGGCATTCCGTTACCGTTGAATTCGTGGACCGTATTCGCGGGATGGTGAAGTTCAGCGGTATGGAAGAACTGCTGGAGGCGATAGCAAAAGACGTGGAAGCTACTCGTGAAATTTTAAGAGTTGATGAACCCCGTAAACACTAGAAGGAAGACTAAGAATGGCAAAGAAAGTAATCCTCGACCTGGACACTGGCATCGATGATGCATTGGCGCTGGCCTATGCTCTAGGTTCTCCAGAACTAGAGCTCATAGGTGTTACTGCAACGTATGGCAACGTACTCGTCAACGACGGTGCTCGCAATGATCTCGCGCTCCTCGAACTTTTTGGGCGATCCGATATTCCAGTTTTTGTCGGTGAGCCCCATGCTCGAGCCAAAGACAGTTTTTCCGTTTTAGAAATTTCTGAGTTTATCCACGGAAAGAATGGCATTGGCGAGGCAACGGTTCAGCAACCTCAGTCCAGCGTTAGCGATAAATCAGCAGTTGAATTCCTGGTTGAATCAGTAGCTGCTTATGGCGACGACTTGATAATTATCCCAACGGGTGCCATGACTAATATCGCTGCGGCAATGGATAAAGACCCAGGTTTTGCAGCTAACGCTCATATCGTTTTCATGGGAGGCGCGCTTACGGTTCCCGGGAATGTGAACACGTGGGCCGAGGCAAACATTAACCAGGATCCCGAGGCTGCAAACATGATGGTCCGAGAATGCGCTGACGTTACGATGATTGGCCTTGACGTCACGCTCCAAACCCTATTGACGTATGAGGAGACTGCGTCTTGGAGAGCCTTGAACACTGAGGCTGCGACAGTGCTTGCCGACGCCACCGATTACTACATTCGAGCCTATGACACAGTAGCGCCGCATCTGGGAGGTTGCGGTCTGCACGACCCGCTAGCCGTTGCCGTCGCAGTGGATCCAAGCCTGATTACTGCGCTTCCTATGAACCTCAAAGTGGATATTGAAGGTCCTACACGAGGCCGCACAATCGGCAACGAGGTCAAGCTGGGAGATTCACACAAGAATGCCCAGGTGGCGGTGACTGTTGACGTAGAGCGTTTTCTCAAAGAATTCATGGAACGCATTACTCGAGTACTAACAGGAAACGCAATCGGTAGATAAAACGCTAGGAAGCAGCCACGGATAAACAAGAAAACGTGAAAACCTCGTTGTTCTGTTCGTTTCTGTGGTAGTGTTCCTTCCGTTCTCTTCACTGCGGTCCACAGCAGTGATAGGAATGGTTTGATAAGGAGAAGCTCCAGTTTCTTTTTATCGAGTCATATTTATGTGGACTGAAATAACTATCTAGGAGTTTTCTCATGGCTTTGAGCAATGAGCAGAAGAAGTCCATCTTGGCTGAGTACGGTCTGCACGAGACCGACACCGGGTCCCCTGAGGCACAGGTTGCGCTGCTTTCCGCACGCATCAACCAGCTGACCGAGCACCTGAAGTTCCACAAGCACGATCACCACTCTCGTCGTGGTCTGCTACTTCTCGTTGGTCGTCGCAAGGGACTCTTGAAGTACCTCGCAGACAACAACGTTGATCGCTACCGTGATCTGATTGCTCGTCTGGGCTTGCGTCGATAAGCTTTTCGACGCTATCCGTCGCCCCGTGGTTTTGTATAAAACTTAGACCACGGGGCTTCGCTATGTCCAAGGTGCGAAAACATGTTAGAATCCTGCCGTTGCATTAGAAGCAAAACTTTTTTGGAAACACACGGCACCGATGACCGTTGTGAGAAGGAATATCCACGAGGAGACTTGCACTTTGAGCGAGGCAAAAAACATCGAATTCAGGGTAGATGAAGAATACGGTTTGATCGAAGCGATCGCCACCATTGACAATGGTGATTTTGGAACACGTACGATTCGCTTTGAAACTGGCCAGCTGGCTAAGCAGGCCGACGGCTCTGTAACTACGTACTTGGATGATGGAACAATGCTGTTGGCTACCACCACAGCTTCTAAGCAGCCGCGTGAGGGATTTGATTTCTTCCCACTCACAGTCGATGTTGAGGAACGCATGTACGCGGCGGGCCGTATTCCAGGTTCCTTTTTCCGCCGTGAGGGACGTCCTTCTACTGAGGCAATTTTGGCTTGCCGCCTGATCGATCGCCCGCTACGCCCAACTTTTGTTAAGGGACTGCGTAATGAGGTTCAGGTTGTCATCACTGTATTGTCCATGGACCCAGAAGATTACTATGACGTTGTTGCGATCAACGGTGCATCAGCTGCTACCCAGCTTTCGGGTCTTCCAGTATCGGGGCCTGTAGGCGGAGTTCGGATGGCTCTTATTGCGGATGAGGAACATCCCAAAGGGCAGTGGATTGCATTCCCAACACATGAGCAGCATGAGAAAGCTCTCTTCGAACTTGTTGTTGCAGGGCGTCTTGTAGCTAAAAAGCAGGGACATAAGACTGTCGAAGACGTTGCCATCATGATGGTGGAAGCCGGCGCTACTGAGAATGTTGTAGAAAAGATCAAGGATGGTGCCCCTGCACCGACAGAAGAAATCGTGGCTCAAGGCCTAGAGGCAGCCAAGCCTTTCATCGAGGTTTTGTGCCGGGCGCAGGCAGGGCTGGCGGAACACGCGGCTAAAGACGCTCAAGAATTCCCGCTTTTCCCACCCTACTCAGACGTTATCTATGATGCTGTGGAAAAGAAGGTTTCTAAGAAACTACGTCAGCTGCTGACTATTAAGTCAAAGCAAGATCGGGATGACGCGACTAACGAGTACATGGAATCGATTGAGGGCGAGTTGCTCGCAAAATTCGGTTCTGAGGATGAGGCCGCCGCTTCGAAGGCTATCCGAGCTGCTTATAACGCAGTAATGAAGAAGCTCGTGCGTCATATGATTCTTACCGAACACTTCCGTATTGATGGTCGTGGCGTTACTGATATCCGCGATCTTGGAGTAGAAGTAGAGCTGATTCCTCGCGCGCATGGCTCCGCTCTATTTGAGCGCGGCGAGACGCAGATCTTGGGTGTGACCACGCTAGACATGCTTAAGATGGAACAACAGATTGACTCGCTATCGCCTACGTCGTCTAAGCGCTACATTCACCACTACAATTTCCCTCCATACTCCACAGGAGAAACTGGTCGTGTGGGATCTCCGAAGCGCCGCGAGATCGGACACGGAGCGCTTGCAGAACGCGCTCTTATCCCAGTGATCCCTTCTCGTGAGGAATTCCCTTACACCATCCGTCAGGTTTCGGAAGCCCTTGGCTCTAACGGCTCTACCTCCATGGGATCGGTGTGTGCTTCAACCCTCTCGCTGTACAACGCTGGCGTCCCGTTGAAGGCTCCAGTTGCCGGCATTGCGATGGGGTTGGTGTCTGATGAAATCGATGGAGAAACCCGTTATGTTGCTTTGACAGACATTCTTGGTGCTGAGGATGCTTTCGGAGACATGGATTTCAAGGTTGCGGGAACTCGTGACTTTGTGACGGCATTGCAGCTAGACACAAAGCTTGACGGCATTCCTTCCGAGGTTCTCGCATCTGCGCTCGCGCAGGCTTATGAGGCCCGCGAAGCAATTCTGGAGACTATGGCTGAGGTCATTGAGAGCCCGGATGAGATGAGCAAGTATGCTCCGCGCATCACAACTGTCACTGTTCCAGTTAGCAAGATCGGTGAAGTTATCGGCCCCAAGGGCAAGACGATTAACTCGATCACTGAGGAGACAGGAGCGAACATCTCCATTGAGGAAGACGGAACCGTTTTTGTTTCTGCCACCTCAGGCGATGCTGCTGAAGCAGCGATTGAAAAGATCAACGCCATTGCTAACCCACAGCTGCCCAAGGTTGGTGAGAGGTTCCTAGGAACCATCGTTAAGACCACGGCTTTTGGTGCCTTTGTTTCTCTGGTACCTGGTCGCGATGGCCTCATCCATATCTCTAAGCTTGGCAACGGTAAGCGCATAGATAAGGTAGAGGACGTAGTCAACGTTGGAGACAAGGTTGAGGTAGAGATCCTCGACATAGACAACCGTGGCAAGATTTCCTTGGCATCGGTGAAGGAAGACTAATCTGAAGGTACTTAAGGCAGATCGTCTTAAGTACCTTCTTTTCTTATCCTTCTTCTGCTCCCCAGTGACAGACATCGTTGGGTGTATGAGCGACGTCGCCTTTTAGGGTGACGTCGAGAAGCTTTTACACCATAGCGATACCGCAGTGGGGAGCGTTGCTGTATCTCGCGGACCTATTTTGTAGGTTGTACAAGTAGAAGCACTTAATGTTTTGATCCAATTAAAAAAGAAAAGGAGCAATGACATGGCCATTAAAGTGGGAGTACTCGGGGCGCGTGGTCGCGTTGGTCAAGCCATAGTAGCGGGCGTGAATGAAGCCGAGGATCTTGAGCTTGTTGCCGAGGTCGACCGTGAAGACGATCTAAGCGTTTTGATTGACAGCGGGGCAGAAATAATCGTTGATTTCACAACCCCAGATTCGGTCATGGGAAACTTAGACTTTTGCATTAACCACGGTATTTCCTGCGTCGTGGGAACCACAGGTTTTACAACAGAGCGATTAGCTCAAGTAAAAGAATGGACGGAGAAAAATCCGTCGGTGGGTGTGCTCATCGCGCCTAACTTTGCCATCTCGGCTGTATTAACCATGGCTTTTGCGCGTCAGGCAGCTAAATTTTTCGATTCCGCTGAAGTTGTTGAATATCACCATCCCAATAAGCTGGACGCACCCTCGGGAACGGCTATTCACACGGCACAAGGTATCGCAGAGGCTCGTGAGGCAGCAGGTCTGGGCACACAACCCGATGCAACAAAAGAATCGTTGGCGGGTTCTCGCGGGGCTGACATTAACGGCGTACCGGTGCATGCTGTCCGCATGACCGGCATGGTTGCTCATGAGGAAGTCATTTTTGGTGCTCAAGGACAATCTTTGACAATCCGCCAGGATTCCTACGATCGTACGTCTTTTGTCCCGGGAGTTTTGGTAGGAGTCCGGAAGATCCAGGAGTACCCTGGTCTTACTGTAGGCCTGGACAAATATCTCGATATTTAAAATGGCCGTAGAAACCCATCTTGATGTGCAACTGGTGGCCTGCACAACGTTTAGGCCACCTAGCGGAATTACATGGTCTTGTGATCCTACGACTACAGATTCTGAGGCGTTGGTGGAGTTCGCAGGACGTGCGTGCTATGAGACGTTTGACAAACCAAACGTAAGAACGGCCAAGAACGATGCTTACCTCCGGCACATTATGGAGGTAGGGCACTTGGCACTTCTAGAACATGCTACAGCTTCTTTATATATCCGTGGCTTGTCTCGCTCAGCGGCGCATGAGTTGATGCGGCATCGGCATTTTTCCTGTTCACAGCTCTCGCAGAGATTTGTCCATCACGAGGATTCACACGTGATCATCCCGCCCTTAATCGCGGAAGATCCTGAATTGCGACGCCTTTTTCTCCACGCAGTAGATGAGTCTCGCTTTGCGTTTACAGAGATTTTATCTGCTTTAGAGGAAAAACTGGCTGACGAGCCGAACGCACTTCTTCGGAAAAAGCAGGCGCGCCAAGCCGCACGTGCAGTACTTCCCAATGCCACAGAATCGCGGATACTTGTCACCGGTAATTTCAGAACATGGCGTCATTTTATTGGGATGCGAGCTACCGAGCATGCTGATGTAGAAATTCGGGCGCTGGCAATCCGCTGCTTGCGTTTGCTTAGGGATCAATCGCCGGTATTATTCGGTGACTTTGAAGAATCTATGCTTGCCGACGGCTCCTACATGGCGACTAGCCCGTACGTCACGGATTTTTAATGAGGTTTTTGTTGCAGAAGATATAGAAATCCGAAAGAGAAAAGTGGCTCCCAACGAGGGGGGACTTGAGCCGACACGCGAGAGAATCCTTGCCCGATGTCAACTTCCGGCTAATTTGCGGGTAACCTTAGGGCACATGAGCACAGGTTTGACAGCGAATACGGGCAGCGACTACTTCGGTACCGTCGCCGTAGCGATGGTGACGCCGTTTGATGCCACAGGGAAACTCGATGTTTCTGCAGGTCGGAAACTTTCCGCGCACTTGGCTGATAACGGTATTGACACGCTGGTGCTCGCCGGAACCACCGGGGAGTCTCCAACTACAACGCTGCAAGAAAAAATTGACCTGCTCAAGGCCGTTAAGTCGGAAGTTGGCGACCGCGTTAAGATTATTGCGGGCGCTGGTACAAACAATACTTCGGCTTCGGTTGATATGGCTCGTGCGTCTGCTGAAGCTGGCGCCGATGCACTTCTGGTAGTCACCCCCTACTATTCAAAACCTAGTCAGGAAGGGATCTATCAGCATTTCCGAACAGTCGCGCAGGCTACAGACTTGCCGATCTGCGCTTATGACATTCCGCCGCGTTCGGTTGTTCCTATTCAACCGGATACGCTGCGTCGCCTCGCTGAGATCCCCACGATCAAAGGAGTCAAAGACGCAAAAGGAGATATAGCTGCTGCTACACCACTCATAGAGGAAACAGGACTTGCCTGGTACTCAGGTGATGATCCGCTTAATCTTCCATGGTTGTCCGTGGGTGCAGTAGGTTTTATTTCTGTGATTGGTCATCTGGCACCAAAACAATTACGCGAACTGTATACAAGTTTTAATAACGGCGATCTTGCGCGCGCGCGTGAGATCAATGCAAAACTTTCATCATTAGTCGCTGCTCAAGGACGTTTGGGTGGCGTAAGCCTCGCAAAAGCCGGATTGCGGCTACAAGGTATTGAAGTCGGAGATCCGCGACTGCCTATTGTCGCACCAAGCGAAGAAGAGCTTGAGATTCTCCGACACGACATGAATAAATCTGGAGTTCTATAAATATGACTGAACCACGTAACCGTTCCCGAAAGGTTACTCGTAAAGCTGGCCCGCCGGAGGCTACTGAAACACCAGTGTTTCAAGCCCCCGATGCATCCGCGGAAGCACCAGCTAAAGCTGAAGCAGAGAAGAAAACTTCAGAGGAAAGCTCTTCTAACCAGGATGCTCCTTCTAAAGGTAATCGTGGACGCTCCAACTCTGGACGATCCGGCAACGGGACGCGCAATGGTCGCTCACGCCGTGGCGGCAATTCTCAGAACAATAAAGGCAACCGGGGTAGGCGCAACGTGGTCAAATCCATGCAAGGCGCCGATCTGACTGAACGCCTTCCAGAGCCTCCCAAAGCTCCAAAGAATGGTCTGCGTATCTACGCTCTCGGCGGTATCTCTGAAATTGGTCGTAATATGACCGTTTTTGAGTACAACGGCAAAATGTTGTTAGTCGATTGTGGTGTGCTTTTCCCCTCCTCCGGTGAACCAGGCGTGGATTTGATCCTGCCTGATTTTGGTCCTATCGAGGATAAGCTAGACAAAGTCGAAGCGCTTGTTGTTACGCATGGACATGAAGACCACATTGGAGCTATCCCGTGGCTGCTCAAGTTGCGTCCAGACCTGCCCATCTACGCTTCCAAATTTACGTTGGCTCTTATTGCTGCAAAATGCCGGGAGCACCGTCAGCGCCCTAAGCTGATCGAGGTAAACGAAAAGTCCGACATTAACCGTGGGCCTTTTAACATTCGTTTCTGGGCAGTCAATCACTCGATTCCGGATTGCTTGGGTCTTGCGATTAAAACCGGTGCAGGCTTGGTGATTCATACCGGTGACATCAAGCTTGATCAAACTCCAACAGACGGTCGTCCTACCGACCTTCCCGCGCTGTCTCGCTTCGGTGATGAGGGCGTTGCCCTCATGCTCTGCGATTCCACTAATGCAACTACTCCGGGTGTCTCTGGCTCTGAAGCCGATATCGCGCCGACCCTGAAACGCCTCGTTGGCGATGCGAAACAACGCGTCATTTTAGCGTCGTTTGCCTCCAACGTATATCGCGTTCAGGCTGCGGTAGATGCTGCTGTGGCTTCGGGGCGCAAAGTCGCGTTCAACGGGCGCTCCATGATCCGTAACATGGAAATTGCGGAGAAAATGGGTTACCTAAAGGCGCCTCGCGGAACTATTGTCAGCATGGATGATGCTGCAAAGATGGCGCCGCATAAGGTTATGCTCATTACCACGGGTACACAAGGTGAGCCGATGGCGGCACTGTCGCGTATGGCTCGCCGTGAGCACCGACAGATCACGGTTCGAGATGGAGATCTGATCATCCTTTCTTCTTCCTTAGTGCCTGGTAACGAGGAAGCCGTGTTTGGCGTCATTAATATGCTGGCTCAGATTGGTGCAACCGTTGTGACAAGCCGAGAAGCTAAGGTTCACACTTCTGGTCACGGTTATTCCGGTGAGCTGTTGTTCCTTTACAACGCTGCTCGTCCGGTGAACGCTATGCCGGTACACGGCGAGTGGCGTCATCTGCGCGCCAATAAGGAACTGGCAATTTCCACTGGTGTGGAACGCGACCGTGTGGTTCTCGCACAAAATGGTGTTGTTGTAGACCTCGTTGATGGACGTGCACGGGTGGTCGGGCAAATCCAGATTGGCAATCTCTACGTGGATGGCGTCACTATGGGCGATATCGACGCTGGGGTTCTGGAGGAGCGAACCTCCTTGGGTGAGGGCGGCCTGATCGCCATCACAGCGGTGATCGATAATCGGACTGGAAGGCTGCTTGAGCGCCCGACTGTTCAGGCGAAGGGTTTCTCCGAAGATGCTGTAGCCATGATGCCTGAGGTTGCGGAACTAGTAGAAAACACTATGACTGACTTGGCCGGGGAAGGCGAAAATGATCCTTACCGCATGGTTCAGCAGTTGCGTCGTCGTGTGTCCCGCTTTGTGGAACAGAAGTGGCGTCGTAAGCCAATGATTATGCCTACCGTTATCCCAACCACACAGACCCAGGTGGAAGCGGATGATGAGGAGATCCGAGCAACTCGCGAGAGCCTATAAATATTTAAAGTAAAAGCGGGCAGCATCGAAAATAACGGTGCTGCCCGCTTTGTTCTTCCTCGCAGTATATGCTGGACCTTATGTTATTTGTGGAGCAGGAACGCTTGGCCTTAGCAGAGTTATTGCTAGAAAAAGGCGCGAAGGCACCCACGCTGTGTGAAGGGTGGAACACTTCAGACTTAGCAGTGCATCTCTATGTTAGGCAGCGTTATCCACTAGCTATAACCGGGATGTTTGTACCCGCGTTATCCTCGTTGCTCAACCACCGCACCCAACAAACTGCGTCTATGCCTTTTCCTGAAGTGGTGGAGAAATGGGCGAAGGAAAAACGGGGGTTTTCTCGCATTAAAGCTTTAGACTTTTTCTTGAACACGGCGGAACATTTTGTTCATCATGAGGATGTGCGTCGGGGAGCGTTACTAGGGGAAAATTCCCTGGGCCATGGGGTCCAGCCGCGTACTCTGACTGACTCTGCAGAGAAAGATTTGCTGCGTTTGTTACGTCTTTTTGCTTCTCAAATACTGCGGCAATCCTCGATACCGGTGGTGTTGGAGCCTAATCGCTATCCTCGGTTCGTGGCAGCGGATTCGCAGGGGGTGGTCTCTTCAGGTAGCGCCGTGACTCATGTCAGAGGTGAGGTGGGCGAGCTGGTGTTGTGGGTTTTTGGCCGTGATGCTGTGGACATTGAAATCTATGGAGAGCGTAGCGGAATTGTGAGGTCAGGTCTATAGGCTGGACTTAAATAAAAGGTGGCTTGCAGTGTTGCGAATGTGATGAATGTGACGTGAGCGTCTAAGCTTGGCTACATGACTGTCAGAAGCAATTCCCGATCTGCCGGATCTTCGGCGCACCAGAAACGCTCACGAGGATCTTCAAATAGATCTGCGCCACGAGCCACAGGTGGGTCAACTGGTCCGAACAGTCGTAATAAGAGGAGTGCTTCTTCCGTGAACCATCCTGCACAATCTGCACGTCGTGCCGCAGATACTTCTGAGGAGAGAACAGGTAGCGCTTTTCGGGCTGTTGGCGGTGGTCTGGCATCGCTATTTGGGGCTACGGCGAGAGGCGTTGGGTCGCTTACTCGAGTTATCGGGGGAGTCGGAAAAAACCGAGACAGTGATGAGGCTGAAGAATTTTTTGAAGATGAAACAAGCCGTAAGCCTTCTCGCAAGCGTTCCACCGTACTTAGTTCTGAGGATGATGGTGTTGAAGATGAAAATGATTACAGCGATGATCGGTTAGCTGAGCAACGTGCAGATTCCATTGGTCTTATTCTTATCGCTTTAGCGGTGGTTCTGGGTGCTTCTGTCTGGTTTAATGTTGCCGGCCCTGTCGGTGAAGGAATTTCGGCAGGCGTGCATTTCCTTATTGGATCCGGATCTCTTATTCTGCCAATTCTCCTAGTCATAGGGGCTGTTGCCTTGATGCTGGGGCATTTTCCCACTATCGATTCGCGGGGTCGTATTATTGGCGGAACGATTTTGATTGCAGTATCCATGCTTGGTCTGGTGCATCTTTTTGGTGGTAATCCTTCTGATTGGCCGGGCCGTGCTGCTGCGGGTGGGGCCGTGGGGGCTTATACCGGCGGGATTTTAGCCAAAGGGTTCTCTCCCTATTTAGCCATTCCGCTTTTGGTTATCGTCATTATTTATGGGGCTCAGAAGATCACAAATATCACGACGAGAGAGCTTGTCGACGCCCTCCGTGAGTTTATGAACCAACATCGCGGTGCTGATGTAGATGAGGAATATTCCGATGATCTTTACTCAAATGTTGATGAGGAACTAGAGGAGCGTGCGGAGGGCGGTTTGCCTCGCAGGGGAGCGTCGACAAGCAGACAGACTTCGCCTCGTGCCAGCTCGTGGGCCGGGAACGCAGCGCCTTCTCGAGGGCGAACTGGAGCTGATCAGCGTATCGGCAAAAAGCCATCGACGCCTTTGGATGCTTATCCATTGGAAGAAAACGATGAAGAGACTGGTTTATTTGAAGTCCCAGCGAGTGCAGAACAAAGGCGTCAGTCCGTAACTCAGAAACGTAATGACGATGCGCGCTTGACCAGGGATATTTCTGATACGGATGAGCTTCCTATCGTCCCAGATAAAACGGAAGTAGTGGAAAGACGCTCTTCGGCCGGTAGGAATGGTGCGCAGAACGCCGCGAGTGTTGTCTCCGGAATCGTCGGTGGCGCAGTATCTGGAGCTATAGCCGGTAATGCTTCTGCTGCGGGTCAAGCTGTCACTGCCGCTGCAGCAGCCGCTGACGTGGTTGCAGCGGGACGCAAGGCTGTTCAAGAAGCGGTTTCGGCGCGTGCTCAGCAACCAGCGGCATCGACACAGCGTCCAGAAGAACCTCCTGTAGAGGCTGTTGAGAGCGTGGTTGAGGACTATGAGCTTCCTAGCACCGGACTTCTTATCCCTGGTCAGCAACCTAAAACACGTTCGGCTGCCAACGATCGAATGATCGAGGCCATCACTGATGTTTTTGCAGAGTTTAAAGTTGATGCGCACGTAACAGGATTTTCTCGGGGGCCAACAGTAACTCGTTATGAGGTTGAGCTAGGGCCGGGCGTGAAGGTATCCAAGATTACGAATCTTCAGTCGAACTTGGCGTATGCAGTTGCCACAGATAACGTGCGGCTTCTTACACCGATCCCAGGAAAATCAGCAGTGGGCATTGAGGTTCCTAACACTGACCGTGAGATGGTTCGGTTGGGTGACGTGTTGAATGCACCTGAGGTCCTTGCAGATACGGATCCGATGCTCATCGGTTTGGGTAAAGACATCGAGGGAGATTTTGTTTCTCACTCGGTGCAAAAAATGCCGCATTTATTGGTAGCTGGATCTACTGGATCGGGTAAGTCGGCTTTTGTTAATTCGCTTCTTGTATCCATGCTTACCCGGGCGACCCCTGAAGAGGTACGCCTGATTCTAGTTGATCCCAAGATGGTGGAGCTTACGCCGTATGAGGGTATTCCACACCTGATTACTCCTATTATCACCCAGCCTAAAAAGGCAGCAGCTGCACTCCAATGGTTGGTTGAAGAGATGGAGCAGCGGTACATGGATATGAAGGCCGCGCGTGTGCGCCATATTAAAGACTTTAACCGCAAGATTATCGCTGGTGAGATACAAACCCCGATGGGTTCGCAGCGCGAATATCACGCGTATCCCTATATCGTGTGCGTTGTCGACGAGCTCGCAGATCTTATGATGACTGCGCCTAAAGAGATCGAGGATTCGATCGTCCGCATTACTCAAAAAGCGCGAGCAGCGGGAATCCATTTGGTTCTGGCTACACAGCGTCCTTCCGTGGACGTTGTTACAGGTTTGATTAAGACAAATGTGCCGTCTCGGTTAGCGTTTGCAACTTCTTCTTTGACCGACTCGCGTGTGATTTTGGACCAGGGCGGAGCAGAAAAACTTATAGGCATGGGCGACGGGTTGTTTATCCCGCAAGGCGGAAGACCTCAGCGCATCCAAGGTGCCTTTGTTACTGATGAAGAAATCCAGTCTGTTGTTGACGCCGCCAAAGCACAGGGACAGCCTAATTATACCGAGGGGGTGACCACCGATAAGGCCGCTGAAGCAAAGAAAGACATTGATTCTGATATCGGAAATGATCTAGAAGATTTGCTTCAAGCTGCTGAGCTGGTTATTACTTCCCAGCTGGGCTCGACCTCGATGCTGCAGCGTAAGCTACGCATCGGTTTTGCTAAAGCTGGCCGGTTAATGGACCTAATGGAATCCCGCGAAATTGTGGGACCATCGGAAGGCTCGAAGGCGCGAGAAGTTTTGGTGAGACCAGAAGAGTTAGAAACAACGCTTTGGATGCTTAAGGGAGCAAAACCTGAAGACGCTCCCAAAGAGCTTGATTCGGATGGCGGTACTGATGCAGCGTCTACAACAACGCAGGCAACATATAACTCTACGGGTAATGCTTTTTAGTCTTATGTGCTACATGATTTAGCGGCAAGAGAGCTAAGCCTGAAATAAGAGGGGTAGTCGGTTTAAATAGGCAGAATTGCTCGTGATCGACTACACTCGGGCACCGTGCATGGAGGGGAGTACCCCACCCACAGCATTGATCGTCAACACGGCAATCTCTTCATAGATTCCCGGTCGTGCTGGCTCCTAGGGGAGCTTCTGGCAAAAGTAGCTGAAAGCTCTAGGAGTGGGGGAGACCTCCGGTTCATCCGCTGACCGAATGAGACCGGAGGTGTCTTTTTCCTTGGAAGTAAACATGATGGTATGGATCATCACTTTTGTGGTGATCTTAGGATTTTTTGTTTTTGATTTTTACTCACACGTAAAAACTCCGCATGAACCCACGCTCAAAGAATCTGCAGGGTGGTCTCTGTTTTATGTGGTTCTAGCATGCGCTTTTGGTGTGTTTCTTTGGTTTGCTTGGGGGGAACCTGGTAATCCACACCAACACGGAATTGAATTTTTCACGGGATACGTGACGGAGAAGGCGTTAAGCGTTGATAATCTGTTTGTCTTCGCGTTGATTATGGGGACTTTTAAGATTCCTCGTAAATACCAGCAAAAAGTGCTGCTTATTGGAATAGCTTTGGCACTAATCTTTAGGCTGATCTTTATTCTGCTGGGTGCTGCTGTCATCCATGCTTGGTCAGATGTATTTTATGTCTTCGGTATTTTCTTGCTGTACACGGCGATTAAGCTCATTTATGATGAGGCAACCGATCAGCCTGAGACCGATCCAAATGATATGCGGATAATCAAATGGCTGCGTAAAGTGGTTCACGTCACTCCTACCTACGAGAAAGACCATCTCTACATTCATCAAAAAGGCAAATTTGCACTAACGCCACTCTTTATCGCCCTGGTAGCGGTCGGCATGATCGACCTAATGTTTGCGTTTGATTCGATTCCGGCAATCTATGGCATTACTAAAGAGCCATATATTGTCTTTACCACTAACGCCTTTGCTTTGCTGGGGTTACGTCAGATGTATTTCTTGCTTGACGGCTTGCTTGAGCGTTTGGTCTATTTGCCTTATGGATTGGGAATTATCCTTGGTTTTATTGGGGTGAAGTTGGTCCTGCATGCTCTACACGAGAATAAGCTTCCATTTATTAACGGTGGGGATAGCGTCCCAGTCCCAGAGATCGGTACGGTGTGGTCACTTGTGGCGATTGTGGGGATACTGACGGTGACTGTGCTTGCTTCTGTTATCAAATCCAAGCGTGATGACACTCAAGGAGTAGTACGTGCCAAAGCGACCCATGACGACGCATGACGCTGAGGAATAAAAGCTAGCTATGTACGAGTAGCAGAGCGCCATTAGGAAAAGACTCCGTTGCAACCATAGAAGAGTAGTGTCTCTATGGTCGCAACGGAGTCTTATGTATAAGCTGCGGATTTTATAGCGATCTCTAATCGCTAAAAATATTAATTACGGGGTTCCATGTGTGGGCAGTGCGTCCGGTGAGGGCACCCTCTGCATAAAAGGGATCGCGATCCATGATCGCAACAGCGTCGGCAAGCGTGCTGGGCTCAGGAAGCCTCACCACAAGCAATGCACCCCCATCACCGTCTGTAAACGGACCGGTGCCAACGACTACCCCATCTTCTTTGAGTTTGCTGCAAAAATCGCGGTGACGTGGACGAATCTCTGCAATTGCAGGATTATTAGGGTCGTACGTATAGAGGAAAGCAAAGGTGTTCATGCTTTAGCATTGTATCCTTAGAACCCTAAGCACCACTGCGGGTTTGTCGAGAATTCTCAGTCGGCTAATCGTGTGGTGCAGCAAATGATTAGAGCGGAGGCGGGTATGGTGAGTGATTGTGAATGAGGAACGCACTGTCAACACACCGGAACATAATCCTTCTAATTTTAATGTTCCTAACGTCCTGACTAGTCTGCGCATCATTGTCATCCCATTATTTGCGTGGCTCGTCATTTCAAGCGACGGTCAGCAGGCCTCATGGATGTGGTGGAGCCTCGGCGTTTTTGTTGCGCTGATGATTACGGACAAACTTGACGGTGATATCGCACGAGCTAAGAATCTGGTCACCGATTTTGGCAAAATTGCGGACCCAATTGCAGATAAAGCACTAATGATTACAGCTTTTGTCTGCCTGAATATTGTGGGTCTCGTAGGATGGTGGGTCACGGCTATTATTGTGGTTCGTGAATTAGGCATTACGTTCTGGCGTATGGGGGAACTGCGTAAAGGAAACGTAGTTCCGGCTAGCAGAGGCGGGAAGATTAAGACAGCTCTTCAATCTTTGGCGGTGGCGCTGTACCTGATCCCTCTTTCTGGATTTTTTTCTGTTGTTCAGTTCATCGTGCTGCTAGCTGCAGTGGCTATTACCGTTATTACGGGCGTGCAGTACCTTATCGACGCACGTCGCTTGAATCATGAGCGATAGCCTGAAGGGAGCAACGCAGGTTATCGCCGAGCTAAAGCGAAGAGGAGAATCCCTGGCAGCCTGTGAATCGCTTACGGCTGGTTTGTACATGGCATCGCTTGCCGACGTTCCAGGTGCGAGCGCAGTGCTCAAAGGCGGCTTTGTTACCTATGCTACGAGTCTGAAACACGCTCTAGCAGGGGTGGAACAATCAATACTTGATGAGTTTGGCCCAGTGTCTTCCCAATGCGCTGTGGCTATGGCGGAAGGCGCTCGCCTCTGCTGTAATGCGTCTTGGGGCATTTCCTTGACAGGTGTTGCAGGTCCAGAACAGCAAGCCGGGCACCCTGTGGGCGAAGTATGGATTGGTGTTGCGTTCCCGGACGGAAAAACCAAAGCTTATCGTGCAGGGGACATTAGCTGTGGTGAAACAGAAGAGGGGCTACTTGTGGGGGGCCGCTCACTGATTCGCTCTGCAGCAGTACGATGCGCCCATGCTCTTATACTGCAACTTTTAAAAAAGTAGGGTTCGTTTAATGAACACGGCATTAGTGCTCTATATTGAGTAGGGTCGACGCAAGTTTTGGAATTTCTATGGAAAGTGGGAACAAAAGAACGGCTTAAGTCGTTTGAACTAACGATGATGAAATATACCGCTGTCTTAGATAATCCAGTTTCGGCTTCTGTCGCTGGGCGGTCTGCTCGTGCGCCGGAACCGCTTTTACGTCAAGCATTGGGAGCTGCACTGCGCGCTTTCCGCGCAGACAAAGGTATTACTCTGCGTGAGCTTGCGGAAGCCTCGAGAGTTTCTCCGGGGTATTTATCGGAGTTGGAACGAGGGCGTAAAGAAGTTTCCTCGGAGCTTTTAGCTTCTGTCTGCCATGCACTAGGAGCTACCGTGGCTGACGTTCTTATTGAGGCTGCGGGTTCTATGGCCGTGCGGTCAGCAGAAGCTGATCTGGCCCGCGTGTAAGTAAGACTGATTTTCTTAGTCTTATCTCCGCCTGGTGGCGAACATGGTCTGATAGCTCGAACCTGAGCTAGGATTATTAAGTGCGTGCATAACGCGAAAAAAACTATTGAAATGAAAGGCCGAACGCACGATGGCTAACCCATTTTCCAAGGGATGGAAATATCTGATGGCTCTCTTTGATTCTAAGATCGAAGAGAATGCTGACCCGAAGGTTCAGATTCAGCAGGCTATCGAGGATGCTCAGCGTCAGCATCAGGAGCTATCGCAGCAGGCAGCGGCAGTTATTGGTAATCAGCGTCAGCTGGAGATGCAGCTTAACCGCCGTTTGGCTGAGATTGAAAAGCTGCAGTCTAACACTCGTCAGGCTATCCAGCTTGCGGATAAAGCACGCGCTGAGGGCAACACGCAGAAAGCCACAGAGTATGAAAATGCTGCAGAAGCCTTCGCTGCGCAGCTAGTTACTGCTGAGCAGGGCGTAGAAGACACCAAACAGCTGCACGACCAGTCGCTTCAGCAAGCTGAAGCTGCTAAAAAAGCAGTTGAGCGCAATTCTATGGCGTTGCAGCAGAAGGTGGCGGAGCGGACCAAGCTGCTTAGCCAGTTGGAACAGGCCAAGATGCAGGAGAAGGTGGCGGAGTCGATCCAGTCGATGAACTCCATCTCCAACCGCAACACTCCTAACCTAGATCAGGTTCGTGAGAAGATTGAGCGTCGATACGCTAATGCTTTGGGGACTGCGGAACTTGCTCAGAATTCCGTGCAGGGGCGTATGGCCGAAATTGAGCAAGCCGGTGTGCAACTTGCTGGGCATTCCCGCTTGGAGCAGATTCGTGCAGAAATGGCAGGTGGTCAGCTTGCTTCCGGTAATAGTGCGCAACAACGCTCGATTGAAGGGGCACAGCCGCAGGCAACGCCGAGTGCTACGGATGATGCTGTTGCGCAAAAGATGCGGGAGCTTCGTGGAGACGTATAAAACCGTAAAGTGATCGTTATGAGAAAAGGTACAAGTCCTCGTGGCCGGACTTGTACCTTTTGTTGTATTAAGAATTGCGGGTCAATCGCCAGCACCGCGTGCCATAAGGGCATCTGCTATTCCACGGGCTCGGCGGATGGAGCGGATCATGACAGGTGTTCCTAGCGCAATGAGTGAAAAGGTAGCACCTCGGGCTTTTCTAGCATCCAAAACTTCATAGACAGTTGCGAGCATTAAGGGGATGAGTCGAAGCGTTAGAGAAAAAGCCAAAGTAATGGTTTCCACAGGTACCCCAAACCGCTCTGTGGGTGCCAATAGCCGTTGTATTGCTTCCATCATTGATTCTAATGAAGTGGTTAACGTGAGAAGCATGGCAAGCATGAGGGAGGCGAAAATGGCCAGGACAAGGCTAGAGGAGTATGTCAGTCCTTTTTGCCACCATTGAAACGCCCCGAGGAACAACAATATAACTGCGGGAGGCCATAGCTGCCCCCACGCAATAGGGAGGGGAATTTTAGCTAAGACGTATAGGGAGCTGGAAAATATCACGCAGAGCAAGGCGACAAAAGGCTGTGCTACTAAAGCGGTTGTAGCTATGACAAAGACTATGAGGAAGCAGATCTTTGCAAGAGGGGGGATTCTGTGAATAACAGTTTCTCCTGGGACATAAACCCCTAAAGGAACGTTGCGCATCATAAGGGATTATTCTCCATAAGGGAGACATACTGGGAGATTACCGACTCGGGCGGACCATCGAACAAGATTTTTCGGTCATGGACGCATAAAACTCGATCAAAATTGCTTAAAAGATCTAAATCGTGTGTGACCGCGATAACCTGTTGGTCGAGTCCTTCGATGATGTTTTTGATATGGGCTCGATTGCGCAGATCTAAAAGCGTGGTTGGTTCATCCATGATCAAGATCTCAGGTTCTATGACTAACACAGACGCCAGCGCAAGCAGTTGTTTTTGTCCGCTGGAAAGTAAATGAGGCGAGTGCTCCGCGTGGGATTCAAGTCCAAAACGAGCTAACACAGCAGCGATCCGTTTGCGCCGTGTTTCTTTGTCTAACGCGAGGCGACGCAGGGAGAATGCAATGTCATCTTTGACCGTTGGCATAATAATTTGGTTCTCTGCGTCAGAGAAGACAAAACCTACTTTGCGACGAACCGACTTGCCGTGCGTTGCGACGTCAAGCCCATCTACAATTACGGTCCCTGAAGAAGGATCGCTCAATCCGTTAATGAGCCGCACTAGGGTAGACTTCCCGCCGCCGTTAGCGCCGATAATGCCTATGCGGTGTTCCTGAAGGGACAGGGTTATGGAATCGAGGACGGGTAGTTCTCCATAAGTTACGGATACGTTGTCCAAAAAGATGTTGGGCATGGGCTAACCAGCGGTGGAAGTGCGGCGACGGCTTCCCCGAATATCGGGGAAGGCTGCGTGTACGCCCAATGCAATGAGAATAGCAATAACGAGTTTCACCACGTCAGGGCCGAGGAACGGGATATTGACAGCGGCTGCCTTAGCAAAATCGAGGCCTGCTCGAAGCATAAGTCCGAAGGTTCCGCACGCATATTGAACTAAAAGGGCGGAAAAAGCTGCTAGCGCAAAGAAAAACGTGGTCAATGGTTTGGATTTTTTGGGCGCGAGATAGGCAATGGTTCCTGCTACAAGGGGAGACAACAGGTAACCAACCAAGTAACCTACTGATGGTCCTGATATCGCGGCCAAGGTAGTGCGACCTCCCGCAAGGACAGGAAGTCCTATTAATCCTAGGGCAAGAAATAAAGCCGTTGCGAGGAAACCTCTGCGTCCTCCTAATATAAGACCAGCCAAAATAATGACTGCGTTTTGCATAACAATTGGGACGCCGGCGGCGCCTACCGGAATGGAAACGAAGGCGAAAACAATGATGAGGGCAGCAAAGACCGCGATGTAAGCGAGGTCAAGCAGTCGATTGCGTTGAGAAGAAGTGTTCACGTTGATAAACAGTAGTAGTTAACGCTGTTCAATTCATTATCGGGGCTGTGCTTTGTATAGGGAATATCGCCTACGATAACCACTATGCGATTAACAGAGTTCCACCAGTTGGTAGTTGATGAATTTGGCGGTGTTCGTGGGCCATGGTTACTGCATTCTCATGTATTGGCAGCTTTGGGTGATACTCCAGATCGTTTAATTGAGGATGGGATGGAACCACGAGCCGTGTGGTGGGCATTATGTGAAGATTTTTCCATTCCTGAAGATCGTCGGCTCGGGCTGGACAAACCGAATTGAACGGTGTCCGAAAACGCGTGAAGTTATGTAGATCAGTTTGCCTATCGAACATCTGTTTGTGTATTCTCGGTGGGGATTAAAGTGATGTTGAGAATGGTCGTTAGGATTCATGCTTAGTTGAATCGAGCTCACCAATTGGGGGTGGAATTCCCCGACTATAAAACGATTAGGGATCCAAAGTGCCCTGATTGTTCGTCAAATGGATGGGTCAGATTAATGTGAGTGTTCCTCAATAAGAAAAGAAGGATGAAATGGCAGCTAAGAAAAATTCGAAGTCTCAGCCGGCAACAGGGGACAATCGGCAAAAGGCGCTCGACGCAGCCTTAGCTATGATCGAGAAAGACTTTGGCAAAGGCGCAGTAATGCGCCTTGGTGATGATAACCGCCCTCCGATTAGTGCTATTTCTTCCGGGAACACTGCAATCGATGTTGCTCTTGGTATTGGAGGCTTTCCCAAGGGGCGCATTGTAGAGGTGTATGGACCTGAGTCTTCAGGTAAAACAACCGTGGCGCTGCATGCTATAGCTCAAGCGCAGCGTGCTGGAGGAATTGCTGCTTTTATCGATGCGGAACACGCATTAGATCCGGATTATGCACGTAAACTTGGCGTAGACACAGATGCACTTTTGGTGTCTCAACCGGATACAGGTGAGCAAGCTCTGGAGATTGCAGATATGCTTGTTCGCTCTGGAGCTATAGATATTATTGTCATCGACTCTGTGGCCGCACTTACCCCTAAAGCAGAAATCGAAGGGGAAATGGGGGATAGCCACGTTGGTTTGCAAGCGCGTTTGATGAGTCAGGCGCTGCGTAAGATGACCGGTGCTCTTTATAACTCGGGAACCACCGCTATCTTTATTAATCAGCTGCGCGAAAAGATTGGCGTGATGTTTGGCTCGCCTGAGACGACTACGGGTGGCAAAGCGCTTAAGTTCTATGCTTCAGTTCGTTGTGATGTTCGGCGTATCCAAACGCTAAAGGACGGGCAGGATGCCATCGGTAACAGGACGCGGTTAAAGGTAGTAAAGAATAAGGTCTCGCCTCCATTTAAAATCGCGGAATTTGACATCATGTATGGGGAAGGTATCTCTAGAGAATCCTCCATTATCGATTTGGGTGTAGATAATGGGATCATCAAAAAATCAGGCTCGTGGTTTACCTATGATGGTGATCAGCTTGGTCAGGGCAAAGAAAAAGTTCGTCTGTATTTAAAGCAGACTCCTGAGCTTGCGGATGAAATTGAAGAGAAGATCTTCCGGGCATTGCAGATCGGAAAGTACGCTAACCAGAACGACGCACTTACTGATGATCCAGTAGACATGGTTCCTAATATCGATTTTGATGATGAGGACAATGGATAACGTTGATCCAGCTCTGAGCAAAGAAGACAAACTCAAGCGCCTCTCGCAGGCGCTTGAGCGCTATCATGAGGAAGGCAACGAACTTTTTGATAAAAAGTTCGAAGAGGCTAAGGCCCCAGTGAAACATCGCGCACTCTTGCTACTCGATCAACGTCAGCGCTCGCGCCATGAGCTTAAACAAAGACTGTTGTTACTGGACTTTGAAGAAGAACTCGTTGATTCGGTATTGGAAGACTTTGAATGTTCAAAGCTGCTCGATGACCAAATGTTTGCCAACGAATGGGTGCGGCAACGGCATATGGCGCGAGGAAAATCCCGAACTGCGCTTAACCATGAGCTTAGGGAAAAAGGCGTAGCCAGATATCAGCGAGAGGAAGCGCTGCGTCAGATTTCTGAAGATGATGAAGAAAATGTGGCCAGGACTTTAGCTTGGAAGAAGGCTCGTTCGGTCAAAAAAATTCCTGAAACTCGAAACGAATATGACAAGGCACTCAGAAGAATCGTAGGTGTGCTTGCGCGTAGAGGGTTCGGGCAATCCCAGTCGCTTCAGGTCGCACGCTCCGCATTAGAACGGCGGTTGGCTGAACTCAAAGAATGAAAGTTGAGAGCTATGGCTTAAAGACGCAGGTGATCCGGTTAGGTCTTTTATCCCTTGGTCACTACAATGGCGTGACGTGTCATTGTCAACAAAAGATGTGCAGATGAAGAGCGAAAAGTCCGAGAAAACAACTGTGGGCCTGGGTAAGACATATGAGGTGCGAACCTTCGGCTGCCAGATGAACGTCCACGATTCCGAAAGGCTTTCCGGACTTCTTGAAGACGCCGGATACTCGCCTGTAGCAGCTGGCGATGATCCAGATCTGGTGGTCTTTAATACCTGTGCTGTTCGGGAAAACGCTGATATGCGTCTTTACGGAACATTGGGACAATTACGCGCAACTAAAATAGAACGTCCTGGAATGCAGATCGCAGTGGGGGGCTGCCTTGCTCAAAAAGACAAAGACGCGGTTGTAAAAAAAGCTCCTTGGGTGGACGTGGTTTTTGGCACGCATAACATTGGATCGTTGCCAGCTCTGCTTGACCGGGCAGAGCATAACAACCGTGCCCAGGTGGAGATCGTAGATTCTCTGGAGCAATTCCCCTCAGTCCTCCCCGCGAAACGTGAGTCTGCCTACGCAGGATGGGTATCGGTGTCTGTTGGGTGTAACAATACGTGTACCTTCTGTATCGTTCCTTCACTGCGTGGCAAAGAAGTAGATCGCCGTCCCGGCGACATTCTGGCAGAGGTACATGCACTCGTGGAGCAAGGCGTATCCGAGGTAACCCTGCTAGGGCAAAACGTTAATGCTTATGGTGTTAATTTTGCCGACTCCTCGATTGAGCGTGACCGTTCTGCCTTTTCTAAGCTTTTGAGGGCGTGTGGCGATATTGAGGGCCTCGACCGGTTGCGTTTTACTAGTCCGCACCCGGCTGAATTTACTAGCGACGTTATTGATGCAATGGCTGAGACTCCTAATATCTGCCCTCAACTGCACATGCCACTTCAGTCCGGTTCGGATAAGGTTCTGAAGGAGATGCGGCGCTCGTATCGGTCAAAGAAGTTCCTCGCGATTTTGGACGAAGTAAGGGAGAAAATACCTCACGCCTCGATAACCACAGACATCATCGTTGGTTTCCCTGGTGAGACTGAAGAAGATTTCCAGGCGACCCTGGAAGTGGTAGAAAAGGCTCGTTTTACCAGTGCTTATACCTTCCAATACAGCCCACGTCCAGGAACTCCTGCGGCAGAGTATGAAAATCAGATACCAAAAGAAGTGGTACAGGAGCGTTACGAGCGTCTTTTGGAGTTACAAGAGCGAGTGTCTCTTGAAGAGAATCAGAAGCTTATTGGCACAGAGGTTGAGCTTTTGGTGCAGACTGAAGGCGGGCGGAAGAACAATAAGACAAACCGCCTTACCGGTCGTGCCCGTGATGGTCGGTTGGTGCACTTTTCCCCGGAAGGCTCTACAGACGGAGAGATCCGCCCAGGTGACATCATCGTAACAACGGTCACGAGTGCTGCGCCGCACTTCTTAATCGCAGATTCTGGTGTTATATCGCATCGTCGTACAAAAGCCGGAGATATGAGTGCTGCAGGAAAAGTGCCAACCACCGCACCTGTTGGAGTTGGACTAGGATTGCCCTCAATAGGTGCACCAACCGCTCAGAAACTCGCACCAAAAGATGCTTGTGGTTGCTAACCCAAAGCTACAACGTAAACCTGTTTTGAGCACTGTACACAACATTATTGAGCCATTAATAGGAGAAGGCAGTAGTGTCTGAAGAAAAACAAGAGTCAGTTTCTGCCAGTCAATTAGCTCGTGAAGAGAAAACCGCCTCTCGTCGCGTATCTACGGATGGCGTACGCACCGGCATGTTTGTCGCTCTTGTTCTTTTTCTTGTTGGCCTTGTGTTACCGCATACAGGTGAAATTCGTGGCGTACAGCTGCTCATCCCTGGTGATTATGATTCAGTCAAAGTAGCGGAGCGTATCTTCGTTTATACGGGAACGCTTTCAGTCGTTGTGCTCAATGGAGTAACGCTAATCTTCCGGCGTACTTTAACGGCTAATTTATGCTATTTACTTGGCGGAATCTCTTTGCTGATATCCCTGTTTTGTTTATGGATGAGGCTACAAAGCAAAGAATTTCAAGGACAGACCGGCATCGGAATCGGTCTGTTATTAGAGGTAGCAGCCACTATTATTTTGGTTTTCTTTCTCAGCCTGATTATTTTTGCTCGAAGTGATGAGCAAGCAAAGATCGCTAAGACACGAGCTGAACATGAAAATCTTGATGAGGTGGGCTATGCACAGCGTTCTCTGCGCATAGCTGAACAAACTAAAATGCCGAAAGACAATCCATTATTTGTTGATGATCGGCGTCGGTTAGCTGCAGCAAAGCACAAAAAGACTGAGGAACGCGGACCTGCTAAAGATAGCGAGTAGCTTCAGTCCTGGCTTACACTAGGTTTTTCTCCCATGCACGTATTGCAGCTACGTGAGTAAAACCAAGTTGGTTATTAACGGTTTGCATAGCATCGTTGTATGTGGCCATTTCCGTATAAATACGTTTGATATGAGGCCAACGGCGGAGGGCTTCCTTTATACACAGCGTTTTGATGAGGGTCCCCAGAGCTTTCCCTCTATAGTCGCGTAGAACAATGGTGAAGTTTTGTTCAGAAACAGAAGGGGATGTGTCGGCGCGTCGAGAAACTTCGCTGAAGGCAATGGCTTTTCCCTGGGAAATAAGAACAGTAGAAACTACCTGGTTACCGCGTCGGAGAGTCGTTTCTGCTGCTTGCTCTAGTCTTTTTCTGGTCCAAGGACGCGGTTTTCTACTTAATGTGCCTACTGGTATGTCGCGGGCTGCCTGATCGAACAGAGCCAGAAGACTATCGATGAGCTCTTGTGGTGGCCTGTGATCGTAGTAGGTGAGGGATTCATATCCCTGAGGAATCGTTATGGGATAGTCCTGAACTGGTACATATCCTTGGATCTCTTCTAAACCCTGGGTAAAGCCTTGGCTATTAATGGCTGACTCTAGAAAAATACTATAAGGCGTTGGCTCTGCAGGCATGAGCTTCCACAGCTGGATGATGGGGCGGCTTAGTTTTTCTGCAAACAAGGGGAGCGATTCCAAGAGGAGACGTATACATTCACATGCTTCTTCACCCGGTTTCTCCGTGGGCAGTGGTTGTAGCTCCGCATCTAGGATGATGTCACATGAAATTGAAGAGAGATTTGATTGCAGAGGTACGTCAATTTCTAAATACCCAACTGGATAACCAATGGTGCTTTCCTCTGAATCCGGTAAAGAATGATCAGTGCAAGGAAGTACCTCTAAACCTAGCTCGCCGGTCGGATATATCGGTGCCTGAGGCTCCGCCTGGACAGCAACAACAATGATTTCCGTTGGGCAGGCGAACCATGGATTTGTTGGATAACAGAGGAAACAGTGGAAGAAGTGGAGGTATCGCCGCTGATGTCTTGGGTAGCCAAATTAGAAGAAAAAGTAAACGACCGAAGCAGATCACTCGGCTCGATCTGAGACAAGTCAGTGTGCTTCGGTCGTTCGATTTGATAAAGCTTCAGCATCTAGCCAATTCTAGCGGTTTTCTACCGCATTGAGCGCAGCATTAGCCCATTCTTGCCACTGCTGTGCTTGCTCACGCAATTGGGCAGCCTTCTTGGAATTGCCTTTAGACTCAGCCTCTGCAGCTTGAGCATTAAACTCTTCGACTTTGGCAGTGAACTGGGAGGCGCGTGCCTGTGCTGCTGGGTCGGTGCGACGCCACTGGGCATCAGCCGCATCTTCCACCCTGCGCTCGATCTTGGAGATTTTATCTTCAAACTCACGTACTCGGTCACGGGGAACGTAGCCGATTTCTTCCCACTTCTCCTGTAACTCGCGCAGTTTCTTACGAGCAGCATCCAGATCCTTGGCCGGATCAATGAGCTGAGAGTATTCCGTAAGGAGAGCGTCCTTTGCATCGGCGTTAGCGCTGAATTCTCGATCGCGTTCCTCGTTAACTGCATGACGTGCGTTAAAGAAGTAATCTTGAGCCTCTTTGAAAGCGCTCCATAGCTTGTCATCTACCTCGCGCGGTGCTCGACCGGCGGTCTTCCATGAGGTCATGAGATCTCGGAACGCCTTAGCGGTATCGTTCCAGTCAGTAGAATTCTTAATCTCATTGGCTTTGGCTACCAGCTCTTCTTTTACCTTGCGTGCTGCTGCTCTGCCACGGTCCAGCTCTGCGAAATGAGAACCACGCCGACGATTAAAAGCATCACGTGCACGTGAATAGCGCTTCCAAAGTTCATCGTCTGTTTTGCGATCAATGCCTTTGATGCTCTTCCATTCATCGAGTATTTCTCGAATACGATCTCCGGCGGTCTTCCAATCCGTAGAATTCTCGGCTAGGAATTCTGCTTCTGCCGCTAGTTCTTCCTTGCGTGCGATTGCTTTGAGGCGGTGTTGTTGCTTTTCCTCGCGGGCTTTTTCCCCTGCATCGTCTGCACCGTTGATAATCGTGCCCAAACGCTGCTCAAGCGATTCAATATCACCAATAAGCGCTGCAGTAGGTAGCGTCTCCAGAATCTCTGCTGCTTTACGCTTGATATGATCTGCGTCGCCTGGGTGGGTACTAAGCCGTGCTTCTAACAAGGCGATTTCTGTAGCCGCATCGTCGAAACGAGCTCCGTAGTGAGCAAGGCCTTCGGCTGGAGTGCCTGCTTGCCACGAACCGATCTCTCGGTCAGCACCTTTGTATGCGACAAAGACTGTGCCGTCTTCTTCCACGCGTCCCCATTTGCTGGGGTCATTCTGTGGTACCGCAGGGACTGCGGGCGCTGAATGTGCCGTATGTGCACCAGGGCATGGCCCCGGAACAGCTCCTGGTCGAGGACCAGGACGAGGACCTGGGATGGGGCCTGGCTTGGGGGAAGTGTTAGAGCTCATAACGCTAGTCCGTCTTTCTATTCATCGTGCCGCGCGTCGCGGCTGCCGAAGCTTTAACAGAAGCACAAGGAGAGGAATCTGTTATCCCGAGTATGCCTTATGTTTCACTTCAATAAACTTACAGGTTTCGCAATCACACTGCTGCACAATCAAGCGTGACATTATCAGCGACTAGTGTATGCAGGTTGGTTCTCTCAACTCTTACCTTTAGTCTTAGCCCCGAAAGCTTTAAAATTAAATGCAATGTGGAAGCCAGCGGAAGGCAGTTGTGGTGAGTAGTGGTGCGGATGCCGCGGTGGATAGTCGTGGAAAATTTGAAATGAGACCGTGGACTGTGCTGATTATCCCGAGCAGCCCAGCACTTGTCGCAGAATTATCCCCTGAAGATGCCCCCTCAAGAGCACTATGCGAATGTGCACGCTACATCATTGAAAGTTTGTCTCCTACGTCTATAGACATAGTCGGTACATGTGATACCAACTTCCGTACAAACCTAGAGGGAAGTCTGAAAGCATGGGGCGCACCTCAAGTGCATGTGGGGAAAGGCTTTTATCTTCCTGAACTCCTTGCTCGCTATGTTGCCCAACCTTTCATCGCGGAGCACCCAAGGGTTGAAGTTACTGGTATCAGATCACGATTGGGGGAACCACGAGGAGGCGCACTAACGATCGTGGTTGTTGATGGCTCCGCGGGTTTAACGGGGAAAGCTCCCCTTGCTTTGATTGATGGGGGTGAAGAAATTCACCAGCTCATGGAGAAACTACTGGCATGGGGTCCTCAGGTTATGCGCGATGACGCAACAAAGGCGAAATTTACAGCGCTGCTAACAAAAGAAGGCGGTGGAGTAGTGCACCCAGATCTGTGGCATGAGCTCAGCGGCCTGGAGATAAAAGAGTCATTTTTAGCCTTATCCGACTCCTCTTTGGGAGTAGGAAGATTTGTCGCAGTATGGCAAGGTGATACAGCTAAACGAACAACAAATACCCGCTATGCGGAATGATGATCGTTGGACATACCAGCGGGCAGGAGAAGGACGTGTCAGTAGCGTCTAGAAAACATGTGTCAGTAGCGTCTAGAAAACATAGAGAACACAGCATGCGTGAAGAAAGTTCGGGTCAACAGGATATAGAGGCGATACGTCCTATTGCCGTCGTTGGCCCGACCGCGTCGGGGAAATCAGCTCTTGGTATTGCTTTAGCTCATGAGCTCAACGGAGAGATAGTCAATGTTGATTCGATGCAGCTTTATCGAGGCATGGATATTGGTACAGCTAAACTTTCTATTTCTGAGCGCGAAGGGATTCCGCATCATCAGCTTGATGTTTGGGAGGTTACGGAGACTGCGTCTGTAGCAAGATTCCAACAAGATGCCGTTCGCGATGTGGAAGACATCATGGCACGTGGGAAAACCCCCATTCTCGTGGGGGGATCGATGCTGTATGTGCAAGCGCTTGTCGACGCCTGGCAATTTCCGCCTACTGATAAGAAAGTTCGAGCTAAATGGGAAGAAAAACTCGCTGAAATCGGTATTGACGCGTTGCATCGCCACCTTGCGCTACTCGATCCCGCTGCGGCGGAGATCATTGAAGACAAAGATCCTCGCAGGACAGTTCGTGCGTTGGAAGTTATTGAGCTTACTGGTCAGCCATTTCAAGCCAGCCAGCCACCCAAAAATGGTGTTCCTCGTTGGGCGACGCGAATTTTAGGCCTACGTACACACAGTGATTGGCTTAACCCTCGTATTGAGTTGCGTACTCGTCTCATGTTTGAACAAGGTTTTGTCGCAGAGGTTGAATCGTTGTTAGACAAAGGATTGGTAGCTGATTCGACGGCGGGACGAGCGATCGGATACGCGCAGGTTCTACAGGGAATGGCCGGTGATTTAACCTGGGATGAGGTGGTAGATCGGACGATCACGGGGACTCGCAGATATGTTCGCAGGCAAAGAAGCTGGTTTAACCGTGATCCTCGTATCTCCTGGATCGATGCCGCTGAAGACACTCCGACGCAAGCGCTATCATTGCTAACGTGACTGTGACACATGAACTACCTCAACAGATCTCGTTTGCTAAAGGCCATGGGACTGAAAACGACTTTGTAATTATCGAGGATCTTGATGCGAAATTGCCGTTAACACCTCAGCTAATAAGCGCCATATGCGACCGCAGGGCGGGAGTAGGCGCAGATGGTGTTTTGCGCGTCGCTCATGTTGGCTCCTTGCTGGCTTCCGGCGTGCTTACCCAAGCACCGGAAGGGCTCGATCCATCTGATTATTTTATGGACTACTACAATGCGGATGGCTCCGCTGCAGAGATGTGCGGTAATGGAACACGAGTGTTTGCCCATTGGCTGAGGTCACGAGCTTTAGTTGACGTAGACGATTTTAGTATTGGCACTCGTGCAGGTGCTCGTACTGTCTCTGTTCACGCTTTTAGCGCAACGGATGCTGACGTTAGCGTTGATATGGGACCAGCCGAGGTCACTGGTGTCTCAACGTGTCGTATTGGTACGGCCTCATACGCAGGTATGGGCGTGGATATGGGGAACCCGCATCTCGCCTGTGTGGTTCCAGGTTTGACTCCGCAAGCTTTAGCAGAGGTTGACCTGGTACAGCCTGTTGTTGACGGTGAGTTTTTCCCAGAGGGCGTCAACGTAGAGTTGCTTACGGAACTCGATCAACAATCACAGATCCATATGCGTGTATATGAGCGCGGTGTGGGAGAGACACGTAGTTGCGGAACCGGTACCGTCGCTGCGGCACGCTCGGCGCTAGCTGATGCTGGGCTTGTCGACGGCCACGTGGTGGTGCATATTCCTGGTGGCAGTGTCAGCGTGACAATCCAAGGAGACACCTCTGTTTTGCGGGGCCCCTCGAAAATCGTTGCGTGGGGCCAGCTGGATACCCGCGGTTTAAGTTCATAAACCTGTTAGGTGGCGCTGGGGCTAATTCTCACTCAGCCGTTTTGCAGCGCGTCGTGCAGCAATCCACGATTCCTCAAAATCAGAGGCACGACGGTCTGTAACCTCAAGGATTTTCTCTAGCTGCCCGATGGTTAACGCCTTAGTGAGGTGTCCATCGGCGCGAGTTAGGAAGCGTCGCGAGGTCTTCCGAAGATAATGGAAAGCCTCAATGTCCGGATCACTGCTTTCTGGGTCGAGAAGCGCGGGGCGATAGAGAGTTCGATCCGCAATTGATTCCATATCTGCGCCGGTCTCAAACTTGTCATACTGCGTGAGAATGTCCTGAATATCTTCAAGAGTGAGTCGAATAGAGGCACGAAGAGAATCGATTTCCCGGGTGTTAGGGCGATGCTGGGTCATAAAGGTTGTCGCGCCGATAATGATGATGGAGAGCATCACTCCGGGAAACCTGAGCCATATGACGAGGCAGACGCAAGCAAAAGAGATCGCGATATAAGGCCAGAGTGGCCTACGTCCTGCGTCGCTAATTCCAGCGAATTCCGGCATGATTTATTGTTCCTTTGGCATCAAGGTGCTGTGCGATTATGAGGTGTGATGACCTAAACCTAGGCAAGGGGGTGAGCAAAAAGTAAACGGGATATCAGTGCCCACCACAGCCGCAGCCACCAGAACCACATCCTCCGCCGCCGGATCCGCAGCCACCTGACTCTGGAACAGACACAGACCCCACCAACACGGCTTTGCCTGAGATCACGGAGTCACGTTCTGGCAGAGAAGCTGCGTCGGGCAAACAGACATCAAAGGGGAAAGGACCGTCGACAGTTGCATGGATAAACCGTGAACCTGTGAGGGTATTCGTTCTGTATTCGGCTGACAAGACGCGGACGTTGAACGTTGCAAAAGCGTCAGGAGCGGCAGTGCCGTTGCCAGACATCACTGTAAGAGCGCCTTCGCTGACCACCGTTCCCAGTATCTCGGGGGAAGCCTGCTCAAAGTCTGCGATCGTCGGATACGTGATCACGTCGAAAGCGAGAGCGGATAAGCCCAGTTGTTGCCAGCGCTGCTCGGGTTCGTCGACAAGCAAGGGTCCTTGTGCAAGGTTGCAGGCCACCGTAGTGACTTCTTGCCCGTTGTAATCAACAATTTCGCACAATGCGAGGACATCATTCACCATAGAAATATGCGCGAATGATTGAGTAACGGAGTCGAAGCCAGCAAAAGTTGCAAACGGTTCAACAGCGAGAATGTTAATCTGTGCGCCGGAGTCGTCTGCATACTGAATAAGCTGGCCACCACGGACTTCGCCGGTCACGGCAAGTTTATCGGTGGCGATGGCTGCTTCAACGGCATCCTGCCACTTGTCAAAGGTCATACCAATGCTCAAGAGATCAGTGCTCATAGCGTTTGATTGTATCCCTTTGTGCCCCTATTGATGGCATTGGAACTATTTCTCTATTCCCAACGGAGCCTGATACTGCGTGTCGATGAGACATCGGTGGGCACGTTGTATGTCACAGAAAAACATGTGAGGTTGGCTCTAGTGCTACGTTTTTGCTGCGTTCGCTAACAAAGATCATCGGTGCAAAGTACTAGTGTTGGGCTACTCAACATGCGACAATGGTCGGTAACGATGACTAAAAATAATGAAACCCCAATTCACGACCAGATCCTTAACTCCGCTCATCCATCAGAGCCGCGAGGAATCTCGCATGATGACCTTCTTGACCGAGCCTTCAAGGATCATCGGCCTGTAGCACCGCATGAAGATTCTGGAATAGATCAATCTGGGCTTCTTAGTTCTCGGTATACGGATGGTGCAGCGTCCTCATCTGGTGCTTCGGAGAACAAGCAGCCTACTGTCGGTGAGCTTGACTTAGAAGCTCGATCCAGTCTGCGCAGCCTTACCCGAGGCTCAAGTATCCATGCGACAGACCAAGATGACGGCTATGACGTTGAGTACCGAAAATTACGTCTAGAACGTGTGATCCTTGTTGGTGGGTGGACTCAAGGAACTACTGCAGAAGTAGAAGCCACTATGCAGGAACTTGCAGCTCTGGCTGAGACAGCAGGGTCGGAAGTTGTGGACATGCTCTATCAAAAGCGTGATAAGCCCGACCCAGGAACCTATATCGGCTCCGGTAAAGTAGCAGAGCTTAAAGACATCGTGATGTCTACCGGTGTGGATACCGTGGTGTGCGATGGTGAACTATCGCCAGGCCAGATGATTGCCTTAGAAAAGGCCTTAGACGTTAAGGTCATCGATCGGACGATGCTGATCCTTGATATCTTTGCCCAGCACGCCAAGAGCAAAGAGGGCAAAGCTCAGGTGTCATTGGCACAGATGGAATACCTCATTACCCGAGTTCGCGGTTGGGGCGGGGCGTTGTCTCGACAGGCGGGAGAGCGAGCAGGCTCCAATGGTGGCGTAGGCCTGCGCGGACCCGGTGAAACAAAGATCGAGGCAGATCGTCGTCGTCTTCGTTCAGACATGGCTAAATTGCGTAAAGAAATCGCTGGTATGAAAACAGCGAGGGAAGTGAAACGCTCGCAGCGTCGCGAGTCTACCATTCCTCAGATCGCGATTGCCGGGTATACCAACGCTGGAAAATCATCCCTTATTAATGCGCTTACTGATGCGGGCGTACTAGTTGAAGACGCCTTGTTTGCGACCTTGGATCCGACGACCAGGCGCGCTGAGCTTGCCGACGGCCGATCCGTGGTCTTTACGGACACCGTGGGGTTTGTTCGTCATTTGCCCACTCAGCTCGTGGAGGCTTTCCGCTCCACTCTTGAAGAGGTTGTGGGAGCAGACCTGGTACTCCATGTTGTCGATGGTTCTGATCCATTCCCTTTGGAACAAATCAAGGCTGTTAACGGAGTTATATCTGACATCGTTCGGGAGCTGAAGGTAGAAGCGCCACCAGAGATAATCGTGGTCAATAAGATCGATCAGGCGGATCCGTTGGTCCTTGCAGAGCTGCGACACGCGTTGGATGACGTAGTGTTTGTATCTGCACAAGAAGGCGACGGTATTCCTGAGTTGGAAGCACGCATTGAGCTTTTCTTGAATACGCTAGATGCGCACGTTCACCTGCTAATTCCTTTTACTCGGGGAGACATCGTTTCACGCCTCCATAAATTTGGAACGGTTTTGTCTGAGGAATATCACGCGGAAGGTACGCTTATCGATGTCCGACTGCCGCATTCTTTGGCCGCAGAGCTGGGGGAGTACCACGTCACTTCCGCCTAATAATCCGAGGTGGGGGCGAAAAATGCTCATGGTGCCCCCACTTTGTTGGAGAAAAGCCCCTTTGGGAGTGATGATAAAGGCTCGTGAGCAAAACTTCCTGGGGATGGACCCTTCACGGCGACGGTAAGACGATTGCCCCTGGTGCCGTAGTCGCACCAGAAGAACGATTGAGTTGGGGTCGGACCATAGGTATCGGCATGCAGCACGTAATAGCAATGTTCGGTGCAACGTTGCTGGTGCCTACCCTGACTGGTTTCCCTGTGAATACCACGTTGCTCTTCTCTGGAATCAGCACCATGCTGTTCCTCCTGATCACTCGGAACCGGCTTCCCTCTTATTTGGGAAGCTCGTTTGGCTTTATCGCGCCGCTGATCGCCTCCCAAAGTGAGGGTATCGCTGTCCAGCTGGGTGGCGTAGTGGCCACAGGCCTTGTGCTTATCGCGGTGGGTTTTATTGTCAAAGCCGCTGGTAAACGAGTTATCGATCTTGTTATGCCACCTGCTGTCACGGGTGCTATTGTTGCGCTCATCGGGCTTAATCTTGCTCCGGCGGCTACCTCTAATTTTCAAGCGCAGCCGCTGGTAGCAACGGTAACTCTGGCTGCGATCCTCTTTTTTACGGTTGCTGGGCGCGGAATGATAGCCAGGCTGGGGATCCTCATTGGTGTCATCATAGGCTGGGTCTTTGCCGCCCTGACCGGAAACCTTTCTGAAGGCGCAACTACCGCTATTCACGATGCCTCATGGATTGGGCTGCCGCAGTTCCATACACCGCAATTTACTGTGCACACCATCCTGGTGACATTGCCAGTGGTGATCGTTCTTATCGCGGAGAATGTAGGACACGTCAAAGCCGTGAGTGAGATGACCGGGCGTGATCTAGACGATTTGGCTGGCGACGCACTCATCGCGGATGGTCTAGGAACTACTTTTGCCGGAGGCTTCGGTGGATCAGGTACCACCACATATGCAGAAAACATTGGTGTTATGGCAGCAACGCGAGTCTACTCAACAGCTGCTTATTGGATTGCGGCTTTGACCGCAGTTGTTTTGGCTTTCATCCCGAAGTTCGGAGCGCTCATTTTCACTATTCCTACGGGTGTTCTCGGCGGCGCGGCTATCGTCTTGTATGGCCTTATTGGAATGCTTGGTGTGAGGATTTGGCAGGATAACAAGGTCAATTTTAATAATCCTGTGAATCTTACTGCTGCAGCCGTGGCACTTATTGCGGGAATCGGGAACCTGACTCTCACAGTCTTTGGCGTTGAGCTTCAAGGTATCGCTTGGGGTTCCATGGGCATCATCGTCTTCTACCCAATCCTGCGATGGTTGTACACTCGCGTTGGCGAGGGACAAACAGCACGATTTTAAAAGAGTCCCGTGTCCCGATCTGTGAACTCTGATCGGGACACGGGATTCTTCTTTTTCTCGGGATGCTGACGTGGGTTTCCTGTTTCCCTGATCTCAGGAGTGAGCTCCCTGTATGCCCCCGTAGTAATTCGCTAAAGGGAATCAGATTCTCCTGTGGATTAGTGCCGCTGTGTCGTCGGACTTCGTTTTTTCCCATAAAGTCTCCGAGACCGTCTACCTGCGAGGAAACATTAACTATATGCTCTGCTAGTTCAGTGGCGGCTCGCTGAATTCTTGTCCGGAGCTCTTCTGACTCGATGCTGCCAAAATCTTCTGTAGCAACAAATATCCCTGTGGGTATAACTACTGCGCGCATGTAGGTGAACAGCGGGCGCAGCGCGAAGTCCAGAACCAAGGAATGGCGCGCAGTACCTGCAGTTGCACCGATCAGCACCGGCATATCGATGAGAGCTTCTTGATCAAGAACATCAAAAAAAGTTTTGAATAACCCGGAGTAGCTTGCTTTAAAGACTGGGGTCACCGCAACGAGAGCATCCGCAGACGATATTTTTTGCTTGATCTCTTCTAGACGTGGAGTTCCGATGCCCGTCGATAATGCGGTACTAAGATCCGGGATTAATTCAGATAATTCAACTACGTGAGTCTCTAAAGATTCGCCACGTGCAGTCACCGCAGCAGATACAGCGCGAGCAATAGTGTCGCTAACATTTGTGGTAGCTGAAGGGGTGGACAAACCTGCTGATATGACAACAAGAGAGCGCATAGTTTAAGACTCCTTAGGTGTTGGATCAACAAGGAAATGAGGCGAATCCCTATGTTCGGCAAGCCATTTATGGCTAGGGGGATTGCTAGGAACATGGTCTGGACGGCGGGCTTCCATACGTTTACGCAATTCCGGTACCACCTGTTTTCCTAGAATCTCAATTTGTTTCAGAACAACTTCTTGCGGAAGTCCCGCATGATCAATGAGAAACATTTGGCGCTGGTAGTCGCCGACCCAGTCTGCAAATTGCATCGTTCGTTCGATAACCTGCTCAACTGTACCCACAGTTAAGGGGGTTAACGAGGAGAATTCTTCTAGTGACGGGCCGTGACCGTAGACAGGGGCATTATCAAAATAAGGTCGGAAAAAACGTTTGGCTTCGGATTCTGTTTCTGCAATAAATACTTGTCCGCCAAGCCCAACGATCGCCTGATCTGCTTGCCCATGCCCATATGACTCATAGCGTTTGCGATAAACCCTAACCATTTTGGCTGTGTGCTCTTTGTTCCAGAAAATATTGTTGTGGAAGAACCCGTCTCCGTAATATGCGGCTTGCTCAGCAATCTGTGGAGAACGGATAGAGCCATGCCAAACAAAAGGTGGTACGGCTTCAAGCGGTGCTGGGGTAGACGTATAGCCTTGTAAAGGGGTACGGAATTTACCGTGCCAATTAACAACTGGCTCGCGCCAGAGCTTGCGAAGCAGATGATAATTTTCTACGGCTAGCGGCAGGCTGTCGCGAATATCTTTACCAAACCAAGGGTAAACAGGGCCAGTATTCCCACGGCCTAGCATGAGATCGACTCGTCCCTGTGCAAGGTGCTGGAGAAAAGCGTAGTCCTCGGCAATCTTTACTGGGTCATTTGTTGTGATGAGTGTGGTCGACGTGGAGAGCTGGATATTGGTGGTTTTAGCGGCGATATATCCCAGATGCGTAGTAGGGGAGGAAGGTACAAAAGGTGGATTATGATGCTCGCCGGTAGCAAAAACATCGAGTCCTACTTCTTCTGCTTTGAGGGCTATTTCGGTGATCCGGTTAATACGTTCGTGTTCCGTGGGATTCTCACCAGTAATAGGGTCCGGAGTTAAATCGCCGATGGTAAAAATTCCAAATTGCATGGTAATTCCTTTTTTATTATCTGAGGTATTTTAGAAAATATTTTATATGACATGTCAACAAAAATATTTTCTATCTATTCCATGCTGATTGGTAGGAGAGGTTTTCTGGCTAAGTTCTTGTGTATGGCAACGTAAGACAGAGGATGACGGAAGGCATAAGAAAAGCGCCGAGGTGCGGTGATTACCTAACCTCAGCGCTTTCTAGAAAAGATTATTCAGCGTCAAGATCTTTTTCAATCAAGGCTGCGATCTTTTCAACTGCTTCTGCATTCTCAGAAGTAACGGTGACTTTATCGCCTTTTTCTGCACCGAGGGCCATGATCATCAAGGATGAAGCTGCATCGGTTTCATCATCATCTTCTCCCTCAAGAGTAAGGAAGATTTCCTCATCGAACTCGCCAGCTGCTTCTGCGATGATGGAAGCGGGGCGTGCATGGAGGCCAACTGCGGAGCCGACTGCAACGGTCTTAGAAGCCATGGAATATTCCTTTCATAGTGCTGAATTCAGCTCTAAAGCGCCAAATTCTAACGCTTTCTTTAACCTCGGAGAATCTTATAGTTGCTTTTAGTGTGCATGAGAGCCTCAACGCCGCACAAAAAGCATGATTAAAGTTTCCTCTGTAGGTTCTATGCCCAATTCTATTCCGATTCTGTCGGTTTTTCCATTAAACGGGCATAGAATTGTCATAATGCTTTGCATTTGGTTGTTTTAGGTATCCTGGCGAGGCCTGGGATAGTTTTATGTTTGGGACTGAGCAGCTTCCTGTTGCGTTGTATTGTTCGGCCAGAAGCTTTTTAGTGAGATTACAGAAAAAGCGGAAACCAATACCCCAGATGCTATTCCGAGAATGAAACCCCAAAAAGGTTCGATGGCAAAGGAAACAAAAATTCCACCGTGCGGAGCTCGGGAGATAGCGTGGGTTGCCATAGTGATCGCACCGGTAACCGCGCCCCCTAGCATCATTGATGGGATGACGCGGAGTGGATCGGCCGCTGCAAAAGGAATGGCGCCCTCAGATACAAAGGAAAGGCCAAGTAACCAAGCCGATTTACCGTTCTCCTGTTCCACGGGGGTGAAAAGATTTTTTCTGATAAGGGTGGCAAGGGATAGCGCAATGGGTGGAACCATCCCAGCCGCCATAACTGCTGCCATGATCTGCAAGGAAGCCTGATCGCCTGTTGATAAACCGGCTGTGGCAAAAAGGTAGGCAGCCTTATTAACCGGGCCTCCTAGGTCAAAGCACATCATTAAGCCAAGGATGATGCCTAAAAGAACAGCGGAAGAACCAGACATTGTTCCTAGCCAGTTTTGAAGTCCCATCATAACCGCAGATAAAGGACGGCCTAGCAGTAGGAACATAATGAGCCCTATGAACAGTGATGTGAGAAGTGGGATGATAACCACTGGCATGAGCGATTGAACAATCCGATGCGTCTTCCAGGAACTAATCCAAAGTGCAATGACACCTGCTAACAATCCAGTAACAAGACCACCAATAAAACCAGCGCCTAAGGTTACGGAGATGGCACCGCCAACAAAACCAGGGGCTATGCCTGGCCTACCTGCTAGAGCATAAGCAATATAGCCAGACAAGGCTGCAACAATAAAACTCATTGCTGCTTGCCCCGTGGCAAAAAGGACAGCACCGAGATAAAGCAAGAGTCCTGATCTATCAAAAGTTATATCGGAACCATTGATAGTTACAGTGTTGCTAGGCAGGTTAGTAATCGAATATTCACTAGCAATCGTTTTCCAACCATCAGCTATGTCATACCCACCAAAGAGGAATCCCAATGCGAGGAGCAGCCCACCTGCGGCGACAAAAGGAACCATGTAGGAAACACCAGTCATGATTGACTGCTGCACTTTCTTTCCTAGACTTAGGCTCCCGCTTGAAGCTGATTTGTGAGTTGTTTGTTGATAAGACGAAGTTCCTGGAACTTTGTATGCTTGTGGATCGTGAGCTGCAAGAATAGCTTCTTCCAACATTGCTACTGGTTCGTTGATAGCTCGTTTAACCCCAGATTCGATCAGCGGTTTACCCGCAAAGCGTTCTCTGTCTTTTACGCCGACATCAGTGGCAAAAATAACCACGTCGGCGGCGGTGATTGTTTCTTGTGAAAGAGGGGTAACCGCCGAAGACCCCTGGGTTTCTACCGCCAATTCAATATCGTTGCGCTTGGAGGCCTCTTGACTAAGTGCATCCGCAGCCATATACGTGTGGGCTATGCCGGTAGGGCAAGCTGTTACCGCGACGACGCGAATAACCTGATTTTTATCGTTCGTTGTAGCTTCTGAAGAACGGGAAACTGTCGGGCTGTCAGTGTCTGGAGCTGGATGGATGACCCTATTTACCAAGTTAACCACTTGTGTTTCAGAAGCAGCGTTTTCTAAAGCCTCGATAAAATCTTTCCGAACGAGTGCTCTAGCTAGTTTGGAAAGAATCTTTAGGTGCTCTTTTCCGCCGTCGGCAGGGGCTGCAATCAAGAAAATAAGGGAAGCAGTGCCATCGGGAGCCCCAAAATCCACTCCTTTTTTGAGCCGGACAAAAGCAAGAGTGGGGGTGTGAATAGATTCGGATCGACAATGGGGGATGGCAATCCCACCGGGGACGCCAGTACTAGCATTTTTTTCTCGTGCCATTGCATCGGCGAAGAGCGTTTCTGCATGTTCTGTTCGCCCAGCATCAGAAACAATGGAGGTGAGAGAAGAAATAACATCTGCCGGAGTTGGACCGAACTCAGCGTCCAACCTCACCAGCGAGGTAGTGATTATAGGTTGAGCCATGTTTTTCCTTGAGGCTAGCTTCCGTTCGCCTCAAGGAGGATGAGAAATAGCTGTCCTTCATAGTGGCGGTGGAAGGTGAACTGTGCGAGAGAAGAGGCGGTAACTAAAAAACAGTGCTACGCGGCATTCCGAGCGAATCCGAGTATGCTAGGAAACTTTGATCTTAGTAAAAGCAAAAACTCGAGTGCCTGCCACATCTACAAGATCAGGCGTTGGGATAGTAGTACCAGGCAAGGCAGCTGCCGCGCTGCCGTACGCAACGCCTAGAGCAAGAGACTCGGGTTGGGACAAACCTGAGCTTTGTCCCATGATAAAGCCAGCGAGGGTGCAATCGCCAGCGCCTACGGTGGAAACAACGGTGGTTTTTGGAGGCTGAGCTATCCATGCCCCAGCTGCGGAGACAAGTACCGCTCCTGAAGCACCCAGCGTTACCAATACGGCTTCCAGCCCCTGTTTTAATAATTTTTCTGCTGCAGACACTACGGGCTCGTAGTTACCTTTTTCAGCTTCGGCTTCAAAATCTATATCCTCAACTCCAACGAGCTGTCCTAACTCCATGCCATTGGGCTTGATTATTGTGGGCGCTGCCTTATCAAAATCATTGGCTAGTGCAACAAGCGACTTATCGGAGGTGTCAACCGCGATGTTAATTCCGGGAATCTTTTGTTGCAGCTTTTCCACGAGTAGGGAGTACCAATTTATCGGCGCTCCGGGTGGCAAAGAACCAGAAAGAACGACCCAAGATGCGCGTTGAGAAAAAGCAAGAAGTTCAGATTCCAAAGTTTCAATGTTTGTGGAATCTAGCTTTGCGCCTTGATCATTGAATTTTGTCGTTGTCCCGTCAGGCTCGGTGACGGCGGTGTTGACGCGAACATGGCCACAGACTGGTACCGCATGTCCAGGAATGTTAGCTTGCTTGACCAGCTCTATAAAAGGATCATTGGTGGCGGAAGGGAAGAGAGCGATAGTTTCCTGGCCTGCTTTTGCTATCGCTTGAGATACGTTTACCCCCTTTCCGCCGGCTACGCTTTTGTTCGAGATTGGGCGCTGTACAGATCCACGTTGTAGCGCGGTATCTAAAGTAAGCGTTGTATCAATACTCGGATTAGGCGTGAATGTAAGTATCACGGGATCACCACCTGGGTGTTGAATGGGTTGAAGCTATCTTGTAGTTGTTTGGGAGCATGCCGGTCAGTTACTAGGAAGTCGATATCGTTAATGCTGGCAAAAGTAACGTCAGAAGTTCGGTTCAGTTTTCCAGAATCACATAGCGCGACTATGCATCGAGATTGTGCGATCATAGTCGCTTTAATGGATGCTTCTCGCGGGTCGGATGTTGTTAGCCCTGCTTTGAGGCTGAGGCCGGTTGTCCCCATGAAAGCGATGTCTGCTTTTAGAGTGCGTAAAGATGCTTCGGCTCTTTTCCCAACAATTGCTTGAGTTCTTCCTTTAAGCGTCCCACCAAGAATCATCACATCGGGAACCCCGGCGCCGCTAAGGGTTTTAGCCACGTTTGGTGAGTTGGTAACAATCAGCCAGTTTTGTCCGACGTAGTTGCGGGCCAGGATTCCTGCGAAACTCTCTGTTGTAGACCCTGCATCAATAAAAATGGCCGCGTTTGGGCTTGGTATGAGTGGCAGAGCTGCATGCGCAATAGCTTGTTTGCGCCGTTGCGACTGATGGATAGGAAGATCGTCATCATCATCCACTGCGAGTACTTCTACGTGAGGCATGGAGAAGCCAGATACGGCGCCACCGTGGACCCGCGTCAGTAATCCTTGGTGCTCAAGACTTTTTAAGTCGCGTCTGATTGTCTCGGGAGTAACACGAAATTGTTGAGAAAGCTGTGTCACACTACAGCGGCCCAGATCATTTGTCAGAGTGACAATTGCGGGCTGTCTAAGCTGAACCTCTTCGACGGTGGCCATAGTCACCTCCTAACAAAATGGCATTTTGTGAAGAGTTGAAACATGTTGATTTCCGCCGTTTTTACCGTTTCTGCTGGAAAAATGTTGAAACCAATGCCCAATTTATGCCCACTTGTGTCTGTTTGTCAATAGTTCTCTGTTTGTTTGGTTGCGGAAATGTTGAGTTTATGGTGATGTGTAGGGAGAATAAACTTCAACTGTGAAGATGGGTGGAAACCTTGAATAACGTTGCAACTGACACAGTTTTTAAAGGCACTGGAGTGGTCTCGGGTGTTCGTTATGCAAAAGCTGTGTGGATTAGCCCGCGTCCCGAGTTACCGCAGGCTGGTGAAGTGATCGAGGAGTCCCTACGTGAGGCTGAGTTTGAACGTTTTATAACTGCTGCAGACGCCGTCGCTAAGCGTTTGCTTGATCGCTCACAACGGGCAGAAGGCGCTGCTTCTGAGGTCTTGAAAGCTACTGCAGGCATGGTTAACGATCGTGGCTGGAGAAAAGCTGTGAAAAAGGGCACACAAGGTGGCCATCCAGCTGAGTATGCTGTTGTCGCTGCTACTACTAAATTTGTTTCGTTGTTTGAGGCTGCCGGTGGAATCATGGCTGAGCGCACCACAGATCTTCGCGATATTCGTGATCGCGTTATTGCACAGCTTCGCGACGAACCGGAGCCAGGTCTCCCCGATGTAGAAGAGCAGGTTGTGCTTTTCGCCGATGATCTCTCTCCTGCGGATACTGCCGCGCTCAACACTGATTTCTTTGTGGGATTAGTAACTGAATTAGGTGGTCCAACCAGTCATACCGCTATTATCGCTCGACAACTGAACGTTCCTTGTATCGTCGCAGCTGGAGAGAAGATTAATAAAGTGCAGCTCGGCGAGCCTGTGCTTGTCGACGGCGCCCTAGGGACCGTGACCCTTAAAGCAGACCCGGAAACCGCCCGTGCTGCGGAACAAGAGTCCAAGTTGCTTGCGGAGCGTATTGCGCAATGGCGAGGGCCAGCGACCACCAAAGACGGGCATCGTGTGCAGCTGCTGGCTAATGTTCAGGACGGCAAGGCTGCCCGCATTGCTGCCACTGATAGCCAGGCAGAAGGCATCGGACTGTTCCGTACCGAGATGTGCTTCCTCACTGCAACGGAGGAGCCAAGCGTTGAGGAACAGTCAGAAGTCTATAAGAAAGTCTTGGAGCAATTCCCAGACTCTAAGGTTGTTGTTCGATCCCTAGACGCCGGTTCTGATAAGCCCGTTGCCTTTGCCTCTATGGCAGATGAAATGAACCCAGCCCTTGGCGTAAGGGGACTCCGGGTAGCGCGCGCCAATGAGGCTCTTCTGACTCGACAACTTGATGCTATTGCTAAGGCCACCGCAGATCTTGGTCGTGATGAGAAATCACCGACTTGGGTTATGGCACCGATGGTGGCAACTGCGCGTGAAGCGAAATGGTTTGCTGGTTTATGTGCAGACCGAGGTTTGATTGCCGGCGCCATGATTGAGGTTCCAGCTGCTTCTTTGATGGCGGATAAGCTTATGCCACATCTTGATTTTGTCTCGATTGGCACAAACGATCTTACTCAGTACACCATGGCGGCGGATCGCATGTCTCCACAGTTGGCATACCTGACTGACCCATGGCAGCCTGCAGTATTGCGTCTTATTGCGCATACATGCAAAGAAGGCGCTCGATTTGGTACCGCGGTGGGAGTCTGTGGTGAAGCTGCTGCTGACCCATTGTTGGCTTGTGTGCTTACCGGATTAGGCGTTAACTCGCTATCGGCTGCCTCCACAGCTATTGCGGGTGTTGGGGCTCAGCTTGCTGCTGTTGATATGGAAACCTGCAAAAAAGCAGCGGAAGCAGCATTGGATGCTGAAGGCGCTAAAGAAGCACGTGCGGCTGTGAGATCTATCATTCAGCCATAAAATAGCTCACATAGAGCTACGGCCATGCGGGCGACCACTTAAAGTGGCCGCCCGCATGGCGTTTATTTATGCAGTTATAACTTCAACGTCATGCTCACGGAGGGCTTTGATAAAGGATTCAGGAGCATTTGAATCTGTAATCACTACGTCTATGTCTTTAACTGAACCAAAGCTGACTAGATAATCGGTTCCCATTTTTGTTGAGTCGCACAAAACGACCACTTTATGGGCATTAGTGATCATGGCAGATTTGATGGCTGCCTCCTGAGAATCGGCAGTGGAAAGACCGTGATCGATTGTTAGCGCATTTGTTCCGATAAACGCGACGTCTGCTCTCATGAGGGCCAAGGTTCGCAGTGCAGTGTCACCCACAACTGCTTGAGTAATTGCGCGGACGCTTCCGCCAAGGAGCTGAATCTCATCGAGGCCTGAGTTTGCAAGCGTCAACGCAATAGAAAGGCTGTTGGTAACGATCGACCAGTGCTTTGCGGCAGGTTGGACTGATAAGAGTTCCGCTAGCGCGGCCGTAGTTGTTCCTGCGTCGAGGAACATTCCACCATGAGATTCAGGGAGGTAGGATAGAGCAGCATGCGCAATGGAATTTTTAGCTCCGGATGCGGAACGCGCACGGGTATCTAAACTAAATTCGGTGGTTTGAAAAGTTTGGTTTGCTACCGCGCCGCCGTGAACGCGATGAACAACCCCTTCACGGTCGAGCACCGCCAAGTCTCGACGAATAGTCTCAGCAGTAACATCAAACCGGGCGGCAAGCTCAGTGACATTGACGCGTCCTTCTACCGCCGTGAGAGAGGCTATTTGGCGCCGTCGTTCTTCTGAGTACATGTCCAATCCCTTCGAGTGAAATCAAATATCGGAAAAGTCCGATGCCCGAACCGTGGTTTTTCACAAAACTTATCTCTTGTCATTTTGTCATGACTAAGTGGATAAAACAGTCAAACAGACAAATGAATCACGAATGTTCGGACATGAATCAAAATCTTTTTTGGGAAAAGTGGACGTTAGTCAAGGTGTCAGTGTCCGTTTTCCTTTGAATGTGATGTTTATCTTGATTTCTATGTTCTCCCTGAAATAGGGGGAGTAATGCTGTGCGATCTAAAAAGATAAGGGTGTGAGTTAGAGCTTCCGGATGACGGAGACTACTTTGCCCATGATGTCTGCTTGATCACCGGGAATTGGCGAGAACGCATCGTTGTGGGGGAGCAGCCACACTCCTGAGGCGTCTTTGTGGAATTCCTTTACTGTTGCTTCTCCATCAATTAGGGCTGCAACAAATTCTCCTTGTTCTGCGACTGGTTGGGCCCTCACGACCACCCAGTCTCCGTTGAGGATCCCGGCATCTCGCATGGACTCGCCTACAACCTCGAGCATGTAGAGTTCACCGTCTCCCACAATGTCTTGAGGGAGGGGATAGTAGGCATTGACGTTTTCTTCGGCCAGAATTGGGCTACCTGCGGCAATGGATCCGACAATAGGAATGAAGCTGGTGGGGGACGTCTCGGAGGGGACGGGTGATTTTTTAGCTTTGAGGTTTTGCTTCCTGCCTGGTTTTGACGCGCTGGATTCAGGTAGCGTCCTAACGTCGACTGCGCGCGGCTTGTTGGGATCGCGGCGTAAATAGCCTTTCTTCTCCAGCTCTTTGAGCTGATAGGCCACAGAAGAAGTGGACTGCAGCCCTGCAGCATCTCCGATTTCTCGAATACTTGGTGGGTAGCCTCGCAAGACAACGGCATCTCTAATTACTTCAAGGATGCGTCGCTGGCGCTCGGAAAGCTTCTTTTGGCCAGTTTCGGTGATGTTTTGTTTATTTGGTTGTTTTGTCATGGTGTTATGCCCCCTTTAGAGTTTTGAAAATTTTATTTGATGCTCCGTGAACGTGTTCGTTCTCTACTGCTGTTTACCTTAGCTTATCTTTGCCGGCTTAGGTTCATCTGTTCGAAAAAATGGATGAAAAACTTGACCATATGTTCGAAAGGGTGTAAAAATCGAACATGTGATTGATTACTCGAACATATGAACGCATCTTTGTGTTATGTGTTTGGGGAGATTTTTATAGTGACTCTATCGCTTGATTGATAGAGATAATTCTTTGCTGGGAAAAGTTAGGAAATGCAATGACGCTGGCTTATCGCCCTCAAACGGTGGTTAATTCCCGTATGGATCGCGCTCAAATTGTTCCCGCGTCTGAGGTGTGGGATATAGACGCGAATTACGATAATAATGTTGAAACGAGTGTTCGTACGCTTTCTTTAGTTGAAAAAGCTGGATATTGTGAATCCAGTCATAAGACGCGCCGGAGTTCGTTGAGCACACTAACTCCGGGTTGGAAAGAACACCTCAGTAATGCGCTTGCTGGTGCTGCCTTTGGACTTTGTCTTCTTCTTGGCATTATCGTTGCTGGTGAAATCGACGGAAACTCGTCTGAAGTTCTCCCGCAAGAGGTTCCTGGTTCTGCGATGCTACAAGCAGGAGTGACCTCTCAGCGATAGAAGCAAGTGCTGCACTTTCTTAGAAGCTCTTTTTAATATGTATGTTTGGGTTGGTGCGGTAGCCTTTAAACTACGTTAGTTAAACGGTTATCGAATGTAGGGATTATTTAAAGTGTACTGCCCGTTTTGCCATCATGAGCATTCCAAAGTTATCGATACCAGAATGATTGATGCTGGTTCAGCGATTCGACGGCGTCGTGAGTGTTCGGAATGTCGTGGTCGTTTTACTACTGTAGAAAAAGCACAGTTATTAGTAGTAAAGCGGAACGGGTTAACGGAACCATTTAGCCGAGATAAAGTTATCGTCGGAGTGCGGAGAGCTTGTCAAGGGCGCGATGTGAGTGAAGACGCACTAAAACGATTAGCTCAGCAAGTAGAAGAGCGTATTCGGAAACACGGAAGTTCTCAGATCCATGCAAATGACATAGGGCTAGCGATTCTGGATCCTCTGAGGGAACTAGATGAGGTTGCCTATCTTCGTTTTGCCTCTGTGTATAAATCATTTGAGAGCGCCGATGATTTTGAATCTGAGATCCGGTTGATGCGTCGTCGTGATCGTAGCCTTTAGAGCTGTTCGATTGCTTTTGCGATTTTTCTCTCAGAAACTGATTGCGTAGTCCCTAGCCGTTGGGCAAAAAGGCTGACACGTAATTCCTGAATCAACCACTGAATATCACGTACTTGGTGAGCAGATTTTCCTTGTCCAGATTTTTGGATTTTTTGTGCTAAGCCTCGCTCTAGTCGATTAACTAGTAACTGCCTGTCTGCATCCCGGTCTGGCATGCGCTCCATATCTTCGAGCCGAAGCGTGATTGCTTGCACGTACCTTGGGAGATGCTTGAGGCGGTGTGCCCCATGTTGGGATATCGCCCGCGGTGGAAGGAGAAAATTGAGCTGATTATTAATGTCGTCGATGGCTGGGCCGGTCCAGTTGTTTATCTCGGATTTAACGCGGAGATAAGAGTTAATGCCAGGGGCTAGCTCGACAACTATTGCGCGTACCTTACTCGGAACTAATGGTTTAATAATCGTTTGTAACTTAGAAAACTCTTCTGGTGATCTCACAGCGCCACCGTTAGCAATGATCAAGTCTCTTACAACTGCAACTTGAGCATCGTTGACAAAGCCTGTGGCCCCACCGTGAGGATAGTTTTCTATAGCAACTCGTTGCTGAAGTGGGAGGCCATTGAGCATCTTCTGAGTATTTACAGGCGTTGCTTTAAGCAGCAACGTTAGTGTGGCCGTAAACATAGAGATATCGGCCTCACGCTTAGTGGGCATGGCTTTGACCGAAATACCCTCTGGGGTAACAACGAGGGCTGGATACGTGGTAACCAGCTGTCCATCGACCTTTGTAGTCACTTCTTGTGAGATAGTGCCTAGAGACTGAGGCGTCCATTCTTTAGCAGAGGATTGCTCGACGGCATGGGACACTCGTGAAACTGAAGCTCGGATTTGTTCAGAACGTCGGGATTTGAGGGAATCGAGCGATTTGTCCCGATCAATGATACGTCCGCGTTTATCTACAGCAGCGAATGTTATTTTGAGGTGTTTAGGGAGTGTGTTCGGGTTAAAATCATCCGCAGATATTCCAGGACGCCCCAATTCAGATAGACATTCGGCGATGCGTTGATAGAGGAAACCATCGCGATAATTCAGCATGGTGGTGATTTTATGGGCAAAATCTGGTGCAGGAACAACGGTTTTACGCAGGTGTTTTGGTAAAGAACGGATCAGCTCAGTAACCAGATCTTCTAACAAACCAGGAACTAGCCATTCGAACCCGTCTGCATCGAGTCCTCCCAGTAATGGTACCGGAACAAGAACAGTGACACCGTCATCTTCGGCGCTGGGATCAAAGTGGTAGGTTAAGCCGAATTCTAAAGAACCTCGGCGCCAAATATCGAGGAAGTCTTCTTCATTGACGTTTGCTGACTCACCTCGGCGCAATTTTTCCAGATCAAAGTCTAGAAGATGAGGCGTTTTATGGACGGCTGTTTTCCACCAGCGGTCAAAGGAACGTCCTGTAGTGATGTGATCTGGGAGCCTGGAATCATAGAAGTTATAGAGAGCATCTTCATCGATTACAACATCGCGACGTCGGATTTTTTCTTCAATTTGCGCAGCTGAGAGTAGTTTTTCTGCGTTACGACGATAAAACTTATGATGAGTAGTCCAATTACCATTGACTAGGGCTTCTCTAATAAACATATCGCGAGCAGCACGAGGATCGATGGAAGCATACCCGACTGGCCTATCAGCAATAATCGGAACACCGTATAACGTAGATCTTTGGTGCACCATGGCTGCTACGCGCTTTGTAGACCAATACGGCTCAGAATAATTGTGCTTGAGCAGATTTTTACCTATATGTTCGACCCACGCTGGATCGATCTCCGCTACATTACGCGCCCATAACCGTGAAGTTTCCACAAGCTCTGCCGCCATAAGGAATTGCGGGGGACGCTTGGCCAATGAGGAACCAGGAAACACCAAAAACCTGGAGTTTCTGCTTCCTATGAATTCCTTAGAATCGCCATCTCTTAAACCGATGTGAGACAGTAGTCCGGCTAGGAGAGCTTTGTGCAGGTTATCTGGGATGAGATGACCTGCAATGTCATCTGGGTTGGTCCATCCAATTTGTTCGCCGATGCTACGTAACTGACGAATAAGATCTGACCATTCCCTAATGCGCATGTAGTGTAAGAATTCGGACTGCATGGTACGTCGAAAAGCATTACCAGAAAGCTCGGTGCGTTTTTCTGATATGTATTCCCAAAGTTTAAGGTAGCTAAGAAAATCGCTGCTTGTGTCTTTAAAACGTGCGTGGAGCTGATCAGCTTGACTTTGTTTTTCTAGCGGACGCTCGCGAACATCCTGAATACTCAGCGCAGCCACCACTATGTAGGCTTCTCTTAAACAACCAAATTCTTCTGCCGCGATCAGCATGCGAGCTAAACGAGGGTCCAAAGGTATCTTGGCCAGAGTACGGCCGACTGTAGTGAGGAGTGGGGAGTTTGTTTTGGCTGAATCTGCAAGGACTCCTAGCTCCTTGAGCAGTAAAAATCCGTCACGGATAGCTCTGGTATCGGGTGCTTGTATAAAAGGAAAATTTTCAATGTCTCCCAATTTGAGGGAAGCCATCCGGAGAATGACGCTGGCCAAGTTTGTTCGTAAAATCTCTGGATCAGTAAATTCTGGCCGAGATTCAAAGTCTTGCTGGGAGTACAACCTAATTGCTATGCCGTCTGTAACACGACCACAGCGTCCTGATCTCTGGTTAGCGCTTGCTTGAGAGATAGGCTCGATAGGAAGACGCTGGCCTTTGGTCCGGGTGGAATATCTTGAAATACGGGCTGTTCCGGTGTCCACGACAAAATGAATACCCGGAACAGTCAGCGAGGTTTCCGCGATGTTAGTAGCCAAAACAATTCGGCGCCCGGAATGTGGGGAAAAGACTCGATGCTGTTCTTGGTTGGAGAGACGCCCAAAGAGGGGTGTGACCTCTACGTTTTTCCACCGTTTGGCTTCGATAGCATCCATCGCTTCGCGGATATCTGCTTCGCCAGCAAAGAAACAAAGAATATCGCCGGGACCATATCCCATAAGCTCTTGGATGGCTTGGATGAGCCCATCAATGGGATCTACGTCTATAAGCTTTTCCCCATCGGGGATTTCAAGCGGACGATAAAGGATTTCAACAGGGTACGTACGTCCGGAGACCTCAATAATGGGCGCAGGTTCACCGTTTGCGTTGGCAAAGTGCTGCGCAAACCGCTCTGGGTCAATCGTGGCAGAAGTAATGATGACTTTAAGATCAGGACGGCGCGGAAGAAGCTGTTTGAGGTATCCAAGAATAAAATCGATGTTGAGGCTGCGCTCATGGGCTTCGTCGATAATTATCGTGTCATAAGCGTTAAGGAATCGATCCCGCTGCATTTCTGCGAGCAGGATGCCGTCAGTCATCAGCTTGATGGATGTAGAAGCAGAAACACGGTCATCAAAGCGGATGGCATACCCCACTGAAGAACCGATTTTTTGGTCAAGTTCTTCGGCTATACGCTCGGCAACAGTGCGTGCCGCGAGTCGACGCGGTTGCGTATGTCCGATTAATCCACGTACCCCGCGACCTAGCTCTAAACAGATTTTGGGTATCTGGGTGGTTTTTCCTGATCCTGTTTCTCCAGCAATAATCACAACCTGATTGTTGGTAATGGCTTGTGCGATAGCGTCGCGTTGGCTGGAGACCGGGAGATTCTCAGGAAAAGTAATAGAGGGAATGAGCGCTGCTTTCTGCGATAACGCTATCTGAGCCTGTTGGATATCTGCGGAGATAGCTGTGATTGCGCTCTTAGAAGAGGCTTTGAGAATACGACGAAGGAAGACTCGTTCCTCAGCGATACTGACCTGGCTAAGTTGTGCGCGAAGAGATTCTTTTGTTGAGCGTAGCTCGGTATCTGTTCGAGAGAAGTTTGCCAAGCTCCGTTGCTCCTCAGGAGTAGTTGGGATCGCCTTTGACTCAACGTCCCTCTTATTATGGGGCTGATGTTTCGCGGTACTCATAATTCCTAACTATGGTACTTGGCGGCGCTGGGTAAGAGAACTTTGACTGCTGGAGTACGGACTACTCGCAAAGAAGAACCGTGCTCCCCTTGATACCCCCAATGTAGGTAATATTTTTTGTCTTGAATACGTGTGTGCTCGAAAAAAGAGCTAAGTTCCACCCCCGTTCTGTTTAGATAGATAATCTATAGGATAAAGATCACGTTATTTACTATCAAGAAATGTATGCATCGGAGGGTGCTATGTCTGATCGTTCTGATGAAAGCGGCAAATCTACAGGAGATCATAATAAGGGTGGGGCAGATGATTTTCGCCCTTATCCAGAGGTTAATCATCCAGAAGACAAGCCAGATTTTCCCTATGGGGTTGCTCGTTCTGGGGAGAATCAGACAGGGAGCTACAACGGTTATTCTGTCAATGCAATGAATCAAACTGGGGACACCGCAGACGGTTACATTTATGAAAAATCAATGGGGAGGGAGATCCATCCTGATGTAGACCGATTCATGGTTACTAGTGGTTCTCAACTTCGCATTAAATCTGCGATTAAATATGGGTTTGGCATAACTTTTAGCCGTCCACTGCTGTGGATTTTCGGTACTTTTATTTTCTTTTTGATCGTTCTTAGCGGAAGCATAAGCGTGGCGATGGCAACGATGTTTTCTCAAGACAATGCGAGTTCTATCTCAGCACCTGAAAACACTGATAATGCAGCCTTCAATATCATCAGCTCGTTGATTGGCATGTTTTTAGCTGCATTCTTGTATCAATTATTGCTACGCCAAATAGACGGGAAAAGTATTTCCTTCTCTGCTGTTTTTCAAAAGGTGAACTATTGGCCTACAACCCTCACCTTGATCGTCATTTCGGTGATCAATTTTTTGATATTGCTTTTATGTAGCGTGGTGTTGGGCATCAATCTATGGAAAGTCTCTGGTGCCTTGAACGATCCACAACTTATTGCCTACCTCCTGGGAGGGATGGCAGTCTATATGTTTATCTCTCTGCTAATTCAGCCGTTTGTAAACTTTTCTGCTTATTATGCGGCAGATCGCCGAGGGGGAGTGAAAGACGCGCTTCTGTGGGGGGTTGCTACTGGAAAGAAACACTACCTTCGCATACTCGGATTTTTGCTTCTTACAGGACTTATTTCTCTTGTCCTGATGATCTTTACCCTTGGCCTGGGAAGGGTCATTGTAGCTCCGGCGATGTATAACGCTACGGCCCATGCATATAGGCAACTTGCGGGCGGTCCATACCCGAAATATTAAAGACCTGACTTTAGATAGAATTAGAAGGTGCTGATCAGCGACATATAGTACTCGCTGCCCAGCACCTTTGTTGTATCTATGCTATAGAAGCTAAGACATTATGGTAAGCCTGTCCGACAATTGAACCGAGCTTCTGATACTCCTCGGTACGAGTGGAAGAGGCGCGGAATACCAAGCCGACTTGGCGTGAGGCTGTGACCTCATGCGCAAAGCTTGCTGTTGCTACGTTCGGTCGAGCGCACTCAATAGATATCGAACTTTCGGGGACCAGTGTACTTCCAAGGCCCGCTCCTACAAGCTGCATAACTGTGGTGAGGCTGGCTGCGCGCATTTTGGCGTTTTTGGAACGGGCGGGATTAATATCTACTTGTTTACAAAGATCTACGATTTGATCGTGCAAGCAGTGTCCGTCGTCAAGCAAGATGAGATCGAGCTCTCGCAGGCTGCTTAAAGTGAGGTCATTACGCCCTGCGAATGGATGATCTTTGTGCAACACCATTCGGAAGTTCTCGGTATAGAGAGGCATCTCGATAATCCCAGGCTGCTCTGTGGGGAGTGCAAGTACCGCACAATCGATTTGGCCGTCGCGCAATTGTTGGAGTAAATACTTAGTTTGTTCTTCAATAATGCGTAGCTCGAGATTGGGAAAGTCCTCGTGCACTAAATCAAGTAGTTGCGGGAGGATATAGGGGGCAATCGTTGGGATAATTCCTAAGGATAAGGGGCCTGAAAGTGTCCCGGATGCGCCCTGCGCATAAGACGTAAAAGCTTCTGCAGCGTCTAATGTGGCTTTGGCAAAAGGGAGGAGGGCTTCTCCTGCTGGGGTTACGATAACCCGACGCGTGGAGCGCTCAATAAGCTGCACACCTAGTCCATTTTCTAGAGCAACCAGTGCCTGTGATAGGGATGGTTGAGAAATAGACAGCTTGGCTGCAGCACTTCCGAAGTGCTTATTTTCTGCAATTGTGACAAAAGTTCGTAGCTGTGCGAGAGTTGGTCGGTATCCTTTATTGCTCATACCTATTTATTATAGCCCTTTAGATCGTAAAGTCGTATTGACACTGTAGTTGGGAATAGGTATAAACGATTGTAGGTGCATGGCGCTATGGTGAAACCTATTAAGCATGCCTGTTATGAGATGGATTATGTGGGGTTATTGTGTGGCATAAAGCCTCTTAAACCCTAAGGAAAAATCGCAATCACAGGTATCTTTTGGCATGCATTTGAATATGATCTGCCGTGGTTGACCGAGAAAACCTGGGATTGAAATCCCTGGATTTTTCGGCTGATTATGGAAATGAAAACAACGTCATTTGTTTTATTGGAGGAAAACATGGCAATCCTGACAGTAGGAGAGAAGTTCCCTGAGTTTGAGCTGGTGGCCCTCAAAGGCGGTGACCTGCATGATGTTAACGCCTCTCAGCCTGAGGATTACTTCGAGACTATCTCTTTGGACAAGTATGAAGGCAAATGGAAGGTAGTGTTCTTCTACCCCAAGGACTTTACTTTTGTTTGTCCCACCGAGATCGCCGCATTTGGCAAGCTCGATGAGGAGTTCCAAGATCGCGATACCCAAATTCTAGGTGGCTCCATCGACAACGAGTTCTCCCACTTTAACTGGCGTGCCACTCACCCTGAGCTAAAGACTGTCCCATTCCCGATGTTCTCCGATATCAAGCACGAACTTATCCGTGAGCTTGGCGTTGAGAATGCGGCAGGCGTTGCAGACCGTGCAACTTTTATTATCGACCCTGATGGAATCATTCAGTTTGTTTCCGTTACCCCAGATGCGGTTGGCCGCAACGTAGATGAGGTTCTTCGCGTACTGGATGCTCTTCAATCTGAGGAAGTCTGTGCCTGCAACTGGCAGAAGAACGACCCTACCAAGAGCATTGACAAGTTTGAGGTAGTTCAGGAATCGCTGAAGTAATCAGTGGAAATAACCAACTGATAACGCCTGCAGTTAAAAGGCGTAATCGGCCCGGTTCATTCTTTGTATAGGAATTTTGTATAGAGAGATGGAGACCGGGCCATTTTTAGATAAGAGCAACATTTAGTGAAAGGAAAATGCATGTCCATCGAGAACCTTAAGAATGCTCTTCCCGAGTACGCAAAGGACCAAAAATTAAATATTGGAACCCTTGTTAGGTCCACTGAGCTGAGTGAGCAGCAGCTTTGGGGAACTTTAGTGGCTGCTGCGGCAGCAACCCGCAACGATACAGTTATTTCGGAAATCCTTGATGAGGCCAAGGATCATCTTTCCGCAGAAGCAATTGAAGCCGCTTTTGCTGCTGCGACTGTTATGGCAATGAATAACGTGGCGTACCGGGCAAAGAGCTGGCTTGGCGACGACTTTGCTCAGGTGAAGTTTGGTTTGCGGATGAACATCATCAACAAGACCGGCGTAGATAAAGCTGATTTTGAATTATGGTCTGTCGCTGTCTCCGCAATTAACGGTTGCGAGCACTGCGCAGTGGCACACGTAAAAACGGTGCAAGAAGAGGGCCTGACAAAGGAACAGGTCTGGGAAAGCATCAAGATCGCCGGCGTGATGCAAGCTATCGCCCAAGCCGTACAGATCGAGGCTGTTCGCTAAATACAGCCCTCACGTATTAAATAAAGTATTAGATGTGCGTAGTGCCTAGAGACGATTAAGTCCTAGGCACTACGCATTTGTAGAGCAACACGAGAATCTAGCGTGCATAGTCGAGTGTTAATTGTGAGAATCGTACCTCTCCTGCTTCATCGGAAGCATCGAGGTCAATAGTCCCAACAAACGCAAAAGCATTGTCATCTGCCGGGTCTTTAATTATCTGACGTGTCTGCCAGGATCGGCCAGATTCTTGAATAAAGAAATACTCTCGACCGCGGGCCTCCGGTCCCGTATCAAGGTCTGAGTACTCCTCAAAGTAGTCATCTAAAGCGGCGCCAAAATCGGGGACGTGGTTGAGATATGCGAGCATGTCCTTAAGCTCGTCTTCTTTTTCGTCTGCAAAAAGTTGGACTAATCGGAACATCGTGTTGCGGACCATAATCTTGAAAGCGCATCTATTGGCTGTAAGAGCTGTTGGGTCTTCCACTCCGAAAGCTAGCTCGCGCGCAAGGGTTTCTTGGGAGATCGGCGCATCCGGGTCTGCCATCTGCGCCCATTCGTCGACAAGCGAAGAGTCGACTTGGCAGACGACTTCTCCGAGCCAAATGATGACGTCATCAAGCTCCTCAGTGCGATATTCTGCGGGAACACTGTGCTGTAGCGTTCTCCAGGCGTCGGTGAGATATCTCAGAACCACGCCTTCGGAACGCGCAAGACCGTATGTGGCTATCAGATCACTGAAAGTCATGCCGTGTTCGATCATATTCCGGACTACTGATTTGGGGCTTAACTCAAATTCTTTAGCCCAGGGATGCCCATGTGCATATATCTCAAAAGCACTCTCTAGCTCGTCTTCTAACGGCTTGGGCCATGTGATGTCCTCGATCAATTTCATGCGTTCGGAGTAATCAACACCTTCTGCTTTGAGCGCCGCTATTTCGGCTGAGCGGGCTTCTTTTTGCTGCGCGATTAAAACTTGTCGGGGATCATCCAAAATCGCCTCGAAGGTACTGATTACGTCAAGGGCAAAAGTATCTGATTCTTGATCAAGCAGCTCAAGGGAAGCCAGCGCAAAAGGCGCCAAAGGCTGGTTAAGCGCAAAGTCCCGCTGCAATTCTTGAGTAATTGCATAGTGGCGGCCCGTTTCATCGGGCGTTTCTAGCTTTTCGACGATCCCCGCATTGATCAGTCCTCTGAATAATTCAAGGCAAGTCAGGATGTCTTTGTTTTGCTTTTCCCTCGAGTCATGGTTATTTCGAATTAAGTTTTTAAGATGATTGTACCCGTTACCAGGACGGCTAATGATATTAAGCAGCATGGAATTAGATACCCGAAACTGGCTTTGTAATTGCTCTGGATCAGCGGTGCTGAGGCGCTCATAAGTACGTTCCCCCCATACAACATCACCGTCACGTGCCGATTTTTTGCGTAACTTTTTTAGTTTTTTGGGGTCGCTTCCTGCGCGTTGCCTTAGCCTCCAATTTTCAATCTCAAATTCAGGGGCTTCAATTACTACAGAACCGACAGTGTCAAAACCTGCACGTCCTGCTCGTCCTGCAATCTGATGGAATTCTCTAGACGCCAGGATACGTTGTTTAGAGCCATCAAATTTAGCCAGGCCCGTAAACAATACGGTACGAATAGGCACATTGATTCCCACACCTAAAGTATCCGTGCCGCAAATTACCCGTAGGAGGCCCGTCTGAGAAAGTTTTTCTACTAGACGGCGATATTTGGGGAGCATACCAGCGTGGTGGACCCCAATCCCACGACGCAGAAGCTTGGAAAGAACCTGACCAAAGGTCGTGGTGAATTTAAAATCACCGATCTCTTGCACAATTTTTTCTTTAGCCTCGCTATCTATGATCGTCATGCTCGTTAGCGATTGGGCTCGTTCAATGGCCTCTCGCTGAGTGAAATGCACAACATAAATAGGGGCTTTGCCTTTTGAAAGGAGATCTTCAATAGTCTCGTGTATTGGCGTATAAACGTAAGAAAACTCCAGTGGCACTGGTCTTGAGGAACCGGAAACGAGTTGGGTGTCGCGGCCAGTGCGATGTTTCAAATCTTTTTCCAAGAAAGAGGCATCACCCAGCGTGGCTGACATCAGTAGGAACTGAGCTTGGGGGAGTTCCAGGAGCGGTACCTGCCAAGCCCAACCGCGACCAGGTTCGGAATAATAGTGGAACTCATCCATAATTACTTGGTCGATATCAGCTTGAGCACCATCCCGGAGCGCAATGTTGGCAACGATTTCGGCTGTGGCACAAATGATGGGAGCGCCACCATTGACGGTGGCATCGCCCGTCATCATTCCTACAGATTCGGGACCGAAAATATCGCATAGCGCAAAGAATTTTTCGCTAACAAGCGCTTTGATGGGGGCTGTATAAAAAGAGCGTTGTCCTCGGGCCATCGCAATAAAATGAGCGGCGGTAGCAACCATGGATTTTCCGGACCCAGTAGGGGTGGCCAAGATGACATTATCCCCGGCGAGGATACCCAGAGCGGCTTCTTCTTGAGCTGGATAGAGAGAAATTCCCTTTGTTTTTGTCCATCCTAGAAATGAATCAAAAATGGCGTCGTCTAAAAGTGACGATGGGACTTCTTCTAAGTCGGGGAGCATCTGAGTAAGGTTCACACTGATTAACCCTAGCCGGGTTTGTTGCTGTGTGCTGAACCGAATGCTACATGTGCTAAGGACAGAAAAACATAACTGAGGAACAGCTATACCACGCTGTAAAGCGAGGAAGATGGTGTTTACTATGCTTCCTCGCTTTTACTGTTTTAGCGTTAGAGATCTTTTTCCTCATCCGATGGATCGGCGGTATCTCCGTGAGGAGGCTCTTCTTTTTCCTTCTCGCTTTTCCCGCCATTTAATGAGCGGTTATCAATATCAGCAAGAAATTTCTCGAACTCTTCCCCTAGTAGTTCAGCGTTAGGGACAACGCCGTCTCCAGGCATAACAGCTTCGGGATGTGCTTCACGGTACCGCTCAAGCTCTTCATCATACTGTTGCTCCAAGAGTCGAACGACGTTTTCGATTTCTGCAGAATTTGCTACCTGTTCTTCAACCTGCATGGCAACCTTGCGGGAATCCTCTTCCAATGTGCGAAGCGGAAACTTCAATCCTGTGGAAGATGAGACCGCTTCAAGCAAACTCAAAGTTGCTTGAGGATACGGCGAGGCGGAAAGATAATGCGGAACATGCGCGGTGTATCCGGCTACATTTCTTCCTTGCTTATTAAGCAGGCGCTCGAGTTGAAGTGATGCAGAACCGGGTACTGTAATCCGAGTGTCTAAGCTGAAATGGTGATCAATTAGGTCTGTAGAATTTCCATGAGCGGAAACCACCATGGGCCTAGTATGCGGAGCGGCCATAGGTGCCGCGTACAGGCATATAGTACGCGATACACCAAAGCGTTCTACGAGGTCAGCTACGGCTTTAGTAAAAGCATCCCAACGAAGATCTGGTTCGGGGCCTGAGAGAAGTAGGAAAGGCGTTCCGGAATTATCCCGGAGAACTTCAATACCCAGTGCAAGTTCTTCTGCGCTAACAATATTATTGTGTTCGATGGTTACTGAGGGTCTCCGAGACCTGTAGTCGATGAGCTCGTCATTATTAAAAGACGCCACTGGCCTGTGCTCAAGAGCCGCAAGCAAATGTTCCGCACTCGCATCGATTGCGTGTCCAGCGTCTGCATAACCCTGGAGCGCAACGATGAGAGTCGGGCCTTCGCTATCTTTCAGCGAGACTTCAGGCGCAGGAAACTCTAATTCGTACATGCGAGCGTTTTTCTCTTGCATGTTACTCCTCCTAAACATCTTCCCACATTTTAATAGCGTTAATAGCGCAGAACTAAGAGTAAAACGAGGTTACTATTTACACCAAGCCCTCCATTCTAGTCTGTTTTATGATAATCGGGGTAAGCAGTCCTAGTTTTCTTTGCAAGGTGAAATAGTGGCGTTGAACAGATGTTTTCTGTGTACTTTAAATAACAGGTTGCGTGAGATTTTTGTTCCAAGCTGAGTAATTTTACGTGTACCAGGGGTTTTGTGGAAGCCGTCCTTTGTATAACAGAAAAGTTGTTGTACACAGGTAAGGAAGAAAACCTAACAGTTATCCACTGGTGGGGCTTTTCTAGGCATGACGCGCTATCCAATCAAGAACAACCTCGGTAGAAAATGAGGCATGAACATTGTCTTTACTCCGAGAGAAATACTTGCCAATATTCCCGGTTTACTTGGTTACTACCCACATGAATCTTTAGTCTTTGTTACCTGCGTCAAAAATTCTGAGAAGCGCATAGTTCTTGGTCCTGTACTGCGTTTGGACATCAGCGATGCGAGACACTTGCCAGATGTGGATCAGGCATTAAGCGCTGTAAACCCGGAATTCGTGATGGGATTCGTTGTCACTTCACGATTAAGCGCAGAGCAGATAGAAGATTTGCGAGACTATCTCTCACAATTATCCGATTGCGGGGTTCTTCGCCTCGATGGATGCTGGATTACTACGGAGATTACTACGTCCCAGCAGTATCGAGCGTTGTTCCTTGGGGATGACGCACAAAGATGGGCAGATAAGGATTCTGACTGGCGGGAAGGAGAAATCTCGCAGGTGTCAGCGTCTTTTACCAGCCAGGCTTTATTAGAGTGTGGTGAGCTACCAGCGATCAGCCGTGGGGAAGCTTTTTATTATTTTGAAGCGACGGGGGAGCAACTGGAGGATGTAGAAGTCGCTTCTTTGCAACAGCGTGCAGCAGAACGTGCCCAGGCGATAAAAGGCGACGGGCAGCAAGGCCACGATCTAGTTAATCAACTTCACGTGATTCTAATGGACGTTTGCGCTTCTACAACAAATACGCACTGTCTTAAGGAAGCCCAGTTGAGCTTAATTAGAGAGATATTTTCCAATTCCTTCCTCAGGGATTTATGTCTCTCTGAGTTTCTTGAACATCCGGAAGCTACACGACGTCTGGCGCGAGAAGTAGCACAAAGCTCACCCGGAAATATTCGTGCCAATGCTTTGTGTGTTTACGCTATTAACTGCTGTAGCAGCCCTCTGTCGCCCCGGATTCCTATTGCCTTGGCAAATGCTCTGGATGAACAACCCGATCACCGACTTAGTCGTTTACTATTAACTGGCTATCAAGCCGGGGAGCTGGCTCGTGTGTATGCGGCTGTACAGGAGGGAGTGCGGCAAACGTGGAGTTCTCTGGATTTTTGTCATGATGAGAAAACGAATGCAGCAGCATAAAACATAGAGATTTATGCTGCTGCAAATATTGAAGGTCCGTTATTTGGGCGCGCTATGGGCGCGCTCTCCTAACTTAGACGTAAAGGACCACGCATCCTCAACAATGGTGGAGAGATCAGTGCGTGTAGGATTCCAGCCCAGCTCCGACTGAGCCTTGGCTGAAGACGCAATCAAAACAGCAGGATCACCAGCTCTACGTGGAGCAACCTCCGCAGGTATGGGATGCCCCGTTACATCGCGACATGCTTTTATAACCTGTTTGACTGAAAAACCTTCCCCAGAACCAAGGTTAAATATTCTATGGATGCCCGGTTTATTGGACTCCATAGCTAGGACGTGCGCATCGGCGAGGTCGCGGATATGGATATAATCGCGAACCGCAGTGCCATCCTCGGTGGGCCAATCGTCGCCGAATATAAGAATTTTATCGCGGTGGCCTAAAGCAACTTGGAGAATTAAGGGGATGAGGTGAGTTTCAACTTCGCGATTTTCGCCGATGCTTCCATATGCTCCTGCGACATTGAAGTAGCGCAGACTTGTAGCACTAAGCCCATAAGCCTGTGCGTAAGAAGTTATGGCGTGGTCAATTGCGAGTTTAGTGGCTCCGTAGGGGTTTGTCGGCTGGGTAGGGAAGTCCTCGGTGATAGGAACGGAAGCAGGCTCGCCGTAGGTTGCCGCAGTGGAAGAAAAGACCAAGTTTGTTACCTTGTTGGCTCTCATCGCGTCGAGAAGTGCCAAGGTGGTAACAAAATTGTGCTGCCAGTATTCGGAGGGTTTTTCTACAGATTCGCCAACTAAGGATCGCGCTGCAAAATGAAGGACGGCATCGTAGGAATCAGAAGCGAGTACTTCACCGGCTTTGTCTCGGATATCTCCCTCTATAAGAGTGGCGCCAGCAGGTACGGCTTCCTTATTGCCAGTAGAAAAATTATCTACGATCGTAACCTCGTGGCCTTGTTCGAGAAGCACTGCGGCGCAGACGCTTCCTACGTATCCTGCTCCGCCGGTGACAAGGAGTTTCATGTGGGTACCCTTTAGATTTCTTCGATTCGTACTGCGTGAGCTAGGTCGTCGATAAGTTCTACTGTTTTTTCACCGTGCGTAATAATCACGCGACCGTCTACATCGCTGAGCGTGACGGTCGTTCCAATTCTAATGCCTGCGTCGATCAGAGCCTGAAACTGGTCAGAATCTACTTGCAATATCTCGTTGATTTGAACAATCTTTACGTCTCTGGGGGTGGCACGGGCTACATCCACGGCACGTTTGCCCGGTCCTTCCTTCTTTTTTATGGAGACGCCAAGTTCATCGAGACCTGGGATTGGGTTGCCAAAGGGGGAGCGGGTGACGTCCTCGAGGACATCAACAAGCCGCCGCTCTACTTCGTCGCTCATGACGTGCTCCCAGCGGCATGCTTCATCGTGCACCTTGTGGATATCTAAGCCAATAATGTCTGTAAGGAGGCGCTCTGCGAGGCGATGTTTACGCATTACGGCGGTGGCTAAAGCGCGCCCAGTGGGCGTCATTTGAAGACTACGGTCAGACGCAACTACAACGAGCCCGTCACGTTCCATGCGGGCAACTGTTTGGCTGACTGTAGGGCCTGACTGATCGAGGCGTTCGGCGATGCGTGCGCGAAGGGGAGTTACTCCCTCTTCTTCCAGCTCGTAGATGGTCCGCAGATACATTTCTGTGGTATCGACCAAATCTTTCATTTTCAACCTCTTTCCTTTATCCACCGTGGGGCAGGCTAATCAAAGTTCGTGGCGAGTTCTCCTACATAAATCTATATGGATTCTGTCGAACTTGCAGGTTTGGGCTAAATAGCATGCGTAGGGGTGTCAGCCGTGCGCACTAATAATAGTATATCAGGATTGGTTGATGTAAATAAATTGAAAAATTCAATTTATTAGAGGAAAGTGAAAACTCCCTTGATGTGAAAGATTTCCTGATACAAGGGAGTTTTATGGTGGTGAAATTAGATCGCGTAGGCGCGGAGTTTGTCTGCGCGGGCGCCATCGCGAAGCTTAGTCATGACTTCACGCTCGATTTGACGCACACGCTCGCGAGATAAACCGAATTGTCGGCCAATTTGATCAAGAGTTCGGGGTACCCCATCGTCTAAGCCATAACGCATTCTGATCACGTCTTGTTCACGTCGCTCAAGTGTATCCAGGACTGAACGGATGTCAGAGTGTCGCAAGGAAGCGACGACTGCGGATTCGGCATCGGTTGCTTCGGAGTCTTCAATAAAATCGCCCAAAGGGGCTTCTTCATCGGCGCCGACTGGCATGTCTAAGCTAACCGGGTCGCGAGATTGGCGTAGAAGAATCTCGATCTTAGACTCGTCAATTCCGGATTCTTCCGCGAGTTCCTCATTTGTAGCTTCTCTGCCAAGATGCTGGTACATTTCGCGTTTGATTCGTGAAAGCTTGTTTACCTGTTCTACAAGATGAACAGGAAGCCGGATGGTCCGAGACTGATCTGCCATGCCTCGCGTGATTGCCTGTCTGATCCACCAGGTTGCGTAGGTGGAAAATTTGAATCCCTTGGAATAATCAAATTTTTCCATGGCTCGGATAAGCCCAAGATTGCCTTCCTGAATGAGATCAAGAAGCGGCATGCCACGGCCTGTATAACGCTTAGCTAGAGACACGACAAGGCGAAGATTCGCCTCTAAAAGATGAGCTCGGGCTTTGCGTCCGTCTTTAACTAAGACTTTAAGATCACGCTTCATTGCGCGCGTTAGTGGTTCTTCTGAGTCCTCTAGAAGATGTGCGGCATAAAGACCTACCTCAATGGTTTGGGCTAGCTCCACTTCATCTTCTGCGGACAGCAAAGCGGTTTTACCGATTCCGTTGAGATAAACGCGGACGAGGTCTGCAGAGGGATTATCATTGGTTTGCCCACGGCGACTTCCACGGTCAATCAACTCCTGAGCTAGTTCTTGGCTGGATGATTCTGTCATCATGACCTCCTCAAGTCGGCGCTTCTATGGAACTCAACGGAAAACCTTCTCAGAAAGTTCCCGTTTTCCTTCAATGAATTAACTTGGGGTTATCTTTCAGCCCCGAAAGCGTGCAATTAGGTAACCTTTTTGGGTAAATCAACAATCCACTATCACAGTGAAAGGTCCTTGGTTAACAGAGGCAACCTCCATCGTTGCCCCAAATTGGCCTTCCTCCACGTGTATTCCGCGTTGCTTTAATGCTGCAGCAATTTTTTCAATGATGGGTTCTGCTTCTTTTCCAGGAGCTGCTTCCACCCATGAAGGTCGCCGGCCTTTAGCAGTAGCTCCCATGAGCGTGAACTGGCTAATTAGAAGAACAGGAGCATTTGCGTCGGAAACACTCTTTTCTCCTTCGAGGATGCGAAGCTCCGCAATTTTTCGGGCCATTGTCTTCCATGCATCAGGGGCGTCGTTTCTTCCTACACCTACTAGTGCGAGTATCCCTCCTGTATTTGGAGCGTCAATGCTGCCCACGATGTGGCCGTCTACGGAGACGGATGCCGAACTTACTCTTATGAGAACTGCGCGCATTTAATTACCAACCGGTTGTGATATCTGCGGGGAGGATGATCCCATGCTGGATGAGAGCGACGATTGGTTGGATGAGCTCCGTATAGAGGGAATCCTCCTCAAGGCCATTGCTAAAAGCATAAAGTTCTGCGACTTCGCGTAGAGACAGTCCCGCTGGATGTAATCCGGCGATAATAGCAGCAATATGCTGATCCACCTCGTGGCTAAAGCGTAAACCATCGGTTCGGGTTAAACGAAGCACCGTCGATGCAAAACCCATGCCTGCTTGTATATCAGTAGTAGAAATATCTTCTTTGGCTACACCAGGGCGCAAATAATACTGCGCATCTAAAATGGCCTCCGCGTCTTTATTTCGAAGCCATTCCATTCTTACAAAATGCTCTTGAATCTCATCTCCGACATAGGAATCGATGGGGTGAGAAACATGTTCAAAGACGACCTCAGAAGGGAGGTGATCGTCGATACGCTTCACTGCGACGAAACGAAAACCTATCGCGGTGACCTGGGCATGTTCAAAATGCTGTAGCCAGTGTTGCGTACGTTGTGCACCTTCGTTGCTGCGGGGGTCTATCGACTCGTCTCTTAACCACGTATTGATGTAATCGATGCTATCTACGGTGTCTCGTTGAATGAACCACGCCGATACGCCCGTTTCTGGAATCCACGACGCGACGCGTGCAGGAACAGATTCTTCTTCACGATACGCCCAAGATCCCAAGGCATGAAGGCAGCCTTGCTCTTTGAGATGGTCGATTCCTTTTCTGACAACATATTCGGTTGCGCCGTCTAAATCGAGACCAGAATCTCGATAAACATGCCCTATTTCTGGAGGTCCGACAACAAAAGGTGGGTTGGCTACGATTCGATCAAATTTTTCGCCGGCCACTGGGTCAAACCAGGAACCAGAGCGTATCTCGAGTGGTACCTTATTCGCCGCACTGTTGGCTTCGGCGAAATCCAGAGCACGATCATGAATATCAGTAGCAATGATCGTGTGTGCATGAGGTGCTTGTCCCAGGGCTTGGATGCCGGAACCCGAGCCAAGGTCGAGCAATGTGTGAACGGGTGTGCGCGGCGTTGCAGATAGCAACGACAAGCTGGCTGCGCCAATGCCCAGGACATGGTCTTTTCCTGGAATGTGATTTGCAACCAGAGATGCATCCAAGTCGGAAAAAATCCAGATCAGCCGGCCATCGATGAGGGTGCTACGGATGTCAAATCCAATGGTGACTAAGGAGTTCTTCTCTTGCGCCATGCCGAGCGTTAAAAGAGTTTCTACGATCTGCGGGGTAAGAACCCTATCAAGTTGCTGCCTAGCTACTTCAGTATGTACTAGAAAAGCACGTATCAGAATGGCTAGCGGTTCTGCCTCCCTATTGCGCAGCGTGTAGAGAATCGATGCGGGCTCGCCTCGGGCTATAGAAGAATAAGCCGCAGGTCCTAAGTATTCTTGCAGCGTGGCAGGCGTGAATCCTTCTTTTTCAAGTATTTGGACAAGACGAGGCGAGACCTCAGTGAGCGCACTACGCATATATGGAGTAGGTCTTTCTATGAATCGGCATGGGAAAACGTGGGTGAAACACTGTAGAAACCGTAACAGGTTAAACAACGGAAGCTAAAGAGGGAAGCATGACGACGTCTGCCGCCCTCTGTCTAGCTCAATGTTGTGCGCTCAACCACTAGGTTGGATTCTGTGGGATATTATCGTCTGCTTCATCTGCGTTAATAACCACAGGTTGATTTGTAGTTGAGGAGGGGGCGGAAAGCCGTTTTTGATTGTCGTAGGCGGCTTTCAAATAGAGCTCTTGCTCTCGAGCCGCAGCAGGTTTGTATACGGTGGGCGCGCGAGGGTCTCTTTTCTCTCCCACACCATTGGCAATAACTACGGCGATCCAGGGGAGGGGCACACAAATGATAAAAAGAATCACTGATAAAACCATGTTGTGCATCCAGATGTAGGCAGCCATGGCGGCGAGTAGAAAAGGAATCCTTAGCGCTTGGATCCAGGAGTAGACAACTTCGCGATGATGCCGATCTTCTGATGGGCTTTTCTTAGCGTCGGTGATTAATTCCACACGATGGCCCGTGAGGCGGCGTAGGACACGGGCCTTTCGGCTTAGATTGAGTTCGGCTACCTCAGTATCAGCAAGATTATGTTCGTTGTGGTCTCCTTGATGCTGCTGCATAACCTCCTAGGGTAGACCCACGTAGCCGAGACCACACATCGTGGTGCAATATAGGTGGAGTGAGTACGAGCACGCAGACTATCGAACGTCCAGACATCAGAGAAGATAATCTTACTGGTGATGACACCCCGAAGTTTTTCCATTACGTGAAAAAGGATCAGATCGTCGATTCTGCAATTTCAGGAAAAATGGTTGTCGCTCTGTGTGGGGAGACTTTCCCCGTGACCAAACAAGCCAAGCCCGGGTCACCGGTATGCCCAGATTGTGAACGTATTTATAGAGGTCTACGTAAAAAGTGAAAAGCGACCTACGCGCCTGGCAGCGCAAGGCGCTTACTAAATATTTGATGAAAGGCCCGCGGGATTTTCTTGCTGTAGCCACGCCTGGAGCCGGTAAAACTACTTTTGCTCTGAGAGTTGCCACAGAACTAAAAGAAAGCCGTACGGTCGACCGGATTATCGTGGTGGTTCCTACCGAGCACTTGAAGGTGCAGTGGGCGCAGTCGGCGGCACGAGTGGGGTTGTCCTTAGACCCCTACTTTAAAAACTCCGATGCGGTCAATCCCCAATACGATGGCATTGTGGTGACTTATGCACAGGTTGCTATGCACCCGTTTAAACATCATGCCGTGTCTACGGCAAAGCGCTCCCTGGTTATCATGGATGAGATTCACCACGGTGGCGATGCCAAAAGCTGGGGGGATGGAATCCGCGATGCTTATGGCGACGTGGAACGTCGATTAGCTTTGACTGGAACCCCCTTCCGGTCAGATGATTCTACGATTCCGTTTGTGCGCTATGAAGAGGATGGTGAAGGCCACCTCGTATCTCAGTCGGATCACACGTATGGTTACTCGGATGCGTTGGCGGATGGTGTGGTGCGTCCTGTGGTATTCCTGGCCTATTCTGGGGAGGCTCGTTGGCGCACAAACGCCGGGGAGGAGTTTGCTGCGCGTCTGGGGGAGCCTTTGAGCCCAGAGCAAACAGCGCGCGCATGGAAAACAGCTCTAGACCCTAGGGGGGACTGGATACCTGCGGTGCTACAGGCCGCGCATACGCGGTTATTGCAGTTGCGTAAACATATCCCCGATGCTGGTGGACTTGTGATCGCTACGGATAAAACGACGGCGCGTGCCTATGCCAAGATTTTGGAGAGTTTGTCCTCCACACCAGTCACTGTGGTGTTATCTGATGAGGCGGGGGCGTCGCAGCGCATTGAAGACTTCAATGGTTCTACTGATGAATGGATGGTAGCAGTGCGCATGGTTTCTGAGGGCGTAGATGTCCCTCGGCTTGCCGTCGGCGTGTATGCAACATCCGCATCTACTCCATTATTCTTTGCGCAGGCAATTGGGCGTTTTGTGCGATCCCGTAGGAAAGGCGAGACCGCGTCGGTTTTTCTTCCTTCAGTTCCCGTACTACTTGATTTAGCGGCAAAGCTGGAAAACTCGCGTGACCATGTTTTAGGGAAGCCAGATAGGCCCAGCGAAGGCTGGGATGATGAGCTATTAGCTCAAGCTAATAAAGAGGAGACCGAGAAGGACGATCTTCCTAGTTATGAGTCGCTGGGTGCGGACGCGGAACTGGATTCACTGATCTATGATGGTTCATCCTATGGGACAGGCACCTTTGCGGGCTCAGATGAAGAGGCTGATTACCTGGGACTCCCGGGGCTTCTAGACGCCGACCAGATGCGAGCGCTACTCCGAAAGCGTCAGACTGAGCAACTCGATGCGAGGGATGCTGAAGCGAAGCAACGCGAAAAACTCGAGAATAGCGTTAAGGTAACGCAGCAGCAGTCGGAACCTGCAGGAGACATTGCGAGCGTTGAGATTCCTCGGCTTCGCAAAGAACTAAATGCACTGGTTTCAGTAACGGCTTCACGTACTGGCAGACCCCATGGAGCTATTCACACTGAAGTGAGGAAAAAATGTGGTGGTCCTCCTACCGCAATGTGCTCGGCCGAACAGCTTCAGACGCGTATCGACTATTTGCGGCGCTGGTAAAAATCAGGTGAGCCACGTAGCTATTCCTCCGAATGTTACGAACTTCTAACTTTAATTGAAAAAGAAACACTATTATTGCGAAAATAATTGCTCCGATAGGCATAATAGAGTTTACAAGTATGCCCATTTACGCGGAAGGACGTTATGACCACTCCGAAGAACCCTTATGGCAACAATGAAAATGATTTTGGTAGCGGGTTATCGCAACCGAACTCAATGCCTGCATATCCTGGAACTGGGAATACAGAAGGGGCTTATGGCCAAGATTCCTTCAACGGAATGAGCTGTAACAATCAAGAATATGGTGCAGTAGTTCCGGTGAACAATACTATCGCTTATTGGGCGCTGGGTTTTGCTGTTGTTTCTATTCTTGCTGTTCTCAGCATTGTCGGCCTTGTTTTTGCTTTTATTCCAGCACTTATTGCTCTTGTTCTAGCAATTATTGCGTTGGTGAAAGCTCGTAAGATGCCTTTAGGTGCGAAAACGCATAAAGGTATGTCTATTGTCTCACTGGTTCTCAGCGTACTGGTTATCCTTGCTTCGCTGGTGGGCACTCTGATTCTAGGGGCTTTTGTTGTAGACACGGCGGGGAACTGCGTTAATCTTCCTCAAGAAGAGCAACAGAAGTGCATTGAGTCCGAGCTGAGCAAAAAGTTTAATAACTAAGTAAATGTGTGGGCCCCTCCCAACTGGGAGGGGCCCACACATTTACCTTGTAGCTATGACTAGTTAATCAAGGTAATCACGGAGAACCTGGGAACGCGAAGGGTGCCGTAGCTTGGACATAGTCTTAGACTCGATCTGGCGGATACGCTCACGGGTAACTCCATAAACCTGGCCGATCTCATCGAGAGTTCGGGGCATGCCATCGGTGAGGCCAAAACGGAGTTTGACCACGCCGGCTTCGCGCTCTGAGAGGGTGTGGAGAACATCCTGCAGCTGGTCTTGCAGTAACGTAAAGGAAACTGCGTCAACAGCGATAACTGCCTCGGAATCCTCGATAAAGTCACCAAGCTGACTGTCGCCTTCGTCGCCGATAGTCTGATCGAGAGAGATCGGTTCGCGCGCATATTGTTGGATCTCGAGAACCTTTTCCTCGGTGATATCCATTTCCTTGGCCAGCTCTTGCGGAGTGGGCTCGCGTCCCAAATCCTGGAGCAGCTCACGCTGGATTCTACCCAGCTTGTTGATGACCTCTACCATATGGACAGGAATACGGATGGTTCGGGCTTGATCTGCCATTGCGCGGGTAATGGCTTGTCGGATCCACCAGGTAGCATACGTGGAGAACTTGTATCCCTTGGTGTAATCGAACTTTTCCACTGCGCGGATAAGTCCAAGGTTGCCCTCTTGGATTAAGTCCAAGAAAGCCATACCGCGACCGGTATAACGCTTAGCTAAAGAAACCACGAGGCGCAGGTTGGCTTCTAACAAATGATTCTTAGCCTTACGCCCATCGCGAGCGATAGCGCGGAGATCGCGTTTAACTGCAGGCGTTAGCTTTGCTTCCTTATCGCCGTTGTTAAAAGCCTCTTCCATCTGCTCCATGCGGTAAGTGGCATAAAGACCCGCCTCAATACGCTTAGCTAGGGAGACTTCTTGCTCTGCATTAAGGAGAGCAACTTTACCGATCTGCTTCAGATAAGCGCGCACCGAGTCTGCAGAAGCTGTAAGCTCGGCATCTTTACGTGCCTGGCGTAATGCCGCGGACTCATCCTCGTCCCAGACAGAAGACCCCTCGTCTTCCTCGTCTTCCTCAGATTCCTCTGAGGTGTCTTCCTCATCGTCATCGTCGAGGACCGATACGAGGTCGTCTTCTTCATCATGAAGATCATCCTCTGCGTCACTGAGAGGATCGTAATCGTCGGCGTCGTCAGCTTCGAGATCATCTTCATCGGTAACTTCCAATTCAGGAGAAATCTCTACTGGCTCTTTGACCTTGGATGCACGTTGAGGTGCTTTCTTGGCTACCTTTTTAGCGGTTTTCTTAGCCGCTTTTTTCACGGGAGCAGAATCCTTCAACTCGACAGAATCCGGTTCGATGGATGACGCGGTGGAGGATTCAGCTTCAATACCGCCGACGGGACCCACTGTTGTGGATACCGGCTCAGCTTTGCGCGGAGCAGCTTTCCGAGCGACCTTGCGGGCCGTCTTCTTTGCCGCAACTTTCTTTGCCGTCTTCTTTACGGCAGGGACGGCTGCTTCACTGGCAGAAACGCCAGAGAGACTAGTGCCGTTAGCGCGTGCCGTTGCGGAAGATTCTGAATTATCAGTGGCTGCCACGTACGCCCTTTCGATTGGATGAGTGAGTTTCCTCGTAAAAAGATCTATGCCAACTAAGACTTGGAGAACAAAGTTGTCTTATCAGTCTAAGAGTGTTAGACCCGATGGAAGCTTTAACGTCAAAAACCTCATTATTGTTCCCCTGCCTAACATGTGCACTTGAATAAAGCGCAACAGGCGGAAGGACGCAGAGAGAACTGGAAGGTCGGACGAGGAAGTTCCCAGGCATTTTACTAATTACGACTTGGACAAAGCGCCATTATAAAACATTTAAGGAGATTGCGGGGGTTTGAGGGGGCGTTACTTGTAAAAAGCAACGGATTTTAGGAGTAACGTCCCCTCTAGAATTCGGTGAGTTTTGTGATGCGCTAAGGCCTGATATTTTGGTCTGCCGCCATTGCTGCTCCTACGATACCTGCGGTATTACGTAGTTTTGCAGGTATGACGGGCGTATCGATAGTGAGTTTGGGTACCCATTTATCAGCTTTGCGTGAGATACCACCGCCTACGATAAAAACGTCTGGCCAAAAAAGTCGTTCGTATTCGCTGAGGACTTTAGAAACGCGCTTGGCCCATTTGGAATAGCTCAACTCATCGCGATCTTTTGCTGCAGATGAAGCTAGATGCTCGGCTTCCTTTCCCTCTACGATCATGTGCCCTAACTCGGTGTTGGGGAATAAGACCCCGTTGATAAAGAAAGCGGAACCGATCCCAGTGCCTAGAGTGAGCAAAATGGCGGAACCACGTCGAGCTTGATCTTCTCCGAAGGCTACCTCGGCGATGCCCGCCGCATCGGCGTCGTTAAGCACTGCGATGTTACGCCCGCCCAGGGTCTTGGTAAATAATTTTTGAACATCAACATTGATCCATGATTGGTCAATGTTGGCGGCAGAAAGTGCTACTTGATTCCGGATTACGGAAGGCAGCGTTATTCCGACGGGTCCTTCCCATTCGGCCTCTGCAACAATGCGAGAAATCGTTTGGGCGACCGCTTCGGGGGTGGCAGGCTTGGGGGTTAAAATTTTGATCCGATCTCCGACAAAATCACCGGTATCCAGATCAACGCGGGCACCTTTAATCCCAGATCCGCCAACATCAATGCCAAAGCCAATTCGTGTCATGAACTTGAGCTTACTGAATGGCACGCGGCTACGAGCACAATTGCAGCTCATTTACGTTTCTAGCGATATAAATAACGTAAATATCACGATGGCGGACCGAAGCTAAAATGTATGGGAGACTTGTGTCCCCGTTTGGCCGTCGTACTGCATAATTTAAGGGAAGAAGTGAAAAGGCCGGGTAAATAGTTGTGGTTAAAGATGCCACTTTCTCGATTTAAGGACAGTTGAGCACCGTGTCAGATAATAGTATTCGCAATACAAATCCAGATTTGGCGCAAGAAGACCTACAAGAAGGGACTGCGTGTGCTTTAGTCGAACAAGCGATAGCCCTTTTGACCGCAGAACACGATACAGAGCCTAATAACGCGGTCAAGCTTGCTGGTGATGCTATCGCCATTGCTAATTGTGCTGCGGTAGCTATTAAAAGACAGGTTGCGCAGCTGGAGGATATTTCTAGTTTTGTGCAAACTAAGTCTTCACCTGTGGATCCAGTGACAATAGTGGATACGGAAGCAGAGCGAATTATCACTGAAGAAATTACTCGTCGGCGTCCGAGTGACGGCATTATCGGTGAGGAAGGTAGCGACGGGTATCTGTTAGTGGGGTGACCTGGATCGTTGACCCCATTGACGGTACCGTTAATTTTCTCTATGGAATTCCTCACTACGCGGTATCGGTGGCGGCTGCGATAGACGGCCAGGCCGTTGCCGGTGCAGTGGTGAACGTAGCCACTGGGCGTATGTATGCTGCTGCGGCAGGGGCGGGAGCAATTGCTACCGGTGAAGATGGTGATTGGTCGATTATCGGGATCCGCTATGTTAATGACTTAGCCACGGCGCTTGTAGCCACTGGGTTTTCTTATAAGGAGCAACGGCGAAAGAAACAAGCTGAGTTGCTCGTCCGTGTGCTACCTCAAGTACGTGATATCCGCAGGATGGGAAGCGCTGCTTTAGATCTGTGTTCCGTGGCCGAGGGGAAAATCGACGCTTATTTTGAGCACGGGCTTAATTCTTGGGACTACGCTGCTGGGGCGTTGATCGCAACTGAGGCGGGTGCTGTTGCCCGAATCCCTGCGCTTTCTACACCGGGAGCTTCGGGGGAAATCTTGTGGGTGTCGTCTCCTAATATTTCGATGGAGTTAGAAAAGGTTCTTACCTCATATAACGTGCAAAATTGAGAAAACTGAATTGATGGATTCAATCCTTTGAAGTTACCCCCGTTGGGGAGGTCGGTGGAAGCGAAGTGACAATCTCAGGTTTGTGCCTTAATATGCGCGTCGATAGATGCCACACAGTAGTTCGGGCATGGGCAGGCACAACAACGCCGCTGGCGCGATGACTGTTCTGCAATTTACTTCAGGAAGCGAGACACATGGCGACTGACTACGACGCACCCCGACGTCGAGAAGAAGACGAGATTGAGACTGACTCCTTAGAGGGGCTAAAAGCCGCGGAGTCAACTAAGAATGATATTGACGATGACGGTGAGATTGTCGAACCTTTTGAGCTTCCCACGGTAGACCTTTCGGGCGAAGAACTGAACGTTACCGTGATTCCTCGTCGTTCTGACGAGTTCACTTGCTCCATTTGCTATTTGGTTCAACGCAATAATCGTATTGATCACATCGAAGAGGACGGCAGCGTGGTCTGCAAGGATTGCGCCTAATTGGGCATACTCGTCTTGCCATGCGCGCACCGCAGGTAATCCGATAGCGGGTAACTAACAGATGTGGACTTTGCGTGTTAATACACAAAGAGAAGGTCAGGAGCAGCGATAAAATGCCCTGACCTTCTCTCATAGCCTTGGTGGAACAGCTAATATCACGCGTTGGTAATTTGATGAGGTACAAAACTCCGGAGTAGCTGTTCTGGGTTCTTAGAAGAGATCAACCAGTAGGGGGTGGGATCGTCTTCATCGTCTAGCACAAGCATCACCATCTCGGGCACCCAGCCATGCGAGACCATAAAAGCCGCAGGATCAAATTGGCGTCCCATCGCATTGCGTTTGGCGGAAGATGGGACAGCCAAAGATCGCGAAACCACAGTCGCTGGTAAGTTAGCTTCGCCAACAACAAGCCAACGGGTTCCCTCCGAGTCTTCTTCCACAGTGATTTTTGTGCCAGACCAAGAAATCAGTACCCACGTCGATATTGCTGCTAAAAGAAGCGCAGTGCCGTAGAACCAGAGAGCAGATCTGTTTATCCCGGCCTGCGTCGCAATAAGGGCGATGAAGGCTGCGGCAAAAAGCCACCAGTACCACGGAACCCATTGCCGTTCGCTGTACAAGACTTTTACTTGATTACGTTCCCCATCAGTCACGCAGCTAGTCTACTGCAGTCAGGCGGACTGCAACTGCTTAGTACTGAGAGCCTGCAAGCTTTACGACGCCTAGCGTGGTGGACCTTAATCCTCTTCAAGTAGATAGCCTTATTAAATGTGAGGATTTGTGCGCTAGTGTGGCATTCTTATGCGGTATCTGTGTCGCACCGGCACAAAAAGACTTAGGTCAGATGAAAACAGAGCAAGGAGCTGCATCGTGGATTCCTACAGTGACTACCAAATAGGGCCTGTGTCGGTTAAACGACTAGATAAGAATCTTCCCCTTCCTCAACGCGCACACAGGGGAGACGCTGGAGTGGATTTGTACTCTACTGAGACTCTTGAGATTAAGCCAGGCCAACGAGCTCTCGTAGGTACAGGGATAGCATTAGCCTTGCCATTGGGCACAGTGGGGCTGATTCACCCTCGTTCAGGACGCGCACTGAAAGAAGGCCTCAGCATTGTCAACGCCCCGGGCACAATCGACGCGGATTACCGAGGGGAAATCAAGGTGTGCTTGATTAACCTTGATCCGCAGACCGCCATCTCTATTGAGCGGGGTCAGCGTATTGCTCAACTTGTGATCCAAAAAGTCGAGCTGGTTGATTTTGTAGAAGTTGAGGAGTTAGACAACACAACACGAGGCGCTAGCGGCTATGGCTCTACAGGGGTTAACTAGTTACTAGTCGTGTTCCTTGTGCTACCAGCTTTTGATTAGCCACAATGAATTGTAAGCATTGCAAGCGTGAAGGAAGAATATGTCTATCTGGCCTTTTGGAAAAAATAAAAATGAGTCTGCCGATAACCAGGAGGCGGACCGACAAGAAGAACCCGGATACGTAGCAGAAGCAGAAACTGATTCGACTTTGGCAGCGACGGATACGGGGGTTGATTCTGTATCTGAAGGAGCTGAAGAAGCAGACCCTATACATGATGCGGTCAATGGACATAGAGGCCCTTTTGACGCTGGACACGTGAACATTGAAGATTTTGATTTCTCTGATTTCTCCGATGGCACGCTAAATCTAGGATCCTTGCTTGTCCCGCTTCCTCGTCCTTCTGAAGTGCAAGTGGAAATGGGGCCAGAAGGACCGAAGATGCTTCATATTCTTACGGAACATGGTCGTATTACTCCGGTTGCTTTTGCTGCGCCCTCTTCCGCTGGACAATGGCGTGAATCAACTAAAGAAATTGCAGCGGGAATGCGCGAAGATGGACTCCTTGTTCATATTGAAGATGGACCTTGGGGGCGTGAAATCGTGGGCTCCGCAGATGGCGGAAATGGCATAATCCGCATCATAGGTGTGGACGGGCCTCGTTGGATGTTGCGGATGACTCTTGCTGCTCCGGCGGAGTCTGCTGAGCAGATGGCTAAGCTTGGACATGAAGTTATTGCTCGTACCTTTGTAAACCGCGGGGATGCTCCTATTTTGGCTGGAAGCTCTTTGCCGGTAGCCCTTCCACAACCGCTTGCAGAGCAAGTACAGGAAGAAATGTCGCGACGAGCTGCGATGGAAAACGAATCGCATAATGCTGAATCTCCAGCGGAACCTTCTGAATAACCCACTGATAGTAAAAGGAATTAAGTGGACTCTTCTGTTACAGAACCTGAAGGAAAAACCAAAAACACTGGTACGTTTTTGGACCAAGTGGGCGGTCTTGGAGGCTTAGTTTCCTCGACCTTACCTATTCTTATTTTTGTTCCTATCAACAATAAATGGGGACTCAATAGCGGACTCTTAGCTGCGATTTCTATCGCTATAGCAATCACAGTGTGGCGTCTGATGCGGAAAGAAAACCTCCAGCCTGCGGTCTCAGGTTTTATCGGAGTTGGTATTTGCGCGGCAATTGCATGGTGGACTGGAGATGCCAAAGGTTACTTCCTCTATGGCATTTGGATGTCTGGTTTGATGTCCCTCGTATTTATAATCTCGTTGATTGTGCGCTGGCCTATGGTCGGTATCATCTGGAAGGGGATTAATGGCGAGGGCATGACGTGGAGGGGAAATATAGCGGCGCGTCGTGCGTATGCTGTGGCTACTTTTGGCTGGGCGTTGTTATTTGCAACGCGCTTTGTGGTTCAACGTAATCTTTATGAGGCTGATGCAACTAATGCTCTGGCGCTTGCCCGCATTTTAATGGGGTGGCCGCTTACAGGATTAGTCACGTTACTTACTGTGTGGATGGTTAAGAAAGCCGCACGCGCAATGAATGCAGAGCAAAACATGCCTGGAGAAGAAGCTGTGGATCGGGAAGATAGTCCTGTCGATCCTGGAGAAGGACATAAATAAATGACTGAGGTGGCGTCGAATATGCCCGAGGGATCCAACATAACCATCCATAAAGGAACAAAAGTTGAGTTGACCATTGAGCGGTCAGCGCATGGAGGCGAAGGCATAGCGTTGGCCGAGGAGCGGGTAGTTTTTGTTCCTGGAACCTATCCTGGAGACGTAGTCGAGGCCACAATTACTCAGGTTAAGAAAAAATTTGCTCGCGCAGAACTGGGTACGGTGGTACGAGCATCTGATCTTAGGACAAACAATAGGTGTCCAGCAGCGCTGCATGGTGCCGGATGTTGTGATCTAGGTGATATCAGGCCCCAAGAAGAAGCTCAGTTCAAAGCGAATATCTTGCAAGACCAACTTCAGCGGTTGGGTAAAATATCTGATATTCCTACCATTGATGTACAGACCATCGGGGCACCAGTGGGCTGGCGTACCCGAATGCGCCTTGGCGTCGATGCATTAGGAAACGCAGGTTTCCGTCGCCGTAACTCTCATGACATAGTGACGCATTATCCGTGTACACAAGCAGTCCCGGGATTGTTAGACGGAATTGTTGAGGCTGAAGGAGCCTCAACAAATTTTACGTTCACACCGGGTTCTCAGATCGTAGTCGTTATGGACGATGCGGGTAAACGCTCTGTTGTGGAGACGCGAAAGCCATCGCGAGGACAACGCGCCGAGTCGATCCAAAAAATATTGGAAGGTGAAGGCAACGTCACTCAAGTCGTAGACAACACAGAGTTTAGTATTGCAACGACGGCTTTTTGGCAAGCTCATAAGGCTTCAGCCCAGCATTACGCCTCTACTATTCAACGCTGGATTGCCAGCATGGTGCAGGAACTCTCACAAGATGACTGTGCTAATAGCAGAATTGTTGGATGGGACTTGTACGGCGGGGCAGGTGCTTTTGTACCCGCGATACTGAATGGGTTGGGGGATCACAGCGTGGTCCACTCTGTGGAGTTATCACCGGAAGCCGCAAAAGCTGGAAAACAAGCTCTACGAAATGCCTATGCCGCAAAACGAGTGGTTTTCCACTCAGCGTTGGTGGAACGGAGTATTCCGGGGCTGCCTAAGCCTGCCATTGTGGTACTTGATCCGCCACGAGTGGGCGCTGGACAAGCAGTAATTGATGATATTGCGCTAGCATCCCCTGAGGCTGTGATTCATATTGGATGCGACCCTGCCACGTTTGCTCGTGACATGTCTTATTGGCAAGAAAACGGATATGTATTGGCTCGTCTCCAGCTTGTGGATGCTTTTCCAGGCACACATCACTTTGAGACTCTTGGTTTATTGGTTCGTACTAAGAGCCACCAATCGTAACTGTTATGTTTGTGGCGACATGCGGAAGCGGTGGGCTTTGTTAATCGGAGTGAATGACGGAGTAGAATACGTGTAAGAATTTTGTCACTTCAGGCTTGTGGCTGCATGCATCCCCAATCGCATGTCTCCTCAGATTGCAGTTGCCCTCCGGTATCTCTCAACGGAGAGTATTAATAGCTAGGCCCGTCGTCCGCGATCAATGAAAGGGTGCGCCTTTCCTCCATGGGTATTCTTCACACTGTCTCGTCTCCGGCCGACGTGAAAAAGCTTTCTTTTGATGAACTCGATTTACTCGCCGCGGAGATTAGAGAATTTCTTGTTGAAAAAGTATCTGCTACCGGAGGGCACTTGGGGCCAAATCTTGGAGTAGTCGAGCTTACGATTGCGCTGCATCGTGTCTTTTCTTCTCCCTCGGACCCCATTATTTTTGATACGTCGCATCAGTCTTATGTTCATAAGATTCTGACCGGACGCGTAGGATTATTCGATTCGCTGAGGCAAAAAGGGGGATTGTCTGGTTATACGGATCGTGCAGAGAGTCCTCACGACTGGACTGAATCTTCACATGCTTCCGCTGCATTATCGTATGCAGATGGTTTGTCAAAAGCATTTGAGATTCAAGGGGAGACTCATCGTAATGTTGTCGCGATTGTTGGCGATGGCGCTTTGACTGGTGGAATGTGTTGGGAAGCTCTTAACAACATTGCAATGAGCAAGGACCGCAACGTTGTGATCGTGGTTAATGATAACGGTCGCAGCTATTCCCCGACGATCGGAGGCTTCGCCGATAACCTAGCGGATCTTCGGATGCAACCGTTTTACGACAAAATGATGGAGCAGGGGAAGAGTACGCTGAAGGCCCTAGGCTGGGTGGGCGAGCGAACTTTTGAAGCTCTTCATGCCTTCAAAGAAGGCGTTAAATCTAGCGTTATTCCTACAGAAATGTTCCCTGAGCTGGGTATGAAGTATATCGGTCCGGTTAACGGACACAATATCAAGGCTGTGGAAGCTGCGCTCCGATATGGACGAGATCATAAAGGTCCGCTGATAGTCCATGTGGTTACCGAAAAAGGTAAAGGCTATGCCCCTGCCGAGAACGACGTTGCGGAACTCATGCATTCTACGGGAGTTATTAATCCCAAAACAGGTGAGCCCGTAGGGACAAAAAGCCCCGGCTGGACGTCCGTGTTTAGTAGGGAGCTCGTAGAGGTTGGCAAAGAGCGCCAGGATATTGTGGCTATTACCGCTGCGATGGCTGGGTCTACTGGCTTGTCGGCGTTTGGTGAGGCTTATCCGGAGAGATTTTTTGACGTAGGAATTGCTGAACAACATGCGATGACCTCTGCGGCAGGTTTGGCCTTGGGAGGCTTGCATCCGGTAGTCGCCGTGTACTCGACATTCCTTAACCGTGCTTTTGACCAAATGGTCATGGATGTCAGCCTTCTTGATCTACCGGTTACTATTGTGCTCGATAGAGCAGGTGTGACAGGCTCCGACGGAGCAAGCCACAACGGTATATGGGATTTCGCTATAACATCTGTGATCCCGGGAGTGCGTGTTTCTGCTCCCCGAGATGGCTCACAGCTTAAAGAACTCTTCCGCGAAGCCGTCTCCATCGATGGCCCCACGGTAGTAAGATTCCCCAAAGGAAACCTTCCTGAAGAGATTCCTGCATTAATAAGGCTTGACGACGGCGCGGAGGTTCTGGCTTACGCGGACACCGAAGGCGCTGATAATGATTCGCCCAATATCCTGATTGTTGCGGTAGGAATTATGGCTAAGACTGCGATGGAAGCGTGTACAGCCTTGGTCAAAGAGGGCTTGAACGTAACTGTGGTTGATCCACGATGGGTTTCACCTGTTGCGCCATCGCTTATCGCTATGGCCGCAGATCATGACTTAGTAGTCACAATAGAAGACGGCATCATCCACGGTGGTATTGGCTCGATGATTAATGAATCCCTTAACGCTGCAGAAATTGATGTGCCGGTCCGGAATCTAGCTTTCCCCGAAATATTCCCTGAGCACGCGTCCAGAAGCGAATTGCTTACGATGGTGGGGCTTGACTCTCAAAGCGTGACCACCACTATGCGAGGTTGGGCAGAAGATCTCTTTGGCTTTGGGGAAACAGAAGAAAGCAACTAGAGATGTGCTGCGCCGGGAGCAATGATTTTTATAAAAGCTTGCGGTGCAGCGGCTCGAGAACAATCTGGATTTGCCATTCGCGTACTTGGTGATCTTTTAAGGCTTGCACCAGGTCATCATGAGAAGTAATTGAGTACGTGGTGCAGCACAACCAGACGATTTCCCGGAGTGCTGCAGGCTGAAGAATATTCTCAATAGGAATCTCTAACTGGAGGGATAGAGAATTCAAAGAGCTCTGCACATCATCCCAGACAGCCAAGACTTCAGGGTAATCACGCCCCCACAAAGATTTCGCTGGATAAGGTCGCGGTGGGCGAGGGTTCCTTTGCGGACGTTGACTAGGAGGCAGCTCACGAGCAGCCCTGACAATCCCCAGCCACTTACGAGCCGCTTTCCGTAATCGAGAAGGATAACCGGGAGAACGTTCTACCGCCCGTACACTCTGCGGCATAGAAAGAGCCAAACCAACTATTGCTTTATCTGGTAATAATCGCGATGCCGCCTTGTCTGTTTCACAAGCTTCTTTTTCTCTAGCATTCCAGATCTCTCTGGCAACGATAAGTTGTTCAGGATCGTTAATGGAACCAATTCCTTTAAGATCTACCCATTGCTTCGGCTGCCGCGGATTTTCATATTCCATGCGGACAAGATGCTCAAACTCTTGCTCAGCCCATTCAAGCTTGCCCTGAGAATCAAGTAATTCCGCCATTGCGTCGGCTAGATCCAAAAGGGTTTCTACGTCTAAGGCAGCATAGTTGAGCCAGTCTATAGGAAGAGGGCGCCTGGACCAGTCCTCTGCGCCATGGCCTTTGAGCAAAGTAAGACCCACGATTTCTTCCGACATTGCTGCAAGGTTGACTCGTGGCATACCCATGAGACGACCTGCAAGTTCAGTGTCAAAAATATTGGAGGGGCGTAGCCCTAGTTCCCGGAGACAAGGGAGATCGCTAGGAGCCGCATGAATGATCCAGGTATGGGAATTGATAGCTTTCCCAAGGTGCTGGGTAACGGCCTCTGGATGAACCGAGGGGTCAATAAGTACCGTGCCAGCTTGCCTTCTGCGGATCTGCAGGAGAAAAGCGCGGTCGTCATAACGAAAACCAGAAGCACGTTCTGTATCGATGGCAAAAGGTCCAACGCCAGATTCAAGAAGCCTCGCAGCACTGGCTATTTCTTCTACTGTCGTGCACAGCGGAGGAAGACCCTCCCGGGGTTCGTAGAGAAGCTCAGGCATAATTGAAGTATTAGTGACCTATCGTGGAAACACCCTCAGGGGGCAAGCCTGCGACGTTTGCAAGCACTTTTGAAAAAGCTAGAACGTGTGGTGCGAGATCATGGGACTCTGCTGTCCAAGAGGCTCGCATTTCAACCTGATACGCACGTGGCGGCCCACCGATGTCTCCAAAACGAACCGAGGAGGTGGAAGTCACAGTTCCGCCTAAGTTGCTAAAACCCGCATCTGACAGCCCCTCAGTAAGCCATTCCCACGCAACCTCCGGAAGTAGGGGATCATTGGCTACGGAGTCATCCATATCGGCTTGGATATAAGCAACGAGGCGCATGCTTCCTTCCCATGTGTCCTCGGAGTGAGGGTCATGTAGAAGAATGAGTCGGCCAAAAGCATCGCCTTCGCTGCGGTCAGGGATACGTGAGCCCTGACTGGGGTCAGATACCTCTAAGCCGATTGCATGGCTAAACGGGGCGAGACGCTGCGGGGGACGGATTGTTCCCAGAGTGATCTCAGGACGCAGCATGACCTGATGCATGGATTCGACTGCCTGGGAGAACTCAGGTGGAGTCGAGTCCGCGGCATCTGAGAGATTGGGCGTCGACGGTGCTTGAGAATCAGTCACAAAGGAGAACGTAACTTTTGCCGCGTGGGTTTGGTTGGAGGCGCGCCGGGAGTAAGTAATGCTTGAACTGTGTATAGGAAATAATCTGATATGGGGTGAAAAGAGAAGGGGAAGCTTGCGTAGCGCGGAGAGCGAACAATGCTCTTTGGCTATAGAGTGAGATAAAATTTAAGATTGATAGTTGGACGGGAATTTGATGGAGCAATCGGGTTTGAGAAAACTCCTCTCCATGAGGACCTGTTTAATTGCTAGGAATGAGCAAGACAACGAACCATACTGTAGCGATGCGTTCTAGGTGGCAACTTCGCGCAGGTAGAAAGGGCTATGCAGTGGCAAAGAAGATTAATTTCGATGAGTTGAACAGCTTGCAAAGGTATTCGCAGTTTGCAACGTTTAAGGCGATACCTGGGGCGTTGGGAACAGATAGAAGCGATATTGTTGCTCAAGCACAAGAATTTTTCGCTGAGCTGGAACGCGAAGGCGTGGTTTCAGTCCGTGGAATATATGACTTATCGGGATGCCGAGCCGAAGCTGACTTTATGATCTGGTGGATTGCGGAGGAATTTGAACAGATTCAAGATGCATACTGTAGATTCCGTCGAGATACTGTGCTAGGGCAGACCACCGAGGTCTTCTGGCTGGGCAACTCGCTTCACCGTCCTGCAGAGTTTAATCGTTCGCATCTTCCGTCCTTCATTATGGGAGAGGAACCCGGTCAGTGGATCACTGTTTATCCCTTCGTTCGTTCCTATGACTGGTACCTCATGGATCCGCAAGAGCGTCGCGCTATTCTAGTCGAGCATGGCCAGGCGGCCCGGGAATACCCAGATGTTCGAGCTAATACCGTTCCAGCTTTTGCCTTGGGTGACTATGAGTGGATGCTAGCTTTTGAGGCTCCGAGCTTGGATCGTATTGTTGATCTGATGCATCAGATGCGCTATACCAAGGCTCGACTACATGTGCGTGAAGAGGTGCCTTTCTTTACCGGTAAGCGAGTGCTATCTATCGGCGATGCGATTTCAGTACTGCCTTAATCACATGGGCTAAGAAAAAGATTCCCCTCGTCTCTGAGGATACAAAATGGCTAAGACGAGGGGAATAGTGAGAGCTAGTCTATGGGCTTCTCTTCTAACTCAAGGCAGATTGAGTTAATGCAATAGCGCAGATCTGTGGGGGTGGAGTAGCCTTCACCTGCGAAAACATGGCCAAGGTGTGAGTTGCAAGTGGCACAAAGTACCTCGGTACGCACCATTCCTAGAGACGTATCGGAGCGCTCGATAATCTTATCTCCTGCTAATGGGGAGAAAAAGGAAGGCCAGCCACAATGGGAATCGAATTTCTCCGTGGATCTGAACAACTCAGTCCCACATGCTCGGCAGGAATACACGCCCTCAGTTTTTGTATTGGTGTATTTACCAACGTGGGGAGCTTCAGTTCCAGCTTGCCGTAGAACCCGATATTCTTCAGCATTGAGCCGTTGCCGCCACTGGTCATCGGAAATCAGCTTGAAGTCAGTCATGATAAGCACTCCTTGTTAGTCGACGGGCTTGGAAATAAGCGCCAATGGATCTTGTGTATCTATCAACGCGTGAGTTTTCCTTATATTTCCTTTTATGAGCCGATTCAGGAATTTAACAGCAACACAGCAGGATTATGGTAACTTCCACCGGAAAATCGCAGGATAGATACTGAATAAAAAGGGGGAGCAGGGGCGGGTTCTGGTGCTGTTTCTTTAGGTTTAAGCGGCCGACGTTTTTACTGTAATGGCGTTGTCAGCACTAGTTCCTCGCCATGCTATTGCACTGACGCTGATTGCAATGATGAGGAGTCCCCAACCAAAAGTAGCTTGGAACGTATTGATCCAGGGGCCTACTACCGGCCAATAGGATGAAGTCCAATCAAAAGGCGCAAGCACAAGTAGCGCGCCAATCCAGGCCGTCCAGGTATGCATGGGAGAGCGGGCTAGGAGGACTGTAAAAAGTAGGGGGAAAAGTGTCATGGAATAGTACATTTGTCCCAATGAGGACAGGAAAAAACCAGCGAGGAGCAAAAGCGATGCCGTGGAAATAATCCACAATAAAGGCTCCTTTGCCCGCCATGGAAGAAGGAATAGAAGACCTGCAATAACCAGTCCGGTAAAGAGCAGGAAGAAGAAAACACTAGCCCATTGTGGTACGTCAAAGTACACTGCCATGCCTCGTAAGGAACTGTTTGCGTAGTCTCGAACTTCTTTAAGATAAGGGGCGGTACGAGTAAGGTATTCGGAGGCATCTGGGACTAGGAACCATCCGACAAGATTAGCCAAAAACGGGATACCCAATGCAGCGCACAATGTTTGCCAATGCAACAAGACTAGTGGGATGAAAAGAACTGGCAAGAAAACGGGTTTGACCAAAATTGCTAGGCCAATAATAATCCCGGCCCACCACCGTCGATTATCAAGGCTTAATCGGAGGAAAGCTACAAAAGCTAGAAGCAGGATTCCATTGATATTGGAAAAGACTAAAGTGTTTCTTACGGCTTCTGTGAGAAAAGCTACGGTGATCACCAACGGGAAGAGCGCGCTCTTAAGTGAGTAGCCAAAAAGTCGAGTAAGAAGCCCCAAGGTAGCAATGATGGAAGCTGCGTTTGCGATGATGAACATAAGACGCTGAAACGCAAAATTAGTGCCTAAGGCTATCGGCGATAGGAGAATAGTGGCCCCCGGGTTGTAGAGATAATGCGGATCCACAAAATAATATGTTTCGTTATAGACGGGAACACCGTCGATGAAACGTCGTAAAGCATTATAAACGGTGGAGAAATCATCGGTGATGCTGCCGTTAACGCCGAGAACTGCAACGCTGTATATGACCAAACCGATGGCCAGAGGATATAAGGCCTTTTTCCCCAGGGCGTCCCATGGCATTTGGATAGGTGCGGGAGGGGAGTAGGAGAACGAGCGGGATATCTCCGCCTGCCGACGCATCCATTGAGGGAAAGAAAAACGGGTGCTACGGGTAATTTGATTCTCGGTCACCTTGATTACCGTAGTGGAAAAAACCATGAGGTGGGGGATTGAAACTGGTTATTACCTCGAAAAATCTGTTGTTAGGATTCGCTGTGGGTGTTGGTTTTGAGTCTGAGGAAAACTGATCCGTCGGTAGCGGTGAGCGTTTCTTCTACAGCAAAGTGGTAGAGGTCTGTATCGGTCACAGGGTTGGCGCCAAAGCTGGGTGTTTCTACTGGTAAAGCAATGACAGGGGCGATAGTGAGGTGGAGGATATCGATGAGCTGAGCCTCTAGAAGCTTCCGATATAAAGATGGCCCGCCCTCGCAACTGATGCGAGCAAAACCGCTTTTGCGTAAGGACGTAAGCGCGGATTGCAAGCCTGAGGGAGTAGATAAATCGGAAACTGACAGAATAGACACTCCTGCGTCAAGGAGCTGACGATATCGATGAGCCCGCTGGGCATCATGCTTATCGACTTTCTCAGTAATCACAAGTAGAAAATCTCGTGTGCTTGGCTCAAAAACGATTGAATCGTCAGGGAAATCTAGAGAATGGCTAACTATACCGAGAGTGGGAAGTGGATCCTGGCCTCTGGTTTTTCGCTCTAGTTGCGCTTCTGACGAGAGTGAGACGGCGCCATAGGATTCGACCTTAACAGTCGCGGATGTAACCATCACAAGATCTGACCATGCCCGTACTGCCGTGATTATTTCTGAATCTAGAGGTGTAGAAGAGAAGCCAGATATTCCGTTGATGGTCGCGGATCCATTCAGGGTAGCTAAAGTAACTGCTCGTAACTCTGGGGACTGAATCGGCTGAACCTTCCCTAGCAACTGTTGGGCCTGCTGCTGATAAGAGAGTTGTGTCTGAGAAGACTGCTGTGAGGAAAAAGGCATAAAGCAATTAGAACACAAAACAAGGCGACACTTTCTAGAAAGTGTCGCCTTGAGGCTGAGCGGATGACGAGACTCGAACTCGCGACCCTCACCTTGGCAAGGTGATGCGCTACCAACTGCGCTACATCCGCATGTTTCTTTTATATTGAAAAGCCTGAAACAGGGCTTTGGTGCGCGATACTGGGATTGAACCAGTGACCTCTTCCGTGTCAGGGAAGCGCTCTCCCGCTGAGCTAAACGCGCTTAATACGAGGTGGAAACGGGAATCGAACCCGTGTGCACGGTTTTGCAGACCGTTGCCTCACCACTCGGCCATTCCACCGTGGCGTTACCGCCATGGGTACTAGCGTACCTGAGCGGATGACGAGACTCGAACTCGCGACCCTCACCTTGGCAAGGTGATGCGCTACCAACTGCGCTACATCCGCATTGCAACTGTTGTTGCGAGATGAAACTCTAGCCTGAACTATCCGTTTAATACAAATCCCCAGCGAAACTAAGTGAAGTGTTCGATCTGACATGGGGCGTGGCTGCGATGAGAGGCTTCGTTGATGCGGCCCTTTGAAAGGAGAAGTTGGTGAGCAAGGGTTGGTAAACGCTTGCTCCAAGCGATGCGTTGGGTAAAAGATTTGGGAATCCCTAGGGGGTGAGTCAGGAAGCTTAAAATATGCCTCTGCATTGGGGTTTTGAATGGAATGCGGATAGTGCTAGATTTTAGATCTGTTGCACAGTTTATGCACTGTGTTTTTAAGGTCCTATGGCTCAGTGGAAGAGTGTTCCGTTCACACCGGAAAGGTCGCTGGTTCGATCCCAGCTAGGACCACAGGATTGAAATGCCCCACACAGTAACCGTGTGGGGCATTTCAGTTTATGTGCAGTGTGAAGTGCTGTGGGAGTGAGCCCCAAGCAATGCCGTCCTTATTCCTGTCGAGCCTTGATTTATAGGTGGATTCTCCGCGACGAATGCGTGAGCATCCTGTAGCTCTGGCTTCTTGGTAGCTACTGAAATAAATGTCTTGGGTGTGGGCGCTAGAGGGGAAGTTCGAATGCCGTGACTTTTCGTACATCTAGAAAGTAGCGATGAGAACATGTGGCCTTGAAGTGCGGGGGTGTCTAAGGGAACGTGGAACTTATATTGAAGTAGGACAAAGGGGGAGAAAGCAGCGTCACTAGGAAAGCTTGTCATGGAGAGTTCGTATCGTCGAACTTTTGTCGAGGACATATTTAAAGAATTTTAACGTCGCTGGGGAACTTCTTTATCCAAAGATCCGACTCTTAATTGTGTTCGCATCTTTATGTATTCAATGTCACTATAGATGGTTATAGATGTCTCAGATCTTGTTACATAAAGCAGAGAACGATCCAATATGGAAGAAGCGGGAGAATCTAAGTGAGTAGTGCTGAGTTCAGCGTGTATGGTCGCGATACTCCCATTCTGCGTAAGGCTATTGTCGGAGCTGCTGCACTGGCTACATCCTGTGTGCTTTCTATAAGTACAGACTCCGTTGCGTTTGCTCACGATGTGGTCATTGATTCCAACCCTGTAAACGGTGCAACTATTGACGCTTTTCCAAGGTCGCTTTCTCTGGTTTTTTCTGGCGAACCAAAGCCTGGGTTTAATACGGTTGCTGTGAGCGATGCGTCTAACTCCAAGGTGCTTTTTACCGCGGACCCTCATATTGAAGGGCGAAACGTTAGTGTTGATGTGCCCTCGGACTTAAATCCAGGGCCAGGTAACTATATTTTGGGTTTTCAGATTACCTCGTCAGACGGGCATGCCACCCGGGGTAAGACTACTTTTACGGTGGCGGGAGACCGTGCTGAGGGGGCGTCGACAAGCTCGGATCCGAATGACGCAACTAAAACGGAAGATTCTCACGGAACTTCTCGGTGGCTATGGCCTGTTATTGGATTGATCGCGGTTGTGGTTATAGGTAGTGGGACTATTGTGGCACTTAGGTCTCGTAAACAGAAAGGTATTTAATATATGTCTATCGTTAGTTCTCGTATCAAGGTCGGAATGTGTGCTATCGCTGTTACCTCGCTTGCGCTGACCGCATGTTCTAGCTCCGAAAAAGATTCCGCTAAAAAGGTAGATACCGCTACCTCTGCGGCAGCGTCTGCTGGTGCTAAGGCATCCGACGCGATGTCCGCTAAAGGCGTTGAGCTCGTCGACCCCTATGTGCGTGCCATGGGCGAAGGCAAAGAGATGACCGCTATTTTCGGTCAGATTAAGAACCATACTGATAAAGAGATCACAGTCACCGGCTTCACTTCTTCTATGAACGCTAAAATGAATCAGCTGCATGAAGTGGTCGATGGTGTGATGAAAGAAAAGGATGGCGGCTTTGTAGTTCCTGCAGGCCAAGCTCTAACAATGGAGCCCGGTAAAGATCACATGATGCTCATGGGACTGGGCAAACCTGTCGCAGCGGGAGACTCTGTAGACGTGACTCTGCAACTTTCTGATGGCTCAACAGTAGACGTCAAAGACGTACCTGTCCGTACTGTTGCTGCTGGAGACGAGAACTATGCTGAAGATGGTTCTCTGCATAAGGAGACTGGTTCCACAGGAATGATGCATAAGCATTAAAAATAGATGCTGCATAAGGCATTACGCAGCTTTTAAAACTATGGTCTTACTTTTTGTTGAGTAAGACCATCAGCCTTGTTGATACCCCATTCAATGACCTCGGAGCATATGATGACAGCCGCTCAGCCCCATTCTGATTCCCAACTGCAGTCAGAAAAATCGCCGCCGATCAAAGGGATATCTCGTCGTAGTTTTCTTTTAGGGTCGGCTACCGGGGCAACGATGGTTGGTGGGGCAGCGTTGGCCGGTTGTTCCGATGCAGGAAAACCTGCGGCAGCAAAGGAATCGGCTGTCAGCGCTGCCTCGGTAGCTCAAGCGCGGGAGCCCTTTGACGGAGCACATCAGGCGGGAATCGCTACCTCAGCACAAGCGCACCTTACCGTCATTGCCTTGAACTTACGCGCAGGCGTTAACAGGGTTGGGGCACAGCGTTTGTTCAAGTTGTGGACTGAAGATGCTCGTCGTTTAACCCAAGGTGAGAATCCTTTGGGTAGCTTGGAACCAGAAATGGTGACTAAACCTGCGCGTTTGACCATCACCTGCGGAGTGGGGAAGCGATTTTTTAGCATCATTGGAAAAGAAGACCAGCGTCCCGCTTGGTTGGAACCTGTTCCCGCTTTTTCTAAAGACAAGTTGGATCCCAAATGGGGCGAGTCCGATATCGTAATCCAGATTGCATGCGACGATCCAGTAACTATGGCTTTTGCAACTCGCCATATGATTCGTTCTGGCACTGATTATACGGAGACACTATGGTTGCAAAAAGGCTTCCTCAACGCCAATGGGGCCAATGAAAAAGGTGAAACGCCGCGTAACCTGTTTGGACAAAAGGACGGCACTGTTAACCCACACAATGATCAAGAGTTTGATGCTCAGGTGTGGATCGATAAAACAGATGATTCTCCGGCTTGGCTTGAAGGCGGATCGTGCATGATTGTTCGCCGTATTGCTATGAATCTTGATACCTGGGAGATTCTTGATCGAGAATCTCGTGAGATTGTCATTGGCCGAGACCTTAAAGATGGCGCCCCGTTAAGTGGTGGTTCTGAGTTTGACGCAGCAGATTTTCATGCTGTTGATGAATATGGGCTTCCTAAAATTGACCCTCGGTCTCATATGGCCTTGGCGGCTCCACCTTCTGATACTCCTGATCAGAAGATTCAGCGCCGAGCTTATTCCTATGATGAAGCGCCTATTCCAGGTTCTGGGCAACTATCCAATGTGGGATTAGTATTTTGTTGCTTCCAAAAAGACCCTAGGAAACAATTTATCCCTATTCAACAGCGCCTTAATGATTCAGATCGGTTAAATGAATGGACTACCCATATTGGATCAGCTGTGTATGCAATTGTGCCGGGAACATCCGAGGAGAGCGGGAGCAAAAAACGCTACTGGGGAGCTGCTCTCTTTGAATCCTAACAACTAGCTGTAGGATAGGAGCCGAGCGTCGGTAAGCATTGGTGTGATACATCTGCAGTTATGCTCGCATGGGGGCTGTACTTGAGAAATAGTTCTTTTTAGGTGCAGCCTTGTGCGGGCATTTTCTTAACTAGCAAAACTTTTCATATCCAGTTTTGGCCTTCGCCGTATTTACAGCCCACGCGTCCAGGTATGACGCTGAGCATGAGCGCAAGTAAGGAGCGCATTTTTATAATGGCACATCTCATCGAGGCGACGCCTAATCTGCATCAACCGTTCATGGTTCCCGCAGGAGTAGCAGCAGGTGCTGCTATGCGAGAGCTTGAGCTGCCCAATAAGGGGCCAGAAGCAATTGTCTGCGTGAAGGACTCCGAAGGAACTCTGAGGGACCTTTCCTTTATTCCTGAAAGAGACATGCAGGTAACCCCTGTACCGGCAAACACGGAGGAGGGGCGTGAAGTCATCCGCCATTCGTGTACTCACGTGCTGGCGCAGGCGGTGCAGGCTGAGTTCCCTGGGACAAAACTAGGCATTGGCCCGGCAATCGAGAACGGCTTCTACTACGACTTTGATGTTGCAGAGCCTTTTACCCCAGAGGATCTGAAGCGCATTGAAAAGCGGATGAAGAAGATCATCAAGCAGGGACAAAAGTTTGAGCGTCGTACTTTTGCCTCTGTGGAGGAAGCGTCGGAAGCTCTTAAAAATGAGCCCTATAAGCTTGAATTGATTCGGGATAAAGGCAACGTTGACCCTGATTCCGATGAAGCTACTGAAGTCGGCGCGGGCGACCTGACGGGTTACTACAATCTCAACCCGCGTACGGGAGAGGTCGACTGGTATGACCTCTGCCGTGGCCCTCATGTGCCTACTACCAAGTATATTCCGGCTTTTTCTCTTACCAGGTCTTCCGCGGCGTACTGGCGCGGAGATCAATCTTTGGCTGATTTGCAGCGGATTTATGGCACTGCATGGGAGTCCAAAGAGGCTCTTGAAGAATACCAAACGATGATGGCAGAGGCTGAGAAGCGAGACCATCGGCGTCTAGGCGCTGAACTTGACTTGTTCAGCTTCCCTGATGAGATAGGTTCGGGATTCCCGGTATTTCATCCCAACGGTGGAGTTGTGCGCCTGGAGATGGAGGAACACTCCCGCAGACGACATATTGCAGCGGGATACTCTTTTGTTAATACTCCGCACATCACCAAGGGTGATCTGTTTAAAAAGTCTGGTCACCTAGACTTTTATGCCGATGGAATGTTTCCTCCTATGCAACTTGATGGTGAAATTGATGAGGACGGAAACGTTACTAAGCAAGCGCAGGATTACTACGCTAAGCCGATGAACTGTCCGATGCACAATCTCATTTTTGCGTCGCGAGGACGGTCGTATCGTGAATTGCCTCTCCGACTTTTTGAGTTTGGAACGGTTTATCGCTATGAGAAATCGGGAGTTATTCACGGTTTGACCCGTGCACGTGGGTTTACGCAGGACGACGCCCACATTTATTGCACGGAAGACCAGCTGGAAGCGGAGCTCACTTCGGTTCTAGACTTCATTATTTCGTTGCTCAAAGACTATGGGCTTGATGATTTCTACTTGGAATTGTCTACAAAAGACCCAAATAAGTTTGTTGGATCGGATGAAATTTGGGATCTGTCAACCTCGATTTTGGAGCGCGTGGCCACTCAGTCCGGTCTTGAGCTGGTTCCTGATCCGGCAGGCGCTGCATTCTACGGACCAAAGATTTCTGTCCAGGCTCGTGATGCGATTGGACGTACGTGGCAGATGTCTACGGTGCAATTGGACTTTAACCTGCCGGAGCGCTTCAACTTAGAGTACACAGCTCCTGATGGCAGTAAGCGTCGACCGATTATGATCCACCGGGCTCTTTTTGGTTCCATTGAACGCTTCTTTGGCGTGCTCTTAGAACATTATGCTGGTGCTTTCCCAGCTTGGTTAGCTCCGCACCAAGTTATCGGTATCCCCGTGGCTGATGCTTTTGTGGATCACCTTGAAGAAATGATGGCGCAGCTACGTCAACGAGGCATTCGTGCAGATGTGGATACTTCTGATGACCGCATGCAGAAGAAGATCCGTAATCACACCACAGGTAAGGTTCCTTTTATGGTTCTTGCCGGTGCTCGTGACGTTGAGGCTGGCGCTGTTAGCTTCCGGTTCCTGGACGGAACTCAGGTTAACGGAGTTCCAGTAGAAAAGGCTGTAGAGATTATCGACCAGTGGATTCGTTCACGGAACAATGATCAACCAACAGAGGAATCAGTAAGCGCTCTGATTCTTGATTAAAGAATCAGGCTACTGATATTGGATGGTTTTATCAGAAACACCGTAACCGCCGAGCCCATTTTGTAAGGTAAGCGACTACGGTGTTTCTGTAGGTTGTAAAGCCGTTGTTATATACAGCTGAGCTTACGTAGTTTGTGGATGCTGAAGGAGTTCGCGGATATGCCCTCGTATGGGGAAAACGAGACGTACACAGATCAAGGTGTTGGTGTATCCGACGGCCTAGAGCGACTGTGGGCGCCGTACCGAATGTCCTATATCCGTAACGATGGCTCCGGAAAACAGCGTAATGCCAGTGATCGGATAACTAATCCGTTTATCCGCATTCCTGAGCTTAGCGACGAAGAAGGATTGATCGTTGCTCGCGGAGAGCTTGTCTATTGCGTGCTCAATTTGTTCCCATACAATTCCGGTCACATGATGGTCGTTCCTTATCGGCAAGAGCGAAACTTAGAAGACCTCACCGCGGCGGAATCCACAGAGCTTTTTTCTTTCGCTCAGGCTGCAATTAAAGTGCTTAAGAGTGTCTCTGCTCCCGATGCCATTAATCTCGGTTTCAACTTAGGGAAAGCGTCGGGAGGTTCCGTGGGAGAACATTTGCATATGCATATTGTTCCGCGATGGACAGGCGATGCAAACTTTATGACGATCATTGACGGAACAAAGGTACTGCCTCAGCTTCTGCGGGATACTCGTTCGCTCCTCGCACAAGCATGGGATGAGATGGAAGGAATTCCTGGAGTCGCACATGCTTAGTGTTCATGGTAGAAAACCTGCAGCTGTTATCGTTGAACCAGTTGCGCAGTGTTTCAGCAAAATGGGGTTATCTCCCAATAGCGTTACTGTGTTGGGCACAGTAATCACCGTAGCCATCGCAGTCTTTTTGATACCCACCGGTCATTTGGTGGCCGCCGCGTTATTGTCGGGCCTTTTCGCGGCCTTTGACATGGTAGATGGGACTATGGCCCGTATGCGGGGCGGCGGAACAAAATTTGGAGCGACTCTCGATGCCTCATGTGACCGCATCACCGATGGAGCACTCTTTGGCGCTATCACGTGGTGGCTTGTCTATAGCTACAACGCCCATAAAACATTGGTGGCGGCGTCTCTGATTGTGCTCGTTTGTTCGCAGGTAATCTCCTACGTTAAAGCCAGGGGAGAGGCCAGCGGATTTTCGATGGTTGGCGGGCTTGTGGAGCGCCCTGAGCGTCTTATTATTGGGTTGATTGGAATCGGCCTGACAGGCTTTGGCGTTCCATTTGCCATAGACATAGCACTGTGGATTCTTGCTATAGGCAGTATTTTTACGGTAGGTCAAAGACTGTTTATTGCGTCTCGGTCAGAATTTGCTCAAGATAAGATTGCTCCTCCTGCTGGGGCGAAAGAACAGCCGCGTGGGCGTGTTGTTGATGCTGGAGTTTCCCAGGAAGACGCATGAGCGGCAGCACATCTTGGCGGGCACAAGTAGTAGAACAAGCGATAGCATGGGGGTATCGCGCTGGTTGGGCGGTAGTTCGGATGCTGCCCAGTCGGATGGCCGATTCCATTTTTGTCTTTGGTGCTGATGCTATCTCTCAGCATGGCGCGGGGATGAATCAACTGAGGAAAAACCTGACGAGGGTCGTAGGCGCTGAGAATGTAACTAAGAGTCTAGTTCGGACTTCAATGCGCTCCTACGCGAGATATTGGAAAGAAGCTTTCTGTCTTCCTAGCATGGTAGGGGATCCTCGCGTGATGCGACGCTTGGATACCGCTATGCAAGGTAAAGAAGCTTTAGAAGCTTCTGTGCGTTCGGGACGCGGGGTGATCATAGTCCTGCCGCATTCGGGTAATTGGGACATGGCCGGAATGTACCTTGCCCATGCGTTTGGTCCTTTTACTACGGTGGCCGAACGGATTAAGCCGGAAAGCCTTTATCGAGCATTCGTAACTTTTCGGGAGACCTTGGGGTTTGAGGTTTTACCTTTAACCGGTGGCGTGGCCCCTTTTTCTGTGTTGAAAAACAGATTGATTGATGGCGGCATTGTGTGTTTGCTGGGAGAACGCGACCTGCGAAAAACAGGAATTAACGTAGAATTTTTCGGCGAGCAAGCACGGATGCCGGCAGGGCCTGTAAAACTGGCCATGGAAACCGGGGCTGCACTCCATGTTGGACACGTGTGGTTTGAAGATGACGGCTGGGGATTAAGTATTTCTCCAGAAGTACAAGTTACTGATGCGAGTTCGACAGTGCAGCGCGTTGCTGACATAATGCAGGAGAATATCTCAGCTCATCCCGAAGATTGGCATGTGCTACAACCACTGTGGATTGCGGACCTGAACCAAGATCGTTTTGAAGCTGGATTGGCCTAGCCCATCAGATAGTAGGGGCGTTGTTTGCGCCAGTGCTATGTCTTAAAAGACTGCTTAGATGACCAAAAGCCTATTGGAACAGAGGAAGATACATGCGCATAGGAATTGTGTGCCCCTATTCCTTTGATGAACCAGGTGGCGTTCAATCTCATATTCTTGACCTCGCGCGTAAGCTTATACAGATGGGGCACTACGTTGGTGTGATTGGCCCTTGCTCAGACTCAACGAATGTGCCTGATTTTGTGACAAAAGGTGGTCGCTCGTGGCCGATTCCTTATAATGGCTCGGTAGCGCGGCTGTCTTTTAGCCCAAAGACTTTTAGGCAGATACGTGAGTTTATTCAGGAGGGGAACTTTGACGTACTCCACATCCATGAGCCAAACTCTCCGAGTTTTTCTTTAGCCGCGTTGAAGGTGGCACAGGGGCCGATTGTGGCCACCTATCATGCGTCGAGTAGCAAGTCGACGCTTCTGACGCTTGCTTTACCGTTCTTGCGTGGTTCGTTGGAGAAAATCCGTGGAGGAATTGCGGTGTCTGAAATGGCCCGCCGTTGGCAGGTGCAAATGCTGGGAGGTGATCCCGTGTCTATCCCCAATGGGGTGGACACATCGCTTTTTGCGCAGGCTCGCAAAGATGTTTTTCTTAAAAATACAAAGGATCCAGTGGAAATCGTCTTTCTGGGGCGTATCGACGAACCACGAAAAGGTTTAGACATCCTTTTACAGGCTATAGACCAGCTTGATTGCCGCGTCCACGTCACTGTTATCGGTGGCGGAGCACCGCGTTCTAATACAGAGGCTGTGGAGTTTGTCGGGAGGGTCTCAGAGGAACGGAAAGCTGAAATTTTGGGCGCAGCTGATATTTATGTTGCGCCTAACACCGGAGGCGAGAGCTTTGGTATCGTGCTGGTCGAGGCAATGGCCGCTGGTTGCGCAGTGGTTGCAAGTGACCTAGAGGCTTTTCACGCAGTATGTGATGCAGATTCTCCTACACCAGCTGGATTGTTGTTCCATAACGGGGATGCTTCTGCGCTGGCGGATGCGCTGCGGTTACTTATACATTCCCCAGAGCGTAGAGAACAACTAGCTAGAGCCGGTGAGACTAGAGCAAGTCAATATGACTGGGAGCGGATTGCCTCTGAAATAGTCCGGGTTTATGAGACTGTTGCTGATGGCACGAAAGTAGAGATCTGATTGCTATGACCACCATATTGATGATAGTTATTGCGGTCCTGCTCACTTTTATCGTGGTGTGGGCATGGATGATGGCACAGAGGCTGAACCGTCTGCATATCCGCACAGATTCTGCGTTGCAAGCATTGCAGGCGGCTCTTGACCGGCGTGCCGCGCTGGTAGCTGCATTACATCCTGAGACAGTGTTGGAAGCTCAGGCGGCTCAGAAAATTCAACTTGGGTATGAGACGTTTGCTGATCGAGCGGAAAAAGAGCGGGTAATTTCTGCCCGGATTGCCGCGATTGGAGAGTCTGCGGAACCGATGATCGTTGATGCGGAAACTCGTCTTTCTTTAGCGCACCGCTTTTATAATGACGCTGTTGCGGATACCCGCGCATTACGAACGCGAACGCTCGTGCGTTGGTTGCGGCTAGGAGGTACAGCGAAGCTTCCCGAATTTTTCGAATTCGCCGATTATTCATAAGCCGGCAACAACAATTTAGTGATTCTGCGGCATCAGCCGCTGGATGGCCTCAGCAAGTCGCCTTAATTGCTGAGTAGTGTGGGCTGCGGTTAGCGTGACTCTCAAGAGCGCTGATCGCCGGGCTACAGTGGGATATCTGATAGCGGGTACAAAGAATCCTTCATCGGCAAGTGATTGCGAGATGCTTACAGCACGTGCGGAATCACCTACATGGATAGGGATGATGGGCGTTTGGGATACCGGGATACCCAGGAGTCGGCTGAAATATACGATGTTGTTGTGTAAAGCCTCTAAACGCTCAGGCTCATCCTCAATGACTGAAAGAGCGGCAGCTACACTGGCAACAGTCGCAGGTGTTGGCGACGTAGAAAAGACGTAGCTTCGCGCTCTATTCCGCAATAAGGTTGCCACCTCATGATTGCATAGGACAAAGCCGCCTTCGGAGCCTAGGGCTTTGCTTGCAGTGCCGATGAGAATTTCACGAGTAGAATCGATGCCAGTTTTTTCAGTAATACCTTTTCCCGTGGGGCCTAGTGCTCCGACCCCGTGGGCGTCGTCAAGCAAAAGCCAAGCGCTATGTTTGTTACAGAGCGCGCGTAAATCATTAATATGCGCGGTTTCGCCGGTCATGGAAAAAACGGCATCGCTGATAACCAGGGCATGCGGTGTCCTGCAGTCTTTGAGCATGCGCTCGAGTGTCGGCATATCGTTGTGCGGATACACGCATACCTGAGCCTTGGACATCCGGCATCCGTCAATAATGGATGCATGGTTGAGCTCATCTGAGTACACGGTGGTTGATGCTGTGGCAATTGTGGCGATTGTAGAAAGATTAGCTTGGTAGCCGGTCGCAAAAAATACAGCATCCTCAACGCCAAAGAACGTTGCGAGTTGTTGCTCTAAAGCGGAGTGGAGATTGGTGCCTGTGGTAAGCCTGCTCCCTCCGGATCCTGTGCCAAAATCATGAATAGCCTGGATGGCAGCTTCTTGCACCGCTGGGTGAACTGATAATCCGAGATAGTCAGAAGAAGCAAACAAACACATCTCCGCGCCCTCTATAAGGGTTAGCGGCGTTTGCGGCCCATCGAATCGTGCTGGAGTTCGTAATAGTCCTTGATCAGACCAACAACGATTTTTCTCTCCCGCAAACTCTCCGAGAGGGGAGAAAACTGTTGTACGACCTGGATGCGCAGATGCTGCGGGATGCTGAGAGTCAGGGAGAGTCATAAAATTAAAACCGGGGTGTTCTCTATGTGATTGATTGCTGTGGCAACGCTTGCTTTCTCCGAATCTAAAATAAATACTCTTCCGCCTAAGGGAGAGCCCAAGCGCTTCATAGTATGTACACGAGTATAAACGCCGTTTAAAGAAACATACCCGGTGGTGTAATCGGGGTCGTCTGAAATGCAGATCTCTGCGATAATTCCCGGCGCACTCATAACCTTGGAAGATAGAATGAGCGCCTCGTGGTAGTGGTTTTTGCTTATTCCTATTTCTTTGTTGTCAGGCTTCGCCGAGATTGATGATGCGTCCCCGAAATTGGAGGCCCGGATACCTCTGTTGTGATCGGGTTCGAGTCGGCGAGCAGAGTGAGCATCTAATAGGATTGCCCCACGCATATTACGGATTGTAAGAAGTAAATCTACGGCCTTCTGTGCAACTTCAGCAGAGCACACTGTAGTAAGTTGCTGTTGTACAAAGCCATGGGCATCGTGGCAGTCACGCGCTTGATACTCTCGTGTGAGAAGACGAGGCACACGTTGAATATCTGACTCGGGGATACTCTCTATTTTTGTGGTAATTGCGTCGGGGACGCCTTTGGCATGATTCATGGCGCGTTCAACGAATTGTGCGGTCAGGCGGGGCACATCTGTGGGACAAGAAACAAGGGTTTCGGCCCCAGAGATATGTTGCCCCTGAAGACTTGCCCGCATCCTAACGCTGTAGAAGGTCATAGTTGCGTAATTATAAGCCACTAATTGAACGATGTTCAATGATTTCTGGGTAGCCTGAAACTATTTCTTCTGCATGCCAGATGTGAAAGAACTGGGTTGACCGGAATGTGTTGACTGATCGGACACGATGCGCGGTGCCTGCGCAGCCCAATCTGTGGCTTGCTTTATAGCACAAGGTTGTGTGTGCTCGGGCTGCAAGATCGGTGATTGCACAGGAGGCTCTTGCATAGACAGGAGGGATGGGTTTTCTATGCTGGAGCTTTCTTCTTTTAATTCAGGAAATGTTTTTGGCAAAGCTTGAAAAGACCGTTCTGTGGGCAGCGTAGGGTCATGATCCACAACAGAGGCCCGTATCGCCCATACAAGAGCAACGGCAGTAGCCACTAGGTACAAAACATTCCGAATTACTAGTGCATTAACGCCATCAGTGTGATCAAAGGGAACCTGCATGATGCTGGGGTAATTCTGCGGATATACCTGCCAACTGAAATAAGCTAGCGCCACCATGATGAGAGCCTCAATGACTGCAAATACGGACTTAGGCTTAACCAGTAATGCAATGGCCACGAGCGGACCTACCCAGATGATGTACTGGGGTGATAGCACCTTATTGGTCACTATTAACAGCAAGGCAACAGCAATTGACCAACATAAAGTGGGATATGCGCGCCACGTACCAAAAAGAAAATGTTTGAGCGCCCAGAGCAAAACAAAGACAACGGTAGCGCCCATGAGCCACGTGCTTATCGACGCCGCGGTTTCTACACCCGGTCCTATAATTTCAAAGCTTTTCGACGCCGCGTAGAAGACCTCATAATCTTCAGGTGAAGTTATCGCCCGATACATGAAGAGGGTGGCTGGCAAAGACTCAATCTGTAAGCCGCGATCGCTCTGATACGTCAGAGGGGAAAGGAGACGCTCCCACCCACCCTGAATATAAACGATAGACCCGAAGGCTAGGAGGGCAACCGCAAAAGAGAGAAGGCGCAGCCAACTTTTGCCGGAAGAGAATTTTCCTACCAAGCCAGCAGCAAGAACTCCAGGCCAAAGCTTCATGCTTGTAGCGAAAGCTAGTATCCATGAGGCCACATAAGGATGCGAGAACAGAGATAATGCAGCTAGTCCTACAAGCACGCCAGGGACAATATCTAGCCTGAGTATGAACACCTGCATAGTGGCCAGACCAAAGGCACACCAATAAAGGGCCGCTATAGTGCGACCGCGCCAGCGCGATGTGACTAGAAAAGCGTAGAAGAGGGCGTCGACAAGCAAGCACATAATGACAAAGCCAATAATAAAATGCTCTAAGTTGCTGCCGGTAATCCAGCCCAGCAGGTTAATAGGCCATGTGCCCACCTCGGGATACTCTTTTAACGCGCCGGGGACTAGGCGGAATACACCGACAAAATAGTATTTTACGTCGCCTACTGGGCTGGTCTCCTGTAAAACGAGCCGCACCAGAGTTACTCGCGAAGCTACCCACAATACCCACAACAGAAGACTCACCAAGGCAGAGCTTGGTATCAGTTTTTTCACTACGTGCACCCTACGAACAACCGACAGCATACATAAGGGAACATACCGCAGCCTCAATAGTATTAGACGTCTAGACACAGGGATCGGGAACAAAAGTTACGGTAGGGGTACCCAGTCTGAGCATAGGGATAGGACCAATGAAAAACCCTAGAGGTGCAGGTAGATTTGACCAGGGTAGTAGAAAATAGGTGGATGACGGTGAAGGATTATCGATGAGCAAGATATATGAAGTTTTAAATCTTGAAAATATTGATAGAGATATTTTTCGCGGTCCTGCAGTGGCATCTTCCCTCACTCGAACCTTCGGCGGCCAAGTGGCTGCACAGGCATTGGTAGCAGCGACCCGAACAGTTCCTTCTGAAGCCTTTATCGTGCATTCCCTTCACGCTTACTTTGTTCGTGCCGGTGACTCTTCACAGCCTACGATCTTTCAGGTTGACCGGGTGAAAGACGGCAGGAGTTTTATTGCTCGACATGTGACCGCAATCCAGGACGGACGCCCTATTTTTAGTATGCAGTCGAGCTTTCATCGACGAGATGACTGCGGCCCAGAGCACTCCGACCTCATGCGCCGGGTGCCTGAGCCAGAACAAGTTCAAGTGGACAGAAAAGCTCTCCCCGCAAGTTCTAGGGAGCTCCTTGATGAATGGGGCGACTGGGACATTAGGAAAGTGCCCGATGCTGACTTTGATCACAATCCTTATACCGCAAGCCAACAGGTAATCTGGTTCAAATCAAAAGAAGCGTTGCCTGATGATGAAACCTTCCATATTTGCACTCTTGCGTACATGTCTGACATGACGCTATTACATGCTTCGCTCGTTCCTCATTCGCAGGAGCGAGTTAAAATAGCATCACTAGATCATGCGATGTGGTTCCTCCGCCCCTTTAGGGCAGATGAGTGGCTCCTTTATGATCAAGTCTCTCCGTCTGCACACGGAGGTCGCGCGCTGACCCAAGGGCGGATTTTTAATCGTTCTGGTGATCTTGTTGCTATCACCACTCAAGAAGGATTAACCAGAAGCATTTCAGACACAGAAGAACCCCTTCCTTTTGCCACGCCAGAGGTAAAGGGAGAGTCTGAAGGCGGTGTGGAGAAGCTCGGATAGAAGAAAATAAGGCTCAAAATCTGCCGAACGCTAAAAAATTGCAGAATCTGCCGTATAATGGCGCCGTTGCGTTACATGACGACGTCGTATGTTCAGTTTTATGGCATTACCGTTATGAGTTTGCTGTCTATAAAAGCAGCTCGTTCAGACACCATTGGTAATGGCATCAGAATCAAAATATCAGTGCTCACCTTATAAAAGTGGGGATTGTACGGCGCACCACTATGAAAGGGAGTCAATGTCAGGCCACTCCAAATGGGCTACCACCAAACATAAGAAGGCTGCTAACGATGCTAAGCGCGGTAAAGAATTTGCCAAGCTGATTAAAAATATCGAGGTTGCTGCACGTACTGGTGGTGGGGACCCTTCTGCGAATCCAACCTTGGATGACATGATTAAGAAGGCCAAGAAGGCTTCCGTTCCTAACGATAATATTGAGCGTGCCCGTAAGCGCGGATCCGGTGAGGAAGCCGGTGGCGCAGACTGGCAGAACATCATGTATGAAGGCTACGGCCCCAACGGGGTAGCAGTACTTATTGAGTGCCTTACCGATAATCGCAATCGAGCAGCTTCTGAAGTTCGTACCGCTATGACCAAAAACGGCGGAAATATGGCAGAGTCCGGTGCGGTTTCTTACATGTTTAAGCGTCGCGGGGTAGTCCTGGTAAACAAGGGAGAACTTACTGAGGACGACGTGCTCATGGCTGTACTCGATGCGGGAGCAGAAGAAGTCAACGAAGTCGGCGATAAGTTTGAGGTGCTCTCAGCGCCGGGCGACACCGCGGCTATTCGCGATGCACTCACGGAAAATGGCATTGAGGTGGAGGACGCAGATTCTGATTTCCGCGCAGACGTTCTAGTTCCTCTGGAGGCTAACGATGCTCGGAAAATTTTCCGCTTGATTGATGCACTTGAAGACTCTGATGATGTTCAGAATGTCTTTACAAACATGGATCTTAGTGATGAGGTTCTCGCTGAGCTCGACGCTTAGCAAATAGCCCACCAGATCAGCCCACCGTAGTTAGTGCAGTGTACTAGGCGGTGGGTTTGTTCTTGTTCTTGGGTGGCGGAATTAGAGCGAGAGAATTTTCGCAATTATGTGCTAAATTTAGAACGTGTGTGGAATTCTTGAGTTGCTAGAAATAATTAAAAGTACAAAAGCAACCGTGCTTTGTGTGGATTATTAGCTCTCAGGATAATTGAGCGAGACTGCATCACCTTTTTATATGTGGTGATTTTTTGTTGTGTGATACATACGAAAAGCCTTGGCAACAATGGCTTTTAATCGAGAGCTCCTAAGGGGACAGATAAAGGGAATGTGGGAATGAGCACCGAAGGTTTACGAGTAATGGGGATTGACCCTGGTCTTACCCGGTGCGGCCTATCCGTAGTACAAGCTGGACGTGGTCGGCAAGTAATGCCTATTGCGGTAGGGGTGGTACGAACTCCACCTCACGCTGATCTTACTGTGCGTCTGCTGGAACTGAGTGATGCAGCAAACGAATGGATGGATGAGTATCAGCCCGATGTAGTGGCTATTGAGCGGATTTTTGAGAGAGGCAACGTCTCTACGGTGATGCATACAGCACATGGAGTCGGGGTATTGGTGCTAGCGGCAGCTCAGCGTGGAATTGATGTACACATGTACACCCCTAGCGAAGCGAAAAAAGCTATTTCTGGGAATGGGCGAGCAGACAAGAAACAAATGACCGCAATGATTACCCGGATTTTGGGTTTAAGTGAGCCTCCTAAACCTGCCGATGCAGCAGATGCTTTAGCGCTTGCGGTTTGTCACTGTTGGCGTGCCCTTATGCTGGAGATACAACGTAAAACCGAAAGACAGAGTGCAGAACAGAAAAAACGGCTAGCCTTGCTGGCTAAAGCAGCTGCAGAAAATAACACATAAGTCGATGCGATCCGTGAGGCGCGTAGCCCGATAATTTTGACGATACGATTGATGGAAGAAAGCTGAGCCGCTGCGGATTGTCTCTGGAATAGCGAAATAATCTTCCCAAAAATATTCACAATGTGCGGAAAAGAAGATTTTCAATGAAAGGTATTAACCATGATCGTTTCCCTTCGCGGGACTGTAGCCTCCATCGGTCTTGGTAGCGCAGTTATTGAATGTAACGGGGTTGGGTATGAGGTGCTCGCTAGTCCCAGCACTTTGTCTCAAATGCGCAGAGGCGAAGAATTCTTTGTCCTGACTACGATGGTGGTCAGAGAAGACTCCCAAACTCTTTATGGGTTTGCTAGTGATGAAGCTCGGCAGATGTTTACGCTGCTGCAGACTGTCTCTGGACTAGGGCCAAAGCTGGCGTTGGCGGCACAATCAGTGTTGTCAGCAGTGGATTTAGCTCAGGCGATTGCTAATCAGGATGCAAAAACTCTACAACGTATCCCCGGGGTGGGAAAGCGAGTCGCAGAGCGGATTATTGTCGACCTCAAAGACAAGGTTTCAGCTTTTATTACCGATGGGGGTGCTACCCCTGCGTCGGGAGGCTCATCTTCTGCAACGAGTGATGTTTCCGCACAGGTGTTGGAGGCTCTTCTCGGACTTGGTTTTACAGAGAAAGTTGCAGAACCTGCGTTGAATTCCGTGTTGAGCGAATCTCCGAACGCTACTACATCCCAGGCGCTGCGGTTAGCCCTGAGCACGCTGGGGAAAAAGAAATAGGACGAAGGGCAGCGATAATCCATGGCAAACATAGAAAAGACAGAATTCAATATTGTTCCGTCTGGAGGCCAGGTTTCTGAGACCGGTAGACCTAAAAATGCCCCGGTCGATGCTCGTCAGCAGGCTGGCGAAAATGATGCAGAGACAACACTGCGGCCGAGAAGCATCGAGGAGTTTATCGGACAGCCTAAAGTTCGGGGACAACTTAACCTTGTGCTGACGGGTGCAAAAAAACGTGGTGTTACTCCAGACCACGTGCTGCTGTCTGGCCCACCTGGTTTGGGAAAAACAACGATGGCAATGATCATTGCCTATGAGTTGGGAACGAGCCTAAGAATGACCTCAGGGCCGGCGTTGGAGCGAGCCGGAGATCTGGCAGCGATGCTGTCTAATCTGATGGAAGGCGACGTGCTTTTTATCGATGAAATTCACAGGATGGCGCGTCCTGCAGAAGAGATGTTGTACATGGCAATGGAGGATTTTCGGATCGATGTGATCGTGGGTAAGGGGCCAGGGGCCACATCGATTCCGTTGGAACTAGCGCCGTTTACCCTTGTAGGTGCTACGACTCGCTCCGGGATGCTCACAGGTCCTTTGCGGGATCGTTTCGGTTTCACTGCACAAATGGAGTTTTATGAAAATTCTGACCTGACTAAGGTTGTGCTGCGTGCTGCTAAGATCCTTGGCGTTACCATCGATGATGCGGCGGCAATCGAGATAGCTTCGCGTTCCAGGGGAACGCCTCGTATCGCTAACCGGCTTTTGCGCCGGGTGCGGGATTTTGCAGAGGTTCACTCCGATGGGCATATCGATGTGGAGGCTGCGCGTTCGGCTTTAGTTGTGTTTGACGTGGACGAAAAAGGGCTTGATCGTCTAGACCTGGCTGTTTTGGAGGCGCTTATTAAGGGCCACGGGGGAGGGCCTGTGGGAGTAAACACACTGGCAATCGCCGTGGGGGAAGAGCCCTCGACGGTGGAAGAAGTGTGTGAGCCGTACCTAGTACGCGCAGGAATGATAACGAGAACAGGGCGGGGGCGTGTTGCCACTGCTGCAGCCTGGCGTCATTTAGGATTAGTGCCTCCGGAAGGCCTGGCACATTTTGGTGACGAGTCTAGTTAGGGGGCGGCTAACGTTAGTGCCATTCTTTCTGGCAAACTGAGGTCCTATGTCTACTAATTTCCTCCTGCTTATTGCCCTCCTACTAGTTCTAGTACTTCCGTCGTTTTTGCTACAGAAGAAGCAGAAGCGACGGATGCAAGAGCTCAAGGAGCTACAAGATAGTGTGATGATCGGAGATGTTGTTGTCACCACAGCCGGATTGCATGCGACGATCCGGGGTATCGATGCGGAAACCGTTGAGCTTGAGACAAGTCCTGGTGTGGTTAGTACGTATGAAAAGTTTGCCGTGGTTAAAAATTTGACCGCAGAAACCAATAAAGCGGCTGCGGAGGCTAAGCCGGAAAACCATGAAGATGACACTCAGCTGGGCTCAAATAGCTAAACGTGGGGTACTAAGCGCCCCATGGACATAAGCTAAGCCCCTTGGAATTCCGCGAGCGTAAAAGATTTTTAATTATTAGGGTCACCTTAACCGGGTGGGTGTCTGACATCTTGCCGGGGTTATGCCGTACCATTAGCCGGGATATCCCTGTTAGCGTTTTCTCAGGCGCGGAATGGAACGGTTGTGGCGACGGTTTTCCCGTTAGGCCTGACCGATATCACACATAGATTTGATTTTGTTGACGACGAGCCATAGTGCATGTTTGCGGAATCATCGTCGCTCTCTTCTATACATAAAAGAGGAGAGCAGAATTGTTAAGAGGAGAACTTTCAATTGCCTTCGCAATCACAGAAGGCGGCTAAAGGATCCAGAGCGTGGCCCAAACGGGCACTTGCTCTTTTTATCCTGATTATCGCCGTGATCTATGCATTGATCTTTGCCACAGGTGACCATAAGGCCACACCAAAGCTTGGTATTGACCTGCAGGGTGGTACCCGCGTTACTTTGGTACCACAAGGCGCAAACCCTACTGATGAACAGTTGCGACAGGCGCGGATGATCCTCGAAAACCGTGTGAACGGTATGGGAGTCTCAGGCGCAAGTGTTGTCACGGACGGGAATACCCTTGTTATTACTGTTCCAGGTGAAGACACTTCTCAGGCACGAGCACTCGGACAGACGTCTCAGTTGTTGTTCCGTCCTGTTGCAACCCCAGCCCAGCCGGATACCGCAAAATTGCTTGATTCCTTAGAAGCTATGGCAAACCGTTGGGTCTCTATCGGGGTGCTTAATGCTGATGAGGCAAACACCGCGCTTGAGAACACCTCTAAGGCTTTGGCTAAATCCCAAGGCAAAGAAGAAAAAGACGCAAAGGCACCCAAAGTTACCGCTGCAGCTCCGGAGACTCCAGCGAACTCTATCGAGGCCGAGGCTTTCCGTAAAAAAGTTATTGATGCGCTGAAGAAGGATCGCCAGTCTACGGATGCCACAACACAGTTGGCTGCAAGCTCTTTGCTTAAATGCACTGATCAGCCGGATCCACTTCAAGGAACTGATGAGGCAGCTTTGCCATTGGTCACTTGTGACCCCAGCAGCGGTCGAGTTTATGTACTTGACCCAGTTCCTACGCTTATCGGGGAGAACCCAGAAGCCAAGGACGCAAAGCGGCTTACTGGCAACGAGATAGACACTAACCGCCCGATCACCGGTGGTCTCAACAGCCAAACCGGCCAGATGGAGATTGGTTTTTCCTTCAAATCAGAAAATGGCGATCAGGGGAGTGCTACCTGGGCTGATTTGACACAGAAGTATCTGCAAAAGCAAGTAGCAATCACCCTCGACTCCCAAATCATTTCTGCTCCTGTAATCCAGTCTCCGACACCAGTTGGCTCGGCGACATCGATTACGGGTAGCTTTAGCCAGCAAGAAGCTCAAGAGTTGGCTAACAATCTGAAATACGGAGCACTCCCGTTGAGCTTTGCGGGTGAAAATGGTGAATCTGGTGGAACCACCATTACAGTTCCTGCATCTTTAGGAACGGCTTCGTTGAAAGCCGGCCTGATTGCAGGGCTTGTAGGGCTGGCATTAGTAGCAGCATTTTCCTTCTACTTCTACCGGTTCTTTGGAATCATCTCGATCTTCTCACTATTTACTTCTTTCGCTCTGGTGTACGGGTCTTTGGTTTTGCTCGGCCGCTGGATAGGTTATTCCTTGGATCTGGCCGGTATCGCAGGTTTGATTATTGGTATTGGTACTACAGCTGACTCCTTCGTAGTTCTCTATGAGCGCATCAAGGATGAGGTAAGAGATGGACGTACTTTCCGTTCAGCCGTTCCTCGCGGTTGGGAACGTGCTAAGCAAACGATTATCACTGGTAACGCTGTTACGCTCATCGGCGCGGTCATTATTTATATCCTCGCCGTCGGAGATGTTAAGGGCTTTGCATTTACGTTGGGTCTTACGACGCTCTTTGACATTGTGGTGACCTTCTTGGTTACTGCGCCACTGGTGATTATGGCTTCACGTAAGCCGTGGACCGCTCAACCGAGCGCGAATGGGATGGGCAAAATCTTTAAGATCGCCCAACAGCGTGAACAGGAACGGAAGCTGCGCGAAACCACAGTAGCTGACTCCGAACAGGGGCTCGTCGGGGTATCCGTCGACTCCAAAGAAGCTGATAAGCACGAGGGAGACAACAAGTGAGTTCCAAAGGAGTTCTAAATAAGCTTTATACCGGTGGCGGCGGCCTCGACTTTGTAGGCAGGCGCCGGACTTGGTACTGGACAACTGCGGCAATTCTGCTTGTATGTCTTGTCAGTATCGCTCTTCGCGGGTTTAGTCTCGGTATTGATTTTGTTGGCGGTACAAAAATCAACATGCCGGCAGGAAATCTGGAAACCGCTTCAGTTTCTAAAACCTTTGAGGATGCCACGGGCGTTGAGCCAAAGTTGGTCCAGATCGTAGGAGCTGGCGATACCCGGATCCTAGAGATTAATTCCAAGAGGCTTTCGGAAGAACAGATCGGCAGCGCCCGGCAGGCACTTTTTGAGGCTTATAAGCCTGCCGACGCCTCCGGGAAACAAACTCCAGATGCTATTGGTGATTCCACGGTCTCAGAATCGTGGGGTTCTACGATCACTAAGCGGATGTTGATTTCCATGTTCGTCTTTTTGGTTGCCGTGTTTATCTACATTGCTGTGCGTTTGGAACGCGAAATGGCCGTGGCGGCTATTACGGCGCTTCTCATAGACTTTGTTGCCATCGCAGGTATCTATGCGCTTCTCGGCTTTGAAGTTTCTCCCGCAACAATCATTGGTTTGCTCACGGTTCTCGCGTTTTCGCTTTATGACACCGTCATTGTTTTTGATAGAGTCCGCGAGAATACAGCTGGTTACTTAGGAAACCGGTCTCGAACTTATGCCGAGCATGCAAATCTAGCAGTGAACCAAACCGTGATGCGTTCCATTTCCACTACCGTTATCTCGGCACTTCCGATTCTTGCTCTCATCGTTATTGCAGTGTGGCTGTTGGGCGTAGGAACGCTCAAGGATTTGGCGCTTGTACAGCTGATTGGTGTTATTGAGGGAACCTTCTCCTCTGTCTTCCTTGCTACTCCGATCCTTGTGAGTCTGAAAAACCGCTCGAAGGAGACTAAAGCCCACAACGCTGAGGTCGAGGAACATCGAAATCCGCAGAATAAGGCTAAAGACTCTGTGGAAAATTCCGGTGACGTGTATGTCTCTGATCTTTCTCAGAGCCACAAGCGCACCGTAAGTTCTCCTACGTCTACAGGTGCTAGCTGGCGCCCACAACGTCGTTAGGCAAAACACAATCACGTACTGCCTCTTGTCCCCGGGTACCAGGGACAAGAGGCAGTTTTGTAAAAAGCGCAGCAACGTCGGATGCAAGAAAGAATATAATAAGGATTGATGTGGTCAGGGTGTGGCGTTCTATACTTTTTGATAGAGAAGCGTAGAGTTTCTAACTCTTTGACTAAGTGAAGGGTCCGTCTATTGAGCGCACCGAAAGACCACGGATATAGCCATATGAGGTGGCCATTACCGGTAAAACCTGGTCGGGGCATAGGGTTTGCTCTGAAAACACTTGCCGCAGTAATCGCATCCTCAGTCCTTTTGACTGCTTGTGGTAGCGACGGGGCTCGAAATGGGGCAGCTGGTAACAGCAAGCACTTTGGGTACGCAGTAGACGATTACCTGGTAACTACAAACGCCGGTACTAATCTCGGAATTTCTACGAATGCTCAGCTGATGGCCGGAAGGCTTTATCCTTCTGCCTATGTTTCAGGCCCCAAAGGGCAGTTGATTCCCAATAGAACTCTGGTGGAGACCCAGGTTCTTCCTGGCCCCAACCAACGGGTTATATACAAGATTGCGGATAGCGCTGTGTACTCGGATGGGAAGCCCGTGACATGCGATGCTTTCCTTTTAGCTTTTACAGCTGGCAGCATGAATTCTTTATTTGAGTCGCACATGCCATTGGCTCAGCAGGTTGACCATGTCGATTGCACAGCAGGCTCAAAGCAAGCGACAGTGGTGTATAAAGAAAACTTTGGTGCGCGGTGGCGCCAGCTTTTTGGTGCTGGCGTTCTTATGCCTGCACACGCAGTGGCCGCTAAGGCTGGAATAGATCTCGAAGAGCTCAATAGGCTTCTCAAATCCAGGGACTATACGGCTTTGTCCAGGGTTGCAGATATCTGGAATAACGGCTTTAACTTGAGTCATTTTGATCCAGAGCTACAGGTCGCCTCAGGACCTTTTAAAATAGAGTCGGTCGGGGACAAAGGGGAAGTCGTCTTTGTTCGTAATGATTTGTATAACGGAGAAAAAGCCGCGCTTGATCGACTAGTTGTTTGGCCACGGGGCATTGATCTCAATGAGTTGAGAAATAACGGCAGCCTACAAATTGCAGACGTGACTAACACAGATTTGATTAGTTGGCTCGACCGCAATGATTCTCACAATCCTTACACGGTAGCAGCAGAAACGGGCTTGTTAACGGACTCGCTGATATTGGGTAATGCTGGAATATTCTCGGATGTTGAAGCACGTCGGGCTTTGGCCGCATGCGTAGACCAGGCGAGCGTAGCTAAGGCGTCAAGCACCGCATCCGGAGTGGATGTTCAACCGGTGCACGCGAGAACAGTGCGCGCGACTGATGCAGTCAATGCACAGCTGAAAGACATCATCGAGCCGCACACTCACGTTAATATTGACGCAGCTAAGCGGCTAGAAGGCAAGACAATCAAGGTGGGATATGATGGCCCAGATCCGCGGAAGAAAGCCATGGTCGAGGAAATTAGTAAATCGTGTGCTCCTGCCGGAATCACAATCGAAGATGCGGCTAAAGAGGCTGCATCTCTAGCGGATCTGAGTCACACTCACGTCACAGATTCTGGCGTTGGTCTCATCGAGGAAGGCACTATCGACGCGATCTTGATGGCAATAGATCCGGCATCGGAGTACGCGGATGTGTCCAACCTGAGCAATAATGTCCAGGCGACGCGGGCCGCAGAGCGGCGTTCTTGGGAAGAAGTACCCACTATTCCTTTAGCTTCTCAACCCCGAGTGTTCGTGGTGGATAAGGCAGTGGGTAACGTAGTTACTAATACAGACTTATCTGGGATTGGTTGGAATATGGACCGCTGGAACGTAGTGGGGGCTCGATAGCTTTAGTTCGTTTTATGACTCGCTGAAGATGATGCTGAGTCTGACGCTTGATAAGGACGTCGACAAGCATTTTCTTGCTGCGTTTTCCCCGCTGAAATCATGGTAGGAATGCATGATTCCTGTCCACCCATTTGAATTACGTTGCTCCAAGGATAAAAGCATGAGCCACTGCACTTATATGAACGCACGAGATGCGCTTGCCTCGAAGACGAGGTTTGTTCCAGACTTTCCTGCTCCCGGTATTCTTTTTGAAGATCTGACCCCAGTATTGGCGGACCCCGAGGCATTCCGACTTGTTGTAGATGAGTTGTTGGCGGCGGCGACAAAGATGGGCGCGGACCTTATCGGAGGGTTGGATGCGCGTGGTTTCCTTCTCGGCTCGGCGGTGGCTTATAACACGGGTAAGGGAATCCTCGCCATCAGAAAGAAGGGTAAGCTTCCACCCCCTGTGCATACTCAAGAATATGAACTTGAATATGGCACGGCTGCTTTAGAGCTGCCAGGCGAGGGGATCGATCTTCATGGTAAAAGGATAGTCCTCATTGATGATGTTTTAGCCACAGGCGGTACACTCATAGCAGCGAAGTCGCTGATTGAAAATTGCGGTGGAACAGTTGCCGGGTATGCAGTTGTTTTAGAAGTAAAAAACCTCAAAGGACGAGAGCGGCTCAGCGACGCACCTCTTGTAGTAGTGAATGAACCAGAGAGCATAAATTAATCTCCGGTTAGCGGATGGATACAAGGGGCTGCTTTACCGGCCCTGCGTATACGGAAAGGGCACATGGGTGTGGCGATGGCGCAAGAAAAACGACCACAGAAGCAGCAAAGCTCAATGCGGAGCATGTCTGCACGTTTGGCGCGAAGCTTAACGGGCAACCGAGTTCGCGTTAATCCGGTCCTGGAACCATTATTGGCTATCCACCGGGAATTTCATCCCAAGGCTGACCCTGTACTTTTAGACCGAGCCTATACCACTGCAGAGCATCTTCATGAAGGCGTCTTCCGGAAATCAGGTGATCCCTATATCACCCATCCGCTTGCAGTGGCGACGATCGCCGCGGAAATCGGCATGGATACCACAACGCTTGTAGCTGCGTTGCTTCATGACACCGTAGAGGACACAGAATATTCCTTAGAAGACCTCACGCGCGACTTCGGAGAGGAAGTAGCACGGCTTGTCGACGGCGTGACCAAGCTGGATAAAGTAGCCCTAGGCGCCGCTGCGGAAGCAGAGACCATCCGAAAAATGATCGTGGCTATGAGCCAAGATCCCCGCGTGCTGGTGATCAAAGTGGCTGATCGCCTGCACAACATGCGTACTATGCGCTTCCTTCCACCAGAGAAGCAAGCCAAAAAAGCACGTCAAACGCTTGAAGTGATTGCTCCTTTGGCCCACAGGCTCGGAATGGCGAGCGTGAAGTGGGAGCTTGAAGATCTTTCTTTTGCGATCCTCTACCCAAAAAAGTATGAGGAAGTGGTGCGTTTGGTAGCAGACCGTGCGCCTTCGAGAGATCGGTATCTCAAAGAAATAACCTCTCAACTGCAGCAGGCTTTAAAAGAAAATCATATTGAAGCCGAGGTTATGGGACGACCAAAGCATTATTGGTCTATTTACCAGAAGATGATCGTACGAGGAAAAGATTTTGAAGATATCTTTGACCTCGTTGGAATTCGGATTCTCGTAGATAGCATTAATAATTGTTACGCGGCGATCGGCGTTGTCCATGCCTTCTACGCTGCAATGCCAGGACGGTTTAAAGACTATATTTCTTCCCCTAAATTTGGGGTTTATCAGTCTCTTCACACCACAGTGATGGGGGATACCGGTAAGCCGCTTGAGGTCCAGGTGCGAACGCATGAGATGCACTTCAACGCTGAATACGGCATTGCCGCGCATTGGCGTTATAAAGAGACTAAAGGCAAGAACAGCGGCGAACAAGCCGAGATCGACCAGATGTCCTGGATGCGACAGCTGCTGGACTGGCAAAAGGAAGCAGCTGATCCCAATGAATTTTTGGATAGCTTGCGTTATGACCTTACAAGTAAACAAATTTTTGCTTTCACGCCTAAAGGCGATGTGGTCAACTTACCGGTGGACTCAACCCCTGTTGATTTTGCCTATGCAGTGCATACAGAAGTGGGGCATCGCTGTATCGGCGCTAAGATCAACGGTAAGCTCGTAGCGCTTGAAACTAAACTAAAATCTGGTGATCGGGTCGAGGTATTTACCTCAAAGGATCAAAATGCAGGACCGTCGCGCGATTGGCAAGATTTTGTTGTCTCGCCGCGTGCTAAAGCAAAGATCCGACAGTGGTTTGCAAAAGAACGCCGTGAGGAATACCTCGAAGCTGGACGCGATGCTCTCGCAGCAGAGGTGCAACGAGGCGGACTTCCTATGCATCGTTTGTTCACTGCACATTCGATGAAACAAGTATCAACGGAGCTGCACTATCCAGACGTAGATGCTCTTTATACCGCTATCGGATCGGGGTCGGTATCTGCAGCGCACGTGGTCAACCGGCTCATGGCTGCATTTGGCAGTACAGACGATGCTGAAGACACTTTGGTAGCACGTACACCTTTTAGCGAGCTGGTTAATTCTAAGACACAGGTCACGGACAAAAATGGCATCTTGGTTGAAGGAAGCCCGGATGTCATGGCAAAGCTAGCTAAATGCTGTATGCCAGTTCCTGGTGACGAGATCTTTGGGTTTGTCACACGCGGGGGCGGGGTATCTGTGCATCGGACGGATTGTACCAACGCAGATAGTTTGAAAAACGAGCCTCAGCGCCTTATTTCGGTCTCGTGGGCATCTGAAGGTGGCTCGGTCTTTGCCGCCACACTCCAATTGGAAGCGCTCGATCGCGATGGTCTGCTTATGGACCTGACCCGGGTGATCAATGAACAACGAGTCCAGGTTATAGCCATGAACTCCAATTGCTCTGACGATCATGTGGCTACCGTACGCTTTACTTTCTCCGTATCGGACACTAAACAACTAGGGTCATTGATGACTCAGCTGCGAAACACCGAGGGAGTTTTTGACGTTTATCGAGTGACCTCTGGAGGCTAGCGGAAGCAATAAAGGTTGTGGCGCTTTTTGGATCCGAATGGGGGATTCACAATAAATGGGCTTATCTCCTTAAGGAGATAAGCCCATTTATTGTGAAAGAATTAATTCTTACTTCTTGGAGAAGAGGCGATCAATTTTTCCGCTGAAGGTGATAATGGTGGTGAGGATGCCTAGTACAGCAGAGATGATGCCAACCCATGCTTTGACATCTTCAAAGATCTTGGTAGCGTCCTTTTTCTTAGCGGTTGCGGTAGCGGTGCCCGTGGTGCTGTCTGCAGCGGTGTCCTCGGAGGAAGAGGAAGAAGAGAGCAAGTCCTTAAGGCTGGCAAGGGAGGAAGCAGTAGGGGTTTGTTCTTTATCCTCGGCGATAGCTGGGGCGGAGAGGGAACCTGCTGCAACGGCGGTAGCGGTGACAACCGAAACAAGAGCCTTGCGGGAGAGGAGCTTCATAGCTAATGGTCCTTTTAAGTTAAGGGAAATCTAGACTGACGGTGATGGTAGCCTAGTTGCGCACTTTGCGCAACTTTCCTTTTTGCATGCTGTCAGGGGAAATGAGTATCACCTTACTTTTATGCGAAAAGCGAAAGTTCACTAAGCGTGCATTTCCATTTTTGGGAAAATAAAGAGAAAAATCTCAGGGAAATTATATATTATCGGCGGTGTGTGATCAATTCTGTTGATTCATGAGAAGCGATTTTAAAAGCCCCATGGAGGTTTTCCCGTCGCGTGCTGGGATCTCCATGGGGCTTTACTGTAAAGCCTAAGTAGCCATGAAACTATGACTGCACTGTTGCCTTTTCAATTTTGACTTCTTCAGCGGGTGCGCCGTCAGCGGCGCCGCCTTTTACGCCTGCCTCCGCAATAGAATCGAGAACTTTTAGGCCGCTGTCCGAGATCTTGCCAAAGTAGGTATAGTTCGGCGGGAGCAGGGAGTCCTTGTAGTTGAGGAAGAACTGGGAGCCGTTGGTGTCATTTCCTGCGTTGGCCATGGCAATGGTGCCACGTCCATAGACGACTGGTGCGGTTGCATCTTTCATCTCGTCTGTTGGGTATTCATTAGCAAATTGGAATCCCGGACCGCCAGAGCCGGCTCCGCTTGGGTCTCCACACTGGAGCACAAAGATGCCATTGGTGGTCAGACGATGGCACACGGTGTTGTTGTAGTAGCCTTCGGATGCTAGATGCTCAATAGCGTTGACCGTGCAGGGAGAGACTGTGCGGTCTAATTCCAGATCAATATCGCCTTTATTGGTCTTAAGGTCAACTTTTACCGTGCCTTTGGCGGACACGTTAGAGGTTTTTGGCTTAGATACTTCCTTGGAAGCTTTGCCGGAATCTTTGTAATCGCAGGACACCGAGTCCGGAAGGGCTTTTTCTCGCGTGAGCGATAGTGGTTTGTAATCCGGCTTTTCGGCTGTAGTTGTAGCGGTAGAGGAGGCGTCTGCAGAGACCTGCTCGTCGTTAGAGCCCGAAGAGTTTGCCCAATAGATTCCACCGACGATAGCTAGAACGGCTACGGCAGCTGTGGCTACTACTCCGAGTGGCTTAGCTTTCTCGGAACGGTCCCGTGACTTAATCTCTTTTTCTAGCGCACGCATCGATTCTTCACGACGCTGTTTATTGTTGCTCACAAGTTGTTTCCTTACGTTTTATTGATCCTTGGGCGGATGAAGTCGCGGATTATTCTAGATTGAGCCTAGTGGGAGACAGCATCCGATAAAAACTGATGCTGTTATTTAAATCAACATAAAATTGAAAAGTGCTGGGAATTTTTAGTTTTTCTGAGCCTAACTATGGCAAAGCTCGTTATAGACACCTATTGTGGCTGGCATGGCAATAACACATTTTCATGGAACAGACGTAACTACCAGTGGGAATCTTCCGGGCGTGGGAGAGCAAATTAAACGATTTTCGCTGGCAGGATCAGACCTTGCAGATCTCAGCGAGGCTACTTTTGCGGGAAAACGCATTGTTTTTAATATTTTCCCTTCCGTGGACACCGATGTGTGTGCAGCATCTGTCCGACGTTTTAATGAACTCGCAAGCGGAATGGACAATACGGTTGTCCTGTGCGTATCCATGGACCTCCCCTTTGCTCTTAGCCGCTTCTGTGCCGCGGAAGGTTTGGATAACGTAATTCCGGCGTCGGCATTCCGTTCCACTTTTGGAAAAGACTTTGGCATTGTTCTAGAAGGCTCTCCACTAAAAGGACTGTTTGGGCGAGCTGTGGTGGTTACCGATGAACAAGGGGTTGTGCATCACCAAGAGCTCGTTTCAGAAATCACTGAGGAGCCAGACTACGATGCGGCCCTAGCAGCGCTACGTTAATTTTATTGGGGGAGACTGCTCTTCGCGTTTAGTCAGATAGGGGCCTAATGTAAAACGTCATGGAGATTCTTGGCTTTGCTACTGGCCCCTATCAAACAAATTGTTATGCCGTAATTAGCGGCGATCAAGTCAGCGTTATAGATCCAGGGATGTATACGCAGCCTCAGATTGAGGCGTTTCTCGCTGAACGGGCTGCCTCCCTTGCCCAGATAGTGCTTACTCATGGGCATATTGATCACATCCGTGATGCGGCGGCTTTGGCAAATAAGTGGGGCGTGCCGGTTTGTATCCATGAATCGGACGCTGAGTTCTTGGACAAAGGTAAAGGTATGTCTAAAGAATCTCTGCTGCTTTTTGCTGCTGAGGACATGCCGTTGCCCAAACACATGCTCGGGTTGGAACACAAACAGCATATTGAGCTAGGGGGAGAACAATTTGAAGTATTGCACGGGCCAGGGCATTCACCGGGGTCTGTGCTGCTAGTGGGATCTGAATTTTGCTTTTCGGGTGACATCCTTTTTAAAGGGTCGATTGGGAGAACTGACCTTATTCACTCCGACCCCCAATCAATGCAAGAAACCCTAAAAAATCAAGTTCTTTCCCTTGACGATTCTCTTCAAATCTTGCCGGGGCATGGCCCGATGACCACCATGCGCGCTGAACGAATGTACAACCCATATTTACGTTCCTTGGTTTAAAAGCCTGTAGAGGCGGTGGAGCATGCGATTGTGTGAACCCGCTGCGCTTTTTGTGCCACTCATGACTAAAGTAGTTCGATGTGAATACAAAGAAGCCTCAGATAATCTCGGCACCGAAGGGCGTGCCTGACTATATTCCGCCGGTGTCGCCGGCGTTCCTTGGTGTTCGAGATACCTTCGCCCATCAGGCTCACCTTGCTGGTTACGAGCACATCGAGCTTCCTGTGTTTGAAGAGACCACGCTTTTTGCCCGAGGTGTTGGTGAATCAACGGATGTTGTGACAAAAGAAATGTATACGTTTGCTGATCGTGGAGAACGCTCAGTAACGTTGCGCCCTGAGGGAACTGCCGGTGTTATGCGAGCAGTGATTGAACACAACCTCGACCGAGGCCAGCTCCCCGTAAAGCTAAAATATTATGGCCCATTTTTCCGCTATGAACGCCCCCAGGCAGGCCGATATAGGCAGCTGCAACAAGTGGGGGTTGAAGCGATTGGTATTGATGATCCAGCTTTAGACGCAGAAGTGATTGCTCTTGCTGACCGTTCCCTCAAGGCTATCGGGCTGCAAGGATATAGGTTGGAATTAACTTCTCTCGGCGATGGATCCTGCCGCCCGGCGTATCGTCAAAAGCTTCAAGATTTTCTTTTTTCGTTGCCTCTCGACGAAGAAACACGTCGTAGAGCTGAGATTAATCCGTTGCGCGTACTTGATGACAAGCGGCCGGAAGTACGTGACATGACTGCTGATGCGCCTCTTATGCTGGATAATCTTTCTTCAGAATGTCGTGAGCACTTTGAGACGGTAACGGGGCTTCTTGATGACCTCGGCGTGGCATATGAGATTAATCCTCGGATGGTACGCGGTTTGGACTATTACACGAAGACCACATTCGAATTTGTTCATGATGGTCTTGGCACGCAGTCGGGAATCGGCGGCGGAGGACGTTACGATGGGTTGATGGCTCAGCTCGGCGGGCAGGAGCTTTCTGGAATCGGTTATGCCTTAGGCGTTGATCGCTGTTTGCTAGCACTTCAATCAGAAGAAAAAACTATTACCGACGGATCTCGTGTTGCTGTTTTTGGTGTTCCCATGGGGGAACAGGCTAAGCGGAGTATGGTGTCTATCGTCGATAAGCTACGCGCACAGGGTATTCCTGCGGATATGTCTTACGGTGACCGTGGACTGAAAGGCGCTATGAAAGGCGCGGACCGGTCAGGAGCTCGCTTTACGCTTGTTTTGGGAGATCGTGAACTGGAACATGGCGTAGTTGCAGTGAAAGACATGGTCTCAAAGGAACAACGCGATATTGCTATAGACGAGCTTGTTGTTCAGCTGAAGGCGAGTCTTTAAGCCTGACCTGAACTATTCCTACATTATGCGGGTCTAGTCGGAGCAAGAATCAGCTCTTATCGGCGCTTCGAGGATGATTAAAGTCATGGAAGCTCAAAGGTAACCTGGCACGCCGACTAGAGCACAACAAAGAGTATTTTGTCGTGGGGTACGCAGTGCGCGCATCCCACGGTTTTGTGCATATCAAGAGCAGATATTGGTGTATGTCTTTCTAAGGCCGGTAATATCTACAAGTTGAACTCTTTAAATACCTGGTTAGTGTGTTCTCCTAACGCTGGAACCTTAAACCATTTTGGCTCTACCCCGACAGGTAAAAAAGACGGTAACAATGCACGGGCTCTTTCACCTGTGCTGGTTTCTACCTCACGCCATCGGTTACGCTCTTTCAATTGCGGATGTGCATCGTATTCATACATGTTACGTAGACGCGCGGTGGCGATATTGCAGCGTTCAAGGCGCTCGATAAGCTCATCGCTTGTGAGCGTTTTTGTTTTGGAACTTATGAGGCTTACGAGCTCATCACGGTTGTTTAAGCGAGCGGAATTGGGAGTGAACTTTGGATTTGTGGCTAGCTTTGCCTCGTCGAGGACTACGCTGCAAAAGTTTGCCCATTCGCGTTCATTCTGAAGTCCAAAGAACACTTGTCCGTCCATTGTGGGAAAGGGGCCGTACGGAACAATAGAGTTATGCGATGCTCCGCTTCGTTTTGCTAGCTGGCCACCATAGTTGGCAAAAAGATGCGGCTGGCTCATCCACTCACCAAGTGCTTCAAGCATGGATATTTCATGCACGGCTCCTTTACCGCTTTTACTGCGCTGGATGATAGATGCAAGTATGCTGCTGAACGCGTACATACCTGAGGCTATGTCTGCTATGGAGGGACCGACCTTAGAAGGATGCTCCTCAGTGCCTGTTACGGATAACATTCCTGACTCGCATTGGATGATAAGGTCATAGGCTTTTTTCTTAGAATAAGAGCCGCCCGGCCCGAAACCCGAGATAGATACATGTATAAGTCCTGGATTATCTTTGTGCAATGCTTCTGCTCCAAGACCAAGCCTTTCAATTGCACCAGGCTTGAGATTTGACACGAATACGTCTGCTTGGGAAATGAGTTTCTTTATAGCATCATTTCCCTCCTTAGATTTAACGTCTAAGACAACAGACTCCTTTGTGCGATTAAGCCAGACAAAAAAACTGGAATCACCATGCACTTTGTTGTCGTAAGTACGGGCAAAATCTCCCGTATCGCGCTCAATTTTGATAACACGTGCTCCCAAGTCTGCAAGTTGACGAGTGGCAAATGGGGCAGCCACGGCTTGTTCCATGGACACTACTGTGATTCCGTCCAATGGCAATAAAGACATGTCATCCTTTCAACAAAAATGCTTTCATTTAAATCGGCGGGAGAGCTTAGTAGCGAGTATGGGCTTCTGCGCCTGCCGACTAGGAGAGATCAAAGCGAGAATAAAAAGAAGTGGTTAAGAAGCTAATTGGCAGAAGTTTGCCTGTGCGCCAGTGTTGTTAGTGTGAAGAGCCCTGTGCGTATGGCGCATGGTTTTATGAAAGAAAATCCAGGTTGGTTAAGGTCAATCAGTTTGGGGTATCCAACATAGAAACAACCCGTTTTCCGGGTGAGGATAGAAAACAGATTGTCCAGGGCATTGATCGGCTCGGGGTGATCTATACGCTGGTTCTTTTATCCAGGATCGATATGAAAAAGTTTTACGATTTTTCCTTGCGGGAAAAATAACTTGTTACAAAGGCTGGGCTAGTAGGTAGCTGGTTCGCTGGAAAATTGTTTGAAAACTGGGCTTTCTGGCCCCGTAAAGAAATTAGGGGCAATTTTTGGATTAAAGGGCTGTCTACAGTTGAGCGCTGGAATTAATTCCAGCGCTCAACTGTATGTTCTCCTGAACCTATTTATCCATCGAGACCTGTAGTTTTTCGCGTATGGTCATCCCAAATTGGTTCTACGGTTGCATAGCCTGGACCGTAACCCTTTTTGTACACCATGATGGTTCGCTCAAAAGTGATCACGATCTCGCCTTTTTGGTTGTAGCCAATAGTACGGACTTGAACAATGCCCACATTGGGACGGGATTTGGACTCTCTTTTATCTAGAACCTCTGACTGGGAATAGATAGTGTCACCTTCAAACACCGGATATGGCAAACGCACTCGATCCCATCCGAGGTTAGCCATAACATTCTGTGAAATATCAGTCACTGACTGGCCTGTGACAAGGGCTAGGGTAAAGGTGGAGTCTACCAGCGGGCGACCGAACTCAGTTTGTGAAGCATAGTGCGCATCAAAGTGAATAGGCGCGGTGTTCTGCGTTAATAAGGTTGTCCAAGAGTTATCTACCGGTAAAATCGTGCGGCCGAGGGGATGGCGATAAACATCGCCTATTTCCATGTCCTCATAGTAACGTCCATGCCAACCTGGCTTCAGATTTTCTTTATTCATGTTCTACACCCTTTTCACTCGTTTTGTCTGGGTGCTCAGCAGACGTACTGTAAGCCAACACTCAGATTTAGAAAACTTAATCAAATTCTACAATATGAGAATTCATATTTAAGTAAAATCAATATAATTCACATAATATTTTACAGTTTCTAACGTTGTGGCGACTGGTGATTTGCAGTGGGTGATATGGGGTGTGGGCATGTGGGGCTTAAGGGGTTGGGCCTGTCTGCGGTGGTATTTTGACAGTTTGCTCAATGTTGCAACTGACGGTTCGCCTGATTTTGGATCTGCAAACCATTTAGAGGGGGGTGTATGTGAAAACCGGGTGTGAAAATTTTTAATACGAAGTAATTCTTAATTCCTAGTAGGGTTTTCTTATTTTATGTTTTAATGGTTATTAATTGGCATTATTTAAGCTTTTATTTAAGAAGCGACGGAAGGGTTTTTCTGCTTATAGGAGCTGCCAAACTGGATAATCAATCTAAGGAGCCTATTTATGACTTTGCCCCAATCGGTCAGTTCGGTTACCGCTACAGAGGGGTCGTTTGGACAAACTTCCTGGACGTCAGATCGACCTGGTCATAGAACAACAACTGCTGGTTACTCGGCTCTTTTTTGTCCTGCTGATCGTCCTGACCGTGCTGCTAAAGCGCTTGCGTCCAAAGCTCACTTAGTTATTTTGGACCTGGAGGATGCAGTGGCTCCTTCCAATAAGGATTCAGCTCGTGAGAGATTGCGTGAGTTAATTATCCTCAACCCTAAGCGTAAGGGGATAGTAGTACGGATTAACTCCTTGGACTCTGCTTACGGAACGGAAGATTTAGCTACTGTGCGCTCGATAGTTGAAGCGCATGAAGACATCGACCTTTCAGTAATGCTTCCTAAAACTTCTATGCAGAATCTTCCACCTGCGGGGGAATCTCCAGTGCCAATTATCGCGCTGATCGAAAGTGCTCAAGGGCTGAAAGACCTTGAAGACGTAGCCGCGCATCCTAATGTAGTACGTCTTGCGTTGGGGGCATTTGATCTTTCAGTGGAATTGGGCTGTAACAATCCATCTGTCCCTATTAATTATGCACGTGCTCAACTTGTACTTGTCAGCGCCTTGTATCAGCTCTTTCCTCCATTAGAAAGTCCGTGTTCTGATTTTCATGATGAGACGGTGATGGAGGAGGCGGCGATAAAAGCTGCCCGCGACGGTTTTGGCGGATCCCTCTGTATTCACCCTGCTCAAATTGAAGCTATTCACAAGGCATTCATGCCATCGGAAAGTGAGATCGAATGGGCCAAGAGGGTAGTAGCTGTAGGTGATTCAGCTGTTCAAGTGGATGGGAAAATGGTCGATCGTCCTGTTGTTCTACGAGCTCGACGTATCCTCGAAATCGTAGATCGGTCCTGATTTTTCATCCACTAAAAAGTCATCAGATTACTGTCGGGTGACTTTTAGCATATTTCCCAGAGCCTATCTGAGAAAGTAAGTGTTTGTTTGCTCAGTCTGGCTTGGGAAATATGATGTATAGATCTGCAGCTTGCTACGTTGGGGCAGGAGAATTACTGCTGCCCCTGGTTCTAGCATTCGGTTAGGTTGACTGGAAGTCCAAGGTTGACAGCCAAACCTCCCATGGAGGTCTCTTTATATTTTGTGAGCATATCTTTGCCGGTATCTGCCATTGTTTTTACGACTTCATCGAGCTTGACACGGTGTGGTCCGGTTTCAATAAACGACAATCGAGCTGCGTTGATGGATTTTACGCCTCCGATTGCATTGCGTTCGATGCATGGAATCTGAACCAAACCGGCAACTGGGTCACATGTGAGTCCTAGGTTGTGCTCAAGTGCTATTTCTCCTGCATGTTCTACCTGCTCGGGAGAACCTCCCATAACTTGGCATAAACCAGCTGCTGCCATAGCTGACGCTGATCCGACTTCTCCTTGGCATCCGACCTCTGCTCCTGAAATGGAAGCATTGAGCTTAATGATCACTCCTACGGCTGCGGCGGATAGGAGGAAATCGCGGTGCCAACCAGGAGCCAAGTCTTTGCGGAAATCTCGCGCATAGTGCATTACCGCGGGAATGATGCCTGCAGCACCATTGGTAGGTGCTGTGACAATACGGCCGCCGGCAGCATTTTCCTCATTGACCGCGAGGGCATAAAGGTTAACCCACTCCATGGCCCATAATGCATCGTCTTGAGTGTTAGTCGTGCTGCGGTGAAGATATTCATGCAGTTCGGGTGCCAGGCGCTGAACATTCAGCCCTCCTGGCAAAATGCCCGGGGTTTTAATGCCTTGGGTTACGCAATCCTGCATAGCTTCCCAGACTGCGTCAATGTGCTGAATTACTGGTGCTGCATCACCATGGATGGCAACCTCGTTTGCCAGCATGATCTCTGCCACGGATAGGCCGGACTTTTTACATATAGATAGCAGCTCATCGCCTGTGTGAAAGCGATACGGTAGAGGGTCATCCGAATCGACTCGGGAAGTTGTGGAGGCTCCAGAGCCAAGAGGCTCTTGCTGCGCATGGAATTCTTGCTCGGTTAAAATAAACCCGCCGCCGACTGAAAAATACACCTCGGGCTCTGAAACCTGGTCACCCTCAGGGCCGTGGGCAATAAAAGTCATTGCGTTAGGATGCTCTGGTAGGGGCGTCGGATCGAAAACTAATTGATAAGAGACTGTTCCGTTGGGGCCGGTTACTGTACCTTCCATGGGTACTGGTTCACCAAAAGCGGGAGCGATATCGGGTGTGGTGGCAGTCGGCTCATAACCTACAAGGCCGAGTATGGTTGCACGGTCAGTTCCATGTCCTACACCAGTTGCAGCCAAGGATCCGTGCAAGGTAACGGAAATTTTTTCCTTTAAGAGCTCTGGATGCGCGCGAGAAAAATGGTTTGCAGCACGCATTGGCCCTACGGTGTGCGAAGACGAAGGGCCGATGCCTATGCTGAACAAATCGATGATACTGATGGTCATCTGTGCTCCTTTTAAAACGGGTGAATGAGATCCATGGTAGAGATAGAACACGCTAAGTTCAGCTTTTGAGTGGTAACGATATGGCATCTAACGCGCTATTGGGTTGTGATTGAGATGCTTAGATTCCAAAGACTTAAGGCTTTAGTAGAAGTGCCAGTTCGTGCGCAGCGCGGTGGATTCGCTGCCGGAATACATCGGAGTTTTCCTGCAGTCTATCGTGCGGCGTAGCCAGAATTGCAGTAGGGACAGTTGCTGCTTTGAGGTAGGTGAATAATGGTCGTACAGCATATTCAAGAACAAGTGCATGCCGTTGAGAACCTGCATTGGCTGCGATAATAACAGGCATTTCATGGATATCTTGAGGGCGTAACACATCAAAGAACATCTTGAATAGGCCGGAATAGCTGGCTTTAAATACCGGTGTTACCGCAATGAGTGCGTCGGTGGAGCGTACGCAGTCGATGGCCTGCTGCAATTGCGGAGACGTAGTATCTCCAGTGATAGAACGTGCGAGATCAACCGCAAGATTACGCAACTCGATTATTTGTAGATTGAGAGTTTGCCCTGTGCCTGTGACCTCCTTGCGAACTGCCGCGGCGATGTCTTGAGCGAGAGCCAAAGAACTTGATGGCGTGGATAGTCCGGCGGACACGATGGTTACTGTTGGCACGATGAGGGAGTCTCCTTACCAGATATTCCAGCGCGGCATCCCGCTAGATAGATATTGATCAGGTGTTTTGTTGATGGAACTGAGAGCGTTTCCATCTCAAAGTGTGGGGGTGCGCATAACGCGATAATTCCAGTGTAGAAGTCGATCCCGGAGATGCTGGAATGAATAAGCCCTGTGGCTCGAAGATTTTCGTCAATTCTACGGATCTGAACGAAAAGGGCTTCGCGCGGTCTTACAAAATCCGGGGGAAGCTGTTTTTCTTCAGGCTGAACCAATGCCGGGATGAGTATATTGAGACCGACACTGGTGATGAGGCTAACCAGTTCATTGAGTTGATTTAAAGCAGTTTCTTGGTCACGCGGTGGGTTGTTAGCTATGCGTTTAAGCTCGGCAATTCCGCGGTCAGCGATAGCAATAATGCAGCTGTGTACCAGATCGTTACGGGTGGGGAAATTACGGTACAAGGTAGCAATGCCCACTCCGGCTTTCTCGGCTACTGATTCCAGCGTCATGTCCTTTCCGTCTCTAATGAGTAGAGACATCCCGGCTTCAATGAGGCTGTTACGTCTGCGTATGGCATCGGATCGCATTGCTGGTTTTCCTTGTAATGAGAGGGACACTGCTCTGGCCTGAGACTCTACAGACAGGCTCGTTTGACATTGTTACATGAGGGGAGAAATATGTTGGTGACTCCAATATGGAGGGTAACATCTCACTTTGGTTCCCGTAAACCAGTGAAGCAGAGGAATAAATGGACTCGTCTGAAGTACATACGTCATCACAACTCCCTGACGCGCCAGTGGTGTTGACCGCTAGAGACCTTGTACTTACTAGTGGCACCGAACTGCCTTCTCTTGATATCGCGTTAGGGCTTACGTTGCTGCATTGTGGTCGCGAAAACTCGGCGACCACGCTGTCTTTAACTCTCGCTGGACGTATGAAGCCGAAATCAGGGATAGTGATGCTTCACTCTGCGCAGGGAGAGATGTCCACTCCGAAGCAGCTTCATAAACACGTGGCCTTGGCAGGAATCCCCGAATTTGACTCTCTAGAGCGGCTTGTTCCGGTGAAAGCGGTGGTACGAGAACACGTGGCATGGACAAATAGCTGGTGGCGCCGGGTGCCTTCTTCCATTGAGAAGATTGATAGTTTTGTTCAAGCAGCAGAACTGCTCGGTATTCATGCCACTGAGGCTTTTGCTAAAAGAAAAGTTGGCGATCTAGATCCATTGGAGCGCTTTACATTAAGAATTGCTCTGGCGTTGACTGTGCGCCCTGAGGCGGATCTTCTTATCGTGGACGATATCGATCAGATTAGAAGCCTACGTCTACGAGCCGATCTCTTACGGCAGTTGAAAGTGGTGGCTGAGGTGCTGCCGGTGGTTACCGTATCCGCTAACTCGGATGTGGATGGGATTTGTGATGCAGATATACCGGTTGCCGGTGCGTTGAAACGGGCACAGGAAAGAGAGAAAAATTTACTCGATAACCTGCTGCAACGGGGGACACCAGCGAATGATATGAATCACCAAATCCAACGGATAGGAAAGGGGATAGGCCAGTGAACCTATTCCACATAGGAACCGAGTTCCGTAGATTCGGCCATGGCAAGCTTCCTCCGCTGGCCATTATCGTTATCGTTTTAATGCCCCTACTTTTTGGTGGCCTTTTTGTGTGGTCCTATTGGGACCCGATCGGACGTCTAAACAAGCTTCCTGTAGCCGTGGTCAATTCAGACCAGGGTACGAAAAAAGACGGCAAAGATATTAAAGCCGGTGACCAGATTGTAGAAAACCTTATCAACAATCCAGCGGCTAAATTTATCGAAGTCGACCCAGAAGCCGCGAGAGAGGGAATAGCTAACGGTACGTATTATTTTGCTATAGAACTACCCTCGGATTTCTCAGAAGCCGCGATTAGCGCTGGTACGGACGCACCACACCAAGCCAAGCTCAATGCTGCGTATAACAACGCCAATGGTTTCCTCGCTACCACAGTAGGAAACCAAGTAGTAACGCGTGTGCTAGCTAGTGTTAATGAAAAACTTGGGGCACAAGTGGCTAACCAACTGCTGGTAGGTTTTAACACGATCGGTAGTGGACTTCACGCTGCAGGAGACGGCGCCCATAAGCTTGCCGACGGCACAGGGACAGCAAAAGACGGTGCTCAGAAGCTGGAAGGCGGTGCGAATCAACTTCATGATGGTATCGAGACTGCCGACCAAGGTGCCCATAAGCTTGCCGACGGAACAAAACAGCTGCATCAAGGCATCGGCGCGGCAAAAGATGGTGCAGATGCTCTAGCGTCGGGGCTCCAGCGTCTAAATACTGCGACAGATACTCTAGGGGATGGAGCAGGACAGGTATCGGCGGGCGTCGACAAGCTCGTTGGCGTTGCGCGCCGGGCAAGTAGTGCTCAGGATCAATTGACTATTCCACTGGTTAACCTGAGCGCGCAGTTACGCGCAACAGGTATTCCTCAAGCTATTGAGCTAGCAAATAGTGCAGATGCAATCATTGCTTCTCTCACTGCACAGGGTATAGGTGGAAACTCTGAAATAATTGGGCAGTTGAATAAGCTTTCTCATGGTGCTGCGGAAATCCATCGACAACTTTCAGACCCAGCGGCTGCCTATCGCTCTGGCGTCGACCAAGCAACAGATGGGGCGCAGAAACTCTCCACCGGTTTGCACAAGCTTTCTGATGGTTCCGAACAACTTGTCGTAGGGACGCAAACTCTTGCAGACGGAACAAGCCGGCTTTCTGAAGGCTCTCAACAACTTACCGTTGGAGCTGCACAGTTAAGCTCTGGTCTGGTCGAACTTTCTGAAGGCTCTGGTGAATTATCCCTTAAGCTCAATCAGAGCGCGGACAAGGTTCCTTCTTTCGAAGAAAAGACGATAGATGATGCCGCGCGTAATGTGTCTACTCCCGTCAAACAAGAGGTAATCAAAGACACCATGTCTCTCTTTGGCGTGGGGCTCGCACCAATGTTTATTGCGCTCGGACTATTCATGGGTGGAACCGTTACTTTTATGCTGATGCGTCCCCTGCAACGACGAGCCATTGATACCGGGATAGCTCCTTTTAGAGCAGTGCTTGCATCGTATCTTCCGGCAGTAATCGTGGGTTGTTCCCAAGCCACCGTGATGTTTTTTGTGCAGCGCTATGCTATTGGTCTCCATGCGCACAATGAGATCGGTCTTTGGGCGGCGATGTGCATATCCTCTTTGGCTTTTATGGCTATTGCCCAAGGTCTTAATGCAGTATTTGGTTCTACCGTAGGGCGGGTACTCTGTATCGCCTTTATGTCCTTGCAGATCGTTTCCTCCGGCGGACTGTACCCGCCGGAAACTCAGCCTGCACCGTTACGCTGGTTCCATACCTATGATCCAATGACCTACTCAGTAAACCTTCTGCGTCAGATGATTTATCACACCGATATGGCGCTAGACCATAGAGCGTTGCAGTCTTTGGTAGTGCTCTTTTTCATCGCGGCGCTGTTCCTTAGCCTCTCAACATTTGCAGCATTGAGAGACCGACAGATGAAGTTGAAGGATCTACACCCAGAAGTTTCCGTCTAACAATAGGCTCGAGGAGTAACCTAGACTCCTAATGTATGGAGCGTAGTCATCTTGCCGCTATTCGAGGCCGCGCGCAACAGCTCATCTCTCTCAAAGACAGAGCCGTTGCCGTGGCGTCATATGTTTCCGCCGATCTCCCTACAGCGCGTGCCGTGCACCTGGGGGTTGAAGCAGGATCGGTGCGTTTGATTGACACATCCACTATCGTTTGGCCGCACGAACTTTACTTATACGCTGAGTTCGCGGAGGAAAAAGAAACGATAATGGCTACAGTGCAGAACTATTCTGCACTCGTCGCCCCACTCATTCCTTTGTTAGATCAGTCTGCGGCTGCTGCAAACGGGCGGTTTTTCAGCTTTTTTAGCTCTACTAACGTGGCGGCTGCTCAGCAAGCGGCAGCCGAACTCGAGCGTCTTCTAGAAAATCCAGCCATTAGTAGTGCTGCATTGAGTATCACTCATATTCTTTCGCGCGCTGATGAGGCTAATCGTATCCAACAATTAGGTGTGCATCTCACTCCCGGCGTTCACGGTACGCCAGAGCGTTACACAGTTGCTGCGCGCAGTTCACTAGCCCAGGCCCTGGGGCTAGGCATAGGAATAGACTCTGTATCTTTCGACTCTCTTGACCGTAGCTATGTCATTCCCGCCAGACAACTGGTAACCCAGATCGAAAATGACCATAATTCCGTTCCTAACCTACGCGGGCAAGCAGAACATATCGCACGAGCAATCACGGCGCAGCAAGCCTCTGAATTGATACGTGGCCTACCGTTGGATGCGCTCAAAGAAGTAACCAACGAACGCTTAAGGTTCACGGGGCTAGAAAGCGTAGGAGTTTTTAGCGTACTTGACGTACTTTCAACCCCGGAGACTACGCTCACGCAGGTCTCTGGAATCGGAGCCGCCACAGCTAAAAGAATCAAAGGTGCTGCTCAGACGCTTTACACAGAAGCCATGGCCGCGCCGTTGGGCAGCCTTGGGGATACCCGTACTCCCGAACTCGTACAATTGCTACGGATATTGGCCCGCTTTGAACAAGCTGACCAACTATCGGAAGAACAACGCAATAGAAGAGACCGGCTTATTAGTTACTTCCGTGGTACTCCACGAGATATAGCCCTCATCGGAGCGCCTTTTCTTGTTGCCCGGACAACCGATAATCCTATGGGATTTGACGGCCTTTCATCGTCGTATAGCAGCGCTAATGCAGATTATGAGCAGTTCATTGAAGATATCTCATGGGCTAATGCGGCACCTCAAACCTTTTCTACTCCTCCCGTTACGGATCCTGGGGAATCAGTGTGGGAGGATTATCAAGCGCGCCCAGCGCACTACCAAACCCTATGGTCTGCTTTAAGACAAGTAGAAAGCAATGAAGCGGGACAATCTGCTCTGCCGGAGGAGACACTCGCCAAAATACGTGCTCTTCGACTTGATCAATCGTTGCTCACCGAGCTTTATCTCCGCGGATATCAAAGCTTTGGTGCCAAGTTCGCCCTAGTGCAAAAGAAAGTCATTCTTGGCGATGAAATGGGATTAGGTAAAACAGTCCAAGCTATTGCTGCCGCAGCGCATATCGTGGCGCAAGCAGAGGCCGCAGAAGATGTACGAATACTTATCGTAGTTCCTGCGTCTCTCATAGTTAACTGGCGTCGAGAGATCGACAAATTTACAAAGATTCCTGTTCACGTAGCGCACGGAGAACTGAAGGAATCAGCACTTTCTACTTGGACTGTCAACGGGGGTGTGTTGATTGTGACCTATGAGGGGGCACGATCTCTATCAATTCCTGCGCCAACTATGTCCATCATTGATGAGGCGCACTTTATTAAAAATCCTGCTGCGCAAAGATCCCAAGCTGTCAGAAAACTCATCGAAAATTCCGAATATTCCTTGCTTATGACAGGTACTCCGCTGGAAAATCGGCTGAGTGAATTCCGACAACTAGTAACGTATGTACAACCAGAACTACTGCCTCAAGAAGAGAATCTTCGCCCACAACAATTTAAAAACACAATCGCGCCAGCTTATCTGCGTAGGAACCAAACAGACGTGCTCGATGAACTTCCCACAAAAATTGAAATAGATGAGTGGATAGACCTCACAGAGCAAGATCTCACAGAATATAAACGTGCTGTGGCAGAAAATAATTGGATGTCTGCACGTCGAGCTGCGATGGTTGTGCAACGCCCCCTGTGCGCAAAAGTTGAACGGATCATCGAGCTAGCTGATGAGGCGGCATCTGAAGGCCGGAATATTCTTATTTTTAGCTATTTCCGAGACGTCCTTGATCGGCTGCACCTTGAATTTGATCAAAGAAGCGTCGGAATCATTAACGGTGATGTTGCCCCGATCAAAAGACAAGAGCTTGTAGACACGCTTGGGGCCAATGGACAAGACATTTTGTTGGCCCAGATTGGTGCCGGGGGCGTCGGCCTGAACATTCAGAAGGCCAGTGTGGTTATCCTCACTGAAGCACAGGTGAAGCCTGCTTTAGAAGACCAAGCTATTGCCAGGGCGCATCGTATGGGACAAACAAAGCCAGTAAGCGTTTATAGGATACTCGGAGATGAGACCATCGACGAGCGATTATTGGAGATCAACGCACAGAAACGTAAGCTTTTTGATGAATATGCGCGTGAAGCCACGTCTGCCGACGTACATGATGCAGTGGATGTGTCTGAAGCTCAACTGGCTCAAGATATCTTAGCCGCCGAACGCGAGCGTCTCGGGCTAGAGGCTATTGAGCCACGTGACTCCGGTGATATCGGAGAAAACGTTGTGAGCTTGAAGTAAAGCTCCGCTCTGGTTGTCAGATAGGAGGCGGTTATAGCAGGGCGCTATTTGTATGCGTTGCGCTGAAGGAAATCGCAGGAGCTCATCTTTCCAGAGCGATATCCTGCGAGGAAAGCCTCCTGGCGTTGTTGAGAAGAGCCGTGAGTAAAGGATTCTTTGTTTACTCGTCCAGTAGCACGCTCTTGAATATTGTCGTCGCCCACTGCGCGCGCAGCATTGATGGCGTCATTAACCTGTTCTTCGGTGATTGGCTCTAGGAAAGCATTCTCGCCTTTATCTGCATAATGTCCCCAGATGCCTGCGTAACAGTCTGCCTGAAGCTCAATTTTAACTGCGTTAGAGTTAGGGCCGGGATCATTGTAATCAGATAGCCCTAGCGTGCCCTCGATGTTTTGGATATGATGGCCGATCTCGTGTGCAACGATGTATTCCTGTGCAAACGGTGTGTTTTTACCGCCGTATTTGGAAAGTTGATCGAAGAAACTTACGTCAAAATAAGCGGTCTCATCCCGAGGACAGTAAAAGGGGCCCGTAGCAGCAGACGCTGCTCCGCATCCTGTATTGACGGCACTCTTAAACACGAATGGCTGAATTTTTTTAAAAGTCAGGCCCGCCTGTGCCGGGAGCTGTTCCTCCCATATTTTGTTGACAGAGATAGCGGTGAACTCTACACGACAATCTGCATGTTGATTGGCGTCATCAGTTGTTTTGCAGTGTTCCAACCTTCCGGAGTCTTGAGAGACCTGCGGTTGGTTTGTGTCCCCTAAAATCTGTCCTAGCTCAGAAGGGCTTCCTCCCATAAGTAAAAATATGCCAACAAGGAGGAGCGTGCCGATTCCACCGCCAGCCGCAATTTTTCCACCGCTGCCACCAGAACGTGCAAGGTTTTCAGGTTTTTCTATGCCGCCACGGAAAGTCATGGGATTATCATGCCACATGACTTGACTGCTTAACCGGCAGAAAAGGAGAAAAGAAGGAAAGATTCAGCAAGGCTTCACCTAAAAGCTGCGAAACTGGGAGAAAGCCATCAAAAAGAATACCCCTTGGATAAAAGCTTGGTGAGATCAAAGCTTTACGAGAGCACTTGAGCAGTAAGGTTTTCCGGGGCATCTCTAGCTGGCCAAGTTCCCGGTCTAATTGATTACAGTAATTTGAGTGCCCACTGTCGCGCGTGCCGTACCTCAAGGGGTAGAATCGAGCAGTTGATAAGCAAAGGGCGGATTGAATCCGCACAAGCGAAAGGATTTGGTGCACGTGTTGCGCACTCATCTCGCGGGTGATCTCCGTAAGGATACCGCTGGGCAGACTGTTACCCTCACTGGTTGGGTTTCTCGCCGTCGTGATCACGGTGGCGTTATCTTTATCGACCTGAGGGATTCTTCCGGCCTTGTTCAAGTGGTCTTCCGTGAGAACGACGTCGCTGAGAAAGCTCACCATTTACGCAGTGAATTCTGTATCAAGGTTACTGGTGTGGTGGAAGCTCGCCCCGAAGGATCTGAGAATCCTAACCTGGCATCGGGTGAGATTGAGATTAATGTTAACGATCTTGAGATCTTGAATGAAGCAGCAGCACTGCCGTTCCAAATCGATGATGCATCTCAAAGCGGCGGGGAAGTGGGAGAGGAGGCAAGACTCAAGTATCGCTATCTCGACCTTCGACGTCCTACTCAGGGCGGAGCACTGCGCCTGCGTTCAAAAGCTAACCAGGCAGCACGACGAGTGCTCGATACCCATGATTTTGTGGAGATAGAGACTCCCACCTTGACTCGTTCCACGCCCGAAGGTGCGCGAGATTTCCTAGTACCTGCTCGCTTGAAGCCCGGTTCATGGTACGCGCTTCCACAATCGCCACAGCTTTTCAAACAGCTGCTGATGGTTGCAGGTATGGAACATTATTATCAGATTGCACGCTGCTACCGTGACGAGGACTTCCGTGCTGATCGTCAGCCAGAGTTTACTCAGCTTGACATTGAGATGAGCTTTGTCGACCAAGATGATGTCATCGCCCTCGCAGAAGAGATTGTTAGCGAACTCTGGAAGCTCATCGGCTATAACATTCCTACCCCGATCCCGCGCATGACGTATGCCGATGCTATGCGTCTTTATGGCTCTGATAAGCCAGATCTGCGTTTTGATATCAAGATCGTAGAGTGCACTGACTATTTCAAAGACACCACCTTCCGGGTTTTCCAAAACGAATACGTGGGTGCTGTGGTCATGGAGGGCGGGGCTTCACAACCACGTCGTCAGCTTGATGCATGGCAGGAGTGGGCTAAACAACGTGGTGCAAAAGGCCTTGCATACATTCTGGTGGGAGAAGATGGGGAGCTGTCTGGTCCGGTAGCCAAGAACATTACTGAATCAGAGCGCGCAGGAATCGCTGCGCATGTTGGAGCACAACCAGGCGATTGCATCTTCTTTGCGGCCGGTGATACCAAGAGTTCCCGAGCTCTTCTTGGTGCAGCTCGCGGTGAGATCGCTCGCAAATTGGGCCTTATCAAGGATGGCGATTGGGCTTTCACCTGGGTTGTTGATGCTCCTTTGTTTGAATCTTCTGCAGACGCTACTGCTTCGGGCGATGTAGCTCTTGGACATTCTAAGTGGACAGCGGTGCACCACGCGTTTACTTCTCCAAAGCCAGAATGGCTGGAATCTTTTGATGAGAACCCCGGAGAGGCTACGGCCTATGCTTACGATATCGTGTGTAATGGCAACGAGATCGGCGGAGGATCGATTCGTATTCACCGCCGTGATGTGCAAGAACGCGTCTTCAAAGTGATGGGTATCACGGAGGAAGAGGCTCGTGAAAAGTTTGGCTTCCTGCTTGACGCCTTTGCTTTTGGCGCTCCGCCACACGGAGGAATCGCCTTTGGCTGGGATCGCATCGTTTCGCTCCTAGGCGGCTTCGACTCTATCCGTGACGTCATTGCCTTCCCTAAATCCGGTGGCGGAGTTGATCCTCTCACCGATGCTCCTGCGCCGATCCCACTGGAACAGCGTCGTGAGACAGGGGTAGATTTCAAACCTAAGAAGAAGTCTGCGGAATAGTCTGGTATTAAGCGATCCCGCATTTTGTGAGAATTACCGAGGCTTGCCTCGATCATCATCCGAGTCGATTTGTTTGGTTGTGCGCCGATAATTCGGCTCGGGTGCAGCACGACATGCTCGAGGAGGGCAGTGCACATGGGCCGAATGAGCAAGAACAGCAAACTTGGTGTCCAAATGGTCGTTGACCATGTTGAAGACAAAACATCCGTCGAATCTATAGTGGAAGCAGCACAAGAGCTACTTTCAAAGCGGTATGGTGGTCGGCAAGAATTATTAGAAGTAGAACAGCTCAATGGCTCTGGTACTGCAATTGTGCTTAGGGCTAGGGTTGCGCCGTCGCCATTTTTACAGCAACGTTCGGTGGTACTTAAATATATTCCTCCAACGGGGAGGCTTATCGACGAATCCACGTTAATGCGGGAAGTGGTTTCTTATCAGTTCACGACTTCCTTGAGCGAAGAAGTCCGACCAGGCCCAGTGCTACTGGCATATGACGTTGATGAGCATATCCTCGTGATTTCGGATTCTGGCGATGGTGATACTTTTGCTGACCTGCTGGATAGCTCAAACTCGGATTTGCGTATTGAGATTCTCCGTAACTTAGGAGAAGCGATAGGCAAATTGCATGTAGGAACGGCATCCAAAGAGCAAGATTTTGACATCTTGTTGCATCGAATGCTGACCAAACACCCTGAGATCACGGAAATGCACGATTTCCGTGAGCGTTTACTCCGAATGTATATCGAGGTAGGCATCAAACTCATTGAGCAGCAGGGAATCGTTGTACCAGAGGTAGTAAAGGAATTTGCCAATAATGCCCGACGCCGCTTGACCTCAGGGCAGCATCGAGCATTCACACCTTTTGATCTGTCCCCAGACAACATCATTGTTTCCGATAAAACACACTTCTTAGATTATGAGTGGGCTGGGTTCCGCGATGCTGCTTTTGACGTTGCATGCGTGGTCGCGGGTTTCCCGCAGTTCCTTTTTGCTCGTCCAGTCATGGATGACGAGGCGGACATTTTTATCGACTCCTGGGCTCAGCAGGTAGCCGATATGTGGCCCAATGTTCGGAATCTTTCGAGACTCCATGCTCGTATTCTCACTGCGCTGGTCGGTTGGGCGTTTTCCTCCGTGGCGATGATGCATATGGGATACGACAACGAGGCGTTTGAAGACCTTTATCAAGGAATGGTCTCTGATGGAGCAGAGTCCATGAACGTTGACGCGATAGTTACCAGGCTCACGAATTCAGGAAACACTTTGCTGCAAGATATTTTCCGTATCGCTGATGCAGAAGACGAAGAAAATACCGTTTTTGATGAGGACAAAGAGGCCCTTCTCTTGATCAGAAGAGACCTGTATGAAACATTTGAAGCCTTGTACAGGTTTGCTCGTCGTGAGTCAGACTCACGCTTCCCCGTGGTAGCGGATTTTGCAGGCAAGCTCGTAGAAAAGCTCAATTAATAGCTTAAAAATAACGTTGGTTAAAGAAAACGAGTAATTATTAAGTTCCCATCGTATAGAGGTGCTAGGGATATACTGGCACCTCTCTATTTTTCATAGACCTATTTGAAGGCTCTCTTAAAACTCACGGGATGCTGTAGCTTATCAAGTTTGTGTTGAGCTCAAAGAGGAGGAGTGAACACAGCATGGAAGATCTCTTTACTACAGGGGAAAAAAGAGACAAGATTCAATCTGAAGTCTTCGCCGCCGGCGTGCATTCTCCTCTAGCTGCAAGAATGCGTCCTCGTTCGCTTGATCAGGTGGTAGGGCAGCAGCATTTATTGGGGCCAGGGCGACCGTTGCGTCGTCTTATAGAAGGAGCTGGTGAAGCATCCGTTATTTTGTATGGGCCGCCGGGCACCGGTAAAACTACTATCGCGTCTCTCATTAGCACGGCCACTGGTCACCATTTTGTTGGTTTATCGGCGCTGAATTCTGGTGTAAAAGAGGTACGTGCGGTTATCGACGAGGCCCGACGTAGCCTTATCCACGGCAAAAGGACTGTTCTATTTATCGACGAGGTTCACCGTTTTTCTAAGACACAGCAGGATGCTCTGCTCGCTGCTGTAGAAAATAGAACCGTGCTTCTGGTCGCTGCTACGACAGAGAATCCTTCTTTTTCGGTTGTCTCTCCGCTTCTTTCTCGTTCTTTGGTACTGCAATTGCAGCCGTTAGATTCGGGGGCCATTAAAGAAGTGCTCCAACGTGCCATCGTGGATTCCCGTGGCCTAGGATCGCGGATCCACGTCACAGATGAGGCTCTTGAACAGCTGGTGCTGCTCGCAGGAGGGGACGCTCGCAGGGCACTTACGTATCTTGAAGCCGCAGCAGAGGCTATTTCCGATGATGAGCAGCTTACGGTTGACACTATTCAAGAGAACGTAGATCGGGCCATTGTTCGTTATGACCGCGATGGTGACCAACATTATGATGTAACCAGTGCCTTTATTAAGTCAATTAGAGGCTCAGATGTGGACGCTGCGTTGCACTATTTAGCTCGAATGATTGATGCGGGCGAGGACCCGAGATTTATCGCGCGTCGATTGATAATTCATGCTAGTGAAGATATAGGTATGGCTGATCCTTCTGCTTTACAGATAGCTGTGGCAGCAGGGCAAGCGGTTCAACTGATCGGAATGCCCGAGGCCCGGATAACGCTAGCTCAAGCAACAATTCATCTAGCTACTGCGCCGAAGTCTAATTCCGTGATTTGTGCAGTAGACGGAGCTCTTGCAGACATCAAAAAAGGAAAATTTGGCCCAGTGCCGGCTCACTTACGCGATGGGCATTATGCAGGGGCAAAGCAGCTAGGGAATGCGGTGGGTTATAAATATCCACATGATGATCCACGTGGGGTGGTACAACAACGTTATGTGCCAGCTGAATTAGATGATGCAGTGTATTATCATCCCACAAAACACGGGGCAGAAAAACGGATTTCTGATTACATCGGTCGGCTTCGCCGTATGATTCGCCCCTCGTAGTTTTAGCCTTCTGAGCTATTTCTTGAGGGGGAATCAGTGGTTATTGAGGGAGCCGGAATGGAATCAGAGCTACGAGCGGGTAGAGTAGTAGCCCGACTACCTATATTCTCCCGCATAGGGCGAAGAAGGGACTCATGAGGCGTAGTTGCGTGTGATGCTGGATGGTTTAGAAAGCCGCTGCTTGCCTCGTGAGCATTACTAGATTCTCAAGACAACAAGCGAGGAACACTGCCGTGCAGACCCATGAAATTCGGGAACGCTTCACCAATCACTTTGTTAAAGCTGGCCACCAGGCTGTGCCAAGTGCGTCGCTGATCTTGGATGACCCGAACCTGCTGTTTGTAAACGCTGGCATGGTTCCTTTCAAGCCATACTTCCTAGGTCAACAGAATCCGCCGTTTCCCAATGGCACCGCCACGTCGATTCAAAAGTGCGTTCGTACCCTAGATATTGAAGAAGTCGGCATTACGACCCGCCACAACACGTTTTTTCAGATGGCCGGCAACTTTTCTTTTGGCCAGTATTTTAAAGAGGGCGCTATTACCCATGCGTGGGCGTTGCTCACAGATTCTGTAGCTGAAGGTGGGTTTGGCCTTGATCCAGAGCGCCTTTGGGTCACCGTTTACCTTGATGACGATGAGGCCGCCGATATCTGGAACAAAAAGATCGGGATTCCCACGGAACGCATCCAACGACTAGGGATGGCGGATAATTACTGGTCGATGGGCATTCCAGGACCTTGTGGTCCGTGCTCTGAGATTTATTATGACCGCGGTGCTGCATATGGCAAAGAAGGCGGCCCAATCGCCGACGACAATCGTTACATGGAGATCTGGAACTTGGTCTTTATGCAAAACGAGCGTGGCGAGGGAATCGGAAAAGACAACTTTGAGATTCTCGGTCCGCTACCTAAAAAGAACATTGATACCGGTCTGGGAGTTGAACGCGTCGCTTGTATTCTCCAAGGGGTAGATAACGTCTATGAGACAGACCTGTTGCGTCCAGTGATCGATGTAGCAGAGAAACTTACGGGTGCTTCCTACGGTGAAGGTGCCCCACACCAGGATCTCATCCGATTCCGAGTGATTGCGGATCACTCCCGTACCGGCATGATGCTGATCCTTGATGGGGTTACTCCAGGCAATGAGGGACGCGGCTATATCTTGCGCCGTCTCTTGCGCCGTATTATTCGTTCCGCGCATCTTCTTGGGGCTAAGGGGAATACGCTGGAACAGTTCATGAACACCATTATGGATACGATGACGCCGTCCTATCCCGAGATTGCGGAAAATCGTGAGCGTATTTTAAAGGTTGCCCTTACAGAAGAGAAAGCTTTCCTTAAAACCTTAGCTTCGGGGACGCAGCTTTTTGAGGAAAAAGCAGACGAGGTTAAAACCGAGGGAAAGAAGCTTCTCGACGGCGCATCTGCATTCAAACTGCATGATACTTACGGATTCCCTATCGATTTGACTCTGGAGATGGCTGCTGAGGCTGGACTAGAAGTAGACACAGCAGGCTTTGATTCACTCATGGCTGAGCAGCGTGCGCGCGCCAAGGCTGATAATCGTGCTAAAAAGCACGGACATGTGGATCTCAGTATCTACCGTGAATGGGTAGACGAGCATCCGACCGAGTTCACGGGATATAGCGAACTCAGCACGGAATCAAAGGTGCTAGGTATGATCGCCGGAGGCGCTAAGGTAAACGAGGTTACCGCTGGTGATGAAGTCGAAATTATCTTAGAGGCGTCTCCGCTATACGCCGAGGCAGGCGGTCAGACAGGAGACCGCGGTACGATTATTATGGGCGATACCATAGTAAACGTTAACGACGTGCAGAAGATCGGCAAGAAACTATGGGTTCACAAGGCAACCGTTACGCAAGGTGGATTGAGCATCGGCGATACGGTTTCCGCGAACGTGGATAAGCAATGGCGTCATAGCGCGCGTCAAGCACACTCAGCTACCCATCTGATTCACGCCGCGCTGCGCGATGTGCTCGGCCCCACAGCGGTCCAGGCAGGTTCCCTCAATAGGCCAGGCTATCTTCGTTTTGACTTCAACTACACTGAGGCGCTCACGGCTGATCAACTTGCACAAATTCAGTTGATTACTAATCAAGCGGTAGACGTTGACTGGACTGTGAACACCATAGAAACCTCACTTGATGAGGCAAAAGCTATGGGGGCTATGGCATTGTTTGGTGAGAACTACGGTTCTACTGTGCGTGTTGTTGAAATCGGTGGGCCATTCTCAATGGAACTCTGTGGCGGAACACATGTCGAGCATTCCTCACAGATCGGCCCAGTATCTATTCTTGGAGAGTCTTCTGTGGGCTCTGGTGTGCGCCGCATCGAAGCATATTCTGGTCTTGATTCTTTCCAATATTTGGCAAAAGAGAAGGCCTTGGTTGAAGGAATCGCTGCCTCGATGAAATCCAAGACGGACGATATTCCTGAAAGGATCGCATCTCTCACTCAGAAGCTAAAAGAAGCGGAAAAAGCCGTTGCCGATCTACGCGCAGCACAATTGCGTAATCAAGCAGCTAAGCTCCTGACCGATGCTGATGAAGTAAACGGGGTAAGCGTTGTGGCGCATCGTCTAACGGAAAACGTTTCTAGCAACGATGTGCGTGCTTTGGCCCTTGATCTGAAATCGCGACTAGGGGATAAACCAGCTGTGATTGCATTGATTGCGGAAGACGGCACAGGTAAGACGCCATTTGTGGTTGCTGCAACTAAGGCTGGAGTCGCACAAGGCGTGAAAGCCAACGATCTGGCCAAGGTACTTGGTAGTTACATCCAAGGTAATGGTGGCGGTAAACCGGATATGGCTCAGGGGTCTGCCCGAGACATTGCGGGCTTTGATTCCGGTGTTGCTGCTATTAAGGATGAGATCCGCAACTAGGCTGCAAAGCGCAGCGCAAGAGGCACTGTTCTCAAAAGAAATAAGATCTTTCTGGGGAATAGTGCCTTTTGTGCATGGCGGATTGAGGCTCTGAGCTGTGGTTGCGAAAAACCATTTTATGGAACTTCCTATGTGTGCAAACTTGAGACTGAATTAATGACCGTTGGACGCACCCTGTTACAAAAAGGTAACGTTATTATGTCCTGTTCCATTCTTTGGAACGTAGTTTTTGAGTGATTCACCTTTTGTGCAGGTATAAGCGTTCTTTTGCTGAAGACGTTGTGCCATGCATAGGTGTTCAGTTCAGGTTGTAGCTAGAAGAGTTTAAAGGATACCTATGCCAATTACCCCCGATACCCCTGGTATTGATGATCCCGGAAATGGGCGACGATTGGGTATTGACGTAGGCACTGTGCGAATCGGTGTGGCTGCATCTGACCGAGATGCTCGTTTGGCAATGCCAGTGGAAACTGTGCCTCGCAAAACAGGATTGAGAGACCGCGATCAAGGGGATATAGATCGGCTGTTGGAAATTATCCGTGAGTACGCCGTGGTTGAGGTTGTAGTAGGGCTTCCTCGGGATCTCAAAGGAAATGGTTCCAAGAGTGTGAAGCATGCCAAAGACATAGCTTTTAGGATTTCTCGACGTCTTCAAGCCTCAGAATCTTCGATTCCCGTGCGGTTAGCTGATGAGCGGCTGACCACGGTCGTTGCTACGCAGGCCCTTCGTGCTTCCGGCATTTCTGAGAAAACAGGGCGAAAAGTGATTGATCAGGCTGCTGCAGTAGAGATTTTACAATCGTGGTTGGATGGTCGACACGCATATAAAGAGCGGAATGATGTGGCAGGCTCGACAGAAAACGGCTACACAGATGACTCAGACTCCCCAGAAGTAGCTTTGAATCCAGAATCCCCGAATGAAAGGCGTTGACCGATGCGAATGGAAAGTAAGTATGTCAAGCGCCGTCAGCGTGGCCTAGCTGTTTTGGTGGCAGCACTTGTTTTGATCATTGGTGCTGTTACTTATATTGGTGTGCATATTTTTAACGGTGGATCAGACTACAAGGGAGCCGGTAACGGAAACTATGAGTTAGTGGAAATTCCCGAGGGATCCTCCCTTTCAGAGCTAGGGCCTGAGCTGGAAAAGCGCAAGGTAGTCGCAACGAATAATGCTTTCCAAGCCGCCGCGTTTTCCCATCCTAATGCTAGCCGCATTGAACCGGGCTTTTATCGTTTGCAACAGCATATGAGCGCAGCTGAGGCTGTTAAGGCCCTCCTTGATCCTGCTAACAAAGTCGAGGCCTTGGGAATCCCCGGTGGCGCTACGTTGTTAGATGTCACAGTGGTTAAGGGGAATACCCGCAAGGGGATCTATTCCATGATTTCCGACGTAACCTGTACTCAGGGATCTCCAAACTGTATTGCTCCAGAGGAACTTCAGAAAGTAGCGGGGACCGCAGATCCTGCAGAGTTGGGAGTTCCTGCATGGGCGATTGAAGCAATAAAGGCTCGGGGTAATGATCCTAAGCGCCTTGAAGGGCTTATCGTTCCTGGAACGTACATCGTTAACCCCATGAACGATGCCAAGGGCATCTTGAATGATTTGGTTACTCGTGGTGCTAAAGAGTTTGAAAGCACAGATGTAGAAGGACGCGCTAACGCCATGGGAATTAAGCCGTACGATTTGCTTACTGCGGCATCACTCGTGGAGCGAGAAGCACCTGCGGGGGACTTTGATAAAGTCGCTCGAGTTATTTTGAATCGCCTGGCTAAACCAATGCAGCTGGAATTTGATTCCACTGTTAACTACGGACTTAGCGAGCAAGAAGTGGCTACTACGGATGAAGATCGTGGGAAAAAGACTGCATGGAACACATACGCCATGGAAGGCCTGCCTGCGACTCCGATTGCTAGTCCCTCCAAAGAAGCTATCGACGCAATGGAAAACCCAGCAACTGGCGATTGGCTTTACTTTGTCACCACCGATCACGATGGAACAACAGTATTTAGCAATAACTTCGATGATCATCAACGTGCAACGCGTGATTCGATCCAGAACGGCGTTCTAGATAGCAACCGTTAACGCTGCTGGGATCCTAATAGGAAAGCCTCCGGCTACGTTTCAGACAGCACTTTGTGCTGAACACGAGACGTAGCAGGAGGCTCTTTCTATACTTGGCTACTATGACCACAATTCCTGCATCAACAGCATCTTCAATAACAAGCACACATCGGGCTGCGGTGCTGGGAAGTCCCATTGATCACTCTTTATCTCCTGTTTTGCATAACGCTGGTTACCGGAGTCTGGGGCTAACCCATTGGAGTTACGATCGAATTTTGTGCACAGATAAGCAATTGCCTGATCTAATAGACAATGCAGATAGCACGTATCAAGGATTTTCTGTGACTATGCCGGCAAAATTTGCTGCGCTGGAATACGCTTCAGAGGCCACTCCTAGAGCTCTCCGAATCGGTTCAGCAAACACTCTAGTGCGCAGGGATGCTGGGTGGCTCGCGGATAATACAGACGTTGATGGGGTAGTGGGTGCTCTTGGCGAATTATTTGCTGAAGATCTCACTCCGCTTCAGGGGGAGCAAGCGCTGGTCATTGGCGCAGGAGGAACAGCAAGGCCTGCCGTGTGGGCTTTGATTCTTTCTGGAATTAGACATATCACAATAGCTAACCGCAGTGATCGTAGCTCAGAGTTTTATCCTCTTTTAGAAGACACGGATGCGTCCTTAAACTTTGTCCGTCTTGATGAAGATATAAGTGAGTTTGCTACAAAAGCTGCTGTAACGGTTTCCACCATTCCGGCGCAAGGAAGCAGCAATCTAGCACAGCAGGTTATTCATGCTCCGCTTCTTGACGTGATTTATTCTCCATGGCCCACCCCGCTAACTCAAGCAGCAAGTGCTCACGGCACTCCTATAGTAGGCGGTCATGTGATGCTTGCTCATCAGGCGTTTACGCAATTTAAGCTCTTTACCGGAGAAGATGCTCCGCGCGACGTAATGAGATCAGCTCTATATCAGGCTCTGAATATAGCTCCGGAGAAATAAAGCGGTGAGAGAAAATAGCAGACGTCGAAAAGCTAAAACGCTAGTGTTAACGCCATGGGGGAACAACATAATGCGTTAATGCTAGGAGGGGGCGCTGAAATAGCGGTAGCCCTGATTATTTTGGTGTGGGCAGGTGTCTTGTGCTTTCAAGACTTATGGCAGCGCACGATACCGGACATACTTACTATTCCCGTGATCGTAGGTATCGTTGCGGGGTCTGTAGGAGCTGGGCAGCTGAGCTGGTTATTAGACGGGATGATATGGGGAGGGACTTATTTCTTATTAGGAATAATCCTGCAAGGTGTCATAGGCGGTGGCGATATTAAACTAGCGCTCATCACCGGTACCTCTGCGGCGATGCATTCGCCGTTAGCCGTGGTATATGCGATGATAGCGGCCCAGCTTGTCACTTTATGTGCTGGAACCATGATGTACTTTTATGAGAAAACTCAGGGTATCCTGGCGCGACGCGAGAAAAAGAAGAGTCATGCTGATGGCGAGCATGCTCAGCGGCACATAATACGCATCCCGCATGGTCCAGCGATGCTCCTGTCCACGGCATTATCGTATGTGGTTACCCCCTAAAGGTGTCTCATGCAATGGGATGGGTGCCATTTTGGTACCGAAAGGGGGCTTATGTCATGCCTTCATGCCATAATGCGTACCATGCTTCGTTGGACTACTTCAGGAGAATCTCACGGTCAGGCGCTGGTTGCCATGCTTGAGAACATGCCCGCCGGTGTCTCTATTTCTAGGGAAGATATTTCTGCTCAACTCGCGCGCCGCAGACTTGGATATGGCCGAGGGGCTCGCATGAAATTTGAAGCAGATGAGGTGACAATTTTTGGCGGAGTCCGTCACGGTAAGACTTTGGGAAGTCCGATCGCTATTATGATCGGCAACACTGAATGGCCTAAATGGACGGCCATCATGGCTGCTGACCCATTGGATCCTGATGATCAAGAGGCTATAGATGCTATGAATTCGGGTCGCGGTGCTCGATTAACGCGCCCGCGCCCTGGACATGCTGATTTTTCCGGGATGATCAAATATGACTTTGATGAGGCACGGCCAGTTTTGGAGAGATCATCTGCTCGGGAAACTGCCGCACGGGTAGCTGCAGGAACCGTAGCCCGAGCTCTTTTGCGTGAAGTATTCAACGTGGACGTGATTTCTTATGTCGTTTCCATTGGACGCTCAGAACCCTATGAAGGCCCACTGCCTTCTGCCGCGGACCTGGATAAAATTGATGCGTCACCAGTGCGCGCCGCGGATGCGGTGTCAGAATCCTCCATGGTGAGTGAGATCGAACAGGCAAAGAAACAAGGAGATACGCTCGGAGGCATCGTTGAAGTAGTGGTCTCTGGTCTACCTATCGGGTTGGGCTCACATGTTTCTGGTGATGATCGTCTTGATGCACAGCTGGCAGCTGCGTTGATGAGCATACAAGCGATTAAAGGAGTTGAGATCGGTGATGGGTTTGAAGAGGCTCGTCGTAGAGGAACCGAAGCCCATGATGAGATCGTGCGTACTGCTGATGGTATTCAACGTCTGAGTAACCGTGCGGGTGGATTAGAAGGTGGCATGACTAACGGAGAAACTTTACGTTTGCGCGCAGCCATGAAACCCATATCAACGGTTCCTCGTGCTCTGAAAACTATAGATATGACAGATGGGAAACCCGCAACGGGGATTCACCAACGATCTGATGTTTGCGCTGTACCCGCAGCAGGTGTGGTCGCGGAGTCGATGGTGGCATTGGTATTGGCTCGTGCCGCGCTGGAGAAGTTTGGCGGAGACTCAGTTACAGAAACTAAACGGAATGTAAATTCTTATTTAGAATATGTAAAGAGCCGGCTAGGCTTTGATACGGAAAGCTAAGAGGGACAATGCCTAATCAGACTATGATTCCTAACGATCCTGCAATGCAAGAGCTTGAGGAATGCACTGTGGAACAATCTGTTCCTAAAATGCATCCCTTAGTAGTGCTTGTGGGGCCACCAGGAGCAGGAAAAACCACAGTAGGTAAGCGGCTAGCTAATGCGCTACACACTAATTTTGTGGATACAGACGCCTTGATAGAACAATCCACAGGACAATCATGCGGTGCTGTCTTTAGCAAGATAGGTGAGCCCGAATTTAGAAAACTTGAAGAGTCTAAAGTGCGAGAGGCCCTTGGTACCTCCGGAGTAGTCAGTTTGGGGGGAGGAGCAGTTTTAAGTCCTCTCACTCGGAATCTATTGCTCGGACATACTGTGATATGGATAGACGTGGATCCGGAGGAGGGAGCGCAGAGAACAGGAGCAGATAACTCCCGGCCGATTCTCCAAGCACAGGACCCTATTGCTCACTATCGTGAGCTAGTTGAAACTCGACGCCCGTTGTATCGCGAGGTATCACGGCATCGCTCTAACACCACTGGCAGAGGCCCGCAGCGAGTAGTCTCAGACATACTTGGTTATTTAGAGTCAATTAAAGAACACTGACATAAAAGTTATTCTCGATTTCCTTTTCACGCAGTACAAGACGGGAAAATATGCAAACCATTGAAGTCAACGGAGCATCACCGTACGAGGTAACGATAGGACACAATCTTTTTAAAGACGTTGCCAAAAGCATGAGCCAGCTGGGGGCGAATCAGGCTGCCATCATTACCCAGCCGGTGATGGGAGAGACGGCTAAAAAACTAGTAGGGGCGATTGAAGCTCTAGGTAAAGAAGCAACAATCATTACCGTTCCCGATGCTGAGGACGGAAAAAACTTAAATGTGGCTGGTGACTGCTGGGATGTATTGGGAAGAAAAGCTTTTGGGCGCAAAGACGTAATCATCAGCCTTGGCGGTGGTGCGGTGACTGATCTCGCAGGATTTGTCGCGGCTTGCTGGATGCGGGGGATTGCCGTGATTCACGTGCCGACCACGCTTCTATCAATGGTGGATGCAGCCGTGGGAGGGAAAACCGGGATCAATACGTCAGCCGGAAAAAACCTGGTAGGGGCTTTTCATGAGCCTTCTGGAGTTTTTATCGATCTAGACATGATCGCCACGCTGCCAGATCGGGAAAAAATTTCCGGTTCAGCAGAAATCATTAAAACGGGGTTTATCGCGGATACTAAGATTCTTTCACTGTATGAAGAAGATCCGGAAGCCTGTTTCAACGTAGAAGGATATTTGCCTGAACTTATTGCCAGATCTGTGGCCGTAAAAGCTCGTGTGGTTGCTTCAGATTTAAGGGAAGCAGGGCAGAGGGAGATCCTTAATTATGGACATACCTTTGGTCACGCAGTAGAGCTAAAAGAAAAATATGAATGGCGGCACGGTAACGCTGTATCTGTGGGAATGATGTTTGTGGCAGCATTGGCGCGCAACCGAGGCTTGATCACAGATGAGTTGTATCTGCGTCACAAAAATATTCTTAGTTCTGTGGGATTGCCTACCACCTACCCAGAAGGACATTTTGCCGAGCTATATCAAGCGATGCTGCGAGATAAAAAGAATCGAGATGGCCGTATCCGCTTTGTCGCCTTGATCGGCGCAGGAAAGACTATCCGTATAGAAGACGCGGATAGAGCTGAGCTGATTGCTGCATATGAGACCCTAAATAAAGGGGGTGTGTAGCTATGAATATTCTGGTTCTGAATGGACCTAACCTTGACCGATTGGGTAAACGACAACCAGAAATTTATGGTCGGACCACGTTAGCTGATGTGGAAAAACTACTCGTGAAGCGTGCTGATGCGCTGGGGGTGACGGTTATTGTTAAACAATCCAACTATGAGGGGGAACTCATAGATTGGGTGCACGAGGCTGCTGATGCTGGCTGGCCTGTGATCATTAATCCTGGCGGTCTAACTCATACCTCAGTATCGTTGCGCGATGCTCTCGCAGAGATTCATGATGGCGCGGGTTTTGTAGAAGTGCATATCTCCAACATCCATGCGCGTGAGGAATTCCGACATCACAGTTTTCTTTCGCCTATAGCACGAGGAGTTATCGCTGGTTTAGGTGTTATGGGATATGAATTAGCTCTTGAGTATTTGGTGCTCAATAGTCATTCTTGAATTACGTAAGAGTGAGGCGCCACGGAGCACTCAAAAAGCACGAATTTTCTAGAGATCAATTTCAGATGGAGCATAGAAATGACCTTGCACGACACCCGATTTGAGACGCGCCGTAGGGCCTTAGCTGCAGAGCTAGCCAGTCAGCGCATTGATTCCATGTTGATTACTCATCTCACTCATGTGAGGTATTTGTCTGGTTTCTCGGGCTCTAACGCGGCTCTTATCCTCAATAAAGATTTGTCTGCGCGCATATGCGCGGATGGTCGTTATACCACGCAGGTGGCGGAGGAAGTTCCTGATATTGAGGCCCTGATCAAACGCAATTCTGCCCAGGAATTATTATCTCAGGTTTCTGGCCCTCGTCGTGTTGGCTTTGAGGCTGATTATGTTTCCTATGCTCAAAAAGACATGCTGCAAAAAATCTGTGGCGATGACATCACGTTAGTTCCAGTGACTGGAGTGATTGAAAATATACGTCTGCAAAAAGATCCGCACGAGCTTGATATGCTCCGTGAAGTCGCAGATATTGCTAACTCGGCTTTTCAAGAGCTTATCGACGCTGGCGAAATTGCGGCAGGGCGTACCGAAATGGAGGTTGCGGCAGACCTGGAATATCGGATGAGGCGTAAAGGGGCAGAGCGGCCCAGCTTTGATTCAATTGTAGCTTCAGGGCCTAACTCAGCTAAGCCGCATCATGGAGCGGGATCTCGGGTTATTCAAGCAGGAGACATAGTCACAGTTGATTTTGGCGCTCACGCTTGGGGTTATAACTCTGATACCACGCGCACCGTTATGGTGGGGCATGCGACGGATTTTGCGCAAGAAATCTATGGCATCGTGTTAGAAGCCCAGCTGGCTGGTTGCGCTGCTGCTGTGCCCGGTGTGGAACTTGTGGAAGTTGACCGAGCTTGCCGGGCCGTAATTGAACAAGCTGGCTATGGTGATTTTTTTGTTCACTCCACAGGGCATGGGCTTGGCCTAGACGTGCATGAGGCTCCCTCTGCGGCGCAAACTGGTACTGGTGTACTTGAAGAAAACATGACATTGACCATTGAACCTGGTATTTATGTCCCTGATCGTGGCGGGGTAAGGATTGAAGATTCCCTCATCATTAAGCATGGTGGCGCTGAAAATCTGACCAAACTGCCCAAAGATCTTTTGATTCTTTAAAAGCGAAAAACACTGCAGTCTTGTGCTGGATTAGCTAAGTCGTTGGGATCCACTCTTATGTAGAAGGGCACCCTCGTTATGAGTACATCGGGTTCCATGGTGTACCCTTGATAAGCTATTGACAGCATTAGGCTTTCCAACCACAGAAAGAAGTTCTAAGCGTGGCAACCACCGCTGATTTCAAGAACGGTCTTGTACTTAAGATCGATAATAAACTGCAGCAGATTATCGAGTTCCAGCACGTCAAGCCGGGTAAGGGTCCTGCTTTTGTTCGTACCAAGCTGAAAGACGTTGTCTCAGGCAAGGTTACGGATAAAACCTTCAATGCTGGTGTGAAGGTAGAGACCGCTACGGTTGATCGCCGTGACATGACTTATCTTTACAACGATGGCAGCAACTACGTGGTCATGGATGAAAAGAACTATGAGCAAGTAGAACTCGCTCCCCATATCTTGGGCGATGCTGCGCGTTTCCTCTTGGAGAATACATCAGTTCAGGTCTCCTTCCATGAAGGAGAGCCACTGTTCGCAGACCTTCCCGTCTCTGTTGACCTGCGTGTTGAGCACACCGATCCAGGCCTGCAAGGGGATCGTTCCACCGGAGGTACTAAGCCTGCTACCTTGGAAACCGGTGCGGAGATCCAGGTACCTTTGTTCATTGAGACCGGAAACGTGGTCAAGGTTGACACCCGTGATGGTTCTTACCTGTCTCGCGTCAATAACTAGTTGTGGGCATGAGCGAATCTAAAACGAACAATTCCGAGGCAGGGAAAACCTCGGAATCCTCACGAGTACGTGGGCGCAAACGCCATGGTTCCCGATATAAGGCGCGGCGCCGCGCAGCGGAAGTTCTTTATGAAGCCGAAGTGCGGGATGTAGACCCCGTAGCGATCATAGAGGACCGAATCGCTCTGTCTTATCATCAAGACCTTGGGGTCGCTCCGGTAGCCGCATATACAAAGGAAATCGTAGCGGGCACGGCTCAAGAACTTGACCGAATCGATGGGCTTATCGCTGCGAACCTAGCTGAGAACTGGGAGCTTGAGCGTATCTCTGCGGTTGACAGGGCTGTTTTGCGCGTTGCTGTATGGGAACTCATCTTTAATGAAGACGTCCCCGTTGCTACTGCTGTTGTTGATGGAGTGGAACTTGTAAGCCAGTACTCAACTGATGTGGCGCCTGCCTATGTCAACGCTCTGCTTGATAGCATCGCTCAGAATATTGAAAGTCACCGTGCTGAGCCTGTTGAGGAATCTCCGGAAGAGTCGTCGGAACAAGATTCCTTAGATGAACAGCCGGAGACCGTAGCGGAGAATACCTTGACAGAGGTTACAGATGAGGATCGTAGCGCTCTTGAATAGTCTTTGGATAGACGTAAGTTAGTTCTTGTTAAAAAGGGCCATTAAAATTCAAGCCAAAGGTCGATCCCATGTCGACGATGGGATAACGACCTTTGGCTTATTTTAAAGCGTTGTTTTCCGTTAATGAGCGAGTCGCGGAGTCGAAGGCGTCGAAAAGCTTAAAAACTGTGTTGATTGATGTTTCTAAGACAGTACGTAGTTGTTTATCTGTCAACCCGGCTGCGCATGGATTCTCTACCTCGGCTCGAAGAAGAGGCGGGGTAGTTCTATTTACTATGGTTACTGAGCCCAGCACTGCTGAATTATTAACGCTATTGGTAGCAATGCATAGAGCAGGAATTTCGCCGGATAAAGCTCGATCGGAACGTATGACAAGGGTTGATTGAAGAACCATGAAAACGAATTCCGCGCCGTTAAGGTTCGCCATGGCGATTCCTCGTTGTGAATCAATAATACGTAACGTGATTCCAAACGTGGACATCATCGCAGTAACTCGCTCCAAGCTCGTAGCTAGAGGCTCAGGCATCAGCGTTCTCCCAACTGACAAGGTGAGGGAAAGCAACATCAAAATGGTTCCACAAACCTACAAAAGCATCGATGGTAGATACCACGAAAGCTCCGACCTGATTGAAACTAGCCCCCTCGGAAACTAGTAACGCTCGGTGGGAAGTAACCCGCAAATTATGATCAGTCGTCTCATAAAATTTTACTGTTGGTAGTAAAGTAGTGAGATTCCACTCATTAACATGTGCTAATAGTTGAGCGCCTTGATCGGTGGGGACATTCGCGCGCCATTGGCTGCGCGCCAAGAGGTAGCCGTCGCAGATAGCTAGACTGATGGAATTATTGATAAAGCCGGTCCGCACCATCTCCCCGTCACGTACATACTCGAGGTTTTCTTGAGCAAGGACGTCCTCTACAGTATTAAGGCTGAGCGGGGTGACAATGAGTCGATTGTGCTCTGTTAATGAAACATTATGGGAAGTATTCATGGCGTTACTTTGCTCCGGCATCGGGAGCATCCGCTAAATGTTCTCCGCCTAATTCATGCGCAAGGCAGGAATCAACGTGTAAGTACCTGAAGGTGTGGCCGAGTTTCAGTAGCGCGGAGGGGGAGACTCTCTGGTTAGCAAAAGCAACTTCTTCTGCGCCTTGAGTACCCAGAATTAATTTCGGCCCGATGGATGGAATGGGGAACTTGGAGGGGCGTTTAAGCTGGGTTCCTAGAGCCTTTGCAAAATCCTGGTTACGGATGGGGTTCGGAGCAACAGCATTGATGGGGCCAGACATTGAAGGGTCAACTAGTGCTCTTACATAAAGATCACATAAGTCATCGATGGAGATCCACGAGAACCACGGAGCACCCCCTTCAAAAGATCCTCCTAAGCCCACAGAAAAAAGAGTTTTAAGTACCGGAAGGATTCCGCCGCGACCACTCAGAGTAGCACCGGTGCGTAGATAGACAGCTCGCTTACCGGCTTCTGCAACTGAGGAACTAGCAAGCTCCCAATCTTTGACAACGTCCGCGAGGAAACCGGATCCTGCCGATGCGTCCTCGCCTAGTATTTCTTCCTCACGTTGCGCGCCATAAAAACCAACGGCAGATGCTTGCACAAGAGTATGGCAGGTGGGACTTTTTGCGATTAGTGCTGCTAGACGCTGGGAGGGTTCGACGCGGGAGTCTCGAATCGCCTTTTTATGGGAGTCCGTGAATCGTCCGGCTATTGGTTCACCTGCGAGATGTACGAGGGCGTCTACCCCTTCAAGAAGGCTACTACTGGGATTCGAAGGATCCCATAATCGCTCGCCTTCAGATGCTCGTGAACGAACAAGCGGAATTACTGTGTGCCCTAAAGAGGTCAGCTGCGCACGAAGCGCTTTTCCTATTAATCCACGAGAACCGGTCATCGCCACGGTTAGCGGGGCGGTGGTTCCTAAGCTGCGCCGTTGTATTTCCGCAAATCTTTGGCCCGCTGCAATGTCATGTATCAGTTGTTGTTGCCGATACGCGAAGGAAGGAGTGAGCATAGATTTAGGGGCGCGAGTATATACCGTATCCGTAATCGCTGTGCCATCTACGTGATCAGAAAACTCATGTACGTGCCGCCAATTAGCTAAAGCTTTAACTGGCGACGTTACGCATACATCGGTGAATCTGTATCCTTTGACATAACCCGATAAATCATGGCGAGCTTCCCAGCGCAGTCCTGCTGGAAGCGAAAAGACCGTTGAGCCTGCGGCCAAATCAGGTGTCTCATGAGTGGGGGTCATGGGAAAAAATGGGGGAGTAAGACGCACGATAGAGCCTGGGCGAGTGTGCCATGTCCAAACGTCATTGCGGGAAGCTGGGACCACGTGGGTGGTGCTAAAGCTCATATGGCTCCTTAAAACACGGCACTCGGCCTACATCGGTATCTTTGAGCAATAAGTATCGTATGGCACTATGTGACCGAGTCTATCTGCTAAACAGGAACTGTGGGGATCAGCGGGGCATGGCACGTGAAAAGTCAAAGTGCTGGAATCATATGTGCGCGATGTTTGTGTGGTGAGAAGACTGTGCAAACGGTATTGATCAACTCGATTTTCTAGGTTTTGTGGCACAACAAGGCGTATCTCACATGCGAATGAGGGACAAATGTGCGGTCTTTGTGGGGAATTGAGAAACTAAGTGCTACTATCACTTGCAGTCACAGTTTTATACTGTGTTTTCACCAGCCATTGTGAAGCTTCTGACGGTTTTCTCTGATGCCTTTCATTGAAAGTTGACGGTCGCAATAGATGGTTCGTGGAACTATAAAAATATATGTTCGACATCCTTTAACAGACCGCACAGAGAGGCGGGAAAGGAGGTCACGATGAGCGAAAACTCGCAAGAGATTATCGAGCTGCTGGGCAGTGATGATGTCTCTCGAACTGTCGCACGCATCGCGCACCAGATCATTGAAAAAACGGCCCTGGATTCTGAGGACTCGTTGCCGGTAATACTACTAGGCATTCCCTCCGGGGGAGTTCCCTTAGCACGCCACTTGGCTGCAAAAATTTCCGAATTTGCCAATGTAGCCGTTCCCGTAGGCTCTTTAGACATTACGTTGTATCGTGATGACCTGCGGACAAAACCTCATCGTGCATTACAACCAACCTTGATTCCTCAGGAAGGAATCGACGGCACGCATATTATTATCGTTGATGATGTTCTCTACTCCGGACGTACCATCCGTGCTGCTTTAGACGCACTCCGAGACATCGGACGCCCCGAGACTATCCAATTAGCCGTTTTGGTTGATCGCGGTCACCGTCAGCTGCCTATTCGTGCTGATTATGTAGGTAAAAATCTCCCAACTTCTCGGGGAGAAGACGTGAAAGTCCTAGTCGAAGCAATTGATGGCCGGGATGCTGTCATCCTGACTCGTGAAACATTGGGGGTTAGCCGTGAAACATCTTTTATCTATCGCAGACCTCAGCAAAGATGAGATTCTCGGAATCATGGATGAGGCCGATCGCTTCCGCGAGGCGCTTACCGTACGAGAGATTAAAAAGCTTCCTACCCTTCGCGGTCGGACTATCTTCACGTTGTTCTACGAGAATTCCACGAGGACTCGCTCTTCTTTTGAAACCGCCGGAAAATGGATGAGCGCTGATGTTATTAACATTTCAGCTAGTTCTTCTTCCGTGAAAAAGGGGGAATCCCTCAAAGATACTGGTTTGACTCTCTCCGCTATCGGAGCTGACGCTATCATAATCCGCCATCCTTCTTCCGGCGCAGCTCAGCAATTAGCACAATGGGTGGCTCCGGAGGGGCACGGGCCTAGCGTTATTAACGCCGGCGATGGTTCTCACCAGCACCCTACACAGGCGCTTCTCGACGCCATTACGATCCGGCAGCGGCTCGGAAACATCGAAGGACGCAAAATTGTTATTGTGGGGGACTGCCTTCATTCTCGTGTAGTCCGTTCTAATGTAGATCTTCTTACCTGTTTGGGGGCGGAAGTGGTGCTTGTAGCACCTCCTACACTGTTGCCCACGGGCATAGAACAATGGCCTGTTCGTTACTCGTACACGATGGATGCAGAGATTAAAGACGCAGATGCAGTAATGATGCTCCGAGTACAGCAGGAGCGTATGCATGGCGGATTTTTCCCGTCACACCGCGAATATGTATCGCTGTATGGAATGTCTAAGGAGCGTGAGGCACGACTTCAAGATCACGCAATAGTTATGCATCCCGGACCAATGCTGCGAGGTATGGAAATTAATTACACCGTAGCTGATGCGCCTCGTACAGCCGTGCTCCAACAAGTAAATAACGGCGTGCATACCCGAATGGCAGTTCTGTTTACCCTCATCGCCGGTACAAATACCCCCGGTTTCTAAAAGGAGTTTGGCTCGAAGTGACTACCCCTAACGACTACCCAGAGACTGGACAACTTGCTCCCGCCCCAGAGCGGACTCTTCTGCTTACTAACGTTCGACCCTATGGCGAAGGTGAGCCGCTCGACGTATTTATCTCCGACGGCACAATCACGGCTATAGGAGAGGATACAAAGAACTATTCCGCAGATGATGTGATAGACGGAGAAGGAAATGTTCTCCTTCCAGGTCTTGTAGATATGCATGTTCATCTACGTGAGCCAGGGCGCGAAGATACGGAAACGATCGCAACTGGTTCCGCAGCTGCAGCTAAAGGCGGTTTTACCGCAGTTTTTACTATGGCCAATACGCTTCCAGTTTTGGACCAGCCGATTATCGCGGAATCTGTTTGGGCTAAATCGCAACAGATCGGACTATGCGATGTGCACCCTGTTGGCTCAATAACTAAAGGTCTCCAAGGTAAAGAGCTTACGGAGTTTGGCATGATGGCTAACTCGGATGCCAGGGTTCGTATGTTCTCGGACGATGGAAAATGCGTTGATAATCCCCTCATCATGCGTAGAGCCGTGGAGTATGCCAAAGGAATGGACGTTCTCTTGGCTCAACACTGTGAGGATCCCCGCCTGACTGACGGCGCTGTAGCTCATGAAGGAAAGATCGCTGCTGAGCTTGGTTTAGGTGGCTGGCCACGCGTTGCAGAAGAGTCCATCGTTGCCCGCGATGCTATTTTGGCCCGCGATTACGGTGGAAGAATGCATATCTGTCATGCATCTACTGAAGGCACCGTGGAACTGCTTAAGTGGGCAAAATCGCAGGATATTCCTTTAACCGCGGAAGTAACTCCTCATCATCTTTTGCTTACCGACGAACGTCTGCACACTTATGACGGAGTTAATCGGGTGAACCCTCCGTTGCGAGAAAACCGGGACACATTGGCGCTGCGCGATGCACTTTTGAATGGCTTTATCGATTGCGTTGCCACAGATCATGCACCGCATGGATCTGAAGATAAGTGTTGTGAGTTTGAGCATGCTAAGCCCGGGATGTTGGGGCTTGAGACTTCGCTGGCGATCATTGCGCAGATTTTTGTGGATAGCGGTCTTGCGGACTGGAGATTCGTGGCAAAGGTAATGAGTGAGCGACCTGCGGAAATTCTGCGTCTTCCTGGGCACGGAAGGCCTATCGCCGTAGGAGAACCAGCAAATTTGACTGTGGTTAATCCTCAGCGTTCTTGGATAGCCCACGGCTGTGACATGGCCTCTAAAGCAGAAAATACCCCTTTTGAAGGGATGGAGTTTAACGCTCAGGTGACTACCACTATCCTGCGCGGACGTGTGACCTGCATTGATGGTCAACCTGCGCTTCCGCGCTCTGCCTAAAAATTTAGTGTTTTTCTGATTTCTTGCCTCAGATTCTGCACAACACGTAAATCTGAGGTAAGCAGGTCCATAGCATGCTCCCGAAAGAATTTTAAAGGGAAAACATGACCACAACTGATTCACCCCAGCGCGACTATCGCGGTGCGGATATAAACATAGCTAAGAAAGGCGACATAGTGACGTCGACGTCCCAGAACCGATCCGAAGCCGTCCTTGTTCTTGCAGACGGACGTATTTTCAAAGGTCAATCCTTTGGTGCTTTAGGAACCACGCTTGGTGAGGCCGTATTCACTACTGCGATGACTGGTTATCAAGAGACCATGACGGATCCTTCCTACCATCGCCAGATCGTTGTATCCGCTGCACCGCATATTGGTAACACCGGGTGGAATGATGAAGATAGTGAGTCTTACGGAGAAAAGATTTGGATCGCTGGGCTAGTAATCCGCGATCTTTCCCATCGCGTTTCCAACTGGAGGGCCTCTCGTAGCCTCGAAGAAGAAATGCAGGCTCAAAATATTGTTGGGATCTCTGGTCTGGACACGAGGACTATTGTCCGGCACCTCCGTAACTTTGGTTCGATCTCGGCAGGGATTTTCTCAGGAGAGGACGCTACGCGTAACCCTCAGGAACTTGTAGATATTGTTAAGGGGCAGCCCAGCATGGCTGGTGCCGATCTTGCTGGTGAAGTATCAACCGACACGCCGTATGTAGTTGAAGCAGAGGGCGAAGCCAAATTTACGGTGGTTGCTTATGACATGGGTATTAAAACTAATACTCCCCGAAACTTCGCTGCGCGGGGAATACGGACAATCGTGGTTCCAGCCAACACTCCATATCAGAAAATTGTGGAGTACAACCCTGATGGCGTGTTTATTTCCAACGGCCCAGGTGACCCTGCAACAGCAGACGTTATGGTTGGGATCATTCAAAAAGTTCTTGAACACAAAATCCCATTATTCGGTATTTGTTTTGGTAATCAGATCCTTGGTCGTGCCTTGGGCCTGAACACTTACAAGATGAAATTTGGGCACCGAGGGATTAACGTTCCCGTCCTTAATCATCTCACCGGGAAAATTGATATCACAGCGCAAAATCATGGCTTTGCATTAGAAGGCAAAGCTGGAGAGATATTTGAGACTCCTTTTGGTGATGCGCACGTAACGCATACGTGTCTTAATGATGACACTGTAGAAGGCGTTGCATTGGTTAACGGACTTGCTTACTCCGTTCAATATCATCCCGAAGCCGCAGCTGGTCCTCATGATGCGAACCCGCTGTTCGATCAGTTTGTTGAACTGATGTCCACTCACAACTCCGCTGTTACTGCGAACTAAAACCAGGAAGGTTTTCAAAATATGCCTAAGCGTACTGACATCAAACACGTCCTGGTTATCGGCTCTGGCCCTATCGTTATCGGTCAAGCCTGTGAATTTGATTATTCGGGCACCCAAGCCTGCCGGGTGCTTAAAGAAGAAGGTCTTCGAGTGACCTTGATCAACTCCAATCCAGCGACAATCATGACAGATCCGGAGTTCGCAGATCACACTTATGTTGAGCCTATCCAGCCAGAATACATTGAGAAGATCTTTGAAAAAGAAATAGCTGAGGGGCACCCAGTTGATGCAGTTCTTGCCACTCTAGGCGGGCAAACAGCATTGAACGCGGCTATCCAACTTGACCGTCGTGGTTCTTTGAAAAAGTATGGTGTTGAGCTTATCGGTGCTGATATTGATGCAATTGAGCGCGGCGAGGATCGACAGAAATTCAAAGACATCGTTACCAAAGTCGGTGGCGAGTCGGCGCGTTCCCGTGTTTGCCACAATATGGATGAAGTTTATGAGACCGTTCAGGAGCTCGGTCTTCCTGTGGTGGTACGTCCTTCCTTTACCATGGGTGGCCTTGGCTCCGGCTTGGCGTTTACCCAAGAAGACTTGGATAGCATTGCTGGTGGTGGCTTAGCAGCTTCACCGGAAGCGAATGTTTTGATCGAAGAATCAATTCTCGGTTGGAAAGAATATGAACTTGAGTTGATGCGCGATGGCGCGGACAACGTGGTTATTATTTGTTCTATTGAAAATGTCGATGCCCTGGGGGTTCACACAGGAGACTCTGTAACTGTTGCCCCTGCGCTTACCCTCACCGACCGCGAGTATCAGAAGATGCGCGACCAGGGTATCGCTATCATCCGGGAAGTCGGCGTAGACACGGGTGGCTGCAACATCCAATTCGCAGTGAATCCCGCAGATGGTCGATTGATCACTATTGAAATGAATCCGCGTGTATCGCGTTCTTCAGCTTTGGCATCAAAGGCCACGGGCTTTCCTATTGCAAAGATCGCGGCGAAACTGGCTATCGGTTATACGCTGGACGAAATTACTAATGACATCACGGGAGTTACTCCTGCAGCTTTTGAACCAACGCTGGATTACGTAGTGGTGAAGGCTCCACGCTTTGCCTTTGAAAAGTTTGTGGGGTCTGATGACACCCTGACTACGACGATGAAATCAGTCGGTGAGGCCATGGCGCTGGGGCGCAACTACATTGCGTCGTTAGGCAAAGTTATGCGCTCTTTGGAGAACAAACAGGCAGGTTTCTGGACTACCAGCGATGAGTCCTTTGCCGGGGAACGCGCGCAAGATGTTGAGGCAGTGCTGGAAGACTTGAAGCGTCCTACGCAAGGACGAATTTATGATGCAGAGCTTGCACTTCGTCTAGGGGCTAGCATTGAGCAAGTCCATGAAGCTTCAGGGCTTGATCCCTGGTTCCTTGCAGAGCTGCAAGCGCTTGTGGATTTCCGTGAGGAACTAGTAGCGGCACCAGTCCTAGACGAGCCTTTGCTGCGTCGCGCGAAGTTCCTGGGTCTGTCTGATAAACAGATCGCCGCCCTACGTCCTGAGTTTGCCGGTGAGGATGGCGTGCGTCGTTTGCGTTGGTCCTTAGGCGTTCGGCCTGTTTTTAAAACAGTAGATACGTGTGCTGCGGAATTTGAAGCTACCACCCCGTATCATTATTCCGCTTATGAGCTGGATCCGAATGCGGAGTCCGAGGTTCGCCCTCAAGCGGAAAAAGAGAAAATGATTATCCTGGGCTCGGGACCGAACCGGATCGGTCAAGGCATTGAGTTTGACTACTCTTGTGTTCATGCCGCACTTGAGCTTTCACGCGTGGGCTATGAAACGGTGATGGTTAACTGCAACCCTGAGACTGTTTCTACTGACTATGACACTGCCGATCGCCTTTACTTTGAACCTTTGACCTTCGAAGACGTTATGGAGGTTTACCACGCAGAGGCTCAATCCGGCACGGTAGCAGGAGTTATTGTTCAGCTAGGCGGGCAAACTCCGCTGGGGCTGGCTGAGAAGCTGAGGGATGCAGGACTGCCCGTTATTGGTACCAGTCCAGAGGCAATTAACCTGGCCGAGGACCGCGGCGAGTTTGGAAATGTTCTTAAAGCTGCGCAACTGCCAGCACCGGAATTTGGTACGGCTACCTCATTTGAGGACGCTAAAGAAGTAGCGTCTCGGATCGGCTATCCAGTGCTTGTACGTCCTTCCTATGTCCTAGGCGGCAGAGGAATGGAAATCGTATATGACGAAAAAGCGCTACATAGTTATATTGATCGCGCCACGGAGATCACTAGTGACCATCCGGTTCTCGTCGATAGGTTCTTGGACAACGCTATTGAGATTGACGTCGATGCATTATGCGACGGCGACAACGTTTATCTGGCTGGCGTGATGGAACACATCGAGGAGGCCGGAATTCACTCGGGTGATTCGGCTTGTGCGCTTCCCCCTATGACCTTAGGCGCAGAAGACATTGAGACAGTGAGGCGTTCTACTGAGGCGCTTGCGCATGGCATCGGCGTGCGAGGACTGATGAATGTTCAATACGCTCTCAAAGACGACATCTTGTATGTTATTGAGGCTAATCCTAGGGCTTCGCGGACAGTCCCGTTTGTTTCAAAAGCCACGGGGGTTCCGCTTGCCAAGGCAGCAGCCCGCATTATGGCGGGGGCAACAATTTCTGAGCTGCAGAAAGAAGGAATGATCCCTACTGACTTCGATGGTGGCTCCTTGCCAGAGCATTCTCCCATTGCAGTCAAGGAAGCAGTTCTGCCATTCAACCGTTTCCGTCGCCCAGACGGCAGCATGCTCGATACGCTGCTCAGTCCAGAGATGAAATCTACTGGTGAGGTTATGGGGCTCGCAGATAATTTTGGTGCGGCCTACGCTAAAGCCGAACAAGCCGCATTTGGGGCGCTACCTACCTCTGGCACCGTTTTTGTCTCAGTAGCCAATAGGGATAAAAGGACTCTCATTTTCCCGATCCAACGTTTAGCTTCCTTAGGATTCAAAGTTCTAGCTACGTCTGGTACCGCGGGAATGCTGCGACGCAACGGTATTGAGTGTGAGGTTGTTCTCAAGCAGACGCAAGCTAAGGAAGCTGCAGAGCGAGGGGATTTGGGCGGACGTAGATCGATCGTAGACATCATCAACGCTGGTGAAATCGATCTTATTCTGAATACACCGGCCGGCTCGTCTGGAGCCCGCCATGATGGCTACCAGATTCGTGCCGCGGCTGTTTCAGCTGGAGTGCCGTTAGTAACCACGGTTCAAGGTGTTACGGCCGCTGTACAAGGCATTGAGGCACTGCAGCAAGGCGAACTCAGCGTGCGTGCTCTGCAAGAACTAGACCACTCATTGAGCGGAAAGTAATACGCAGTGACAGGATCACAGATAACTTTTGGTGAGCGGCTTAAGCAAGCAGGAGCTACTCACGGCAGACTTTGTGTGGGCATTGATCCACATGCCGCTCTGTTGGAGCGATGGGGTCTTTCTTTGAATGTTCAGGGATTAGCAGCTTTTACAGAGATCTGCGTAGAGGCCTTCGCTGGAAATATCGCGTTAGTAAAGCCACAAGTTGCCTTCTATGAATCTTATGGTTCTTCAGGATTTGCAATTCTGGAAGACGCAATCTCGCATTTGCGCGACGCTGGCACTTTGGTGCTTGCCGACGCCAAACGAGGAGACATCGGGTCCACAATGGCAGGTTATGCCACCGCATGGCTAGACGATGCGTCACCGCTATGTTGCGACGCGGTTACGGTGTCTCCTTATCTTGGGTATGGTTCGTTGAAACCAGTATTGGATATCGCAGAGAAGAAAAATCGAGGGGTCTTTGTCTTAGCCGCGACCTCTAATCCTGAGGCTCGTCTGCTTCAAGACCACAGGGATAGCCAGGGAAGAACGATATCTCAGCAGATTGTGGATTCAGTGGCCCGAGATAACGCTGAGCACGCTGCAGTCGGTAACGCTGGAAATATCGGAGTAGTAGTTGGAGCCACTCTTGTGGAACCTCCTAATCTGTCTCAGCTCGCTGGCCCTGTTCTGCTTCCTGGTGTGGGAGCGCAGGGTGCGACAGCAGAGGATATAACGCGGATTACTGAGGGCATTACAGAGCTTGCTTTCCCAAATATCTCTCGTGCGATTCTTTCGAGAGGGCCGTCAGTGGAGGCACTTAAAGATGCGGTAGCTCTCTCCGTATTAGATTTTAGAGATTAATGTTTTCCCAGCTAGTAGGAATTTGACGGATCGCAGGTTGCTGTTTGGTGACCTGCGGTTTTTCAACTTTTTAGGTTGATTACCTAGACTTTTGCAATCTGATGCTAGACTAAACCGGAAATCAACGCGATGCCGCGAGTTTTAGTATGTTTTGTCGTAGTGCGATGGAGCGACTAGAGCTCATTGGATGCGGCACCAAGATTGAAGTTTTTAGTGTGATGCTTTCAAAGAAGCTGAGCAAGATTTTTGAGAGTGTTTGTGCAGTGGAGACTTCAAGAAATGTGTATCGTTGATTGCCGGCGCATATAGCGTCACAAATCCCCAATAATAAATTTCGAATCGGAGGAACCCCGTGGCCCTTCCCAAGTTGACCGACGAGCAGCGTAAGGAAGCCCTCGCTAAGGCTGCTGAGGCCCGCAAGGCACGTGCAGAGCTGAAAGAACAGCTTAAGCGCGGTGACATCACGCTCAAAGAGGTACTGAATAAGGCATCTTCTGACGAGATTATCGGCAAGACCAAGGTTTCCGCTTTCCTCGAGTCTCTTCCTAAGGTAGGCAAAGTCAAGGCCAAGGAAATCATGGAGGAGCTGGAGATTGCTCAGACACGCCGCCTGCGTGGTCTTGGTGATCGTCAGCGTCGCGCTCTGCTCGAGCGCTTTGGCTTCTCCGAGGATTAATCAATGACAGGCGATAACCCAAAAGGTCGGCTAGTCGTTTTAGCTGGTCCATCTGCTGTGGGAAAGTCCACGGTGGTTCATCGCCTTCGCGAGGAAGTACCAAACCTATATTTTAGTGTCTCGATGACCACGAGGGCTCCTCGTCCTGGTGAAGTCGATGGTGTGGATTATTTCTTCGTGACTCCCGAGGAGTTTCAGTCTCGTATCGACGGTGGAGAAATGCTCGAGTGGGCAGAGATCCATGGTGGACTGCAGAGGTCTGGGACTCCCGCGGGGCCTGTGGAAGACGCGTTATTGGCCGGTCGTCCTGTGCTGGTTGAAGTTGATCTTATTGGTGCTCGTAACGTCGCGGCGTTGAAGCCTGATGCAGAGACCGTTTTCCTAGCTCCGCCGTCATGGGAAGTCCTTGTAGATCGTCTTACTGGGCGAGGAACGGAGCCCGAAGACGTGATCAAGAGGCGGCTGGAAACTGCACGGCAGGAGCTAGCATCCCAGGATGAGTTTAAGCACGTTGTAACCAACGATAAAGTTGATAAGACGGTCGCTGAGATTCGGGATATTCTGCTCGGGTGCTGCTAATCTTCCGTTTTGGGAATACAGCAGGAACCGTGACAATGCCACACAAGAAACTTTGAGGTTTCTGTGGCCTAATACAGCACAATTACCAAGCTTTTTAAGAAAAGGTGTCAGTGAGCAACGTGACCAACGTTACTGAGAACAACGATGGCGTTTATGACGCGCCAACCGGCATTACCGCTCCGCCGATCGACGATCTGCTGAAGAAAGTATCGTCAAAGTATGCGTTGGTGATCTTCGCAGCAAAGCGAGCTCGCCAGATCAATAGCTACTACCAGCAGGCGGACGAAGGCGTCTTTGAATTCGTTGGTCCTCTGGTCACTCCTGAGGCCCAGGAAAAGCCGCTGTCTATCGCACTCCGTGAGATTGAGCAAGGGCTGCTTGATCACGAGGAAGGCTAACAACCACTGCGGTATAACCGCTTTGGTTTGCTCTTACTTGGACCCCTTTACCTCCGGTTTCGGTGTAAAGGGGTCTTCTTCAATGAGAAAGGTTGGGTGCTTTCCGTGTCTAGGCCTCGGAAGGTTGTAGTAGGTATTGCTGGGGGAGTCGCAGCATATAAGGCTTGTCATGTAGTGCGTGCCTTTAAAGAGCTGGGTGATGATGTGCGAGTGGTCCCCACTGCAAACGCACTAAAATTCATTGGCACTGCGACGTTGGAAGCCTTGTCAGGAAACCCCGTTACCGCCAGCGTTTATGACTGCGTTGATGAGGTGCAGCATGTGAACGTCGGCAAGCAAGCGGATCTTATCGTCATAGCACCCGCTACTGCGGATCTTCTTGCTCGGATGGCTGCGGGACGTGCAGATGATCTTCTTACAGCTACGCTGTTGGTCGCTACATGTCCTGTGGTAGTGGCACCGGCTATGCATACGGAAATGTGGTTGCATCCGGCGACCCAAGAAAATGTTCGTACTCTTCGACATCGTGGGATTAAAGTTTTGGATCCCGCGCATGGTCGTCTTACAGGCGTAGATACAGGACCTGGCCGGTTGCCTGATCCTCAACAAATCGTTGACTTAGCGTTAGCTGTTTATGAAGGTGCTGACTTACCCCGGGATCTGGAAAACCGAAAAGTGGTGATCTCTGCTGGGGGCACACAAGAACGGATTGACCCTGTGCGCTGTATTACTAATAGCTCTTCGGGGCGTCAGGGGTTCGCTTTTGCAGAAATTGCGGCACAGCGCGGGGCGGATGTTGTGGTGGTTGCAGGTTGTACCGATGAATTACCTGTGCCCTTGGGTTCTCGGGTGCTTCGTGTGTCTTCTGCTCGAGATATGCATGCAGCGTGCATGGCTGAATCTGTTGATGCGGATATCGTTGTGATGGCTGCTGCGGTTGCGGATTACCGGCCGGTATCTACGGCACCTTTAAAATTGAAGAAAGGCTCCGCTGATACTGAGTTATCGCATATAGCTCTGGTGGAAAACCCCGATATTCTTCGATCTCTCGTGGAAGCACGGCAGGAAAAACAAATCAATGAATCGACGGTTATCGTGGGATTTGCCGCAGAAACCGGTGATTCCTCGCATAGTGCACTCGATTTTGCCAGGGAGAAAATCTTGCGTAAAGGCTGCGATCTTTTGATGTGTAACGAGGTTGGTGAGGGCTTGGTCTTTGGGCAAGCGCGAAACCGAGGCTTTTTGTTAAATCCTTCTGGTGGGTATCGGGAGATCCCCGATGGATCTAAACTTTGTGTGGCTTCGACAATCCTGGATGCAGCAGTGAAATGTCTTGATCAAAAACGGGCAACGGGCTAAATCTTCCTAGCATTACAGGTAAGCTTTGTCTCATTCTTCGAGCTTGTCTTATTAGACAGCTTGGTCTATATTATGTGTCGTATGTAGGCGATGAGGAATCGCCTTGCGAGCACACGCCAGCTGTTATGGTGTATTGCCTTCAGCACTCTTAAGTAAGGATAAAACTTAGTGACTCAGCACTCTCAGGCAAAGCTTCGCCTGTTTACTAGCGAATCGGTGACGGAGGGGCACCCAGACAAAATTTGTGACGCTGTTTCAGACACGATTTTGGATGCGTTGCTAACCGTCGATCCTCACGCCCGTGTTGCAGTAGAGACTGTTACTACAACCGGTTTGGTTCATGTGGTTGGAGAAGTTCGAACATCGGGATACGTGGAGATTCCCAAACTTGTCCGTGACAAACTAATCGAGATCGGATTCAACTCTTCCGAGGTGGGCTTTGATGGTCGTACTTGTGGGGTGAGTGTTTCTATCGGGGAGCAATCCCAAGAAATCGGTGCAGGCGTAGACCAGTCTCATGAGGTGCGTTCTGGTTCTCAGACGGATGAGGATGATCAGGCTGGCGCAGGAGATCAGGGGTTGATGTTTGGTTATGCAACCAAGGAAACCCCCACGTTGATGCCGCTGCCTATTGATCTGGCGCACCGGTTATCACGCCGTTTAACGCAGGTTCGTAAAGAAGGGATCGTTCCTAACCTTCGTCCTGACGGAAAAACGCAAGTCACCTTTGCCTATGATGAGTCAGGAAAACCTGTGCACTTGGACACTGTTGTGGTATCTACCCAACACGACCCGCAGGTCACCCAAGAATGGCTGCATGAGCAAATCCGTAAAAACGTTGTGGATTGGGTTCTCCGCGATGCCGGAATTGCCGGAAACCTAGCTGATAATGATTACACGCTGCTTGTGAACCCCTCGGGCTCGTTTATCGTTGGTGGCCCCATGGGCGACGCTGGTCTGACTGGTCGCAAGATAATAGTGGACACTTACGGCGGAATGGCTCGGCATGGGGGTGGAGCTTTCTCTGGGAAAGATCCGAGTAAAGTTGATCGATCCGGCGCTTATGCGATGCGATGGGTGGCTAAAAACATAGTAGCGGCGGGGCTTGCTGACCGAGCAGAGGTCCAAGTGGCTTATGCAATTGGTCGAGCTAAACCGGTGGGACTCTATGTGGAAACGTTTGGTACTGCACACGCAGAGCTTAGTGATGAAAAAATTCAGCAGGCAGTGCTAGAGGTCTTTGACCTTAGGCCGGCCGCCATTATCCGCGATCTAGATCTGTTACGTCCGATCTATGCTGATACTGCAGCTTATGGGCACTTTGGACGAGATGATCTGGATCTTCCTTGGGAAAAAATTGATCGAGTGGAAGCTTTGCGCTCAGCAGTGGGCTTCTAGTTCTTCATAATGCCGTAGAGAAATACCGGGTGGTTTACCCACTTCACCACAACTGTGGGATCAGAATGTATGATTTCCACATGCCTAAGACCCGTGAACCTGCTCCGCATTTGCCAGTGGCGCGGGTCTTACCCCTTTTGGGGATCGCGCATCTTGATCGCCCTTTTGAATATCTCATTGACTCGACGCAAGATGCTGTGGCTCAGCCAGGAGTGAGAGTCCGAGTTCGTTTTGGAGGGCGCTTAGTTGATGCTTTACTGCTTGAGCGTACTTCAGAGCAAGAGCATCAGGGACAACTCAAATGGCTGGAACGAGTTATCTCTCCGGAGCAAGTATTCACTCCAGAGATGCGAGAGCTTGTCGACGCCCTAGCTGTCCGTTATGCAGCGATTACCTCGGATATCATTCGCGCCGCCATTCCCTCGCGCCACGCTAAGGCGGAAGAATCTGAGACGACTCGGCCGTGGGAAGAGCTTGGCCAAGTAGAAGAACCAGATTTATCTGCATGGGCTACATACGTGCACGGCCAGTCTTTTGTCGATGCGATAATTTCTGGCAAGGCTGCACGAGCAGCGTGGCAAATTACTCCGGGGGACGATTGGTCAGCGGCTACAGCCGCATTGGCAGCCAAAGTTGCTAAGGACGGTGGCGGGGTACTCATCGTAGTTCCTGACCAACGGGATGTGGATAAGCTTGAGCAAGCGCTACGCAGACACGTTTCTGCTAAGCAGATCACTGTGCTTACCTCAGCGCTTGGGCCACAGGCTCGGTATCGTCGATTTTTAAGTATCCTTCATGGGCAAAGTCGTTTAGTCGTGGGAACCCGTAGTGCGGCTTTTGCGCCAGTGGCTAACCTTGCATTGGCAATCATTAAAGATGATGGGGATGAGAATCTTTCCGATCCTAGAGCTCCGTACACTCATGCTCGCGAGGTTTTGACCACTCGAGTAAGCCAGAGACAGTGCTCATTACTGTTGGCAGGGCACTCGCGTACAGCAGAGACACAGTTGTTGGTTGAATCTGGATGGGCACATGACCTTGTGGCTTCTCGAGACAGGATTCGTGCCCAGATGCCAAGGATTCGTGCTGTTGCTGATTCCAACAACGCATTGGAACGAGACCCTTTAGCTTTTGCCGCGCGTATGTCCTCCACCGCGTTTAAGGCGTTACGCTCAGGGCTTCAGCGCGAAGAACCTGTGCTGATTCAAGTGCCACGCAAAGGGTACGTTCCGACACTTTCCTGTGGAACGTGTCGGGCTCCTGCTAGATGCCGGCATTGCAATGGTCCGTTAGAGTTACCCTCTGGATCAGAGATGAATGGGATGGGGGCTCTGCCTACATGTCGTTGGTGCGGACGCCCTGACTCGCATTACCGCTGTCCACAATGTGGTTCAAGCAAATTACGTGCTGTTGTGTTGGGGGCTGAGCGAACTGCTGAAGAAATAGGCAGGGCTTTCCCCGGCGTACAGGTAATCACCTCTGGAGGACAACGGGTAGTGGACTCGATACCCCACCAACCCGCTTTGGTGGTGTCTACCCCCGGTGCTGAGCCAGAAGTCATAGGGGGACGCTACGGCTCTGCTGTGTTTCTAGATGCATGGGCTTTGATCGGCAGACAAGATTTGCGTGCGGGAGAAGACACTCTTGCCAAATGGGCGGCTGCAGCGACGCTAGTAGCCCCGAATGATGCTGGCGGGGAAGTGGTGATTGCAGTGGATGCTAGCTTGCCGCAGGTTCAAGCGCTTATTAGGTGGGACATGGTTGGTGCTGCTCATCGAGAACTGCTGGAACGGAGAGAAGTGCACTTTCCGCCTGCTGCTCATATGGCAGCTATCGACGGTGCGCGTACTGCTTTGGACGCTTTTCTTTCGTTTACGGATTTGCCACCCCATACTGAGATTTTAGGACCCGTTGACCTGCCACCGGGAAATAAACTGCCTGGTGAATATGATGAGCGTGAATATGGGCCACCCCAACGTATTTTGATTAGAACTCCGCTGGCGGGGCGTAATCAATTAGGCCAGGCTCTGCGTGCCGGGCTGATTGAGCGTGGGGCGCGCAAGGAAGAACTCCCGCTTCGCATTAAAGTAGATCCCATTAAGGTGGGATAAAGCTTGTGCGGTCCTGCTACTTTAAATAAAAGAAAGCCTGCGAACGTCGATACGCTTAGACAGCAGACAGCGCAGTCAGCTGGCAAAATTTATGTGAACCTACGGACTTAAAAAAAGGAACTGTATTCTCTTGACCATTCGTGACATCAGATTTTTTGGCGACCCAGTCCTTACCACGCGTGCAGATGAAGTAACCGTCTTTGACAAGAATTTAGAAAACTTGGTCACCGATATGCTTGAAACGATGGATGCGGCAGGCGGGGTAGGACTTGCGGCAAACCAAGTAGGGGTGACCAAGAGAGTATTTGTTTACGATTGCTCGCATATAGAGGACGGTTTGCGCGGGCATATTATCAATCCGGTGTGGGAGCCTATTGGAGAAGATACCCAATTAGGGCCAGAAGGATGCTTGTCTATCCCCGATATCCAGGAAGATACAACTCGTTTTGAGACGGTGAAGGTTACTGGACAGGACGTGCGTGGGAAAACTTTTTCGATGGTGGCTTCCGGTTTAATGTCACGCTGTATTCAGCATGAGACGGATCATCTCGACGGGGTTTTGTTCCTTAAAAGACTCGATAAAGAACACCGCAAAGATGCAATGGCAACTATCAGGCAGTCTGAATGGTTCAACGCCTAACCGGGGATACTCAGCCGAATCAGTACACCAAGAAGGATAAAATGCGTCTTATATTTGCGGGAACTCCAGAACCTGCAGTTGTTGCTCTAGAAAAATTACTCGACAGTGACCACGAGGTGGTTGCTGTACTCACTCGTCCTGATGCTCCCAAAGGACGAGGAAGAACTTTGCAGCCTTCTCCCGTTGCCGCGCTGGCACAAGAACACGGGATAGAGGTACTTACCCCAAGGAGCATCAAACCTGATACCCCTGATGGTGAAGTATTCCGATCCCGGCTGGAAGAACTTTCCCCGGATTGTATCCCCGTGGTCGCCTATGGCAATTTGATCACACAAGATTTACTCGATGCAGTGCCTCACGGGTGGATCAACCTGCATTTTTCGTTGCTTCCTGCATGGCGGGGTGCGGCACCCGTACAAGCGGCTATTCGCCATGGAGATCCCGTCACTGGGGTTACAACATTCCGTATAGATCAAGGACTAGACACCGGTGACATCCTAGATACTTTGGTAGAACCGATCAGTCCTACAGATACCTCAGATGACGTGCTCACCCGTCTGGCTTATGCGGGTGCAGACCTATTGGTAAAAACGATGGATGATCTTGCATCAGGAAAAGCTACACCACGGCCACAGGTCGGGGAGGCCTCATATGCGCACAAGATTCTTACTGAGGATGCAAAAGTAAATTGGAATGCCACTGCTGTAGACATTGACCGACTTATCCGTTCAGTAACTCCAGGTCCTGGGGCTTGGACGATGCTGGACCAACAACGCTTTAAACTTGGTCCTGTGACATACCTGTCCGCAGAAGAATGCTCGGTAGACAGGGGAGAATTGATAATCGAGAAGAATCGGGTTCTCGTAGGAACAAGTCATGGCTGCGTAAAACTAGGCATGATCCAACCTCAGGGTAAAAAACGAATGCAAGCGTCGGACTGGGCTCGTGGCCTGCACAACAAGGAAGGACTGAGGTTCGAATGAGTCAAGGAGGATTCAGGTCTCGATCGCGATCGGCAGGAAAAACCAATCCTGATAAGGCTGCTGGGCGAGGTCCAGAGACTCAACGTAAATATGGGCAAAGAAATCGGTCACAGGTTAACAACAGGCCAGGTGGTCGGGTCTCAGAAAACCGTGGAAGACAAGGCGATTTTCGGAAATTATCCGGAGTTGATATTGCACGAAGCCTCGCTTTCCATGTTCTTCACCGCGTAAGCTCAGAAGATGCTTTTGCCAACCTCGTCCTTCCCAAACTGCTTAATAAAGCCAACGTTCATGGCAGAGACGCTGCCTTTGCCACTGAGCTAACCTACGGAACATTACGCACGCTAGGCGTGCTGGATACGCTGCTTGCAGAGTGCTCGTCACGGGGTCTGGAGACAATCCACCCTGAGCTATTGAACGCGCTACGCCTTGGGGCTTATCAGCTAATGTACATGCGGGTAGAGCCCCACGCAGCCGTAGATACAACAGTTCGTATCGTGGAAGCCCTAGGCCATGATAAAGCCAAAGGATTTGCCAACGGAATCTTGCGTACCATTTCTCGGAGTACGCCTGCAGAGTGGATGGAAAGACTCGCTCCACAAGGTGAGGTCGCAAACATCGCGTTTCGTACCGCACACCCTGAATGGATAGCACATAGCTTTTCCCGCGTCGTGGGACTTTCCAATCTAGAAGACGCACTTAGAGCAGACTCAGATCGCCCGATTGTGCACCTCGTGGCTCGTCCCGGTGAGATTAGCGCATTAGAGTTATCCCTCATCACCGGTGGGGAACAAGGTAAATACTCTCCTTACGCCGTTTACCTTGGAAGCGGCGATCCCGGTGAGCTAGAACCTGTGCAGCAACAACTAGCAGCCGTACAAGATGAAGGAAGCCAGCTTATCGCGCGAGCTCTCACAGAGGCCTCCGTTGACGGAACCGATACTGGTCGCTGGTTAGATCTCTGTGCTGGCCCAGGCGGCAAAGCCGCGTTACTTGGTGCCCTCGCGCGTATCGACGCCGCTCACGTAGACGCCATAGAAGTCTCCGAGCATCGCGCACGTCTTATAGAAAAGACTGTTGCCGGACTACCAGTTCGTGTAAAAATCGCTGATGGGCGTAGACCCGGACTCGACAATGGCTATGACCGTGTTCTAGTTGACGCTCCCTGTTCAGGATTAGGAGCGCTGCGTCGTCGCCCTGATGCTCGCTGGCGTAAACGGGAATCAGATATTGCTGAGCTGGTTCCGTTACAAAGGGAACTTCTCGCCTCTGCATGTGAACTCGTTCGTCCTGGTGGTGTTGTGGTGTACTCAACATGCTCACCAGATTTACGTGAGACCCGAGAGATTGTTGACTATGCGTTGTCCGACCTAGGAATGGTGGAAGAAGACGCAGCTACTCTGGTGCCCGAGATGTCTGATACCGGAGAATATAAATCTGTTCAGATGTGGCCGCATCAACATGGAACCGATGCCATGTTCTTTGCTGTTTTGAAAAAGCCACGTGCATAAAAATATTTTTAAAAACCCGGATTGGCTTCGCAGGATAGCGCTTCTTATTTCTTGACTCTGAAAGCACGGCTAAAATACTGAGTTATGACAACAGAAGCGCGCCAACCCATTATCGCTCCGTCGATTCTTTCCGCTGATTTTTCCAAATTAGGGGAAGAAATAGCAGAAGTGTCGCACGCCGACTGGATCCATGTGGACATTATGGACGGCCATTTTGTTCCTAATCTCTCTTTTGGCGCTGACATCACAAAAGCCGCACATGCATCGACGGAACAACCCCTTGACGTTCACCTCATGATTGAGGAACCTGAAAAATGGGTAGACCACTACATCGATGCTGGTGCTAGCTGCGTGATCTTCCACGTAGAAGCCACGTCCGACCCCAGTGCGCTGGCACACCATATTAGATCCCGAGGCGTCCGCGCAGGGTTTTCTTTGCGTCCTGGCACCACTATTGAGCCGTATCTACCCCAACTGTCGGACTTTGATCAGGTTTTGGTGATGAGCGTAGAGCCTGGGTTCGGGGGCCAAAAATTTATGCCTGATCAGCTTGAAAAAGTTAGGAAGTTGCGTCAAGAGATTGATAGCCGAAATCTAGACGTTATCATCGAAATCGATGGAGGAATTTCTGCAGACACCATAGCGCAGGCCGCAGAAGCAGGTTGTGATGCATTTGTAGCTGGTTCCGCAGTATATAAACACAAGGATCGCAATGCGGCGATCGATGAGCTCCGTGAATTGGCACAGCGTGCGCGGTGAAAAGAAAATTGGTTTGCCCTTTGGCGTTAATAGTCAAGGGACGAGTCTTTTCTCGGACTATAGGGATTTAAACAGTTACGGTCTTTCTGAATCGGTCATAGCCGGTTTATATGAGGCTGTTGCACAAGGAGAATTAGCCCAGGGGTCAACGAGTCCTAACCCACCGGTCGGGGCCGCCATAGTTTCTGCACAAGGAGATATCGTCGGAGTCGGCTACACCCAACCAGTGGGAGGGCCTCATGCTGAGGTAATGGCACTTCAGTCGGCGGGAGGCGCTGCTCGGGGAGCTACGATTGTGGTGACACTGGAACCGTGCCAGCATCAGGGAAGAACCGGACCGTGTACCCAGGCACTTCTTGATGCAGGGATCGCTGAGGTTGTTTATTGTCTTAAAGACCCCGGCAGAAAAGAAGGTGGCGGACATGAGTTTTTGCAGAAAAATGGAGTTCGCGTCACCTTTTTGGATGTGCCGGTTCGGGCTCTACGGCCGTGGTTGCAAGCTCAAAAGCTACAACGCCCCTATGTGGTGGGAAAATCGGCTCATACGGTAGACGGTTTTATTGCGGCAGTTGACGGCACCTCTCAATGGATTACGAGTGAAGTCGCGCGTAGTTATGCGATTAGTCAGAGGAAGCTTTTTGACGCAATCGTCGTAGGGACCGGGACTGCTTTGGCCGATAATCCGAGACTTACCGCGAGAGGCCCCAAGGGGGAAGAAACTCCATGGCAACCCCTTCGTGTTGTTATCGGTTCCCGCGCATTGCCAGAGAATGCGCACCTCAGTGATCCAACTGTTGTAAAGTTCTTAGACCTGGTTGTAGCGCTGCGTTATCTCTGGGATAAAGGCTGCAGATATGTGCTTTTAGAGGGAGGCGCGGGTCTTATTACTTCAGCGTTTGAGAGAGACATTATCGATGAATTTCATGATTATTCGGCGCCTCTATTCTTAGGATCAGGAAAGAACGCTCTCGATCACAGCATCTCTTCAACTTTGAGTACTGCCGTACATATGCATACTCAACGGGTGGAATTACTGGGAGAAGACGTCCTGCGGATCTTAGTCAGAGATCAGTAGTAATTGAGCCACTGTTAGAAGTAAGACGCGTTTGAAGTATGTGTGTATCAGGTGCCTTGCCGGGCGTCGATAGGCAATATTGCAGCACAAAATTATGGGCACGATATTCGGAGGAAAATATGTTTAGCGGAATAGTGGAAGAAGTCGGCACTGTGGTGTCCCTGGAACCACTAACAGATTCCATAGTTCTCTCTATCGCGGCACATAAGGTGCTTGAAGGGACATCACTTGGAGATTCCATAGCTGTTAACGGTGTGTGCTTAACCGTTACTGATATCCAAGAAGGATTTTTTAGTGCGGATGTTATGCAAGAATCACTTGTACGCTCTTCTTTAGGGGGGCTTACCGCAGGAACACCAGTGAATTTGGAACGCGCTTTGCGCGCCGATGGTCGCCTTGACGGGCATATTGTCCAGGGGCATGTGGACGGCACTGCGGAGCTGATATCAAAAGACCCCTCAGAGCACTGGACTGTTCTACGGTTCACACTGCCTAAAGAGCTGTCTCGCTATGTTGTAGAAAAAGGTTCGATTTCTGTGGATGGTACTTCCCTTACCGTTTCTGGTTTGGGGGAGAGCGAGGGGAATCATTGGTTTGAGGTATCCCTCATACCCACTACTTTGCAGTCGACAACCCACGGGCAATGTCAGCTGGGGGACCGCGTCAACCTCGAAGTAGACGTGTTGGCCAAATATGTGGAGCGGATGCTGACATCAAAAGTGGTTCCCCCGACGGACATCCTGAATCTGGACGCGCGCTAGAGTTATCATCGTGACTATCCATATTGACACCCCCGGTCAGACAGCTCACGATGATACTGGGCGCACTGATCGCGTCATCCTCGACTCCGTGGAAACTGCAATCGCGAATATTGCTGCGGGGAAAGCCGTTATCGTGGTTGATAACGAGGATCGTGAAAATGAAGGCGATATTATCTTTGCTGCAGAAAAAGCAACGCCTGAGCTCGTGGCATTCATGGTCCGATATTCCTCGGGATACATTTGCGCACCTTTGACAGGCGAAGATTGTGATAGGTTGGGGCTTTCCCCCATGGTCACCCATAACCAGGATATCCGAGGAACTGCGTATACGGTGACAGTAGATGCCAACACAGGCTCTACCGGTATTTCTGCTACTAGCAGGGCATATACTATTCAAAAACTATCGGATATTGCTTCAACCCCGGACGATTTTACTCGACCAGGGCACGTAGTGCCGTTGCGTGCGGTGCCTGGTGGTGTTCTTGAAAGGCCTGGTCATACAGAAGCAGCTATCGATTTGGCCAGGCTGGCAGGTTTGCGGCCTGCGGGCGTGTTGTGTGAGGTGGTGAGTGAGGACAACCCCACCGAGATGGCTAGAGGTCCAGAGCTGCGTCGATTTGCAGATAAACATGGTTTAGCTCTGATCTCTATTGATCAAATGATTGAATGGCGCACAAAGCATGATCCTGCAACAACTTCTGCGGATCCACTACATTCACGTGAGCGGGTTGCCTCCGCAGCTATAGCTGAACGAGTGACGTCCACTCGGTTGCCTACAGATTTCGGCTTTTTCACGGCCGTGGGATACCGGGCTCTTTCTGATGGAATAGAGCATGTGGCACTCGTGGTTGGGGATATTACTGACAATGACGGCACAGATGTTCTTGTTCGTGTCCATTCCGAATGCTTGACTGGTGATGTCTTTGGATCAAGACGTTGTGATTGCGGACAACAGCTCCAAGCGTCGATGAAACTGGTTCAAGAAAAAGGCCGTGGCGTGATCCTGTATTTGCGAGGTCAAGAAGGGCGTGGGATAGGCCTGGCCGAGAAACTACGGGCATATCATCTCCAGGATGGCGGAATAGACACGGTAGATGCCAACCTTGCTTTGGGGTTGCCCGCGGACGCGCGTGATTATGGCATAGCTGCTTTTATTTTGCATGACTTGGGTGTGCGGTCGGCTAACCTATTGAGCAATAACCCCAGCAAACATGAAGGCTTGACTGGTTATGGCTTGGAAGTATCTGGTCGGACACCAGTGGAAGTTGCCGTGAATGAGGATAACCTTCGCTATTTGATCACAAAGCGGGATCGGATGCGTCATGATCTGCCGTGGATCGAAACTTATGTGAGCAGTCACCACTAGAAGGAGAATTGATGAGCAAAGAGGGACTACCAGATATTGATCATATCGATGCTACAGGCTTGACTATCGGCATCGTTACCTCGACGTGGAATGCGGAAATTTGCCAGAGGTTGCATTCAGAAGCAGTAGCAGTAGCACAGCGATGCCATGCCCAGGTGATTGAGCGTCGGGTGGTAGGGGCGCTAGAACTTCCGGTAGTGGCACAGCGTTTGGCTAAGCTTTGCGAAGCGGTCGTAGCTTCAGGGTGCGTAATCCGTGGTGGAACGCCCCATTTTGACTATGTCTGCGATTCCGTCACCCAGGGGCTTACTCGGATAGCTCTTGATGAGCAGACTCCTATTGGTAATGGAGTGTTGACTACGGATACAGAAGCTCAAGCTAGAGACAGGGCCGGATTTGAAGAGTCTGTGGAAAACAAGGGAGCAGAGGCTACCGTGGCTGCGCTTCACACTGCAGTGGTGCTCCGCTCTTTAAACGATGTTTAGGATCGTCGTGGGAGTATGGTAGATCAGTAAGGTAAAATTTTTCTAAATTTTCTAGAGAGAAACAACTGAGCAGCCAACGAGTAGGCGACTGACTATGTGGCCGAGTAGGATGTTCAGCGATTCATGTAAAGCAGGTAAGGGTGCCAATGTGTCTGCTTTTGCTGATCAATGAAGACAACGTTGAGAAGGTCGTGGAGAACATACAGTGGACGCACAGTCGGAAGAAAATGTGAAACTGGGTAGCCTGGACTCCGAGACACGGTCTGGGCGTCTTACTGAGGCGGAGATTCACCAGTATGTAGCGCAAGACGCACCGCTAACCACGACTAATCCCTGGGAATTGGTGGTTACCTCCCGGAAGTTAAAAATATGGGCATGGGTAAGTGCCGCTATTGTTCTTGGGCTTCATATTTTTTTGGCGATTGTGGTTGCAATTGGGGATACCGGCACCACTGTCACATTGATTGACCAGTGGGGTTATCTCCTTGTCGGAGTTGTTTTTGCTGGGCTTTTTTTCCTCGCTTTATCTCGCCCACGGGTCCGGGTTAATAAAGATGGCGTAGATGTACGTAATTTTGTGGGATCCCGATTCTATCCCTGGGTTTTGATATACGGTTTGAATTTTCCGGAAGGAAGTCGCATGGCGCGTCTTGAACTTCCTGATTTTGAGTACGTCCCATTGTGGGCTTTCCAATCCGCAGATGGTCTTGCTGGACTACGTGCGGTAGAACGTTTCCGGGCACTTGAAGCAAACTATATGCCAGAAGATTAAGGCGCATTGTGGCTGATCCTTCAACGTATCGTCCCACCCCTGGATCCATTCCTACGGACCCAGGGGTGTACAAATTTCGAGATTCGCATGGCCGGGTAGTGTACGTGGGGAAAGCGAAGAACCTTCGCTCCCGACTGTCCAATTATTTTCAGGATTTATCTGTACTGCATCCCCGTACACGCCAGATGGTAACCACAGCATCTTCTGTGGAATGGACCGTAGTGAGCAGTGAGGTTGAAGCACTCCAATTGGAGTACACATGGATCAAGAAATTTGATCCTCGCTTCAACGTGAAATATCGCGATGATAAGACCTACCCGATGCTTGCTGTATCCGTCGGAGAAAGATTTCCTCGGGCGTTCTTCTATCGTGGTCCTCAACGTAAAGGTGTCCGCTATTTTGGTCCCTATTCTCATGCATGGGCTGTACGCGAAACCCTAGATCTATTAACGCGGGTTTTTCCCGTTCGGACGTGCTCGAAAGGTGTGTTTAATCGTCACGAGTCGCTGGGGCGCCCCTGCTTACTTGGCTATATAGATAAATGCTCTGCTCCTTGTATAGGCAGAGTGACAGAACAAGAACATCGCGATATTGTCAACGGATTTTGTTCATTTATGGCAGGAAAAACAGATGCAGTGGTGGCATCTCTGAACTCGCAGATGCTTACAGCTGCTGAGGAACTGGATTTTGAGCGTGCGGCACGGCTGAGGGATGACATTCACGCTGTGCAAAAGATTACGGAACAACAAGCCGTGGTGTTGGGGGACGGCACAGACGCTGATGTTATAGCGATTAGTGCGGATGATTTAGAAGCTTCCATTCAGCTTTTCCATGTTCGTGCAGGACGAGTCAAAGGACAGCGTGGATGGATCGTAGAACGTACAGGTGACTCAGAAGAAGAACTGCAGGAGCTTTTGCAGGCTTTTCTTATTCGCTTTTATACGGACGCAGTGGAGCTGGAGGAAGAAACGAATAAAGAAGAGGAGAACGTTATACGACGTGGGGTGGATCAGTTCTCATATGTAGATGAACATTTAAGTTCGCATCAGCTACGGGGAAGCATGATTCCTAAAGAGGTGCTTGTGGAAATCGCGCCTCTGGACTTGGAACACACTAAAGTAGCTCTTTCAGAATTACGTGGAAGCTTAGTCGATCTGCGAGTGCCGGCTCGCGGTGACAAAAGGGCGCTCATGGAGACCGTACATGCGAATGCGGTAGAAACATTACGCCAGCATAAGCTGAAACGGGTCGGTGATCTTACTGCTCGTTCGGCAGCATTGCAGGAATTGCAAGAAGCATTATTTTTGGAGGAAGCACCGCTACGGATTGAATGCATCGATATTTCTCATATCCAAGGAACGGACGTTGTTGCGTCTCTCGTCGTTTTTGAAGATGGTTTGCCCAAGAAATCAGATTATCGTAGGTACAAAATCAAAGACGCTGCGGGCGATGGGCATTCTAATGACGTGGCTTCTATCGCAGAGGTCGTGCGTCGACGGTTTATCCGGCATCACAAGGACAGACTCACTGTGCCAGAGGCCGAAGAATTTGATGGTTCTACATTTACAGATGAAACGGTAGAGCATAGTAAAAGGTTTGCGTATCCGCCGCAGTTATTCATTGTGGACGGCGGCTCGCCACAAGTGGCGGCCGCTGACGCAATCTTTGAAGAGCTCGGAGTGAACGACGTCGCGTTGGTAGGCATAGCTAAACGCTTGGAAGAGCTATGGATACCTCAGGACGATGAGCCAGTCATTCTTCCTCGTAACTCGCAAGCGATGTATTTAGTCCAACAAATACGAGATGAGGCACACCGGTTTGCTATTGCGTTTCACCGGCAGCAACGCTCCAAGAGAATGCGAACTTCTGCATTGGACAATATCAAAGGGCTCGGTCAAACACGCCGAACTGAACTGGTCAAACATTTTGGGTCGGTAAAAAAACTGAAGGCCGCGTCAGTAGAAGAGATAACCGCTGTCAAAGGGTTTGGCCCACAGCTAGCGCAGAACGTATTTGATGCTCTGCGTGCTGAATGAACGCTGAAACAGAGCAATTACTGTGGCTGTTTATCAGCGCGGGACAAGCTAGGAAGTATCTCGCTACACTGGCCTTGTGAATGTAAATTTTAAAACTGATAAAGAACCACAGATGAAGATTCCGCCCGTAGTGATTACGGGCCTCTCCGGCGCAGGACTCAGCTCTGCTGCTCGAGTACTAGAGGACATGGGCTGGTATGTTGCTCAAAATGTTCCGTCACAGTTAGTAGTTGATTTTGTCCAGTTGTGCGCTGATCCGCATTCACCGGTAGACAAAGTCGCTTTTGTTTCGGATGTTCGCTCTCGCGAGTTCAGTGGCAGTTTAGAGCAAGTGATTACGGATCTCGCCGAGCTCGGCTTGAATCCGCTTGTACTTTTCATGGATGCGCGCGACGATGTACTTATTAAGCGCTTTGACAATTTACGTCGGACACACCCTCTGCAAGGAAGCGGCACTCTGTCCATTGGTATTGAGCGTGAACGTGAAATCATGAATGAGATCAAAGAGTCGGCTGATTTAGTTATTGATACCTCTGATTTATCTGTTCATGATTTGCGCCGTTCCATTGAGTTGAATTTTGCAGGCATCGCTACAAAGATTCAGCATGTCACGGTTCAATCCTTTGGCTTCAAGCACGGATCACCGCGTGATACAGATGTGCTTGTTGACGTTCGCTTCCTCCCCAATCCTTTCTGGATTCCGGAGCTCCGACCGTTCCGTGGCGTAGATAAACCTGTGTCTGACTATGTCCTTGCTGATGAAGGTGCAAAAAAGTTCTTGGATAACTTCATCACTATGCTCTTGGATATGCAGCCTGGGTTTAAACACGAGGGAAAGAATTTTATCACTGTTTCCATCGGCTGCACAGGTGGGCATCACCGTTCAGTTGCTATTGCTGAAGAAATTGGCCGCAGATTACGGGAAGAACCGGATCTAGATGTTAGCGTGTCACACCGGGACATCCAGCGAGGATAAGAGAGTCAGGAGCATGTCATCTCAGAAAGTATCTGACTCTATCCCCTCAACAGATGGGAAGGGCCTTAAAGTAGCAAGCCTCGGCGGCGGGCATGGCCTGTTCCAGACTCTAAGAGCCGTAAGGTTGCTTGAGCCCTCTTCTATAGATGCAATCGTGACTGTTGCAGACGACGGAGGTTCTTCTGGTCGAATTCGCCGAGAACTAGGCCATGTACCTCCGGGGGATCTAAGAATGGCGCTTGCTGCGCTGGCGCCTTTTGATGATGAGGGACACATCTGGGAGCGGACTCTTCAACATCGGTTTGGTGGGCATGGCGCCTTAGCCGGCCATGCGGTGGGAAACCTACTCATCGCGGGGCTTTTTTCTACGCTGGGATGTGAAATCAAGGCGCTGGATGTCGTCGCAAAGCTTATTCGTGCTAAGGGGCGTGTCCTCCCCGTGTGCGCGGAAGCCCTGGGTATCGCAGCAGAAGTTTCTGGGTTAGACGATGACCCTCGTATTATGCGCGAAGTCAGGGGACAGGTAGCTGTGGCGTCAACCCCAGGAACGGTTCGTCGAGTGCGTCTGATTCCTGAACGTCCACGTGCTACGGAAGAGGCCATAGCTGCTATTAAGAACGCAGACGTGGTCACTTTAGGCCCAGGATCATGGTTTTCTAGCGTAATACCGCATCTTCTTACTGATGGTGTTCCAGAAGCATTAGAAGAAACACAGGCTGTGCGAGTGATAGTTCTTAATCTCACCGCAGAGCCAGGGGAGACCGCGGGGTTTAGCGCTGAGCGTCATTTACATATCCTTGCTCAACATGCGCAAAGTCTGCGAGCAGATATCGTGATGGTGGAAGCACAGATGCTTCCTAATAGCGCAGACCGTAAACATCTAGAGCGCGCCGCCCAAGCACTCGGGGCACGCGTTGCTTTCCATGATCTCAGTGAGGTGGACCAACATGGACAGGTTGTTCATCGACATGATCCAGAAAAATTGGCCCGAGCATTGCGCATAGAAGTTGACAGAGAAAAAGCGATGGATACCTCATCGTAGGAGTAGTGCACCTGTCTCTATTTCTTGATGGAAACAAGCTAAGCTAGCTTTTTGTTTCCTTGCTGATCTGTGGAAAACATTTGACTCACTAAAAGGACGGAGAATCCGTGCCCAACCTTTCGGACCAGGCTAAAGAAGAACTCATCAAAGTATCGGTGCCTCGTCAATCAGCCCGTATTGCTGAACTCGCATCCGTGATCCGCTTTGCAGGAGCTATCGACGCCGTGGCCGGGCGAGTAGTCGTAGATATAGAGGTAGGTGAGGAGGCGCTAGCCCAAAGAATCGCTGCGGAGATTAAGGACCTATTTGGTATGGAGTCGCAGGTACTTGATTTGGGTCCGCTGAATAGCAGTAGGAAGGCGCCGCGACAGGTTGTTCGAGTGGCAGACAACGCTGATAATCTCATTCGGCGAGTGGGCTTAGTAACCCGAAGCGGACATCAGGTTCGGGGTCTTCCTCCGCATATCATTGCAGGTTCTATTGCAGATTCAGAAGCGGCATGGCGGGGTGCATTCCTAGCGGCTGGAAGTCTATCTGATCCCGGTAGAACATCCGGTTTGGAGGTGGCATGTCCTTGCCAGGAGGCCTCTTTGGCTTTGGTGGGATGCGCACGCCGACTCGGTTTATCTGCGAAAACTAAAGAAACCCGCGGCGTAGAGAAGGTGGTGATCCGTGACGGGGAAGCAGTAGGCGCTTTGTTATCACGCATGGGAGCACATACGACAAGACTACTGTGGGATCAAAAGCGGCAGCGCAGGGAGTCCCGTCCAGTGGGAAATAGGTTGGCTAATTTTGATGATGCCAATCTGCGCCGTTCCGCACGTGCTGCTGTTGCTGCTGCTGCCCGTGTGGAACGTGCCATGGCCATCCTGGGGGATGACGTCCCCGATCACCTTGCGCAGGCCGGACAGCTTAGAGTGCAGCACCGTCAAGCCTCGTTAGAGGAACTTGGCCGACTTGCAGATCCGCAGATGACAAAGGACGCAGTTGCTGGACGCATACGTCGGCTGCTCTCCATGGCTGATAAGCGGGCTGAAGAACTGGGTATGCCGGATACCTCCGTGGCAGTTACGGATGATCTTCTTGATGAGGTTTAGCGCCAGCTAACACTAAAACTCCTAAATGTGGCTAGTATTACATTTAGGAGTTTTCCCCTTTCTTGTCTCAACAAAGTGCGTTAAATGTTTGTGGACTATGCTCCTCCAGTTAGGGGGTATTGCCCCAGCTCTGTGTGGATCTAAACGGGCAAGAGCGCAACAGAAACAACATTTCAACCCAAAATGGCCCCTGTAAAGGTGGGGTGGTATTGCCGAAAAAGCGGTCTGGGTGAGAAAAAACATCTGCAAGTTTCCGATTGTGTCGGTACACTATGGATTTGAGGTTGTAACGGGCATCAAAGTGGAAATTTCGGACATATTCGGAAAAGTACACAGCTCTTCTTCCAAAGATGATCACTCTATTGTGAGGAGATAAAACAGTGACGATTCGCGTAGGAATCAACGGCTTTGGCCGCATCGGACGTAACTTCTACCGTGCTCTAACCGAGCGTGGCGCTGACGTTGAGGTTGTAGCCATCAATGACCTTACGGACAACCACACGCTTTCCCACCTTCTTAAATACGACTCTATTTTGGGTCGCCTGGGCAAGGACGTTACCTACGACGATGAGTCCATCACCGTCGATGGGCACCGCATCATCGTTACTGCAGAGCGTGATCCCAAGGATCTGAAGTGGGGCGAGTGGGACGTAGATATCGTTATCGAATCTACAGGGTTCTTTACCGATGCTCATGCCGCTCAGGCACACATCGATGCTGGAGCAAAGAAGGTTATCATTTCTGCTCCTGCAAAGAATGAAGATGCAACCTTTGTTGTTGGTGTTAACCATACTGATTACGATCCAGCCAACCATCACATCATCTCTAATGCTTCTTGCACCACCAACTGCCTGGCACCTATGGCTAAGGTCTTGGACGAGAAGTTTGGCATTGAGAATGGTCTAATGACCACCGTTCACGCTTACACTGGCGATCAGCGTCTCCACGATGCTCCGCACCGTGATCTGCGTCGTGCACGTGCTGCTGCGCAGAACATTGTTCCGACCTCTACGGGTGCTGCAAAGGCTGTCGCTCTGGTTCTTCCTCAGCTGAAGGGCAAACTCGATGGTTACGCGTTGCGTGTTCCTGTGATCACAGGCTCTGCAACCGATTTGACCTTCTATGCTTCCAAGGAAGTTTCTGTTGAAGCAGTTAACGCTGCCATCAAGGAGGCTGCTGAGGGCGAACTCAAGGGCGTGCTTGCTTACACGGAGGACCCAATCGTTTCTACCGACATCGTGACTGACCCTCACGCATCGATCTTCGACTCCGGTTTGACCAAGGTTATTGGCAACCAGGTTAAGGTTGTTTCCTGGTATGACAACGAGTGGGGTTACTCCAACCAACTCGTTACCCTAACCGAGTATGTTGGCGAGCGCCTTTAAGCTTTTAATATAGAGCCGATGAGAGCTCTTCTAACCCTGTAGCCCGGGGTGTGCCTCCGAGGTGCACCCCGGGCTATTTTGGGAGCATAGTGCTTTGGTAGCGTGCCTATATGGGGCTGTCTTATCCCAATGCAATACAGCAGCACAAACGACGAAACGGAAGTAGCAATGACTGTAAAAACTCTGAAAGATCTGATAGCTGAAGGCGTGGAAGGTCGGCACGTTCTAGTGCGTTCGGATTTCAACGTTCCGCTTAATGACGCCCGAGAGATCACAGATGCCGGACGTATCACGGCATCGCTGCCTACTATTAAGACTTTGGTGGATGGTGGCGCCCGCGTGATCCTGATGGCGCACCTTGGACGTCCTAAAGGCGAAGTGAATGAAAAATTCTCTCTTGCTCCGGTTGCAGAAGCCCTATCAGAAGCATTGGGACAATATGTAGCTTTGGCCTCTGACGTTGTTGGGGAAGAGGCCCATGAGCGCGCTAATGGCCTTAACGATGGTGACGTTCTCCTATTAGAAAACGTTCGTTTTGATCCTCGCGAGACATCTAAAGATGAGGCTGAACGAGGAGAATTTGCAGATCAGCTCGTTGCACTAGCAGCGGAAAATGGTGCGTTTGTATCAGATGGCTTCGGTGTTGTTCACCGGGCACAGGCATCAGTTTATGATGTGGCCAAGCGTCTCCCTCATTACGCCGGTGCATTGGTGGAGAAAGAAATCACTGTTTTGCAGAAGGCAGTGGAATCTCCAGAGCGTCCTTATGTTGTGGTGCTCGGCGGTGCCAAGGTTTCCGATAAACTTGGAGTTATTGAGGCTCTCGCCGCTAAAGCGGACAAGCTCATCATCGGTGGCGGAATGTGCTACACATTCCTCGCAGCGCAAGGCATCAACGTGCAAAAGTCGCTTTTGCAAGAAGACCAGATTGCAAACTGTCAGCGTTTATTGGAGGAATACGGAGATAAACTCGTTCTTCCGGTAGACCTTATTGCTGCAGACAAGTTTGCAGCAGACGCAGAGAAAACTGTTGTCGCGCTCGATGCTATCCCAGAGGGATGGCAGTCACTTGATGTGGGACCTGAGACCGTAAAACGCTATGCAGAAGTTTTGTCTACCGCTAAAACTATTTTTTGGAATGGCCCGATGGGCGTCTTTGAATTCCCCGCATTTGCTGCAGGGACTAAAGGCGTAGCTGAATCTATCATTGATGCGACTGCTAACGGAGCATTTTCCGTTGTCGGCGGCGGAGACTCTGCGGCGGCAGTGCGTCTGCTGGGACTCGACGAGGAAGGTTTCAGTCATATCTCCACTGGAGGCGGAGCCTCTCTGGAGTTCTTGGAAGGCAAAGAGTTGCCTGGTGTTGCAGTCCTGGAAAGCTAGTTATACATCATTTAACGCTCGGTGTGATGCAGCGCCACTAAGAACCCGTAGCCTGCAACACGAGTTTCTAGCGGGTTAACACTGATTTTTGTAATAGAAAGGAACCTTCCGAATGGAACGTAAGCCGCTCATCGCCGGTAACTGGAAGATGAATTTAGACCACATGCAAGCTGTGGCAACGGTTCAGAAGTTAGCGTTTGCACTTCCTGCCGAATACTACGAGAAAGTGGATGTCGCAGTTACTGTACCGTTCACAGATCTACGGTCTGTCCAGACTGTGATTGATGGAGATAAACTTCAGATCACGTACGGCGCCCAAGATGTATCAGAGCATGAATCGGGCGCTTACACTGGAGAAATCTCTGCAGCTATGCTTGCAAAGCTTGGCTGTACATGGGTTGTGGTGGGGCACTCGGAGCGCCGTGAGTACCATGATGAATCTTCGAAACTTGTTGCGGCGAAGGCTAAAGCAGCACTGAGCAAAGATATAAGCCCTATCGTTTGCGTCGGTGAGCCCCTAACGATCCGGGAAGCAGGAACTCACGTAGATTTCGTCGTGGAGCAAACCCGTGAGTCGCTTGCAGGCCTGACCGAAGACGAGCTTGCTAAGACCGTTATCGCTTATGAGCCGGTTTGGGCAATCGGTACCGGGAAGGTTGCTTCTGCTGCTGATGCCCAAGAGGTGTGTAAAGCAATCCGCGGTTTGATTAAAGAACTTGCCAACGAGAAAATCGCCGCAGGAATTCGTATCCTGTATGGCGGTTCTGTAAAAGAAGAGACAGTAGCAGAGATCGTCGGACAACCCGATGTAGATGGTGGGCTTGTCGGCGGTGCTTCTCTTGATGGCGAGGCATTTGCCAAGCTTGCAGCTAATGCAGCTACCGGTCTTTAAAAAAGCGGCCTTTAAAAATAAGTAGTGAGTCTTTAAAGGCTCACCTTATAAAAGAAAGCACCGTCATCATAGAGTGGCGGTACTTTTTCACTGTATAACGTGAGGAGCTTGAGCTTCATGTCTGTAAAAGCTACGTCTGCGGGTCCACTATCCGAACAACTTGTTGAGGACATACGCTTTCTCGGTGCTCTTTTAGGGGAGGTGATCAAGGAACAAGAAGGAATAGCAGCCTTTGACCGGGTGGAGGCAGCAAGACAGCTGGCTTTTAAGATTTCTCGTAAGGAATCACAGGTTGAAGACTTAGTGGCATTGCTAAAGGATATTTCAGCAGCAGATGCGATACCAATCATTAGAGCATTTAGTCATTTCGCGCTACTCGCAAACATGGTGGAGGACTTGCACGATGAGTTGGGCAGACTTCAGCGACAGGAAGCCGGTGAACAAGATCCAGATTCAACTTTAGGCGCCACATGGAAAAAGCTGGCGAATGCTGGCATAACAAATGAAAAAGTTTCCAGTTTGCTGAGTAATTTTCAAGTGGCTCCAGTGCTTACTGCTCACCCTACGGAAACCCGTAGACGCACGATCTTCGATGCTCAAGAGCATATGACTACTCTGCTTAAAAAGCGTCATGCGATTCTTAGCTCTGAGACAAATGCGCTGACAACTGCACGGCTTGAAGAAAATACTCGTCATATTCGTAGGTGGCTGACCTTAATATGGCAAACTGCGCTTATCCGTGTAGCCCGTCCTCGGATTGAAGATGAGGTAGAAGTTGGGTTGCGTTATTATGAGCTCTCTTTACTCACTGCGATCCCTGAGATCAATAAGCAAGTGGCTGATCACATCCAGAGAGAATATGGTGTGAACTCCGAAGATGCTTTGCAGTCACTATTGATTAAGCCCGGAAGCTGGATCGGTGGCGATCATGACGGTAACCCGTATGTCACTGCAGGAACTCTGCACTACGCGACAACGCGAGCCGCCGAGACTGTTTTAAAGTTTTATGTACGTGAACTGCATCAACTTGAACACGAGTTATCGTTATCAGACAGACTCACCGATGTTAGCCCGGATCTGCGTAAGCTTGCAGATCTAGGCCATAATGATGTTCCTTCACGGGTAGACGAACCGTATCGTCGTGCCGTCCATGGTGTACGTGGTCGAGTACTTGCCACACTAGCTTCTCGAATCGGCCCAGAAACAGTAGAAGGCTCATGGTATTCCCGCCATGCTGCGTATACTGCACCTGAGCAACTCGCAGCTGATTTGGACATTATCGATGCTTCTTTGCGGAGAACTCACGATGAGCTCATCGCAGATGATCGTCTGCTGCGCATACGGACAGCAGTATCGAGCTTTGGTTTCCATCTTTACTCGATGGATCTGCGTCAAAACTCTGAGAGTTACGAGGACGTGCTTACTGAGCTCTTTGAGCGGGCCCAAGTAACTCCGCACTATCGAAAATTAGATGAGAGCGAAAAAATTAGCGTTTTGATCGCCGAGCTATCCTCGCCAAGGCCTCTCATTCCGCGCGATGGCTTGCCGTACAGCGAGTTAACGCAGCGGGAACTCGATATTATTTTTGAGGCAAAGCAAGCCGTGGATGCCTTTGGAACAATGATGATTCCACACTCTATTATTTCGATGGCAGAATCTGCGAGCGACATTCTCGAGCCAATGGTCCTACTGAAAGAATTTGGATTAATCAAGATTCAAGAAGGCCATCTCACAGGGCATATTGACGTTATACCTCTTTTTGAAACAATCGATGACCTACAAAATGGTGCAAAGATTCTCCAAGATTTGTGGCAGATACCGTTGTATCGCAGTTATTTAGAGCAACGAGGCAATCTCCAGGAAGTGATGCTCGGTTATTCCGATTCCAATAAAGATGGTGGCTACCTTGCCGCAAACTGGGCTTTATATGCGGCAGAAACTGACCTTGTAAACATATGTAAGCAACATGGTATTGCTCTGAGGCTTTTCCACGGGCGTGGTGGCACCGTAGGGCGTGGTGGCGGTCCCTCTTATGAGGCAATTCTCGCTCAGCCACATGGTGCGGTGCAAGGTAGCGTACGCGTCACGGAGCAAGGCGAGATTATCTCGGCAAAATACGGTTCTGCGGGAGCTGCTCGCCGTAATCTGGAGGCTCTGGCCTCAGCCACATTGGAAGCTTCTTTGCTCAAGATCGATCAAGTAGAAGAACAGTATCCTGAGGCCTATGAAATTATGGGCGAAATTTCGCGGTTGAGTCAGAAAAAGTATTCGCGGCTTGCTCATGAAGATCCCGGATTCATTGAATATTTCACGTCATCGACGCCTTTGGAAGAAATAGGGGAGCTCAACATCGGCTCTCGTCCTTCCTCGAGAAAACAGACTAAGAGCATCGATGATTTACGCGCGATTCCCTGGGTGCTTAGTTGGTCGCAGTCACGTGTCATGCTTCCCGGTTGGTATGGAGTAGGCAGTGCTCTACATGAATGGATAGAGAAGGGGTGCGCGCAGACAGCGGAACTATCTCCGGATGAACGTCTCGTGGTTCTGCAAGAGCTTAATTCTTCCTGGCCATTCTTTTCTTCGGTGTTGTCTAATATGGCGCAGGTGATGAGTAAGGCTGAGATGCAGCTCGCCAAGCTCTACTCAGGGCTAGTAGCAGACCAAGAAGCCGCAAACAGGATATTCTCCGATATCTCTGCTGAATTTGAGCTTACTAAGAAAATGTTCCTTAAGATTACCGGTTTTTCGGGGCTTCTCGACGACAACCCTATGCTCGCACGATCAGTTCGGTCCCGCTATCCATACTTGCTACCTCTTAATACGCTGCAACTTGAAATGTTACGTCGGTATCGCAAGGGGGATGATGACCCTAAGGTAGTGCATGGTATTCGTCTGGCTATGAACGGCTTGGCCACCGCGCTGCGAAATTCTGGTTAGCCTTAGCGATTGAAAGTGAGTTCCTGGACTTAAGTGGTGTATAGTTGCCTCGAGAAAAGGAACTCTGGTTCTGATAAAAGTACTTTTGTTAACAATTAAGGAAAACCATGGCACTTGCACTTCAGATCATTTTGGTCATCTCTTGCGTGCTGATGACCGTGTTCGTGCTGCTACATAAAGGCAAGGGTGGCGGCCTTTCGAGTCTCTTCGGCGGTGGCGTTCAGTCCAACTTGTCTGGTTCCACTGTGGTGGAAAAGAATCTTGACCGGGTCACTATTTTCATGGGCATCATCTGGATCGCCTGCATCGTAGGACTAAATCTGATTCAGGCTTACGCTCGCTGATAGTGAGATAGCACGAGAACGTCGGTAAGCGGTTATTGCTTACCGACGTTTCTGTCTGCTCAGAGGCTATTTAAGGGGCAGCATCCTGAGCAACAATAAGCAGCGTTTCTTGCTCGCCCTGTGCACCTGCAGCTGGCCAATCGAGGGGGTTTGAACCGGCGGCAACATGATAGGCCGCTTCTGCCTTTTCAGCCCCTGCAACAAGTAGCCAAACACGCTGAGCGCGGGTAATCGCTGGGAACGTTAGAGTTACTCTTTCTGCTGGGGGCTTCGGAGAGTCTGTCACTTGCATGACCAAACGAGTTTGTTCGGCTGCAACCTCAGTATGCGGGAATATCGAGTTGATATGCCCTTCGCCTCCCATACCGAGCAGATGGAGATCGAACCCCTGAGGGGCATAGGTGTTAATTACCTGTGTGTATTCTTTGGCAGAATCAACAGGGGAGAGCTCTCCTAAACGATACCCATGGATGTTTTCTTCCGGGATATCAATGCGGTCCAACAGCGCTTGACGCGCCTGGCCCTCGTTAGACTCAGGATCAGTGACTGGGACATGACGTTCATCTCCAAAAAAAACATGAACTCGTGACCAATCGATGGGGGCGTCGACAAGCTTCTCTAGCGTTCGGATTCCTGCGCCACCGCCAGTGAGGACGATGCGTGCTGTGCCATCGCCGGTAATACCGCCGGTTTCTCTAACAGACTGGCACAAGGTCACGATCTTTTCAGCTGCTGTTGATGCGACTGCGTCGAGATCAGATACTGGGCAAACAGTAACCATGAGGTTTCCCTTGTTAGTTTAGATGGTAGGGTAGCTGATTCTGCTGAGACCGCGAAGCGCTCGTGCGTATGCTACATCGGGATCGAGGTGCCTTAGTTCTTCGGCGAGGCAATCTGCTTGACTACGACGGTTGATCGCAACAAGGGCTACCTCACGTCCTGGGACCGTAACAGAAAGCGTTTGCTCGTCTTCAAGAGCTTCCACTATGACAGTGCCAGATGGGCGTTCAAGTTCTATCCTTCGGACCGGGATTTCCGAAAAACCGTTGGCGTCAAAGGGAACAGACTCGCCTTCAGTACTAAATCGCTGGACCGAAACTCCAAGGCGCTCAGAAAGCCAACCGGCGGCAAGATCGACGCTAGGACAATCAGACTCTCCGTATAGTCGCACACTGCGGATTGGCTCATGAGGGGGCTGGTCCAGCGTTGACGCAAGAACTCCGCGCCACGGTGTCAAACGAGCCCAGGATACGTCCGAGTCTCCTGGAGCGTAGTGGTTACGGCGGTTATAGAGGGCATCAACGGGAGGATCATAATGAGCGTCGGTGATCCTGCGTTGCGCAATCTTCCCGATCGGATCTTCGCTTGGATTAATAGGCGCTGAGGTAGGCCACCATGCAACGATCGGAGTATCCGGAAGCAAAAGGGGCGTAACCACGTGTACAAGGTGCTTGGCCACGCGCCCGCGGAGCTTGATCAGGATTATTTCTGAGGCTCCGGCGTCGCCGCCGATACGAACCTCTGCGTCAACCTGAGAATCGCCTTCTACTGAGCCGGTGATTAATACAATGACACGGGAAGGATGTTCCCCAGAAGAATCGTGGGTAGCATTTGTGATCGCCGTAATGTCGTCCGATTCTTTTGCCACCACGATGAGCGTTAATACTCTGCTAGTAGTGACTTGTCCGCCTTTATCGCGGAGGCGGACGAGAGCCTTGGAGATCTCGCGCGTATCGGTATCAGGAAGTTCAAAGATCACTTCAGCGTCTCTTTTCTAAAAAGGAAATGTGTACACAGGAAAGGGAATACAACTGACACTGGTTAAGGGCGACGCCACGCTCGATTTACTCGCTCTAGCATTCTGTCTGCTGAAGCCGGGCCCCATGTTCCCGCAGAATACTCCTCTGGTTGTCCTCGTTCTGCCCAAAAATTAAGAATGGGGTCCAAGATATTCCAGCTGAGCTCAACCTCTTCATTTGTTGGGAAAAGGCTGGCCTCATCGAGGAGAGCATCTAGTATCAAACGCTCGTATGCCTCGGGAGATTCTTCAGTGAACGCTTCTGAATAGGAGAAATCCATATTCACATCGCGGACTTCCATTGCTGAACCCGGAACTTTAGAGCCAAATCGCATCAACATGCCTTCATCAGGTTGGACGCGAATAACCACAACGTTTTGTCCCTGGGAGTGCCGTGTTCCTTCGCTGAAAGGCTGGTGCGGAGCATCTTTGAAGACCAACGCAATTTCAGTGACACGTCGACCTAAACGCTTGCCGGTGCGTAGATAGAATGGCACGCCGGCCCAACGCCGAGAATTAATTTCCAGGGTACAAGCTGCGTACGTTTCTGTAGTCGATTGTGGATCAAAACCATCTTCTTCGCGTAGCCCCTTGACTAGCTCGGAGCCCTGCCACCCTTTAGCATATTGACCACGAGCGGTTGTCTTAGCAAATGGTCCAACAGGACGCGTTGCGCGTAAGACCTTGATTTTTTCTGCCTGCAGCTGCTCTGGCGTGAAATCAATGGGTTCTTCCATTGCTACGAGGGCGAGAAGCTGAATCAGGTGATTCTGGATGACGTCGCGGGCTGCACCGATGCCGTCGTAATATCCAGCACGCCCACCCAACCCGATGTCTTCTGCCATCGTAATCTGCACATGATCCACATAATGCGAATTCCACAATGGGTCGAAAAGCTGGTTTGCAAAGCGGAGCGCCAAAATGTTCTGGACAGTCTCTTTTCCCAAATAGTGATCGATGCGGAATACCGATTTTTCTGGGAATACTGAGTTAATTAAGGTATTGAGTTTGCGCGCTGACTCTTGATCGTGTCCGAATGGTTTTTCTACGATTACTCGGCGCCATGAATTTCCCTCAGCTTGAGCCATACCGGAGCGTTGCAGCTGGTGACACACATCGGAGAAATAATCTGGTGGTACAGACAAATAGTATGCCCAGTTCCCGGCAGTGCCTTGCTCTTTATCCAAACGGCTTAGGAGAGCAGCGAGGTCATCAAAAGCTTGATCATCGTCAAAATTTCCCCGAGCAAAATGAATTCCCTCGGCTAACCTGGACCAAACATTTTCACGAAACTCCGTACGTGCGCCGACTTTTACTGCTTCATGTACGTAGTCTTCAAAATCTTGTTTAGACCACTCTCGGCGGCCATAACCTACCAAGGCAAAACCTGCCGGTAGTAGGCCTCGGTTAGCAAGATCATAAATTGCGGGAAGAAGTTTTTTCCGCGCCAAGTCTCCAGTTACCCCGAAAATAACCATACCGCTTGGCCCAGCAATCCGTGGAAGACGTTTGTCCTCAGAATCACGAAGCGGATTAACCCAATGATTCACCGCAGTAGGGGCCTCGGTTTGGTTTTGGTTTTCGGTTATGCCGAAGCCAGTAGTGTCTTCTGAAGTCACAGGTTCATTCACGTTCCTAGATTCTACCTACAAAGTAATTATTGCCATATAGTCTGTGGCGTAGGCAGCCAAAACAAAGCTTTAATGACTTAAAACTTATAACGTGGGATGAGTATCCCACGTTATAAGTTAGATGATGACTTAGCTCAAACGAGCCTGCATAGAGTCGAGTAGCTCATTCCACGCTGCAACAAACTTATCAACGCCTTCTTGCTCAAGAACTGCAAAAACATCCTCGAAATCGATGCCGGCTTGAGAAATAGCAGAGAATGTCTCTTCAGCCTCCGCCGCGGTATCAGTCAATGCGTCACTCACGTTATCGTTGGAGCCTAAGACTGCATCGATCGTTGCTTCTGGCATAGTGTTGACGGTATCCGGACCTGCAAGTTCTGTGACATATAGCGTAGGGGAGTAATCGGGGTTCTTTACTCCAGTGGATGCCCAGAGCGGACGCTGAATATTTGCATTTTCAGGGAGTTCTGAAGCGGAAAAAAGTTCTTTGAAAACTGCGTAAGCACGACGTGCGTTGGCTACACCAGCTTTGCCTCGCAGAGCCAAAGCCTCATCCGTTCCGATGGCTTCCAGTCGTTTATCTACTTCTGAGTCCAGACGTGACACGAAGAAAGAGGCCACAGAATAGATGGTGGATACGTCCAGGCCATTATCTGCTGCTCGGTTGATGCCCTCCATATAAGCAGCGATAACTTCTCGGTATCGAGCTACAGAGAAAATGAGGGTTACGTTAACACTGATACCTTCTGCGAGTGCGTCAGCTATAGCAGGTAAAGAACCTGCAGTTGCTGGAATTTTGATCATGACATTGGGACGGTCTACCTGTTTCCACAACTCGCGTGCTTGTGCGAGAGTAGCCTCGCGGTCATCAGAAATACGGGGGTCTACTTCAATACTTACTCTTCCATCAGCACCGTGAGAGGACTTGTAGACATCAGCAAAAATATCGCATGCTTGCTGGACGTCCTGGATACTCATTGCATAGACGGCTTCGTCGACTCCAACAGCATGAGCTTTAAGGTCCGCGATCTGTGAATCATAAGCAGTGCCTTTACTCATTGCTGCAGCAAAGATTGCTGGGTTAGTTGTTACCCCAACGATGGACTTGGTGGTGATGAGCTCGGAAAGGTTGCCAGAGGTAATACGTTCACGTGAAAGATCATCTAGCCATGTAGAAGTTCCTGCTTGTGCGAGTGCATCGATTGCATTCATATTAAGTACCAATTCTTTATAAAAGTGGGCTTGAGAAGGAGCATGTAGGCCGCATACGACCTCACAGATGTATGCGGCCTACACAGTAATCCAGTTAGGTTTTGATGAGCCTAACTCTAGGCGTTCAAGGAATCGTGTGCGGCTGAGACGACCGCATCAGTAGTGATACCGAATTCTTCAAAGAGCTTTTCATAAGGCGCGGATGCACCGAAATGTTCAAGAGAAACTGCGCGTCCTCGAGTACCAAGGTGCCTATACCAGGACAAGGCAAGGCCGGCTTCTACAGAGACACGAGCAGTGACTTCAGGTGGCAAAATAGATTCCTGATAGTCACGGTCTTGTTCCTCGAACCAATCCAGACAAGGAACGGATACCACTCGAGCGGCAATTCCTTCTTTTTCTAGACGTTGGGCAGCTTCAACTGCGAGTTGTACCTCAGAGCCACTGGCCATCAAAATAACGTCAGGAGTAGTCTTGGATCCTTCCACGAGGATATAAGCACCGCGTTGTACTCCTTCACGTGCCTTCTCCTTGGTGCCTTCCAAAACTGGAACATTTTGTCGAGTTAGAGCAAGGCCTTTAGGGCCTTCCTTATACATCAGTGCAGCTCGCCATGCTGCCGCCGTCTCATTCGCATCGGCAGGGCGCAGCATAGAGACGCCAGGAATCGCACGGAGTGCAGCCATCTGTTCTACAGGCTGATGCGTGGGGCCATCTTCTCCTAGGCCGATGGAATCGTGGGTCCATACATAATAGGCATCGGTGCCCATGAGAGCCGCGAGACGTACGGCTGGACGCATGTAATCGGAGAAAATAAGGAAAGTTCCGGCGTACGGTCGTGTAGGGCCGTGAAGTGAGATTCCGTTGACAATTGCACCCATAGCGTGCTCTCGGATGCCAAAGTGTAGGTTACGGCCATAAGGATCAGTTGACCACGTGTCAGTAGTGATAGAAGCGGGACCGAAAGATGGCTGGCCTTTGATCACCGTGTTATTGGACCCCGCTAGGTCCGCTGAGCCACCCCATAGCTCAGGCATGGTCTTGCCCAGGGCCTGAAGCGTAGCCTCGGAAGCCTTGCGGGTAGCAACTCCCTTGTCATCTGGTTCCCAGGTGGGGAGTTCAGCGTCGAAGCCTTCAGGAAGTTCCCGACGCGAAAGACGATCGAACAAGGCCTTGTTTTCCGGGTTAGCGGCGGCCCAGGCGTCAAACTTTTCCTGCCAAGCTACGCGAATGTCTGCACTGCGAGCAGCAAGTTTACGGGTGTGTGCTATCACGCTCTCAGCGACGTCGAAGGATTTTTTAGGATCAAAACCTAAGACTTTCTTGGTCGCAGCGACTTCATCCTCACCTAAAGCTGCACCGTGGACAGCTCCACTGTTCATCTTTGTTGGAGCGGGATAACCGATTACAGTGCGCAGACGGATGAACGTGGGACGCGTGGTATCTGCTTTGGCTTCCTCTACAGCTTTTTCGATGGAGGCGATATCTTCGCCGCCTTCGATTTCAATAACCTGCCAGTTATAAGCCCGGTAGCGTTCCACAACGTTTTCGTTGAAAGCGATTTCGGTGTCTTTTTCAATAGAGATGTGGTTGTCATCCCAGAAAACAATGAGATTGCCCAGCTGTTGGGTTCCTGCTAATGAACTGGCTTCTGCAGTCACACCTTCCTGCAGGTCGCCATCGGAGGCGATGACATATACGTAGTGATCAAAAGGCGAGGTGCCAGCTTCTGCTTGCGGATCAAATAGACCTCGTTCGCGTCGAGAAGCCATAGCCATGCCAACAGCAGATGCTAAGCCTTGCCCCAGCGGACCGGTGGTAATTTCTACCCCTTTTGTATGCCGATATTCTGGGTGGCCAGGGGTAAGAGCACCCCAGGTGCGTAAGGCTTTCAGATCATCTAACTCTAGGCCAAAACCGCCTAGATACAGCTGGACATATTGAGTAAGAGAGCTGTGTCCGCAGGACAAGACAAAACGGTCACGACCCGTCCATTCGGTATCGGCGGGATCATGATGCATGATGCGCTGATAGAGGGTGTATGCCAGAGGCGCCAAGCTCATAGCGGTTCCGGGGTGGCCCGATCCACACTTTTGGACAGCATCTGCCGCGAGCACACGTGCGGTATCGACCGCCAAAGTATCTACCTCAGACCAATCGGCAGGGTAGCGGGGAGTTGTCAAAGCCTTGAGCTCTGGAGACAAAGTCACGTAGTCCGTCCTTAAAATTGTGTAGTTCTTTGTTTGGGTTTCTGTGTTACTGAATCAAAGAAAGTCCAAGGGCCAAAGACTCTTAAACTTTTGTTACTTCTTCCTACCTTAATAGCGATAATTAATCGGGAGGGCAATGAGTGTGAGTTATTTGGCAGAAGCAAGGAGAAAGTTGCCATCAAAGAAGAGCTTTTCCATGTTTCCCTCAGCCCCACAATCCACATAACTCCTAGACCGTCATCTCCACCTATGGGGTGTCGATGTGGGGAAAAAACGAATGGGGGCTAGACTTGTGGGGCTACACGCTTGCAGTATGAGAACTAGCGGGTGATGAGCACATCCTGTTTTGCACATATTTCTGTTGGAGGATTCCCTTGGAGAAGATCAAGGCCTATATCGCGCTGACAAAGCCAAGGGTCATTGAACTCCTGTTGGTTGCAACTATTCCGGCCATGCTCCAAGCGGATCGTGGTCACAGCAACATTGGGTTGATCTTACTTACTCTCCTGGGTGGCTGGATGGGAGCTGCGGCTGCCAACACCTTTAATATGGTTGCGGATTCGGACATCGATCAGAAAATGGGACGCACACGCGCACGCCCGTTGGTCAAACACACTGTGAGCAATAAGAACGCTAGTATCTTCGCGTGGATCCTCACTATTACTAGCTTCTTGTGGCTCTGGCTGCTGTGTGATTCTTTACTCGCAGGTTTGTTTGTGATGTTGACGATCTTCTTTTACATCTTTGTCTACACCAAACACCTTAAGCGCAAAACCCATCTCAATATTGTCTGGGGCGGCGCAGCGGGATGCATGCCAGTTGTTGTTGGGTGGGCCGTGATTACGGATAATGCACCAGCAGGAACCCCCGCGCAGTGGTGGCAAGCAATTGTCTTATTCTTGATCATTTTCTTCTGGACGCCCCCGCATACGTGGGCGTTGGCTATGAAATACAAGGATGACTATGCAAGAGCGGGTGTTCCGATGCTTCCCGTGGTGAGAGAACCAGTCGAGGTGACACGCCAAATCGTGTGGTACACGTGGGCTACGGTGATCACAACGTTCCTTATCATTCCCGCCGCGGGTTGGATCTATGGGACCATAGTTGTGATCTCAGGAATCTGGTTCCTACTTATGGCGATCAGGTTGCACCAAGGCATTAAAGCTGGTGGTGAGGTCAAACCCCTCAAGCTCTTTATTCTTTCTAATAATTATTTGTCCATACTGTTTGTGGGCTTGTCGCTCGATGCAGTCTTAGGACTAGAAACCATTGGCCAGATGCTGGGATGGGTAACAACCTTCTTCTAAGAAGAGGGCGCATCCTATACCGCAGAGATTCCACGGGGATAATAAGCGTTTAATAAAAAAGGCGGGGTGTTAGAGACCAATACAATGGTCTCTAACACCCCGCCTTCCTTGCTTTACTACGCTACTTGTTAAGTAGAGCCCGTCTACGATCACCGACCGGCGAGCCCGTGATGTAGTCTCCACCATTGACGCGCTGAATACCCGAAGCCCATAGTAAAGAGCTATAAGCAACGACTACAGAGCACATGCCAATGTGGATTGGAACTGACCAGCGAGGCACTCCGAGACGGTATTGGATCACTCCTATAGCGGCTTGGATAAGAATCATGAGAATAAGCATCCAGCTGAGCTTCTGAGAACGCCGTGGCGCTAGCTGAAGCATAAGCCCAGCTGCGAGTAACACCGTAGCTGCCAGGTAAACGTACATAGTCCAGGCATGAACATGCGCAATCCAGTCGATATCCACGTTAAGTCGACCTTCCATGCCCACATTACTATCGCCAGAGTGCACGCCCGCTCCTGTAGTCATAGTTCCCGTTACAAGAACGAGCGTTAACAGTACCGCACCTAAAGCCGCAAGCCCACGAAGCAAACTCGGATATGTGCGTTCAGGGGTGCCGTCGTCAGGCTCTGCGATGCGTACATACAAAATAGCTGCGAGCCATACCAAGAGTACTGATGGGAGGAAATGAACTGCGACTGCCCACCATTTAAGATCCAGGAGGACAGAAATACCACCGATAACGGCCTGCACGATAATGCCCAAACCTTGGACTAGGCCATGGATAATGATCTCTTTTCGTCGGTGTGCAGAAACAATCGAGACAAAAAGGGAAACAGCAATGGCAACAAGAACAAACGTTAGAAGCCTATTGCCAAACTCAATGGCCTGATGTAGCCATGGGGCAGCCCCTTTAACTGGTACAAGCGAGCCAGGATGGCAGTTAGGCCAAGTATTACAACCTAATCCTGAGCCAGTAACTCGGACAATCGAACCTGTTACTGTGATAGATCCTTGAGCTACAAGGAGTGCCATAGCTAACGCGCGTTGTGTAGAAATCTTTGGAGCGAGAGTACGGAACAATCCCGCATTGGCTGATTTGTCAACGGTAGTCACGGCGTCAAAGTCTACCGAGTGCGTAGGGATTAGGCGATTTTATCGGGATAACTTTAGCGTGTGATGTGCCACCTTAGTGGTGTTATGGAAAACACTATCCGGAAAATTTAAACCATCGGTTAGCCATCACTGAACCGAGCAATAACCAACCCAGCAAAATGACCACGTCTGCGGTCGGAAAAGAACCACCAAAACCCGAATAGAGACCATCAGACAAGGCTACAGACGGGATTAATTTTAACCACATTGTTGGTTCAGTGGAACCTTGAAACAAAATATAAGAAGCCACCCCGACTAGTATCACCCAAATTAAGTTGGCCAGGCCTAGAACTAACTCGGAAGATAAGGTACCGCCCATCAGTAAACCGAGAGAAGTAAAAGCCGCTACACCTATAAAAAAGACTAGGAGTCCCATGAGTGCTCCGGATGTTGTAGTTGTCCATCCTAAAACAAGGGCGGCTATCCCAAGAACCATTATCTGAATGAAACTAACTGAGAGCACACCTAGAACTTTGCCTGAAACAATGGTCCAGGCAGGAACACCGCTCGCGCCGGTTCGTTGAAGAGCTCCGTAACGACGATCAAATGCTAGGGAAATGGCTTGACCAGTAAAGCCTGAGCTCATGGAGGCGAGTGCAAGCATCATCGGAAACCCCTTATCTAGAGGGTTGGGATCGTCGAGAAGCGGCAGATATGCCAGTGCTAGGAGCATTCCCAGGGGGATGATAAAACTGAGCAGCTGTTGCTCTCCATGCCTTAGAAATAATTTAGCCTCGACAAACCCCTGTGATCTCACCATGCGTGCAATGCTGGCTCGTTGCGGATTGGGCGTGAAAGTACCAGAAGGGAAAAAATCAGCCGAAAATGTACTTTCTTGGTGGGAATGCGGTGCCACGTTAACTCCTCAGCTCACGGCCGGTTAAGTCTAAAAATATGTCCTCAAGGCTTTTTGTCTTGGTTTCCCAAGACGTAATAAGAACGTTCTCTTGTGCAGCGGTTGTAGAGAGTCTAGCCAAGATATCGGGGGATAGCTCGCCTGTAATGCCATAATGAAGCGGTTTAATTTCTCGTACTGCAATGCCTTCGAGGAATCCGCTGCTAAGTGGGAGCGCAGTTGACGTAGAAAAGACTGCTGAGGTTCCGCTCTTTTTACTTGCACGGAGTTCCTCGGTGGTTCCCTCTGCGATTAATCGTCCTTGATCTATAATTGCAACTCGATCTGCTAGGGCTTGTGCCTCATCCATGAGATGTGTAGTGAGGATGACCGTGACGCCGTCCGCCTTGAGGGAGCGTATGAGTTTCCACACGACAAGGCGCGATTGAGCATCCATTCCTGCGGTTGGCTCGTCGAGAAAAACGAGTTGTGGTCTGCCAACTAAAGCAAGAGCCAGGGATAAACGTTGCTTTTGTCCTCCAGAGAGGCGCCGATATGTTGTAGTGCGATGTGAATCCAAGCCGAGTACTTGGAGCAGCCAATCTGTGTCAAGAGGATCTTTGCTGTAGGAAGCAGTGAGGTTGAGCATTTCCTGCACACGAATGCCGGAGTAGGAGCCGCCTCCTTGCAGCATTATTCCAACTTTTTGGCGTACCGCATCTGGATGTTTTGTGGGGTCGATGCCAAGTACGCGAATAGTGCCCGAAGTGGGTTTTTGAAAGCCTTCGCACATCTCGATGGTGGTTGTTTTGCCAGCACCATTGGGGCCTAAGAAAGCTAGGACCTGGCCCGAATAAGCCCGGAGACTTAAACCTGCAACGGCCTCCTTCGTACCAAAACGCTTGACCACATGAGTTAACTCAAGGACAGGTATAGGAGACGTAGTTGGCTCGGAAGGAGTCGAGTTGAACGTAGTCACACTAGAAAGTGTAAAACATCAACGCCGGGCGCGTTTAAACGACCACCACAAGAGGAATAAAAGAATGATCAATCCAAGTGCTGAGGTGAAGTAAATCGAAAGTACGGTACTGGGAGGCAAGGAAAGGCCTCGTGGGAGAACAAAGAAAGAAAGCAATGCTGAATATAAGGTGACTCCCCTGCGGAAGAACGTTCTATTAGCCCATGCCGATAGCGGAAAAATCGCCCATAGCATGTACCAAGGATGAACCACTGGAAAGAAAACAACTAAAACAAAAGTTGCAACCCCAAGGCCTCCGATTGCAGGTATGCGTCCCCAGTAGGTTGCGAGCAGCATTCTGATCATAAAGATTCCTGCTAACAAGACTCCGCAGCCGCGAGTTATTTGCAGCATGGCTTCCGTCTGGTCTCCTAGTCCAAGTAGTATGCCAAACCACCCAGCAGCAACGCCGACAGCGGTGGACAGAGACATCCAACTGCGAATTGCTACGGCGCCTCCCTGTGCATGGATCCATCCAAGTCCTATACCTGAAATAAACGTCACGGCAAGTATGGAGAACACTAGAAAGATAATTTGGATGCCTATGGCACATGCTAGGGAAAAACCATGGCTGCGCTCACGGAATCTAAAAGAGCGTGCTATAGCCATGCCGGTGAAACCGAGGCCGATAAAACCAGTTACTTTCACCATTCCGGCGCATGAAATTAGCAGTCCGGAAGCCCCGAGGTAGAGCGCTGCATGCCCGAATAGTCCCACGCGTAAGTAGTTGCAACCTCGTAGCCCAAGTTCAAAACCTGCCAAAAGAAGGCCTAAAAGTATGGCTTCATTATGAATGCCACCTACTAGATGCAAGATGATGAGAGGGTTAAGTATTCCCAGCCATAGGGCTGCTTGAGGCGTTAATTTGCAACGGATTGCTAGTCGGGAGATCGCCCAACCAGCAAGGGCAATGCCAGCGATAGAAAGGGTTCGGTGTAGGAACACCCCCCAGGCAATGCTATCTCCAGTTATTCGGCTAATCAGAGACGCTAGGCCTAGTGCAACGGGGCCGTATGGGGAGGGGGAATGCGCCCAGATAAAGGGGACACTGCGCGCCAAAGTGTGATCGGTCCCTAAGAGATCTATGGGTCCTGCAGAATAAGGATCGAGACCCATTCGGACTATCGCGCCATTGGCTAGATAGGAATAAATGTCTTGGGTGAACATGGGGGCGCTGAGCAGGATAGGGAGACTCCATGCCGCAAAAGTCCTCCAGAGCAAGGACGTGCTTACCACGCGCCGATCGTCGTTTTTGCTGGGGCGTCGGTTTCTGGAAGGGAGGGCGCCTGTAAAAGGTGCTATGAGAAGCCAGGAGATTACCAGAAGCGCTACTCCGATGAAGCATACAATCATTGAGCTTTGAAGCATTCGAGCCATGATTGATCCACCGATAAAACTGGTGTACGGGTTGTTGACCACGGGAAGCGCACCCGCGCCGAGCGCTCCGAAACCTAATAAAAGAGCACCTAGTGTCCCCATCCACCTGAACATTGCAAAGCGGCGCAATTCTGCAAAAGTTAAATCCGAAGCAGCGCGTTCTCGCGGAAAACTCACCGATTTGTTTTCCATCTTGCGCTTTAGCGGTGCTGCTGGATCTAAAAGGTCGGCACCTGTGACGGCGTTGATAAGCGCAGATCCACCTTGATATGGATGATGTTCACCCAGGGTAGGGACTTTTGAGCCATCTTTTAGCTCTGTGCTGTACGGCGCCGCATCATTCGCGGTTATGTGAAGCTCGGCAGAGCGCGAACCGGGTAAGCCTAAAGAGGGCAACTCATCACGTAGGGACTGCCAAAATTTATGGGGATTGAACTTCACAGCGTAAATACTAGCGGTAGAACTTTTGTGAGGGCTGGCAATAAAAGGCGAGTTTAAGGAATCCGTTCATTGGTGGGGATGAAGAATTATTAGTCGGCTTTTAAGCGTTGGTTATCGTTCTGACGTCTATGAAAAGTTTTAACTGATAAATCTAAAGATGATAGCAAGAGCACCAAAGGTTGGTTAGGGTGTGCTAACCAGCGCTTTTATGGTGTGTCCATGTTGCTGGAATGAATACCGACATATTAATGTTGCTAAATGGTGTCCGAGGATAACGTCTCTGGAAGATGTTTATCCGAAGAAACTTTTGGAATGGAAGAAGGTGACACAAGGACTATGAGAACCACACCAACCACGCAGGATTTACCGGATTCTCGTGGCGGAACCTCACAAAAAGTAGTGCGTTCTGTCGTGGAAACCCGAAGTACCGACGGGGAGACCCGTCGCCAGATCATGCTGGTTATGCTCAAGTCTGGCCCTGTCACCGCGACTCAACTAGGAGAAGCTCTCGGGCTTTCTGCAACAGGCATTCGACGCCACGTCGATATTTTGGTTGAGGAAGGCCTTGCTGAAGTATCTCAGCCTAGAAAAGTGACCGGTGATAAAACTCGTGGACGTCCGGCGAAAAGCTTCAGGCTTACTGCGGCCGGACGCGGGCAGTTCGGGCATGATTATGACTCTTTGGCTGCTCAGGCATTAGCCACATTGAGGGAAACTGGTGGCGAAGCCGCAGTAAAAGAATTTGCACGTAAACGCGTTGCCGCAATCGTTGAAGGGATTGAAATTCCAGCAACGGAAGATGCGAACTCCTTGGAAAAAACTGCATCTGCTTTGGTGAAAGCATTTTCTGAGAGTGGATACGCCGCAACATTGACCAATGCCGCAAATGGTGTCCAAATATGCCAACATCATTGTCCCATTGCTGGTGTCGCCGCAGAGTTCCCAGAGCTCTGCGAGGCCGAACATGAGGCTATTGCAATGTTGCTTGGGCATCACGTCCAACCGCTAGCTTCTATCGCTGAAGGTCATGACATATGCACGACCAACATTCCGATAACTCCAATTCTGACCCCCACAACTAAGACTCCAAATGAAAGGAGTGGTTCATGACTCAGGCGACGCCGAAGACACCGAACCTTGGTGTAACTGCACCTTCGACTGACGATGAGATCATCGAGTCCATGGGCCCATACAACTACGGCTGGCACGATTCTGATGAAGCAGGCCAGAATGCTCGACGTGGTTTGGATGAGGACGTTGTTCGCCACATTTCTGCTCAAAAGAACGAGCCAGAATGGATGCTAGAACAGCGCTTGAAGGCACTGAACACCTTTGAGAAAAAGCCCATGCCGACATGGGGACCAGACCTTTCCTTTATCAATTTCGACGACTTTAAATACTATGTAAGGTCAACGGAAAAACAAGCGACAACGTGGGACGATCTTCCAGAAGACATCAAAAATACCTACGATAAGCTAGGCATCCCAGAAGCAGAAAAACAGCGTCTTGTTGCTGGTGTCGCAGCTCAGTATGAGTCTGAGGTTGTTTATCACCAGATCCGAGAGGACCTCGAGGAACAAGGCGTTATTTTCCTTGATACAGATACTGCCCTGCGTGAGCACCCGGAATTGTTCCGTGAATATTTTGGAACTGTGGTTCCTGCCGGAGACAATAAGTTCTCTGCGCTTAACTCCGCAGTATGGTCTGGCGGTTCTTTTGTCTATGTTCCCAAGGGCGTCCACGTAGAAATTCCGCTCCAGGCTTACTTCCGTATTAACACGGAGAACATGGGCCAGTTTGAACGCACTTTAATTATTGTTGATGAAGGCGCGTATGTGCACTACGTCGAGGGATGTACCGCACCGATCTACCAATCTGATTCCCTGCATTCTGCGGTTGTGGAGATCATTGTTAAAAAGAATGCTCGCTGTCGTTATACCACCATTCAGAACTGGTCAAATAACGTTTTGAATCTGGTGACTCAGCGTTCCAAAGTCGAAGAAGGCGCGACTATGGAATGGGTTGACGGCAATATCGGTTCCAAGATCACCATGAAGTACCCGGCTGTATGGATGGTTGGTCCGCACGCTAAGGGCGAAGTTCTCTCTGCAGCGTTTGCAGGCGAGGGGCAGATTCAGGACACCGGAGCGAAAATGCAGCACATGGCTCCTTATACCTCATCAAATATTGTTTCCAAATCTGTTGCTCGTTCTGGCGGACGGGCTGCTTATCGAGGCTTGGTACGCGTCTCCGCTAACGCACACCATTCAGTTTCCAACGTTGAGTGCGATGCATTATTGGTGGATAACATCTCCCGGTCGGATACGTACCCGTATAACGACATACGTAATGATCATGTTTCTCTTGGCCACGAGGCCACCGTCTCCCAGGTCTCAGAGAAACAGCTGTTTTATCTACAATCGCGTGGTATCGCAGAGGACGAGGCCATGGCGATGATTGTCCGTGGATTTGTTGAGCCAATCGCTAAAGAACTTCCTATGGAGTACGCGCTGGAGCTTAACCGACTGATCGAATTGCAGATGGAAGGGTCGGTGGGTTAACTCCGATGTCTCAGGTACAACAACAGTCCCGCGGTACTGTGCACAACAACAAAGGTGATTTATTTTCTTCCTTTGACGTTAATGATTTTGACGTGCCACGTGGCAAAGATGAAGTATGGCGTTTTATTTCGCTCCGGCGCCTACGCGGGCTTCACGACGGCACATTTGCTCCGGCAACCACCCCCAACGTAAATATCACCCTCCCAGAGGGGATTCAGGGAATCACTCATGAGCTGGTGGAAAAGACTGATGCTAGGGTTGGCCGCACGGGGGCTCCCATTGACCGTGTCGGTGCTCAAGCCTTCACGTCAACGGAAAAGGCCAATGTCTTGACTGTCTCTGCAAATACTCTGGTAGAAGAACCAATTCGCATTGAGGTACAAGGCAAAGGTGACCAAAAAACCTCTTTTGGGCATCTGGTTGTGGAAGTTGGCACGAATGCTGAAGTTCTTCTTGACCTTCGTTACACAGGCTCCGGCACGCACGCAGATAACGTTGAATTCCTTGTAGGCGAGGGAGCTCGCTTAACGGTTATTGTTGACGCTTCCTGGAACGATGATGCTGTTCATCTTTCAGGGCATCAGGCAGTGCTTGGACGCGACTCTGTTTTCCGCCATAACGTTGCCGTCTTCGGCGGAGAAGTCGTACGGCTTGTTCCCCGTGTCCGTTTTACAGAACCAGGTGCAGATGCTGAGATGCTCGGCGTGTACTTTGCCGATGACGGACAATACTTTGAGCAGCGATTGCTGGTAGACCATGCCGTTCCTCATTGCCGTTCTAATGTTCTTTATAAAGGAGCGATCCAGGGCGACAAGAATTCCAAGCTTCCCGACGCACATGCCACATGGGTGGGAGACGTTCTGATCCGTGCTGGTGCACAAGGCACGGATACTTATGAAGCCAACCGAAATCTAGTCCTTACTGACGGCGCTCGGGCAGACGCGATCCCTAACCTGGAAATTGAAACCGGGGAAATCGCAGGAGCCGGACATGCTGCTACCGTGGGTCGTTTTGACGACGAGCAGGAATTTTATTTACGTTCGCGCGGGATCCCAGAAGATGAAGCTCGCCGACTTATTGTCCGTGGTTTCTTCTCTGAAGTCATCGGAAGAATTCCAGTGGAGTCGGTTTGCAACGATCTAGAAGAACGCATCACCGACGAGCTCAACACCCTTCAGCAGCGTTAACATTCACGATGACCACAGGGGACAGGGCAACGTCGATAAGCCTGCCCCGGGTCCTCTTGTAAAACGTTAAAGATTGCTCCCAAAACACGAAGCGAAAAGAGAACAAACCCAATGAGCACCTTGGAAATCAAGAACCTTCATGCCCAAGTACTACCTGCTGATGAGACTGCGCAGCCCAAAGAAATTCTTAAGGGAGTGAACCTTACTATCAAGTCCGGCGAGACCCACGCAATTATGGGACCCAATGGATCCGGTAAATCTACTCTCGCTTATACTCTTGCCGGTCATCCTCGCTACGAGATCACTGAAGGAGAAGTGCTTCTTGATGGCGAGAACATCCTAGAACTAGACGTTGACGAGCGCGCTCGTGCAGGTCTTTTCCTTGCGATGCAATACCCCACAGAGATTCCTGGAGTTTCTATGGCCAACTTCTTGCGCTCTGCGGCCACAGCCGTTCGCGGTGAGGCACCAAAGCTCCGTGAGTGGGTAAAAGAAGTGAAACAAGCCCAAGCGGATCTGAAGATCGATAAGGCTTTTAGCGAACGCTCTGTAAATGAAGGTTTCTCCGGTGGAGAGAAGAAACGCCATGAAGTTCTCCAGTTGGATCTGTTACGCCCCAAGTTTGCGGTCATGGATGAGACGGACTCAGGACTTGACGTAGATGCGCTTCGGATTGTTTCTGAGGGCATTAACCGTTATCAGGAGAAAACTAATGGAGGCATCCTGATGATCACGCACTATAAGCGGATTCTTAACTACGTACAGCCGGACTTTGTCCATGTTTTTGCAAATGGTCAGATTATTACCTCGGGTGGCCCCGAATTGGCCGATGATCTTGAGGCTAACGGATACGATCGTTTTCTCTCATGAGCAACGCATATCTGACTGAGTCAGGGGACCTCAATACGCAGCTCCTGCGCCAAGAGTTTCCTATATTATCGCGATCTGTACGTGATGGTAAAAGCTTGGTCTATTTGGATTCCGGTGCAACCTCGCAGCGTCCAGAACGAGTGTGGCGCGCAGAAGAGCATTTTGTTCTGCATACCAATGCCCCTGTGCACCGGGGTGCCTACCAACTTGCCGAGGAAGCTACTGATGCTTATGAAGACGCTCGTGCCGCGATCGCAGGATTCGTTGGAGCGGAGTGGGATGAAATAGCGTTTACTAAAAACGCTACGGAAGCTCTTAACCTAGTCGCGTACGTGCTTGGAGATCCCCGAGCAGGAGAGCTCCAAGTCAAAGAAGGCGATACCGTAGTAGTAACGGAATTGGAGCACCACGCAAACTTGGTGCCGTGGCAAGAATTGTGTGCGCGCACCGGCGCTACGTTGAAGTGGTACTCAGTGACCGAAGACGGGCGTATTGATCTCGACTCTTTAGATCTAGACCCGACAGTAAAAGTAGTTGCCTTTACCCACCAGTCGAATGTAACCGGAGCCGTGGCACCAGTGGCAGAGCTGGTCCGTCGTGCCCGCCAAGTAGGCGCGCTCGTGGTCCTTGATGCATGCCAATCCGTTCCCCATATGCCGGTGAATTTCCATGATTTGGATGTGGATTTTGCGGCTTTTTCGGGCCATAAAATGTGTGGTCCGAGCGGCGTTGGTGCAGTATATGGTAAGCGAAAGCTACTGGAACAACTTCCGCCTTTCCTTACCGGTGGCTCAATGATTTCCGTAGTGACTATGGAAAAGACTACCTTTGCGGATATTCCTCAGCGATTTGAAGCTGGTACACAGATGACCGGTCAAGTGGTGGGGCTAGGAGAAGCCGTAAAGTTTCTGCAAGAAGTAGGAATGAGCAATGTAGCTCGTCATGAACATAAGCTCACAGACTATGCGCTTCGGCAGCTAAGCCGTATCGACGGACTCAGCATCTATGGTCCTACAAGCAACGTAGATCGTGGTTCTGCCGTGAGCTTTAAGGTCGAGGGGATACACCCGCATGATTTAGGCCAAGTTCTCGATGATCATGGTGTGTGTATTCGGGTAGGTCACCATTGCGCATGGCCGGTGCATCGAGCACTTAATGCGCAATCTACTGCGCGAGCCTCGTTCTATCTCTACAACACATTAGAAGAAGTCGACCGACTCGTGGCAGCAATTGAAGCAGCTAAAACATTCTTTGGAGTTACTTCCTCGGAAGGAGGTGCACTATGAACCTTGAGTCTATGTATCAAGAAGTGATCCTTGATCACCATAAGAATCCGATGCATGCAGGTCTACGTGAACCTTATGAGTCCGAAGTCCATCATGTGAACCCCTCATGCGGCGATGAAATCACACTTCGAGTGCATCTTTCAGAAGACGGCTTAACCGTCGCAGACGTTTCTTATGATGCGGAAGGCTGCTCCATCAGCCAAGCCTCCACATCGGTCATGGCGGAAGAAATTGTTGGCAAGACCGTTGCAGAAGCGATGGAAAAACTCGAAGAATTTGAACGGATGATTACGTCCCGTGGAACGGTAGAAGGAGACGAAGACCTCATAGGTGACGGCATTGCTTTTGCCGGAGTCTCCAAGTACCCGGCGCGGGTGAAATGCGCGCTTTTGGGATGGAAAGCGTTCCAAGCCGCAACTGCTGATGCTTTGGAGAAAAAGAAGTGAGCGAAGAGCACGTAGAGAATGAAGCTACGCAAACGCCGGGAGACGTTCCGGTAGAGAGCAAAGCGGAAGATTCATCTGAAAATACCGTTGCTGAGTCAGCTGTCCAGGAGGAATCTGATCTGGCAGCAGGCGCTTTACGTCCGGAACAGTCGGAAGAAGACATTGCTAAATCCAGCGATGTTGAAGAGTACCTTCGCGATGTCATTGATCCCGAGCTGGGCATCAACGTTGTCGATCTTGGTCTGGTATATGACGTATGGATGGTAGACGGAGTACATGCGCATGTGAACATGACTCTTACATCACCTGCTTGTCCGCTTACTGATGTTTTGGAAGACCAAGCACAATCTGCAGTTGTGGGTAATAAGATTGCAGAGTCCTTAAGCATTCATTGGGTATGGATGCCGCCGTGGGGTCCGCATATGATTACTGAAGATGGGCGCGACCAATTGCGTGCTCTTGGTTTCTCAGTTTAGATTTTTAATCTCAAGCGATAACTCATATAAGTTCCCCCGCCCACCATGCGTAGCGGGGGAACTTATAGCATCCTTGTTACAATGTGGGGATGGTTACTTGATATAATCCGCCGTTGTGATTGTGACCAATGATTTTGAAGTCCGCGTAGGGGCAAGAACCTTACTAAATGCCCCTGGCCAGCATCTTCGTGTACAGCCTGGGGATCGAATTGGACTTGTTGGCCGCAACGGTGCTGGCAAAACTACTACGATGCGAATTTTGGCGGGGGAGACCGAACCCTATGCCGGCGTAGTGACCCGTAGCGGTGACATCGGTTACCTTCCACAAGATTCGCGAGAAGGCAATATCGATCAATCCGCGCGTGACCGTGTCCTTTCTGCACGTGGGTTGGATCAGATAAAAACCTCCATGGAGCGACAGCAAGAAATCATGGAGACTACGGCGGATGATAAAAAACGAGATGCCGCTATCCGAAAGTACTCGCGGCTCGAGGAACGCTATCATGCGCTTGGTGGCTATGAGGCAGCAGCCGAAGCCGCTCGCATCTGCGACAATTTGGGCCTTCCTGCCCGGATTCTTGACCAGCCACTAAAGACGCTTTCTGGAGGACAACGCCGGAGAGTGGAACTAGCCCAAATCCTTTTCGCTGCGTCGGCAGGCTCCGGAAAGTCAAGCACCACTTTGCTTCTCGACGAGCCCACGAACCACCTTGATGCCGATTCAATTACGTGGCTGCGTGATTTTCTGAGCAAACACGAGGGCGGACTCATTATGATCTCGCACGATGTGGAGCTTCTTGATGCAGTCTGTAACAAGGTGTGGTTTTTAGATGCTGTGCGTGGTGAGGCTGACATCTATAACATGAGCTTTTCTAAGTACAAGGATGCTCGAGCCACTGATGAGGCCCGTCGCCGTCGTGAGCGAGCTAACGCAGAGAAGAAAGCTGCTGCTTTGAAAGATCAGGCAGCTAGGCTTGGAGCTAAAGCAACCAAAGCTGCTGCAGCCAAACAGATGTTGGCACGTGCCGAAAAAATGATGGGTAATCTCGATGAGATCCGCGTTGCAGATCGAGTTGCCAATATCTCTTTTCCGGAGCCAGCACCTTGCGGAAAAACCCCATTAAACGCAACCGGTCTTACCAAGATGTACGGTTCACTAGAAGTATTCGCCGGCGTAGACCTTGCTATCGATAAAGGCTCTAGAGTGGTGGTTCTCGGGTTCAATGGTGCCGGTAAAACGACACTGTTGAAACTCCTCGCAGGTGTTGAGAGAACTGATGGTGAAGGCGGCATTGTTTCAGGACATGGTTTGAAAATCGGCTACTTTGCTCAGGAACATGACACGATTGATCCACAAAAATCTGTCTGGCAGAACACCATCGATGCGTGCCCTGAAGCCGGTGAACAAGATCTTCGCGGTCTCCTCGGCGCCTTCATGTTTACGGGTGAGCAACTCGACCAACCTGCCGGTACGTTGTCAGGTGGTGAAAAGACACGGTTAGCGCTGGCAGCTTTAGTTTCCTCGCGCGCAAACGTCTTGCTTCTCGACGAGCCCACGAACAACCTTGATCCAGTTTCCAGAGAACAAGTGCTTGATGCCCTCCGAACCTATAAAGGTGCTGTGGTACTTGTGACCCACGATCCGGGAGCGGTACGCGCATTAGAACCTGAAAGAGTTATAGTGCTTCCTGACGGTGATGAGGACTTATGGAGTGAAACCTACATGGAAATTGTGGAGTTAGCATAAGGTCTTACTTGTTATGCCTGCATATCCATGCTCAATTACATCGCTATTTGCGTTTGGCAGAAGACCGTAAAAATTTTGTCGCCGACTTTTCTTTGGTGGTTTAACTCTTTATTTAAGCAGTAATAAAATGCTCAGGACTTAGTGTTTTCTTCTAAGTCCTGAGCATTTTATTGTTTTCTATGTCTTAGGCGTTATTTCTCCTTTTAGTCCTTGTCATGTGCATTATTACGCCGCCGAGGCCAGCTAATAGCACAGCTAATATGACCATCCAGACCACAGAAGCACCTGTCTTTGCCAGCAATCCTCTGTTTTGCCCTGGTTTTGGTGTAGCAGATGAGGGGGCTACTTTAGGGCTAGCTGTTGGAGTAGGGGCGCTAGGGGAAATCGTAGTAGGTGCCGGGGGCAAGACCGTAGGGAGCGGAATTGGGATAGGAATAGGTATTGGGATGATCGGTGGAACAGCATGCGTTGTCTTTGTCGGCTTGGGCGAAGAAGACGTTGGCTTTGTAGGAGGCACAACAGGGGTGTATTGATTTACTGCAGTAATAACTAATGGGGTTTCCGAACTTCTATCACGAGGAATTACCGTGAACGGGATCCTGGAACCACTTTCCTCGCCATTGGACAGCCACCGTAAAGAATGCGTGTATCCCTCTACGGAGACAGGAATTTCAGTGATATCGCATGATGAATTAATAGGAAGAGAATCGATTTCTACTGCTTCATTATGCCCAAGTTTCTCCTCGCCGATAAACTTAGCGCCTTCATCAGTGGTGCATTCCCATTTGAAAGTGAATTTCTCTGAAGTCTTTACACCCTCTACCTTCTTTTTAAGGGTGAAACCACCGGTCTGTTTTGGCTCAAACTTATTGTTCACAATAAGATGAACCGCTTCTTCCTCTGGGTCCTTAATAGTAATAGTTACTGTGGAGGTGGAATTGAAGCTGTTAACGTTGTCATCTTTATCGATTACAACCCAGGATGTTGTGAGCTTTCTGCCTTCTTCTGTTTGAGGCTCTAGCTCTGTGATTTTGCATGTTAGCCCCTTATCTAGGTTACTAACATGCGCAAAACCGCCATGTTTTACGTTAACTTGCCCAGTTGTGCTCTTTTGATCCTTAGCAGATGTGCATTCATACTTGAATGAGTATTCTTTGGCCTTATCTTCTTCTCGGCCTACAACATTCTTCTCAAGGGTGAAACCACCTTTGCTACCGCGTCCTAGACCACCAGCGTTGGGGAAGCGAACGTGTCCTTCGACATCAACGTGGTCAATTTTAGCCTTGTTGGTCACGATGCTACCGGGAGCAGGTTTATTCTTTGTTACCGCTGTAAGCGTCAAAATTGGTGCGGATTGTTCCGACAAACCGCGTGGAAACTCAACGGAAACCTGCTCTGGTGAGCAGTTAATCGTGTAGTTGCTTCCCTCTTGGTAATCTTCTAACTGGTTTATGTTAGTAAAACCATTTCGTGCCCCGCCTCCAGGAGAGTTAGTAACGTCATAAATAGCATGGCGAACAAGTTTGGGCTGTTCTTTAGAACCGATAAAGGAAGAAACGTACACGGGAGCATAACCGTTATTGTCGTTGCCATCACAGGTAAACTTCCAACCCGCAGGGGCATTATCTACGACAAGGACCCGATGGTCGTAATGCTGGTGCTCTTTAGGATCGATTCCTACCGACCACAGGATCTTATAGTTGTCAGTTTTCTCATCAAAGCCAATGTACTCACCGATCTTTGAGTCATCGTGGAACAATCCACCCTTGCGCTGCTCAAATTTTCCGGGCAAGCTGCCGGTACCGCAACCATTGAAAATCAGTTGACCATTGAAATTGCTGCTTGTATTCCAGTTAACGGAGGCGAATGCGCTGCCTTCAACGTTAAAGTTATGGTTTTGGAATTTGGTTAGTTTAATGGTGAATTCATCGCCGGACCAAAAACCAGTGGCAACGATCTCGCCATTTTTATCCCGAAGCGCAACCGTTCCAGTGTTGACGGCTTTTAGTTCTTGTGGGAGCTTGAGTCTGATGGTGTCGCCAGCTTTAGCATCTTTATTGGCTTTCCAATCAAATTCAATTTCGGCGAATCCACTTGGCCCTACATAGGTGCCGTCTTGGATGTTGGGGCTATCGCTTTTCCATTTGATATTTGACCAATTGCCGCCGGTGCATGTCTCCTGCGCTGTTGCAGAAGGATATTGGGCTAGCAGAGGGATGAAGCTTGCTATGAGAAGCAACGTAAGCAGCACACCAAGCCAAGGGTTCTTTGTTAAGCGATTGGCAAAGATGTGCTTCGCATTAGTAATAATCATGAGATTTTAATATTAATTATCATTAAGTGGCGGGCAATGAGTATTGAGGTTCTGGTCATTTTGGGCGAGGGGATGTAGGACGTGAACAAATTTAACTTTGTTGACGTCTCACACGTACCCTACTTTTAATATATTAATTAGAGCAAACTGAGAACTTATGGATAAAAGCTTTCATTTTCTTAAACTCCCACATTGTAAAGTTCTCATATTTCTTTTTAGGCTTGGGAGAACGTGGGTGGGGGCTGGGAGCTGTTTGCCCGCAGTGGCATTTCGCCTCTGAATTAAACATTGGCGTCTATGGCGCCTTAAATATCGATAGAATATGCGGGTATATTGTGAGCCCTAACCAGCATTTTAGCTCTGATTATAAGTACTGATCAGCATTAAGCCTCAAATGTTCCCGCAGGTAGGGAAGGGCAAAGTCTGCACGTCCACGTCCTGTAGCCACTATAACTCCACGATCAAGAAGCCGTCTTCGGTATGTTGAGGGCTGGCTTCCTGGAATTCCTAATTCGGCACCCAGTTCATTGAAATTAGCAGGCCCTTCAGCCTCCGCAAGTTTGATAAGAAATTGCATCTCACGATAGGGGATGCCCTTCATGGCTGGCATATGAACTTGTTGTCCCATGCGCTCAATAACCAAGGGGAGGGACTGGGTTACGTGCTTTTCAGATATGTTCTGAGACCCCGACATGGTCCATGCAATTGACCCGCATAATTGTAGAAGATAAGCATAGCCATGGCATGCGTTAGTGAGCGAGTTGAGCGCCTGACTGTCAATATCTTTTCCACCGTGTTTGACCGTTTCCGCGATGGCTGTTCGAACGTCATCAGTATTTAAAGCCTCGATTGGAATGTGTATTGCACGACGAAGAAAAGTGGTGCCCTCATGTGCAAGAAGTTTTGATATCTCAAGCGGAAGTCCGGCTACGGCCAACGCAATATTATATTCGTTACGTACGCAGTCCTGGATGGCGTCCATAAGGAAATGGAGAGATTCCGGTGAAGCGGATTGCACTTCATCCATCGTGATCAAAAGTCCGGACCCTTTTGCGGTGAGGTCCTTTGCAGCATCATTCATTATGGACCACAGGGATGTCTGCTGTGGAAACTGGGAGGAAGTGTCGAAGGTTATTCCGCCTATATTGGCAATAGATACGCCCGAAATCTCTACGCGGGAGCCGTGAGCGCGCGATTTTTTGATCAGCCTTGGCAGGGAAACGTGGATGAGCTCGTGGTGCTCATGATCGGATGCTCGCGCTCGGACGCATTCCCAGCCCAGTTCCTTGGCCTCTTCTTCTAGTTGATTTAAAAGGACGGTTTTGCCGGTTCCACGAGTTCCACTGATAAGTATGAAACGATACGGTGCACCGATCCCTTCCCTTAAGGCAAAGCCAAAGTTATCCACAATAGAGGTTCTTCCAGCTACAACAAGGGGGTTGACGCCAAAACTGGGGCGGAAAGGATTTCGCATGCCCCCACCATACCTCTTGTAGGTTTTGTAGGTAACAAAGGCTCTTGTAGGTTTTGTAGGTAAATCTCCGTAGGCGAGCGTGAAAAAGACCGTAGTATCAAATATAGAAGGGCTTGTTTCCTAGCCAGTAATAACTGTAATGAAAAGGAAAGTAAATATGAGAAAGTGGTTCACCCTAAACTCTACTGAACGGAAATTGGTCATCTCTGCTTTAGTTGCGGATCTGACAGGCAAGGCTGTCGCATGGCATTTTCTCTACCACCTTCCGAACCGTAAAATCATTGGCCCGAAATGGCTGTGGCTGCCAGTCACTTTTATAGGAGGACTCGGAGCACCAGCTTTTTTGGCTTTCGGGATAAAAAAGTAGTGTGCCAGGTAGGTATCGGTATACGGCTACCTGGCACACTATAGAAACTAGAAAGTCAGATTAATTCCTAAAACCATGCACCGGCGCGGGGATAAAACCACCGCGCTGGATAAAGACGGAATTATCCACCGTGGACACAGGAATGACAGGGGCATAGCCCAGAAGGCCCCCAAAGTTCACCTCATCGCCAGGGTGAGTGCCTGGGACTGGGATTACACGAACAGCTGTGGTCTTGTGGTTCATCACACCGATTGCTGCTTCGTCTGCAATCATTCCAGAAATAAGTTCTGCTGAGGTATCTCCTGGAATAGCAATCATATCTAAACCGACTGAGCAGATCGCAGTCATTGCTTCGAGCTTATCCACGGAAATATTGCCTGCACGTACGGCATCAATCATACCTTTATCCTCAGAAACAGGGATGAAAGATCCGGAAAGGCCTCCCACGCGAGAACAAGCCATCATGCCGCCCTTTTTAACTGCATCATTAAGCAGAGCAAGGGCAGCGGTTGTTCCATGAGTTCCTACTTGATCAAGCCCCATGTGTTCCATGATGTGTGCGACAGAATCGCCTAGCTCTGCAGTCGGTGCCAGCGAGAGGTCCACGATGCCAAAAGGCACTCCTAGGCGCTCAGATGCCATATTTCCAACCAACTGACCTGCGCGAGTGCTTTTAAAAGCAGCCTTTTTAATAGCCTCCGCCACCTGATCTAGGCTGGCTCCATCAAGAGATCCAAGAGCCTTATCTACAACACCAGGGCCAGATACCCCAACGCTTACTACGCAGTCAGGCTCTTCCACGCCATGGAAAGCTCCGGCCATAAAGGGATTGTCCCCCACAGCATTGGCAAAAACGACTAATTTAGCGCAAGCAATCGCGCTATTATCTTTAGTCATTTCTGCGGCTTCTTTAATAACCTTGCCCATCTCCTTTACCGCATCCATGTTGATGCCGGCTCGGGAAGAACCAATATTGACGGAAGAGCAAACAACATCCGTGACAGTCAATGCTTCAGGGATAGAGTCGATAAGCTTTTTATCTCCCGCAGTCATGCCTTTTTCAACTAATGCGGAATAGCCACCAATAAAGTTGACTCCCACTGCTTTTGCAGCTCTATCAAGAGCCTTAGCAATTTCTACGGGGTTACCATCAACTGCTGCTGCGATGAGTGCTACAGGTGTTACAGAAATACGTTTGTTAACGATGGGGATCCCGAGTTCGCGCTCAATGCCTTCGCACTCAGATACAAGATCTTTAGCTACGGTCGTGATCTTGTTATAAACTGCATCGCACGTATCCGCCATTGTTCCACGAACACAATCTAGAAGACTGATGCCCATAGTCACAGTGCGAATATCAAGACGATATTTCTCAATCATCTCGATTGTTTCCAAGATATTGCTGCTTGAATGAAGCGTAGTCATGTGTCTGAAGTTCCTCAGGAGCTAGATCGTGTTCATCGCATCGAAAATGGCTTGGGACTGAATCCGGATAACCAAGTTTTGGTCCTTTTCCACTCCTGCCATGTGCTCTTGAATCGTGGCGATGTCTGTCGCCGAATCATCAAAAGACACATGGAGAATCATGGTGAAATAACCATCCATGATTGTTTGGGACACATTATTAATGTTGATTTCTAGCTCTGCACACTTAGTAGCAACTGCAGCAATAATTCCGGTGTGATCTGCACCGGTCACGGAAATAATGGCGAACATGACGCTATTTTAGCTGGAAGCCAAATATGTGGACCTTTCGGGGGAGAGTTCTAACGGACGCCTCGGCAGACCTCAATAAAATTTTGGAGCACTTTATTGGAATGCCTTGTATCAATGTGGGGGAGGACCGCGACGATGGAATCGTAATCTTCGGGGGTAAAGTACCCATAGTCAAAATAGAAATCCATACGGGCTTTCATCGCAGCAGCATCCATTTCTGCATGAAACTGACATGCCCACGTGGAATTATTGATACGAACCATTTGGATTGGGCAAGTAGGGCCTGTTGCTAATAGAACAACACCCTGACCGAGTTTTTCAGCGCTTTCCGTGTGTCCGGTAAGTGAAACAAACTCTGGGGGAAGGTCGCAGGTAATTCTGTCGTGTCTCCCTTCCTCTGTGAGCTGAACGACGGTGGGACCGGATGCTTCAGGGTATGATCGACCTACAGTTCCTCCTGTAAGTGATGTGGCAAGCGCCGTGCCATAACAAATAAAAAACACTGGGATGGGGGCGTCGATAAGCTTCTGGAGCTCTGAATGAACATGAAGCTGCCATTGATCGTAGGAAACATTGGTAACGTTTAGCGGGCTGCCTCCGACGATCACTCCATCAAATCCTTTAGTCGATCCCACGGCTGTTTCAGTGGTATCTAGCATTCGCTGAGTGAGCTGTTCTGGAGAAAGTCCAGTAGCACGAAGAACATCGTTATATTCAGCGCGCGCAACTGATTCGCCGGATCGTGGGGAGACTAAGAGAACGGAGACCATAGAAGCAACTCTAGACTACTTGGTCTAGAGTTGCAGAATGGTTTGCCTTAATCGTGAGTTTTTCAATGCTGTTGAAGGCTACAGTGCAGGTTTTGGATGAGAGCGCACAGTCTCTTCTACGAGGTCAAGGACTTGATCCAGATCTTCTGTAGCCGTTCCGGAAGCTAACCGGGAAATAAAGCCGTCCATTACTGTTGCTAGGTACGTGTGAAGAACCTGTATAGGTACATCATCACGCATTCTTCCTAGATGCGCATTCCGTTCAAGACGGGTTACTACTGCTTCATCTAGTACTTGCTGATGCTCTTGCCATCGAGCTCTGAAAGCAGGGTCCGTGCGAAGCATCTTAATGATTTCTAGCCGCGTGGCAAGCCAATCATGTCGCTCTGGGTGGTCAAGCATATCTCGCATGACTTCAACCAAACCGTTTTCCGCAACAACTTCCGCCATCCGCGCCGCGTCTTCTCTTGCTAAAGCCAGAAAAAGATTTTCTTTGTCGCTGAAATGGTGAAAAATCGCGCCGCGAGATTTGCCTATGGCTTCTTCCAGACGCCGTACGGTCGCCCCCTCGTAGCCGTGTTCGGCAAAACACCTGCGAGCTCCTTCTAGGATCTCTTGGCGACGCAGCGTCAGTTCGGTGCTACTTACAACGGGCACGAAGGACCCCTTCCTACTGGTCTAAAGGACGAGGACTCCACTCAACGAGAATGAAGTCCTCGAAATCCATGATCCTGAACGATTAAGCGCGCAACTTAGCCCTTAATCATCTGGCGGAGCACAAACTGCAGGATGCCGCCGTTACGATAGTAGTCGGCTTCACCTGGCGTATCGATACGAACGACCGCATCGAATTCAACCTTGTCACCGGAACCCTTTGTAGCCGTCACGTGAACAGTCTTCGGAGTAGTTCCGTTATTGAGCTCTTCGATACCTTCAATATCAAAGACCTCAGTGCCATCTAGGCCAAGGCTTGCGTGTGACTCGCCTTCAGGGAACTGAAGCGGTATCACGCCCATGCCGATGAGGTTAGAACGGTGAATGCGCTCGAAGGACTCGGTGATTACGGCCTTGACTCCCAGAAGGTTGGTGCCCTTTGCAGCCCAGTCACGCGATGAACCAGTACCGTACTCTTTTCCACCCAGGACAACCAGCGGGATTCCAGCAGCCTTGTAGTTTTCACATGCGTCAAAGATAAAGGCCTGAGGAGCGCCATCCTGGGTAAAGTCGCGAGTATAACCGCCTGCGACGTCTACCAGCTGATTCTGCAGGCGAATGTTAGCAAAAGTGCCTCGCATCATTACCTCGTGGTTACCACGGCGGGACCCCAAAGAGTTGTAGTCATGGCGGGATACGCCATTAGCGTCGAGATACTGCGCAGCAGGTGTTCTCGGTTTAATGGATGATGCAGGAGAAATGTGGTCTGTGGTTACAGAATCGCCTAGTTTTGCCAAGACGCGAGCGCCCTTGATATCAGTGACCGGAGAAGTTTCCAGGGTCATGCCATCAAAGTAAGGTGCTTTGCGAATATAAGTAGAAGACTCGTCCCACTCAAAAGTCTTACCTTCTGGTGTGGGAAGGTTTTGCCACTGCTCGTCGCCTTTGAACACATCGGCGTAGTCGGCCTCGTAGAGTTCGCGAGAAATAGCGGACTCGATGGTCGACTCGATTTCTTCAGTAGACGGCCAAATGTCCTTCAAGAAGACGTCATTTCCGTCTTGGTCTTTGCCTAGCGCTTGGGTTTCAAAGTCAAAATCCATTGTTCCGGCGATAGCATAAGCGATTACCATGATCGGGGAGGCCAGGTAATTCATCTTTACATCGGGGGAAATGCGGCCTTCAAAGTTACGGTTGCCGGAAAGAACTGCGGTTGCAGTCAAGTCGTACTCGTTGATTGCCGTAGAGATTTCTTCCGGAAGCGGGCCAGAGTTACCGATGCAAGTGGTGCAGCCAAAGCCCGAGAGATAGAAGCCTAAAGCCTCAAGATCTTTCCAAAGATCAGCACGACGGTAGTATCCGTCAACTACCTGAGAGCCCGGAGCACAAATAGTTTTGACCCATGGTTTAGCCTTGAGCCCCTTTTCTGCAGCCTTACGCGCGATCAGACCGGCGCCAATCATCACAGATGGATTGGAAGTGTTAGTACAGGAGGTAATGGAAGCAATGGCAACCATTCCATGGTCGAGCGTGTATTCGCCACCGTTTGGAGAGGTGACCACTACAGGGTTGGACTGGCGCCCGGCTGCGCCTGCGGCAGCAGATTCACCATTGCCAACGCGAGAGGCGTTGTAGTTAACGTTGGAGTCGCCTTCTTCTTGAGCTGCACCTTCCGCATCCATACGCTTTGCCGGCAAGGACTCGTCTGCAGGCTCTGCAGAACAGTAATCGGGAAGATCTTTGCGGAATTGCTCTTTTGCTTGGTTAAGCAGGATGCGGTCCTGCGGACGCTTAGGTCCAGCAATCGAGGGGACCACAGTGCCTAGATCTAGCTCTAGATATTCAGAATACTGAGCCTCTGGGGCGTCTTGATCAAGCCACATGCCTTGAGCTTTGGCGTATGCTTCCACAAGTTCAATTTGCTCTTCCGGACGTCCGGTAAGGCGAAGATACTTGACCGTTTCCTCGTCGATCGGGAAGATCGCACAGGTAGAACCAAATTCTGGCGACATGTTGCCGATCGTTGCGCGGTTAGCAAGAGGAACGGACTTAACGCCATTGCCGTAGAATTCAACGAATTTCTGGACTACGCCATGCTCGCGGAGCATCTCGGTGATGGTAAGCACAACATCGGTTGCGGTTACACCGGCCGGGATTTCACCAGTGAGCTTAAAACCTACAACACGCGGGATTAGCATGGAGACCGGCTGGCCAAGCATAGCCGCTTCAGCCTCGATACCGCCGACGCCCCAGCCAAGAATGCCGAGACCGTTCTCCATAGTGGTGTGTGAATCGGTACCGATGCAGGTATCGGGATACGCCAGGCCATCATTATCAAAAACAACGCGTGCGAGGTTCTCAATATTTACCTGGTGAACAATGCCGGTTCCTGGAGGTACCACGCGGAAATTGGAGAAGGACTTTGATCCCCAACGTAGGAACTGATAGCGCTCTGCGTTGCGCTCGTACTCAATTTCTACGTTTTTGGCCAGCGCGTCGTGAGAACCGAAAGCTTCAACGATAACTGAGTGATCGATAACCATCTCAGCAGGATTGAGGGGGTTCACATCATCTGGGTCTCCGCCCAGAGTCTTTACCGCTTCCCGCATGGTAGCAAGGTCAACAACACAAGGAACGCCGGTGAAATCCTGCATTAAAACGCGTGCGGGGGTGAATTGAATCTCAATGCTGGGATCAGCACTGGGATCCCAGTTGGCGATAGCATTGATGTGGTCGGTGGTGATGTTTGCACCATCTTCCGTGCGGAGAAGATTCTCCCCGAGAACCTTCAGAGAGTATGGCAGATTCTTCATTCCTTCAACCGCGTTTAGCGCGAAGTAATCATAAGACTTGTTGCCAACTTCAAGCGTTTGCTTGGCATTGAAGGAGTTCTTGCTTTCAGTCACGGTGAGCTCCATCTCCAAATAGTGATCAGTTTCTTCTGTTCACAGCTGCTGTGTAGTGCTTTGGGCCGGTATCAGCAGCGGATCATGTTGTCGTCGTCACCCGTTTCGTATGCCTTAAAACGGTGTATCAATATGACGTCGCCTAACGCACATTCTAACAGTACAAGCGTTCTGTTGGCTAATATTGTGGACTTTATATCCACATTTCCACCCCCTTGTGGGAATCTTTGAGGTTGGAGATTCTGGATTGAATTCACAAAGAGGGGGTATATGCAAAGTGGAAATGAAGGATCTGACCCTCTGAAGGGGCGGGGCTCGCTAAAGGCCTTGCTATATTTGACACCTAGGGCTTTGGTCAACAAGGCCAATGCTTACGGAAGTTCTGGAGGGGAAATGCTGCCACAGGGGATCGATATCAATGCTTATATCGCTGAAATAGAGGCAAGTGGTGTGGCTTTGCAAACCCCTAACGCTGAAGTGCATAGAAAGCTAATCGACGCCACCCAGGGGCACGGACTTGCCATTGCCGTGGTTGACCAAACCCCGGAGCATCCGGCGGACCTAAGGGATCTGGCGCAGGAGCTCCTCAACCAGGTCTCCACAGACGGTAAATTTTCAACAGTCGCGGTACGCTCTCCCGGCACTGGAGCTGTAGTGAGTAAAAGTCACAGTAGGGCAGAATTAGAGGCTTGGCAGCATCAGTTTTTTTCCGAACCGGACTACGTATTGGGGGCGACGCGGTTGGTTGCCGATTTAGAGCATGACACCATCCCCCTGGCGCCCGTTGGCTTGATGGCTTTATTGGCTGTCTCTGTCGCGATAATTGGAACATTTATTTCACAGCGGCGCCGCGGCTAATTGCATACGGCAATACATACACCTTCTTTACGTCAAGCTTAAGGACCTGACTTAAGGAAGGCGTATTCATTTTCGGGAAAATCCGGCGGTATTTTCATTTTGGGGAATTTGCTAACAGTATGCACGATGTCATGGGTGGGGACTTGACTCAAAAATGCCGATGAGGCGTGTAAATGCATTTAATAATCCATCTTTTTCGTCCGACACGCGACGTTGGTTAAAAATGTGATGTATTTAACAAATAAGATGTCTGTAAGTAGACTCTGCAGGTCAAGTACACGACTGTGATTGGAGTGGTTTTAGACTACAGGTTGGGCTAAAGGAAAAGATGAAGACAAAGTGGGAAAAGTGCTTTATGGTTCAATTGTCGACTCGCGAGTCGATTCGAGATACTTGACCTAACCAAAATCACGCATGTGGGGAAGCACGCGGAGGAAGAAGTTGGTGATCTTGTCTCTTAATATTGGCTTGCGAGTTGTTTAAATAGAAAGCTGTTTCCTCCTGGCACTATGCCAGGACATAGATGTGCGCGGTTTTTCCGTCACGTTTAGGGAACTGACAGGAGAACTCGTGACCAATTTCGCTTCACGCCGTGACTACACGGCCGGAGTTAGTGTGCTAGGGAAAGCTCGCGTTATCGTTGCTTCGGGTGTTATCGCCGCATGCATCGGAAGTATCACACCTGCATATGCCGAGCCGGTAAACCCTTCTGACGCTGAGATTGCCGATGCTAATGGGGCAGTTGGGCAAGCAGAGGGCAAAGTCTCTGGCTTGGCAGCTTCATTGTCTACCTCCGATAGTCAGATCGCTAGCCTAGAAATGGAAATGGGGGGCCTGCGAGAGGCTGTAAATAAAGCGCTTGTGGACTACCATGACGCCCAAAGCTCTGCCCAGCAGGCACGCGATGGTGTTTCTACCGCACGGTCACGCCTTGACGACACTCAATCCGAGATTATTAATGCTCAAAAAGTGTTAGATGAGATCTCTCGGAGTGCCTATCGTAAAGGATCTGCTCCTAGCGGTGTTGCAGGGGTTGCGGGGAAAACCACATCCGAGGACGCCCTTGATCGACAGACATACCTACGCACTAATGCGGAAAAACAGCGCGAGGCCGTCGATAAGCTTGATCGTCTCCGTACCGAGCAGGCAAATGAAGAATCTCGGTTGCGTGAAGCCCGGAATCTAGCAGAGCAACGCGAAAAGGCTGCCGAAAGTGCTAAAGCAACAGCTCAGCAAGCTATCGACGATTCCAGTGCAAAACTTGAAGATAATATACGCAAGCGTGCTGAGCTTGTCGCTCACCGAGATGAAGCCCAACGGGAGCTTGATGCTGCTCGAGGCACTGTTTCAAACCTAAACAACCAGCGCAACGAGTATAAGGAATACAAAGAAGCAGAAGCCGCCCGCAAAAAGGCGGAAGAAGAAGCTGCTGCAGCCGAGAAGGCACGGCAGGAAGCTGAAGCTGCACAGAGGGCGAAAGAGGAGGCTGCTCGAATCGCCGCCGAAGCCGCAGCAAAAGCTGCCAGGGAGGCTGCGGAAGAGAAATCTCGCAAAGAGGCTGAGGCGCGGGCTGCCCAGGCTGCCGCTGAGGCTGCTGCAGCGAGACGGGAAGCAGAACAGCGAGCTGCTGCGCAGGAGCGCGCACAACAAACTCGCCGAGATGCAAACACTGCTTCCGCAACAGCGGCTGAGGCTCTTATCCAGGCGGCCATGCCGGATCATGCTTCCCTCAATAACTCTCGGACAGGCAATGGCCTTAATACAGTGCAATCGCCACAGGCAGTGGAAGCTGCTAATGGGGACTCCGTACTTCGGGATCTCGACGTTGTACAGCCAGAGACTTTAGATACGCTCAGTAAAAAAGCGACCGCAGCCGCTGGGAATGCTAGTCGCTCTGCAAAAATCGAGACTGTTATATCCCGGGCCCGAGCCTATATTGGAACCCCGTATGCTTGGGGCGGCGGTAATGCAAGTGGCCCTACATTGGGTATCCGTGATGGCGGTGTAGCTGACTCGTATGGTGACTATAATAAGGTTGGCTTCGACTGCTCTGGTCTTACGCTTTATGCTTTCGCGGGTGTAGGCATTGCGCTTCCGCATTATTCTGGCTACCAGTACCAAAAAGGCACAAAGATCAGCCCTTCTGAAATACAACGAGGCGACTTGATTTTCTATGGTCCCAATGCGGAAAATCACGTTGCGATTTATCTAGGCGATGGAACAATGCTAGAAGCCCCACAGTCTGGCTCTACGGTGAAGGTTTCTCCTGTACGATGGTCCGGAATGAGCCCTTATGCAGTGCGTTTGATCTAGAAGAACGTGTGGCAGTTTTAAGCGCCTCAGAATGCAAAATTGAGAAATCAATCTTTGCTTCTGGGGTTGACTTATTTTGACGTTCGGTAGTTCTTCTTTCTTAATTTCTCCTGTGATCTAGAACAATGTTAGGCTTTTGCGCATGGCCGACTTTGATAGCGTGTACCGATCAAAAACCCTTCATTCATTACCTGCATGGAATTTAGCGGATATTGATGCTGTACTGGTTTTATCTTTTGGAGGGCCAGAAGGGCCTGAACAGGTCTTACCCTTTTTGGAAAATGTCACACGGGGACGCGGCATACCGCGTGAAAGGCTAGAAGAAGTCGCGGTGCACTACCATCATTTTGATGGAGTCAGCCCTCTTAACCAGCTTAATCGTGAAATAGTTGCAAACGTTGAAGCTGAGCTACAAAACCAGAATTTTCCAATCCCAGTCTATTTTGGTAACAGAAATTGGCATCCGTACGCCAATGATGTCGCGGAAGAAATATCACGAGCGGGCCACCGCAAAGTTATGGTATTTGCAACATCTGCATGGGGAGGTTATTCAGGTTGCCGTCAATATGGGGAAGACCTAGTCAAGCTAAACCAGCATTTAGACTCTGTAGGACTTCCGCAGTTGGATTTTTTAAAAGTCCGACAGTTCTTTGATCACCCCAGTTTTATTAATGAAGAAGTCGAAGTTGTGCAGCAGGCGTTTGAGAGCTTTGGGGTGAGTCCTAAAGAAGGAGAAAAGCAAGGGATACGGCTTGTTTTCACGGCTCATTCCATTCCTTTGATAGCTGATGAGACTTCTGGAATAGACGCTGACGGAAATCTCTATTCACGTCAGGTTGCAGAAGCATCACGGCTTGTTGCAGATCGCCTCGGAGTTCAAAAATATGACGTGGTGTGGCAATCTGCGTCGGGAAATGGAAAAATTCCTTGGCTTGATCCAGATATTGTAGACCACATTATTGATCTCCATTCCCAGGGAGTATGCAAAGTAGTTGTGTCCGCCATTGGCTTCATCTCGGATCATATGGAAGTAGTCTGGGACCTAGATAATGAGCTACAAGTGGAGGCAGAAAAACGCGGGATGAAGGTAGTAAGAGCAAAGACTGTTGGCCACACCAGCACATTTGCGTCAATGGTCGTTCAGCTTTTTCATGAGACTCTCAACCCAAAAACAGCTCAACATCTTGGAACGGTTCCCTCGCGAGGCTGTTCCATCAACGGAGCAGCCTGCGAGCCACAGTGCTGTCAGCCTGCTAAACGTCCCCATTCGTAAATCGCGTAGCTAACAGCTGCCATCCGGGCTTCTCTTATGTGCTTGCTCAAACTTAACAGCTGTTGATCAAAGGAATGGTCTCCTAGCGTATCAATTACGGCCTCCATAATTGCTGTCACTTTGTCTGCGCGTGCAATGAGTTTTGCGGCTCTAGGAGCGATGGAGTCAGGAAGTCCCGGGGTTTCATAAAAATCGTTGAGCATCCCTACGGTGAGGCGCGGGGAAGCTAGTTCCGCATTGCCAATACCGCTCGCTTGAATCAGGGTAGCAGCGGTTCTAGTCGCCTGTGCCAGTGAAAGATCAGCATCCCCTGGGGCTAAGTATGAAGCTGCAGGGAGAGGATCGGAAACTATAAAAGACTCCCACACGGTAAAATCACGGTTCTCTTTCCACTGCGGAACCAAAATATGAGTTTCAGCGGACAAACCTGCGCTGATGACAATCGCGCCACCAGCTCGTTGTGCGTGCGCCGTTGCCTCATGGTGTGCAGGTAATCCAACAGGAGTACCAGGGCCATCAAGAACGATTCGGAGTAGCGGTTCCCCGGAGAAAGCTTGCCTTGTTGGTTTGGTGATTGTCCTCAGAGCCTGAGCTAGTTCAAAGAAGCCGATTTCTCCGTCTCTTAGCCTGTGCGGTCCCTCCAAGTCGTTGAGCGCTTGTTCGGTATGGTCATAGGACTCGTAACCATAGAGCCATGCTGCAATCCATAGTGCTGTATTTTGCAGCGGTGAATAGACATGTGTACGGATGTTCATAACTGAAGCGAGTTTAGTGAATACTCTAGATCTATGAGCTTTATCGACCCTTATTCCGGGAATATTCTTAACGGGCATTCTCGCCAGAAACCACCTTCTTTTCCTCAGATTCCGGCGGAGCCAGGTCTTGTGGTGGAAGTAATGGCTGACGGTTTTGTAGGAGCCGTAGTTAATTTTGAACGAACATATGATGGCGATTTTATTAGACTTGAAGACCGATACGGGGTCGAGCGTATCTTTAAAATGCGCGAAGGCGCATTCATGATAGATGGACAAAGAGTTTCTTTGACTCGTTACGTGCCTAAAGCGCCCCAACAAAGATCTAATTCCGGCTCAAGGCGAGTAAAAAACCTAGAAGCCAAAGTAGCTGCCCCCTCAAGAATCTGGGTTGAAGGTATTCATGATGCGGCGATTGTGGAGAAAATCTGGGGTCATGATCTCCGCGTAGAAGGAGTAGTCGTTGAATACCTTGAGGGGCTTGATAACCTTCCAGAGCGTTTGGATGATTTTCAGCCGCAGCACGGACGTAGAGTTGGTGTTCTAGCAGATCACCTAGTCACGGGTTCTAAAGAAATGAGGTTGACTGCTTCTGTCGGCCCCCATGTCTTGGTTACAGGGCATCCTTTTATAGATATCTGGGCTGCGGTGAAACCTGACCGCCTTGGGCTTCGCGCATGGCCGGAGGTTCCTTACGGTGAAGACTGGAAAACAGGAGTGTGTCGCCGCGTGGGGTGGAGTGACCCCAAAGAGGGGTGGAACCGCGTTTATAACGCAGTGACTTCTTTTCGCGACGTTGATTCTTCGCTCATTGGTGCAGTCGAAAGACTCGTTGACTTTGTGACCACTCCAGAACTAAGCAAAGAGGATCTTGCATAATTCTTAAATCTTTCAACCGGTTGAGTGATGTTTTCAGTATGATGGCGGTGTGGCAGCTTTGATATGGTTAATCGCAGGTATCTCACTTATTGGCTTAGAACTGCTTGCTGGTGAATTAACCTTTCTTATGCTCGGTCTTGGGGCTTTAGCTGCAGCCGCGGTGGGGCTCACGGATGCACCCCTTTGGGCGGAAGCAGCTACTTTTGCGGTCACATCCATCGCATTTCTTTTTATTCTTAAACCAACTCTTAAAAAGAAGCTTTATAACCCAGTTGCGTTGGACACATCTGTTCGTGCACTTATTGGTTCTACCGCTGAGGTTATTGAGCCGATAACGGAAAATGGCGGGCAAATTCGCTTCGACGGATCCATATGGTCTGCGCGAAGTCTGGACCCGGGACACCATTTTTCTCCGGGGCAATCGGTCTCAGTAATAGAAATTGACGGTGCGACAGCAGTCGTCTGGAAGGAAGTCTAGGTGTCTTTTATTTTTTTAGCGGTGGTGGTGGTCTTTGTGGCCCTACTCATCGCAAAATCAATCGTCATTATTCCTCAAGGTGAGGCAGCTGTCATCGAGCGCCTTGGGCGTTACACAAAAACGATTTCTGGAGGAGTGAGTCTTCTTGTTCCTTTCATTGATCGTGTTCGGGCAAAAGTAGATACGAGAGAAAGAGTTGTTTCCTTCCCACCTCAAGCAGTAATCACACAAGATAATTTGACTGTTGCTATTGATACCGTAGTGACATTCCAAATTAATGACGCTGCTCGTGCTATCTACGGGGTAGACAACTACATAGTCGGTGTTGAACAGATATCCGTAGCTACGCTTCGCGACGTAGTAGGCGGTATGACGTTGGAAGAAACTTTAACCTCGCGCGAAGTTATTAATCGGAGGCTGCGCGGCGAACTGGATGCGGCTACGACCAAATGGGGCCTGCGTATTAGTCGAGTCGAACTCAAGGCGATTGATCCACCGCCATCGATTCAGCAGTCGATGGAAATGCAGATGAAAGCTGACCGGGAAAAACGCGCAATGATTCTGACTGCAGAGGGGCGTCGTGAATCGGATATTCGCACTGCAGAAGGTGAGAAGCAAGCTAAAATTCTTGCTGCAGAAGGCGAAAAACATGCGGCAATTCTGGCAGCTGAAGCTGAACGTGAAGCAACTATTTTGAGAGCCGAAGGAGACAGAGCAGCAAGGTATTTAGAGGCTCAGGGTGAGGCTCGAGCAATCCAGAAGGTTAACGCGGCAATTAAGTCAGCTCGAGTAACCCCCGAGGTTTTGGCTTACCAGTACCTGGAGAAGCTACCTAAACTTGCTGAGGGAAATGCATCGACAATGTGGATGATCCCGAGCCAGTTTGGGGATTCCCTTGAACAGTTTGCTAAAGCACTAGCCAAAAAAGACGATGACGGAGTCTTCCGATATGAAAGCAGCGAGGTAGATCAACGGAGCCTTGACGTTGCAGAGGAAGACGACCATGAGGATTGGTTTAAAGCTTCATCGAATCCGGAGATCGAGGCAGCGGTAGCGGCGGCTAAAGCAGTGGCGAATAAACCTGTGGATGAGCCCACAGGCGTTATGAGCTCTTCTTCAAAAGAAAAAGCACGTAACCAGCCTGCAATTGAACCGGGAATGGCTAGACAAACTGATGATTTATTGTTAGAAAATCCAGAAACTCTCGCATAGATACAAAGGAAAATAAGCCGTTGTCTTCAAAAAAATGAAGGCAGCGGCTTTCCGCGTTAAAATCAGATGCTTCTATAATTCTTCTCGATTTGCTCGTTTAAGAATCTGTATGGCTAGTCGGTACCCTGCGAGTTCTGCCTGCCAGCCAGCTGCTTGTAGCCGCTGGCTCATTGCTTGTTTAGAGATTCCTAACTCTACTGCGGCTTCGTTCTGGTTAAACCCCGACCGCATGAGGCTTGTTGCTTCTCTTCCTTCAGGTGTTCGGCGTGAGAGTACATAGTTGAGTAGAGAAAAAGCAGATTGAATAGAATCTGCCCAGTTTTTATCGTGTTTCACCTTTGCTTTGATAGTGCCGCCGCGTGCTCGGTCGCCTAACGCTGCGGCGGCTAGGAAGAGAGCATCGTCTCGCGTTGCAGTGGGGGAATCAAGCACGCCTATTCCTATAGCCCAGTCGCCTCCAGCGATAAGCGCCATGATTGTGTCACACGCAGCTTCAGCTGTCGTGATAACAGATGCTATGTCTTCTACTCCAACAACCGTAAACTCATCCACGCCTTTGAGCGTGCTCAACGCTCGTGCGGACTGTTGAACAAACTGAGCGCGCCGGCGCTCTCGTCCACGATATCGCGCATGGATAGCGAACAAGATACTTCCTTATGAACTCTAAAAATAAATTAATACTAAGAAGAGAATGAACTTCCCCTACAAACTATATGGATATGAGCATAGCTTACTACCGAGGCGTCTTAACGGGCATACGAGCATCAATGAGCAGCCCTAAAATGCCCAAAAATGCAAGTGCAACCGAGAAAAGAAGAATTTTTACGTCGGTACCGTGCAAGATAGAGTCGCCCAAAATAACGACCACAATGGTGCCAGGGGCAGAACCGATGAGCGTAGCTAGAGCGAATCCGAGAGGCGGGACAGAGGTAAGCGCAGCCACATAATTCATGATGGAAAAAGGGACGCCCGCGATCATGCGTAATGAGGCTACGGCCAACCATCCGCGATGTCGCAGGCGGCTATTGATTCCCGAGACTGCTGGATGGGTCAGCCTTGGTTCCATCCATTCACCCAATAACGTACGGATGATAAGCAAGGAAATGACCGCCGAGATTGTTGTACATGTGAGGGCGATAACAATACCTTTAATGGATCCAAAAAGAACCCCGGCAGACAAAGTTAGAAGAGTGCGTGGAATCGGAAATTGGGTGATTCCGATATAGAGAAAAGCGAACAAAATCACAAAGGCACTTCCGGCATTATCAGCCCAGGACCTTAATGTTTCTATGCTAGGGATATCTACCAGGATCGTAGTAAGAATAAAAAGTATTCCTAGTGCGAAAACGCTGATTTTTTTAGCCACGCTCCAAGACCTAATAGTGTTTAATCCATCACGAAAAACACCCCACGCAAAGTTAAAAAAACTGTTCACAAAACTTTACTTTAATGCCCGATTGCACCCATTCGGGAAAAACCACACAGAAAAGAATTGATGAGGACTACACTTAGAGCTTATTGTGAGGCATTAGATGATTTAGGTGATCTGGTGCCCAGCGCCACGACATATCAGCTCAAGACACAAACGGAGCTTAGGGCTTTCTTCTTATAAGCGGAGAGGGTCTCAAGCCCATAAATGTGAGGGGAGTGGGTTCTACTCGTGACTGACACACGATTCGCCCAAACCGAAGAATTCGAAGCCCAGCAGCAAGCTTGGTACAAGGCTGTTGCCAAGGTTTTTGCCCGAGTACGTAAGCAAGACGTCTCCGATATCCCGCTTGATATCTGGCGCAAGCTAATTCGTACAACCTATGACGGAATTAATGTTAATCCGCTATATAACCGCGTTGATGAACTCGCTGAAGTGGCCCTTCCTGGCGTCTTCCCGTTCACTCGCGGTGCGTGCGGAGCAGGCACTGAAGAAGGCGTTGGCTGGGGAGTGACCGAGTCCTTCGGCCCTTCTGCTTCGAACGAACAGCTTTTATCAGCTCTAGATAACGGTACAACTGACATCGTTATCTACGGCGCTGATAACGTCGAAAAGCTATTGAAGGGAGTGCTCTTCCAATACGCCCCGGTACGGCTTAACTCTGGTGAATCCACTGCTAGCGTGGCGGAGGAACTCTACAAGCTTATTGACGCTCAGGATGCGGACCCTAAGTTGATTGAGCTAGGAGCTTCTCCGCTTTCTTCTTGGGTGGATGGATCCGCCTCCGTTGATCTGTCTACTGCGGTGTCTTTGGCAGTTGACGCAACAAAACACAAAAATACTCGCGCCATCCTGGTCGATGCTGTTTCTTTCTCTAACCAGAGCGCTACGGATGCGCAAGAAATTGGTTTGACTCTTGCTGCTGGCGCTCAGTATCTCAGAGAGCTTACTGCAGCAGGCCTCAGCATTCCTGACGCACTTGACCAGTTGTCCTTCCGATATGCAGTTACTGATGATCAATTTGCTCAGATCTCCAAGCTGCGTGCAGCGCGTACTTTGTGGGCACGGGTTGCAGAAATCGTAGGCGCAGCAGATCATGGCAGCGCTCCGTTACACGCTTTGACTGCGCCAGTCATGTTCTCTCAACGTGACCCATGGGTCAATATGCTGCGTTCAACAGTTGCGGCTTTTGCCGGTGGTGTTGGCGGAGCTCATGATGTTGAGGTTCTGTGCTTTGACTGGGCAATTCCAGGTGGACTTCCCAAAATTTCCCGTCCATTCGCACACCGAATCGCGCGTAACACCAACCTGCTTCTTCTCGAAGAGTCGCACCTGGGTCATGTGATCGATCCCGCTGGCGGCAGCTACTACGTGGAGAAACTTACCTCGGAGATTGCGGAGAAAGCATGGAAAGTCTTCACAGAGATTGAAGCTCAAGGTGGTTTCACAGCAGCCTTCGAATCCGGTGCAATTACATCCATGTTGGATGAATCTCACGAGAAAATCCGCAACGACATCGCTCACCGTACTAAGAAGGTCACTGCAATTAACGAGTTCCCCAATCTTGCAGAGGCGCCTCTTCCTGCAGATCTACGTGTGGAGCCTACTCACGTGCGTCGTTGGGGAGCCCAGTTTGAGGCATTGCGCAACCGTTCGGATGCATTCATGGAAGTTCATGGGAAGCGTCCAGCGGCAGCGCTTATCCCACTTGGTCCACTAGCCAAACACAACATCCGTACCGGGTTTATCACCAACTTGTTGGGTGCTGGTGGCATCGAGGCGCTTAACCCTGGACAGGTGACGCCAGGGACTCCTGAATTTGAACAAGCGGCCCGTTCGGCTTCTATTGCTGTGATCTGCGGAACAGACGCGGAATATGATGCCTCTGGCGCAGAAGCCTTCGACGCGTTACGAAAAGCAGGCGTTGAGACCATTTTGCTGGCTGGCTCACCAGGACATGATTTCGAGCCGGATGATTACTTGAACCTCAAGATCGACGCAGGCGCTACTTTGACCGATCTGCTCGACAAGTTGGGAGCATAAGCACAATGACCACCATCCCAAATTTCGCTGAATACGCTGCAGCGGCTGAGACAAAAACTGCTGACACCGCTGATTCTTTGCGCGAGCAAATATGGAACACCCCGGAGGGGATCGACGTCCCCCGCGTTTTTAACCGCAACGATCGTGATGATTCAGTTCCAGCTGAGCAGTTGGATTCTTTCCCCGGCATGGTTCCTTTTATGCGTGGTCCTTATCCCACCATGTATACCAATCAGCCATGGACAATCCGTCAGTACGCAGGTTTCTCCACTGCTGCTGAGTCTAATGCCTTTTATCGTCGTAATCTTGCTGCTGGTCAGAAGGGCCTATCGGTTGCCTTTGACCTAGCTACCCACCGTGGTTATGACTCAGATAATGAGCGCGTTGTGGGTGACGTCGGTATGGCAGGCGTAGCCATTGACTCGATTTTGGACATGCGAGAACTATTCGCAGGAATTGATCTCGGAAGTGTCTCAGTATCCATGACTATGAACGGTGCTGTTCTTCCAGTTCTAGCCTTTTATATCGTGGCTGCCGAGGAACAAGGAGTTGCCCCCGAACAACTGGCCGGAACTATTCAGAACGATATCCTGAAAGAGTTCATGGTTCGTAACACCTACATCTATCCGCCGAAGCCATCCATGCGCATCATCTCGAATATCTTCGAGTACACCTCAATGAAGATGCCACGGTTTAACTCGATTTCGATTTCCGGATATCACATTCAAGAAGCAGGAGCTACAGCAGATCTAGAACTTGCTTACACTCTGGCAGACGGAATCGAATACATTCGTGCTGGCAAAGGTGTGGGTCTAGACGTAGACAAGTTTGCTCCCCGTCTTTCCTTCTTCTGGGGTATCTCTATGAACACCTTTATGGAGATCGCAAAGCTACGCGCGGGGCGTCTCCTATGGAGCGAACTAGTTGCCAAGTTCGACCCCAAGAACCCCAAGTCGCAGTCTCTGCGTACTCACTCGCAGACTTCTGGCTGGTCCTTGACTGCACAAGATGTGTACAACAATGTGGCTCGCACAGCGGTGGAAGCCATGGGTGCTACGCAAGGACACACCCAGTCACTGCACACCAACGCCCTTGATGAGGCGCTCGCGCTGCCAACCGACTTCTCTGCACGTATTGCTCGTAATACCCAGCTCCTTTTACAGCAGGAATCGGGAACTACGGCTCCCGTTGACCCATGGGCTGGTTCCTATTACATCGAATGGTTGACGGAACAACTTGCTGAGCGGGCACGTGCTCATATTGAGGAAGTCGAGGCTGCAGGTGGCATGGCGCAAGCGACCATCGAGGGAATTCCGAAGCTTCGTATTGAAGAATCTGCGGCTCGTACCCAGGCACGAATCGACTCTGGACGTCAAGCACTCATCGGTGTGAACAAGTACGTTGTTGAAGAGGACGAACAAATTGAAGTCCTCAAGGTTGATAACACTAAAGTACGTGCTGAGCAGATTGAGAAGCTGGCTAAATTGCGTGCAGAGCGTGACGAGACCGAGGTTAAGCGCACCCTTGAAGCTTTAACAGAAGCTGCCCGTATGGAGACCAAGGAGCCCGGTGATCTAGACCATAACCTCCTTAAGCTCGCAGTCGACTGCGCACGAGCAAAATGCTCGATCGGTGAGATTTCTGATGCATTAGAAGACGTTTTCGGCCGACATGAGGCAGAAATTCGTACGCTATCTGGCGTATACAAGGAAGAGGTCGGAAAGGAAGGCGCCGTGGGGAACGTTGATAAGGCTATCGCTATGGCGGATGCCTTTGAAGCCGAGGAAGGCCGTCGCCCCCGTATCTTCTTAGCCAAGATGGGACAAGACGGACACGATCGTGGTCAGAAAGTCGTTGCTTCCGCTTACGCTGACCTTGGAATGGATGTTGACGTCGGACCGCTCTTCCAGACTCCTGCAGAGGCTGCGCGGGCTGCCGTAGACGCCGACGTGCATGTTGTTGGAGTGTCCTCTCTAGCCGCCGGCCATCTCACACTGGTGCCTGCGTTGAAGAAAGAGCTAGCAAAACTGGGACGTGAAGACATCATGATCGTTGTTGGTGGTGTGATCCCACCAGGCGATTTCCAGGAGCTTTACGACGACGGCGCTGTGGCAATTTATCCACCAGGCACGGTTATCGCAGAAGCAGCGATCGATATGCTGACTAAGCTGGCAGCAAATCTTGGCATCGAGCTTCAGGTCGATGAAGCTTAGTTAAATCATGCCAACCTCGTCACCGGTCGCTCTTTCTGCGACCGGTGATATCGTTTCGACGAGAAGGATTAGCCATGACCATGGATAATGAGTACCTCGAACATCACTTGGGTTCCCTTATGACTACGTCAGGGACAGACCTAGGGAAAGCCACAGCTGTTCCTCCGGAGATAGTTAAACGCGCTCGCCGCCGCATAGACGTAGATGAGCTTTTCGAAGGCGTTCGCAGGTGCGACCGCACCCTCATGTCACGCGCGATTACTCTACTGGAGTCGACAGCCGCGGCGCACCGCGTACTGGCACAAGAATTGCTAGTTAGGTTGCTGCCTTTTAGTGGAAAAGCACTGCGGGTAGGAATCACTGGTGTTCCTGGAGTCGGGAAATCAACTTTTATTGAGGCTCTTGGAATGCAGTTGATCGCTGAGGGGCATAAAGTCGCGGTATTAGCTATTGATCCCTCTTCAACTAAAACACGGGGATCTATTCTCGGCGACAAGACTCGAATGGCTAAGCTAGCTCGCGAAGATAACGCGTTTATCCGCCCGTCTCCATCAGCGGGAACGCTTGGCGGCGTGGCTAAAGCTACTCGAGAGTCCATGGTTGTTTTTGAGGCTGCCGGCTATGACGTAATCCTCGTGGAGACTGTGGGCGTGGGGCAGTCAGAGGTAGCGGTTTCTCAAATGGTGGATTGTTTTACATTCTTAGCGCTTGCTGGTGCTGGAGATCAGCTCCAAGGAATTAAAAAAGGCGTCTTGGAAATGGCTGATCTCGTTGCAATCAATAAAGCCGATGGTCCCAATCTTAAAAACGCCAAGCGTGCAGCGAGGGAACTGGGTGCTGCAATGCGGATGGTTCGTCAAGAAAACGACTTGTGGCACCCTCCAACGATGACGGTATCTGCTGTAGAAAATGAAGGGGTCGCAGAATTCTGGAACCACGTCCAAGAACATCATAAAGTGATGTTAGATTCTGGAACTTTCGAACACACACGTAGGGAACAACAGGTCCAATGGATGTGGTCGATGGTGCATGAGACGCTGCTTCAGAGATTGAACTCAGATCCTGAGGTCGTTTCTGTCCGCAAACTCGTAGAAACTCAGCTAAGACAAGCCCAAATAACCCCGACCCTCGGCGCAGAAAAAATTCTTCGGGCTTTTGACCATGGAGACGGGCCCTAGCACGCTTTCAAGTTTTCTACCAGGGGTGAGGCCTATAATCTTTGAGAAAGCAGCCATAAAGATCGACCCCATTTTCGCCTTGAACTATGGGGTCATAGACTCTGGCAGCGCCGTCAACTAGGTCAAGGGGCGCCTTAAACCCCTCGTCAGCTAGTCGTTTCTTTGTTGTGTGTGGGCGCTCATCAGTAATCCACCCGGTATCTACAGAGGTTACAAGGACCCCATGCTCGAACATTTCGGTAGCGGTGGTTCGCGTTAACATGTTAAGGGCTGCTTTAGCCATGTTTGTGTGAGGGTGACCTGGTCCTTTGTATCCTCGGCTAAAAACTCTCTCCATAGCAGAGACATTGATCACGTATTTCCGACGCGCAGACGATGCCTCCAATGCGGGACGAAGCCTGTTAAAGAGGATGAAGGGTGCAGTAGCATTACACAGCTGAACTTCTAGCATTTCTACGGGATCTATATCTCCGACTTTGGCCACCCATGAGTTATGGTTCACCAAGTCAGGAATAAGACCCCCAGCGTCCACTCCATACAGCTCATTTCCTGCGCGCATCGCTCGTTCTGCTATGCGCTGGGCGTCGTTAGTGTCTAAGACATCAGAACTGACCAAGAGACTGCGGCGGTTTTTCCTATGTTCTAAAGACTCCGGATGAAGGTTTGTTGCAACACCCAACTCAAGAAGCGCCACGTCGTTCTGTATTCCGGTAAGTGGTTGTGCTTCCGCAGATACCAAACCCGAATATGCTCCAGGTGATCTTCGAACGGTTTGCGCAGCGTTATTAATAAGGATGTCCAGGGGAGTTTCTCCCACCATAACGGCAAGTTCTTCGACCCTTGCTGGGTTGCGCAAGTCAATTCCTACAATGCGCAAGCGCTCAATCCACTCGGAAGAATCTGGTATCGCGCTAAACCTGCGGGCAGCGTCCTTAGGAAAGCGGGTAGTGATTGTCAGATGAGCACCATCACGAAGCAATTTAAGTGCTATATACATGCCAATCTTTGCGCGTCCACCGGTCAAGAGTGCTCGCCTGCCTGTCAGGTCTACGCGCTGTTCGCGGCGCTGCCGATTATCGCTGGCGCAGTCCGGGCAGAGTTGATGGTGGAAAGAATCAACCAAGGTATATGGCTGCTTGCAAATATAACAGTTATGCGATTTGTTGAGTCTTCCGGCAAATCCATGGGGTGTGGCTACCGCACCGACTTCAAGCGGAATAGGCTTTTGACCTTGCGGGGCAATAAGAAGGCCCGCTGTTTCATCGTCAGTCCTACGAGGGTTGGCCGTTGCAGTTGCGGCAAGCACCTGGGCGTCGGCAAGCCTTCTTTTCTGCTTTGCGATGCTCCTGCGATTCTTTTTTATCGTCTTAAAAAGCTTGCTCACGGCGTGATGCAGCGTAACAGCTTGAGGATGATCCTGGGGCAAGTCGCCGGCTTCTTTTAAGACTCGTAGCGCAATATCCAACTCGTCTGGATTGATGTCGGTCATTTGTTCCACTTTATCGTCGCTAGGAAGAGCGGCCTATAATCACGCCTCCTGAAACCATAAAAGGCCAGGAAATGCCGTTTTTGGTCAGCACAGATAACGGATCGCATTGTGGGAAAAATAGTACGTCGCGCTGGGTATAGGACATCAGGTACTCGTCAAAGGGCGGGAGCTGGATATGGAGTTGCAGAGCGGCAGCGATGTCGCTATCTGAGACATTGTTTTGCCAGCTCCCCATAAACACGTCGGGGGAGACCTCCAACAGAGCGCCGGAGTCGACTGCTTTTCTAGCTTCACGACGCACAACGGTCTTAGGCAACGTAGACCACCATGCGCAATCGACTATGTGAGCTGGGCCGCGGGTGGAAAAATAGTTGGTTACTAACGTTTCAATGCTTGCATCACGGTTCATATCACAACCGGCAGCATCGGCGCGGATAAAAGTATCATGATTACCTGTCTTAGCGCCTTGGATGAGGTCGCCGGTACGACCTAAACGACGCATGACGTTGGACAACAGGGAAGAGTCAATTCCGAGGTGGTCTCGTAGCTGCTGGCGACTACGCGGAGTGACGCAAAGCTGTACAGTGCGTTCGAGGATCTCTGAATATTCTTGTTCTGTTATCCCAAAGCGCTGAGCAGAAGCCTTAATAGTTCCCAACCCTCGCTTGCCTATAACGGCTACAATCCACGCGTTATCTTTGTGGAGAAAATGAAGTGTGCCGCGTTGTGACCATGTACGGATAACCTCGTAATTTTTCAGGCAATCGTCCAAATGGCTTTGTATGGTGCCGGTATACAGCTCGTGCACTCCAGTGCGCACCGCCAGGCCCTGCAAACCACCTGCATAGTTTTGTCCTTGAGTAGCCATCATCTGAAAAGCTACATCCGATAGTGATTTTGGCTGGGGATGCGCATCACTTGGGCTGAGATAATGGGCGATCATCCGCCGTGCGCGGATTTCCTCATCGTGCATAGCTTGAGAGCTTACCTGCTAGGATTCAGGACCGATATTATGCCCAGCTATGCAGATGAGCCTAGGCAAAGCCTTTTCCCACGCCTTTTATCAATGAGCCACTGGTCGTGGCTGACTATCACTAAAGTTCCGGCCCATTCAGAGATCGCGTCTTCAAAGGCTTCGATCGTGTTAAGGTCGAGGTAATTAGTCGGCTCGTCGATGAGGAGTATAGCCGGCTGTTCAGCAACAGCAACAGCTATCTGAGTGCGCCGTTGATTGCCCGCAGACAGTGCTGGCACCGGGATATTCCACATGGAGGGATGAATAATTCCTGTGCCCATCTGGCCGATACCTTCATTCCATACGGTTTCTGTGAAACCGGGATCGCCTTGCTGGGGGAGGCGTTGGGGATCAGCACTAGCCGATCATCTCGTGTAATCGTTCCGCTTGCATCGCTATGAGCCGTAGTTGGTGGGGCTCCAGCAGCAACCCAATTCACCAACGTGGATTTTCCACAGCCATTGGGTCCAACCAAGCAAGCGCGCTCGCCAGCGCCTACACGCAAAGAAATATGGTTGAGAAGAGGACACGAATTATAAGAAAAATCGACGTCAGTGAGTTCGATAGAAGTCATGGTTGATCCCCAAGAGCAGGACAACGGTGTAAACGTCTCAGCTCAGCTGAGTAGAGATCAGATCAACATCGGAAGAATAACCTCACACATGCGTTTTTATTCGATTTAAAGTGGATGGCACTAGCTTAGCCGCAGTATACCTACGGCGCCGCCACGCGGGACCTTGCCCGAAAGGGGTGAACGACAGGGAAAATAGTAAAGAAAAACGGAGGTAACAATCCCTTTCGGGTTTGTTACCTCCGTTAATATACATTAACTATTTGTGCCCGAGGGGGGACTTGAACCCCCACGTCCGTTAGTAGGACACTAGCACCTCAAGCTAGCGCGTCTGCCATTCCGCCACCCGGGCCGGGTAGTGTTTCCAGCCGCTTGGCTGTTGACTTGCTTAACTATATGAGCGACTCAATAGATAGGCAAATCGGCAGGTCACAAAGGGTAAAACATTTAAAGAATATGCTTTGTGGCATCACGCTTAACCGGGGCCGATTGTGGCATACGTCTTCCCTCTGTTTGTTATGGATTCACTTTACGTTTGCGTGATCACTCGTAAATGAATGCTCTGAGAAAATTTTGCACAGAAAAACACGCTTATTTTGTTTTGATTCGACCTATCCGCGATTTAGATCACAACACAATGATGCTAAAAATCCGTACAGTCGAACCCATAAAACCATTGCATTTGCAATATAAACAGCAAGACAAACGACAGTGCTGTCGTTTACGTGAAGGTCTGTGAGCGATGCGATCAGTTTTCTCTCTGCGAAAGGTTGATCCCATGAAAAAGCTTGTCAACGATCCGCAAAAGATTGTTCAAGAAGCCGTCGATGGATTTGTGGCCGCCCATAATGACGTAGTTTCAGCCCATAACGATCCCTTATTCATCACACGCGTGCACCTAAAGCAAGAGGGGAAAGTGGCCCTTATATCTGGCGGTGGTTCTGGCCACGAGCCACTACATTCCGGTTTTGTCGGAGAAGGAATGCTTGATGCCGCTATACCGGGACCAGTCTTCACTTCTCCAACGCCAGACCCTATCTTGGAAGCGACTAAAGCAGTCAACCGTGGGGCAGGTGTGGTGTACATCGTGAAGAACTACACAGGCGATGTTCTAAATTTTGACACAGCCGCGGAACTTGCAGAACTCGAAGACATAGAGGTGATTCAGGTAATCGTGGACGACGACGTAGCTGTTGAGGATTCTCTCTATACAGCAGGTCGTCGCGGGGTAGCTGGAACCATGTTAGTGGAAAAACTTGCAGGAGCAGCCGCTGAACGCGGGGATTCACTAGACGAAGTCGCTGCTGTGGCTAAAAAAGCGGTCGAAAATGTTGCCTCAATGGGAGTCGCATTGTCGGCATGCACGGTCCCTCACGTAGGAAAACCATCGTTTGACCTTTCAGAAAACGAGATTGAGATTGGGGTTGGCATTCATGGGGAACCGGGACGACGGAAAGCCCCGATGAGCGATGCTGACTCAATCACCGATCAACTTATAGACCCCATTCTCCACGAGCTTCAGCTCCTTCATGGAGAGCAGGTCATAGCTTTGGTTAATGGTATGGGTGCCACTCCTTTATCGGAGCTTTATGTTGTCTTCAGGCGGGTTCAAGAACGCCTAAATGAGGCAGGAATCGTCGTAAAACGCTCACTCGTGGGCAATTACGTGACAAGCCTTGATATGCAAGGCGTATCAGTTACCTTGATGCGGGTTGATGAGGAAGCATTAAAGCTTTTCGACGCCCCCGTTAATACCGTTGCTTATCGTAAAGGAATATAACCATGAATTTTCTCACTGTTGATTGGGCTAACAATTGGATTAGCCGGTGTGCCGTCGCCGCAAAAGAACACCGGGAGGCATTAATAGAACTCGACCGGGTTATCGGCGATGCGGACCATGGAGAAAATATCGATCGAGGTTTTAGCGCTGTCCTAGAAAAATTAGATGGTCAGGAATTGGCCACGCCTTCCGAAGTACTCAAAATAACTGCAGCCACACTCATTTCCACTGTCGGAGGTGCATCGGGGCCGTTACTCGGAACTGCCTTTCTCAGAGCGTCGAAAGCGATTAAAGACAAAGAGAAGCTAGATGCTGCAGCAGTAGCCGACCTTATCGACGGCGCTCTGGAAGGTATCACAGCTCGTGGCAAAGCTACTCCGGGGGAGAAGACTATGGTCGATGCATGGAGTCTTGCTTCCGCGGCGGCAAGAAGCGCAGCAGATAACGGCGCTACAGCTGCCGAGGTACTTGCTCGCGCCGCAGAATCCGCAGAACAGGGAGCCGAATCGACTATCCCTATGGTTGCTACAAAAGGTCGAGCTTCTTACCTAGGGGAGCGGTCTGTAGGACATAAAGATCCTGGCGCTACATCTTCTGCATTATTCCTTAAAGCCGCAGCAGACGCTGCAAAGGAGTGCACGGCTTCATGAGTAAGCAAAAAGTAGGGCTTGTCCTTGTCTCCCATTCAGCCTCATTGGCAGAAGGACTCTGTGAACTCGCTCAACAAATGGCTTCTGACGTATGTATTGTTCCGGCAGGTGGACGAGAGGACGGGGGAATAGGAACCTCTTATGAGCTTGTAGAAAGATCAGTCGAGGAGCTTTTGAATAAAAAACTGGAGGTTCTTATTCTCACGGATTTGGGCTCGGCAACAATGACGGTAGAAACCCTCCTAGACTTTTATGATGACCAGTCTGTTGCTTTTGTCAACGTTCCTTTTGTGGAAGGCGCAGTTGCCGCTGCGACCGCCGCGCAACAAGGCGATACTTTGGATAAGGTAATCGAGGCTGCTCTCTCTGCAAATACGATGTTCGTTCCAGAGCTTGTGCCAGAACTCGTCACATCAGCCCCAGAGCCCATACCTTCTGGGGAATATGGACGTCAGGTTACCGTTGTGGATACTGCCGGCTTGCATGCTCGCCCTGCGTCTCTTATCTCTGAGATTGCTTCAGAAGCCGAGGGGAGTATCCAGGTGAACGGGGTAGACGCAGCGTCTTCTTTACTGCTTATGTCTCTTGGTATCCGTCAAGGCGAAACAGTTACGGTCACGGGTGCCCCCCTAGATCGCACGATTATCGATGCTATCGCAGATGCAATAGCAAGTGGACTGGATTAAGGTGCTCAAGCTTGCCCGAAAATCCGGGCTAAATAGGGGCTCCATGAGCCATAAAAGAGATGGTTTCCATAGCCACACAACAAATGTTCAGGTAAAAATGACCACATGAGTACCTACATAGACCCACGATTCCCTGGCCCCGATCCCTATGCTCCGCTGAAAGACCTTCCAGTTTTCTCTCTAAGCTCCACGTCCTTTAAAGAAGGGGAAAAAATCCCTGAAATTCATTTGGCCGAAGGGGGCTTGTCACCTCAGCTTTCATGGTCAAATTTACCTGAGGGAACAAAATCACTGGCTATTACGTGTTTCGACCCTGATGCTCCCACCGCTTCAGGTTTTTGGCACTGGGCGGCTTTTAATATTCCGGTTACTGTTAGCGAGCTTGCCCAAGGTGCAGGAGATGAAACCCTTGGGGGGATTGAAAGTGCGATAACCCTCAAAGGTGACTCCGGCATTCGGGGCTACTACGGCCCCAATCCTCCTGCTGGTCACGGTCCACATCGCTATCTTTTCGCAGTACATGCAGTAGATGTAGAAAGTTTTGAGATCCCTACCGACGCTACTCCTACCGTTCTAGGCTTTAACTTGTATTTCCACTCACTTGCTCGCACGGTGTACTGGGGCTGGTACGAAAATGCCTAAGGCATTAGCAAACCACCCCACAAGCGCTACGATTCCAGTAGCCCTAAGGGTCGGCGGAGCCTTTGTTGCTATTGCGTTCGTTTTATTTATTTTTACATTCGTTCAAATAGCAACCGTGGGATGGATGGAACCTGTTGCAGTGACTGCTCGCTTTCTCTTAATCATTCTCGCAGCGGGAATCTTTGGAGGGTTTGCCACTATCCGAAAGGAACAAGCCGCCTCCCGGCTTCAAATCGGAGCGCTTATCGTAGCGTTAGCGTTTGTTATAGCTGGCCGATTTCTAAGCCCTGAACCGATATTTGTATGGCAGCAATATTGGTTACCCATTTATGGATTCTTAGCGCTTGTGTGCGGATTTGTGGCTAGGCAGTCTGCTATACGGTAAAGGCTTCCACTTTTGCTGATTGTTTTATGCAAAAACCATCAATCCGGGGGAGAAAAAGAAAAAGATTAGTTTCTTTTTCTTTTTCTGCCATGGAAAACACTGCATCAGTATTAATATTTAGTTATCATTCTATTAATAGGTAGGTAACATCGCGTTTTACTGCCATGTACCATTTTCACGGACATGCAAAGGACCAGACTGATGCGAGGGCGAACAATCGCAGGAATCCTCTGCGAAATTGTGAGTGGAATTATGCTCATTGGTGCATGGTGGTTCAAAAAAGCTACTGCGCACGACCTCACCGAAAATAACGGCCCTATGGTGTTATGCCTAGGGGCGTTATTTTTTGCGGTATCTGGTGTTGTGCTTTTAGTCGCGGGGCGTCTAAGAAAACGCCGCCGACTAGGCATGATTACTACTATTGACTATGAGTAACTCAATAACTAGGACTGCGCCGTAATTTTAATCGAGAGTCCAGGGGAGTTCTGAGCCAACGGCTTCAGCAATATTGTTTAATCCGTGCGCGCGCAATTGAGCAGCTACTCCAAGATGTATATCCCTGATCCAATCGGGTCCACCATAAATAAGACCAGTATAGCCTTGCAATAGGGTTGCCCCTGCGGCAATCCTTTCCCAGGCTTGTTGCGGTGTTGATATCCCACCCACGCCGATTAGTACTAGGTCTTTTCCAACTCGACCATAGAGCTGGCGGAGCACCTCCAATGAGCGCTCTGCCAGAGGCGCGCCAGAAATACCGCCAGCTCCCATATCTTCAACATCCCGCAGGGGAGTAGCAAGCCCCTCTCTAGTAATTGTAGTGTTCGTTGCTACGATTCCATCGAGTCCTAGCTCAACAGCAAGATCTGCAACAGCGTCTATATCATCGGCATCTAAATCTGGAGCAATTTTAACGAGCACGGGGGTCGAAGTCGTTTCTTGTACTGCCTTTAAAATAGGGCGAAGCGAATCGACCGCCTGCAGATCTCTTAGCCCCGGCGTATTAGGGGATGACACATTGACTACAAGGTAGTCTGCAAGATCACCTAGCAAGGATGCAGACCTGCGGTAATCGTCTACCGCTTTTTCTGGCGGAACCACCTTAGTCTTACCAATATTAATGCCGATAACGTCTTCAGAAGTGCGCCGACGCAAATTGCCGGCTACCTGAGCAGCTCCCGAATTATTAAATCCCATGCGGTTGAGGATGGCTTTGTCCGAAGGAAGCCGGAAAAGTCTCGGGGTAGGATTTCCTGGCTGGGGAGAAGCGGTCACAGTTCCCAACTCTGCGTACCCAAATCCTACTGCCGCCCATGCATCGGGAGCATCTCCGTCTTTGTCAAACCCCGCAGCAAGTCCTAATGGTCGGGGGAACACCGTGCCAAAAACTTCTTGCGACAATATCGGGTCATCAACAGCCACGACTTTACCAAGAGCTGTGTTAATAGGTCCTGCTACCTGTAGAACATTCATTCCCTTGCTGATGATGCCGTGGATGCGCTCAGGAGACATCGTAAACATTCCTTTGAGCGCGAGATTGTACATTTTCGTACGGAGTGGATGCTGAGGGATCGACATGGATCAAATGAGCTTTCTTTTGGTCAAGAGGAATGAGGATTTTAGGGTGCGATAATTTGGAGGCCATCGCCAGTGGCCGAACCTGCAATCACGGTAGCGTCATCAAGTACCACCACTGAGTGTACGTCTGCCACGGAAGAATAATGACGCTTGGGCTCCGCAGTTCCGCTCGAAAGACTGTACGCAGTCAATTTATTATCGGAAGTTGTACTCACCCAGGCTTGCTGATTCTTTTTGTCCCATGCTACTGCCCACGGGCTTGCCCCTACGGGAGAGGATTGATGAAGCCTAATCACGTCTTCTGCGCCATAAACCATCAGCTGGCCGCCAACGGTGTCAGATGCTAAAAGAATTGACTGTTCAGCAGGGGAAATTTGCCCCACCCCACGCCCCACACGCAACAAAGCACCGCTTTTCCCCTCTGCCCAATGAATATCTTGGATAACAGTATGTTCGTTATTAACGCGAGCTACAGCATCAGGGTGTCCATCTACCGGTATGGCAACGATTTGATTAGTAATAAATTCCGTCTTGATGCTCTGAGGATCTTCACCGTTACGATATACTCTCAAGCTTGCCGTAGCTGAGTCACCCGCAATAATCTCGCCGCTCGTCGTTTTGACTGCAGCCGTCGCGGGGTCGCCTGTGACCACATCATGCTTATCAGGGGTAAGGGCGTCTACAACGTGTACGCCATTGGGACACGAGAGGATAAATTCCCGGTCGGTTGCGGTGAGAGCTCCGCAACTGTCTTGCACATCAATTCTTTTTTGGGTTCCATCATAAAAATTTTTGATGGAACCCAAATGAAGCACAGTTTTTTCTCTCACAGCAAGAATATTTCCAGCTTTTTGCATCCCCAAAATGGCCGCAAACGGAAGAACCTGTCCTGATGGGGAGGAAGAAGCCGGCGACTTCTGTGGAGTCGCATTTCCTTGCACTCCAGCATTTTCTTGCGGATCAGGGCCATTTTCTTTAGTGCAAGCAGCAAGGCTTAAAGATAATACGACCAGCCCCGCGATCGCAGCTCTTCGAACTCCCGACATGCTCTGTGCGTTTCTCACACAGAATGACCCTACCAGTATGTAGCTCCTGATAACGCTATATGGTGCCGCATGATTTCCTCGTTTCTGTTTTTAGCAGAAAAGCACATGTTCAAGCAGATATTCCTATAGAGTCACGTCATCAAAAGCCTTGGCAATCGTACGAGGAATAGTCACGTCCGCGCTAGTGATAAGTTCTTGACAATGATGCCTTGTCCGGGGAGTAGCAATCATAGCGCTAATGCCTGGCTGGCTCAGCACCCACGAGGCTGCTGTGATAGCTGTGGAGATTCCTAGTCCCTCAGCGGCGGTCCTCAGGGCTTCGACTACTGCGTGACTTTCCGGGATCAAGCCATGAACATCTGCGTAGATTTCAGGAGAGGCCGCACGTGAGGTCTCTGGAATATTCCTGCGGTATTGGCCGCTTAACACTCCTTGAGCTAAAGGCGCACCGGCGATAACTCCGACGCCTAGGTATTGCGCAGCCGGCAATAGATCGGTCTCAATAGAGCGTTGTAATAAATTATAAGGAGCCTGTGCAGAGATAATGTCGCGGTGACGCGTTATCGTAAGCTGCCAGCCGCTATAACCTCGCACACCGGCATACCGCACTTTACCTACTTGGATCATATGTGCAAGAGTGTCAGCGACTTCATCAGGCGGCGTATGCGGATCCCAGTAACCTACATTCCACAGGTCTATATAGTCAGTGTTTAAACGTTGCAGAGTGGTGTCTAATTGGTGCAACAGGTTACGCCTCGAGCAATCTACCCGTTGCCCAAAAGGCGCCGCAGGATTTACTCCGCTGCTCACAGAGACAACAAACTCATGACGGTCCGAGACTAAGTGATGCGCAACGATATCTACTGCGTTAGGGGAGACGTCGATAAGCGTTCCTCCTGCTTCTCGGAAAGTCTTGAGTATTCCTGCACTCTCAGATTCAGGAGTACTGCGTCCCCATGTTGTTGTACCGAGTCCTAAAGTAGATACTCTTAATCCGCTTGAACCGACTGTTGCTTCTCTCACGATGTCCACAGTAGAGTACGGTGAATCTTTGTGACTGAATCGATCATCCTTGCCGACAGCATGTCGACGGTTTCTGCAGCTTCCGCAGACCAATTATCTTGGGCACAGACTATTGTTTTATCGATTGTCCAGGGACTTACTGAGTTCTTGCCGATCAGCTCTTCTGGCCACCTGCGGATTATCTCTCAACTTTTTTGGGGGGAGGACGCTGGGGCAAGTTTTACTGCGGTAGTCCAATTGGGAACAGAGCTTGCGGTGCTTGTGTATTTTGCTAAAGACATTACAAAGATTGTCACTGGTTGGTTCAAAGGCTTGTTCAATAAGGACGCACGCGATTTTGACTATCGCATGGGCTGGATGGTGATCGTAGGTACCCTTCCTGTGGTCATCATTGGTGTTTTGGCGAAAGATCTCATCCGTGATACATTCCGTAATCTTTGGATCACAGCAACCGTACTTATACTCTTTTCTTTCGTTTTTATTGCAGCAGAAAAATTCGGGTCGAAAAAACGCAACTTTGAAGAATTAACTATGAAAGACGCCATAATCATGGGTCTTGCGCAGTGCCTTGCGTTGATTCCGGGAGTCTCGCGCTCCGGCGGAACGGTCTCTGCAGGTCTCTTTGTAGGCCTTGACCGCGAAGTAGCTACTCGCTTCAGCTTTTTATTGGCTATTCCTGCAGTATTGGGTTCCGGGTTGTTCTCACTTCCAGACGCCTTTGCCCCGGATGCTGGCCAAGCTGCGTCAGGAATGCAGCTACTAGTAGGAACCGGCATTGCCTTTGTGTTGGGATATGCCTCCATCGCGTGGCTACTTAAATTCGTGGGCAACCACTCATTTAGCTGGTTCGCAGCTTACCGCATCCCCCTTGGATTATTAGTCATGGGATTGCTTGCTACTGGAGCCCTTACTGCCTAAACAACCACGAAAGATCACGTGCCTGATATTTAACGGACACGTGATCTTCTTCTAAAAGTGCCTGAGGCAACACTGAGTTCGGCCAAGAACAGTAATAGCGGTTATTCTAGTTGCCATGAAATCATGGCCCACACCAAAAATCCCAGCTGTGCCGGGAGAAAAAGTAGCGCTTTCTCTGTACGACACAGCGGACCGAGTGATTAAGCCGGTGAACTGCAGTAATGGGGAAGTTGGTGTGTATGTATGCGGGATTACCCCTTATGATTCCACGCACCTAGGGCATGCAGCTACATACCTCGCGTTTGATTTAATTAACCGACAGCTTATCGACGCCGGCCATACCGTCCATTTTGTACAAAATATTACGGATGTAGACGATCCCCTTTTCGAGCGCGCAGAACGTGACGGTGTGAGTTGGCGAGAGCTCGGAACTGATCAGATAAACCTTTTTCGTTCAGACATGGAAGCATTGTCCGTAATCCCTCCTCGCGACTACGTAGGGGCAATGGAAGCCATCGATGAAGTCATCGAGATGGTCCAGGCTCTGCTGGATAACGGTTCCGCCTACATCGTCGATGTTGATCAATATCGCGATATCTACGCTTCGACCTCCGCAACGAGTCACTTTGGTTATGAGTCTAATTATTCACGCGACCTTATGGAGGAATTCTTTGCAGAAAGAGGCGGCGATCCTGAGCGCCCCGGGAAAAAAGATCCCCTTGATGCCTTAATCTGGCGATCTGCACGTAAAGGTGAACCTTCATGGGACGCACCTTTTGGAGCAGGGCGCCCTGGATGGCATATAGAATGCTCAGCGATTGCTACGAACAGACTCGGAAACAATTTTGCAATACAAGGCGGGGGTTCCGATCTAATTTTTCCGCACCATGAATTTTCTGCTGCGCATGCGGAAGCAGCACACCACGTGCATAGGATGGCCAACCATTACGTGCATGCTGGAATGATCGCCTTAGACGGCGTCAAGATGAGCAAGTCTTTAGGAAATCTCGTCTTTGTATCTCAGCTCACAGCTGACGGACACCATCCTTCCGCTATCCGTCTTGGCCTCTATTCAGGCCACTATCGGTCTCCACGCGAATGGTCAGAAAAAATTCTTTCTGATGCAGAAAAGCGCCGAGAGCTATGGATTAATGCTGCTGACACAGCAACAGATTTACAAGCAGCTCAAAATCTAGTGGCTAGCATCAGATTCTATCTATCTCAAGATCTTGATACCCCTAAAGCGCTTGCGGCTGTGGATGCATGGGCAAAAGCAATAGAAAAAAATGAATCTTCACGCGAACGAGCAGCAGCCGGGGATCTGGTGGCCTGCGCCTTAGACGCTCTTTTAGGCATAAAAATTTAATTCTTGTTCAGAAGCAACTTTGAATAGCAAGAATAAACATGTGATGAGTTAAGACAATGGGGAAGAATGATGTCACGATTTCAATGTGAGGATAATATTGCTGAATTCATTTCAGATCTCCGTGATTTCGCCACCGGCAGTTACCTGCAAAAAGACGAATTAGAGTGGTGGGAGCCACCATTTGAGGTAAGCGCAGTATCTAAGATTGATACGCTTCTTCAAAATTTTGTCCAATCACTTATTTCTCTGTCTCAACACAGCGATAACAGCTCTGAGAATGCCGCTGCATCTCTTAAATATTTAGACTTTGTAGCACGCGTTGGTGCGTTATTCACTAGCATCGATGCCGTAAATCATTCCTACGGATACGCAGTCATAGAGGCAGAGGAATCTGCCGATCTTCAGCAGATCATTAAAAAAGCCGCGGAGGAAATTGGATTGAGCGCTGAAGAAATCGCAGATTTGCCTACGTACGAAGAAACTATTGAGCTGGAAGATGAAGATTAGCCGATTAAGCGTAGGCTTCCGGAGTCTCTTTGTGAATATAAAACGTTGTCTTACTGCAAAATATTGACTCAGCTCACACAATACATACTAAGCTGTCTAGTCAATGACTACAGCAAACATAACTTTTCAAACAGATTTCCTTGATGCAATGAAAGACCGTGTTCTCATTGGTGACGGCGCCATGGGAACACAACTACAAGCATTTGATCTTGACGTGGATAAAGACTTCCTTGGGTTGGAAGGCTGCAATGAGATCCTTAATATCACGCGTCCAGACGTAGTGGCTCAGATTCATCGTTCATATTTTGAAGCTGGCGCTGACCTTGTTGAAACGAATACGTTTGGCTGTAACCTCCCCAATCTAGCCGATTATGGAATTGCGGAAAGGTGCCGTGAGCTTGCTTATCAGGGTGTTCATATAGCCCGCACTGTTGCCGACGAACTTGGTCCGGGCCGTGATGGGCTCCGCCGTTTTGTTCTTGGCTCTATGGGGCCAGGAACAAAACTTCCGTCCCTTGGACACGCGTCTTTTGAAGAGCTGCGTGAGTACTACAGCGAAGCTGCCGTAGGGATGATTGAAGGCGGAGCCGACGCTATTCTCATTGAGACCGCCCAAGACCTGCTTCAGGTTAAAGCTGCCATTCATGGCTGTCAGCATGCATTTGAAATAGTAGGGATCAAGCTCCCTCTCGTGTGTCATGTGACAGTCGAGACCACAGGAACTATGCTCCTAGGCTCCGAAATAGGGGCCGCGCTCACCGCCCTTGAACCGCTAGGGATAGATATGATCGGCCTCAACTGTGCGACTGGCCCCGATGAAATGAGTGAGCATCTCCGCTTTCTTTCTCAGAATGCAGGTATCCCGGTTTCCGTGATGCCCAATGCAGGGCTTCCCGTGCTCGGTAAAAACGGTGCTGAATATCCGCTTTCCGCTCATGAGCTAGCAGCTGCACTCAGAGGCTTTGTCAATGATTATGGACTCAGCATGGTTGGCGGATGTTGTGGTACCACTCCGTCTCATATCTCAGCAGTTCGAGACGCTATTGTTGGAACATCCAACGCTACTGCAGCGCATCAAGCACGCCGAAGCCCAACAGTCGGGGATGCCGTATCTTCTCTGTACACCAGCGTGAACCTTACTCAAGATACCGGTATTACGATGATCGGAGAACGCACCAACGCGAATGGTTCTAAAGCATTCCGCGAAGCGATGTTGGCAGAGGATTGGGAAACCTGCATCGACATCGCTAAGCAACAAACTCGCGACGGCGCACACATGCTTGACCTATGCGTGGACTATGTAGGTCGGGATGGGCGTCAAGATATGGCTCAGTTAGCGTCGCTGCTTTCAACCAGTTCGACGCTCCCCATCATGATTGATTCAACAGAACCCGACGTTATTCAAGTTGGCCTTGAGCACTTAGGTGGTCGCTGCGCTGTTAACTCGGTTAATTTTGAAGATGGAGACGGACCCAAGTCCAGGTACCAACGCATTATGCGTTTGGTTAAGCAGCATGGAGCTGCGGTAGTAGCGCTTACTATCGACGAGGACGGGCAAGCACGCACCGCTGCTAAAAAAATTGCTATCGCGGAGCGACTTATTACAGACATTACTCAAACATGGGGTCTTGAAGAAGACGATATCATCGTAGATTGTCTCACTTTTCCTATTTCTACGGGGCAAGAAGAAACGCGTCGGGATGGTATTGAGACTATCGAGGTTATTCGAGAACTAAAGAAACGCTATCCACGTATTCATACGACACTAGGGCTCTCTAATATCTCATTTGGCTTGAACCCTGCTGCCCGACAAGTTCTCAACTCAGTCTTCCTCAATGAATGCATCGGCGCTGGTCTTGATTCTGCTATTGCTCACAGCTCCAAGATTCTACCGATGAACAAGATAGATGAGGAGCAGCGTCGCGTAGCCCTGGACATGGTTTATGACAAACGCACAGCAGACTACGATCCTCTACAAGCTTTTATGCGGCTGTTTGAAGGCGTATCCGCCAGCACTGCAAAGGACGCCCGAGCCGAAGCTTTAGCTGCTATGCCTCTTTTTGAACGCATCGCGCAGAGAGTCATAGATGGTGAAAAAACAGGTATTGAAGCTGACCTAGATCAGGCCATGGCGGAAAAAGAGCCGCTACAGATCATCAATGAGGACCTGCTTGAAGGGATGAAGACTGTGGGGGAGCTTTTCGGCTCGGGGCAGATGCAGCTACCCTTCGTTCTTCAATCTGCAGAGACAATGAAGCATGCCGTTGCTTATCTTGAACAGTTCATGGAGGCTGAGGACGACACAGGCGGTAACGGAACTATTGTTATTGCCACGGTGAAAGGAGATGTTCACGATATAGGAAAAAACCTCGTAGATATCATTCTTTCCAACAACGGATTTAACGTGGTCAATATTGGTATAAAACAGCCTATTTCTAATATTCTAGATGCTGCTAAAAAGCATAACGCCGACGCTATTGGGATGTCGGGTTTGTTGGTTAAATCTACCGTGATCATGAAAGAGAATCTGCAGGAAATGAACGCTGTAAAAGCTTCTCATTTTCCTGTCATCTTGGGTGGTGCTGCTTTGACCCGTGCGTACGTCGAAGATGATCTAACTGAAGTCTATGACGGCAACGTTTATTACGCTAAAGATGCGTTTGAATCTCTTCGCCTTATGCAAGAATTCATGGCGAGTATCAGGGGAGAAGGACTCGATCCTAATTCTCCCGATGCCATTAAGGCAGCACAAAAGAAAGCAGAGCGTAAGGCTCGAAAAGAACGCTCTAAGAAAATAGCAGCCGAGCGTAAAGCTAAAGCTGAGCCGGTAGCAGTTCCTGCTAGGTCCCAAGTATCGGAAACCTCTCCTATTACCACTCCGCCTTTCTGGGGGACACGAATTGTGAAGGGTTTGAACCTATCAGAGTACCTGCCACTACTCGATGAGCGTGCCCTGTTTATGGGGCGATGGGGGCTTAAAGCTACTCGCGGCGCAGCAGGCCCTTCCTACGAAGAGCTAGTAGAGACTGAGGGGCGACCGCGACTGCGCTACTGGATTGATCGGCTCAAAGCCGAAAAAGTTTTGGATCACGCAGCCGTAATTTACGGGTATTTTCCTGCTGTTTCGGAAGGAAATGACGTCATATTACTGGAATCACCCGATCCTGAGGCTACCGAAATCGCTCGTTTTACGTTTCCTCGACAGCAGCGCAGTAAATTTCTGTGCATTGCCGACTTTATCCAGTCACGGACACGTTCTCTTGAGCAGGGAAGCGTAGACGTTTTCCCACTTCAGCTTGTGACTATGGGGCAACCCATTGCGGACTTTGCCAATGAGCTTTTCGCTGCAGATAACTACCGCGACTATCTGGAGGTTCATGGAATCGGTGTGCAACTCACTGAGGCCATGGCAGAGTACTGGCACGCTCGTGTCCGCGGTGAACTAACCTTTATCGATGGTTCTTCCGCGGGAGACAAAGATGCAAAAAATCTTCAGCGATTTTTTGACCTAGATTATTTGGGAGCTCGCTATTCCTTTGGCTATGGCTCTTGCCCAAACCTGGAAGATCGAAAGACGCTAGTGCAATTGCTGGATGCTCAACGGATTGGCGTTGAATTATCCGAGGAGCTCCAGCTCCACCCAGAGCAGTCAACAGATGCTTTTGTGCTCTATCACCCGGAAGCGAAGTATTTCAACGTTTAGCTCCTAAGCCGCCTAGGAGAAGGGGCACGCGTAGGAGAGAACAAACCAGCTTATCGACGCAATCGGAGTTGTGCTAACTAGAATAATCCGTATGCTGGAAGCAATTTTGTGGGATATGGATGGAACTTTAGTCGATTCCGAAGGCATCTGGGCGGAAGCTACGTTTGCCATGAGCGAAGAGATGGGAAACCGACTTACAGCTGACCAACAGCTGCAAACTGTAGGCGCAAGTTTTGATTTCACACTAGGGTTATGTGCAGACAATGCTGGACTTGCGCTTGATTCTAATAGCAGAGAGTTTTGGAAAAATCGGCTTTTTTCTCAAGTATCAGCCTTGTTTGCAACCGAGCTGACGCTTAAACCTGGGCTTTCCGGTCTGCTCGATTCTGTTCATCAGGCTGGAATCCCTATGGCTATTGCAACCAATACTGTGCGGCGAGTCGCTCAGCACTCTATTCATGCCATCGGCGAATCATATTTTGATGCCACAATATGCGGGGATGAAGTAGCTAATCCCAAACCGGCACCTGATATCTACTGCGAAGCGGCCCAGCGTTTAAAAACGCAGCCACGCCACTGTATTGCTTTTGAAGATTCCTACAACGGTATGCTTTCCGCTCTTGCAGCAGGGTGCATAGTCATCGGAGTTCCTGAGCAAGACGATATGCGTATTCCTAAAGGAGTGACGCTCATGAACGACCTGCATGGCTCTACCGATTTTTCTGGGGTCACGCTAAACACTGTTGAGGGGTGGTTTAACAAAATTTCCACGTAAATAGCGGAAAGTATGCCACAATTGCTGCGTGAAAAACTTCGATTCTTTGTATGCAGAACTCCTTGATCGTGCTCGTACCCGTCCAGAAAACTCTGGAACCGTCCATGCCTTAGATTCGGGAGTGCATACCCTTGGCAAAAAAGTCATTGAAGAAGCCGGAGAAGTATGGCTTGCTGCGGAATACCAGTCTGATGACGAGCTAGCAGAAGAAATCTCGCAGCTCCTCTATTGGGCTCAAGTAATCATGATTAAGCGGGGCTTGACTCCCGAAGACGTCTATAAGTTTCTGTAATACTGGGAGCCAAACATGCTTAAAATAGCTATTCCCAACAAGGGATCTCTTTCTGAAGCAGCCGTAGAGATACTTAAAGAGGCTGGTTACGCAGGTCGGGGGGAGTCAAAAACTCTCAATGTTTATGACAAAAATAATAACGTTGAATTCTTTTTTCTTCGACCAAAAGATATTGCAATCTACGTAGCCGGTGGGCAACTAGATTTAGGTATTACTGGACGTGATCTTGCATTAGACTCTTGTGCAGAAGTTTCAGAAGTCATGCAACTTGGCTTTGGATATTCCACGTTTAGGTACGCTGCGCCTGCAGCAGAATCGTGGGAGCCTAGCGACTTAGCAGGGAAGCGAATCGCAACATCCTATCCCAACTTGGTTCGCGATGATCTTGCCCAACGTGGCATAGATGCTTCAGTAATACGCCTTGACGGAGCCGTTGAGATTTCCATTAAGCTAGGGGTAGCTGACGTGATCGCCGACGTGGTTTCCACAGGACGTACGCTGCGTAAACAAGGTCTCGCTGTTTTTGGTCCATCGCTGTGCGAGTCTGAAGCCGTAGTCGTGGGGCGAAAAAATAGTGCGATGAATGAAGAGCAACGGATATTCCTACGAAGGATAGAAGGTATTCTCCACGCTCAGAATTATCTCATGCTTGATTACAATATCGACCGCGGCCGGCTGGAAGAAGCGAAGAAAACTACGCCAGGAATCTCAGGCCCCACGGTTTCTCCTCTTGCTCGTGATAATTGGGTAGCCGTGCGAGCGATGGTACCGCGCATCCAAGCCAACCAAATTATGGATCAATTGGCCTCGCTAGGAGCGCAAGCTATCTTGGCATCGGAAATCCGTATTGCGCGCATCTAAAGCGCAACGGTTTATGGGCTTTCCCATCCAACGCACACTAGGAAAGCCCTTTCCTTATTTTCAAAAAGTCTTACCAATAAGTGCCTCTTAGCGCTAGAATCCGCCCGACTTTAGATTCATAAACGACCCTAAAACAAACGAAAAACTGCATAAAATTCAGACATCTGACATTGTGACCAATCTTTCAGATACAAAAAATATTTTCCACTTCATTAAGTTTGACCTTGGCTTTAAGGTAGAGAGGTTTCCCTCTTTTTATATCGTTTGCACATGTGGAAGACGACTATCTAATAACCTACAGGTTGCTCGTAACTTAGGGGGTAGGGCACGATAATAAAGTGATTGGAAATGATGGCGTCAGATGACAGCGATCGCGATCATTGACAACCCGGTTTTGTTCTACGGTTTAAACCGCCCACATCTGCTTAAAGCAGACGTCCTTATTAAAGGCCAGGAGTAAAAGTGGTTTTTGTCCACATCATCATCGTTCTCGCCGCGATTGTTCTCGGCGCACGCCTCGGTTCTATCGCAATTGGTTTTGCAGGTGGCCTTGGCGTTCTTCTCCTAGGAGCAACAGGAGTACCTGTTACTCGTGAAGACATCCCATTCGATGTCATCGGTATCATCATGGCTGTTATTGCAGCAATTTCTGCAATGCAGCGAGCCGGCGGCATGGACTATCTTGTTCATCTTGCGGAGAGAATGCTTAGGAAAAACCCTAAGCACATCACTTATGTGGCCCCAGTGGTCACCTATTTTATGACCCTCTTTGCAGGCACCGGCCATACCGCGTTTTCAACGCTTCCCGTCATCGTCGAGGTCTCCAAAGAATCCGGGGTACGCCCCTCACGTCCCTTATCTATAGCTGTGCCAGCATCTCAGATGGCTATTACTGCCTCTCCTATTTCCGCTGCCGTAGTATTCTTAGCTACTGCACTTGAGCCACTTGGCGTGGGCTATCTCTCTTTACTTGCTGTGGTTATTCCTTCGACTTTCCTGGCAATTTTCCCCACCGCTTGGCTTTGCAATCGGCTAGGAAAAAACCTAGAAGATGATCCGGTTTATCAGCAACGTCTGGCCGAGGGCCTTGTCTCTGCACCAGGGAAGAAAGAAAAGTACATCCCAACGAAAGCCGCAAAACTTTCTGTGTGGATTTTCCTTGTTGCCATTGTGGCCGTGATGGTTTACGCAACCCTCATTTCCGACCAGGTCGGACTAATTACGGATCCTTCACTTCCTCGCAATGAGGCAATCATGGCCATGATGCTCACAGCAGCAACTATCACGGTCATTCTTTGTAAGATCCCCGCTGGCGATATCCTCAACACACAGGTATTCCGTTCCGGCATGTCTGCATGTGTATGCGTGTTGGGCGTAGCTTGGTTGGGCACTACTCTTATCAACCACTACATCGACGACATTAAGGGATTCTCTGGAGATATTCTCGAGAGCTCACCATGGATGCTCGCAGTAGTACTCTTTGCTGCCGCAGCGCTCCTTTATTCTCAGGCAGCGACAGCAAAGGCACTCATCCCAGCAGCGCTGGCTATTGGAGTATCGCCGTTGACTGCAGTCGCTTCCTTTGCGGCCGTCTCTGCATTGTTCGTTCTCCCCACGTATCCCACGCTCCTCGCAGCTGTAGAGATGGATGACACCGGATCAACACGCATCGGAAAGGCAGTGTTCAACCATCCATTCCTTATTCCAGGAACCGTTGGCATTGCCCTTGCCGTTGCATTGGGTTTCCTCTTTGGCAGCGTCATTCTCTAAACCCAGCATTTCGATTTAGCCGCTTACAAGGAAGCGTCGAAAAGCTATAACTTTCCCTGAGGGAAGTGCTCCATGAAGCACTACTCTCAGGGCTTTTTTATAAAAATAAAAGTCCTGAGATGAGGACACACAATAGGGGGTAGTTTAAGGGGGTTGGCAAGTGGTGAGAAATGACACATTGCTTTTCATTGTATTGTCTGTTTGAACAATATCGTCCTGACATGAACAAACACCCTTAATACCTACCTAATAGCAGGTAGATGGTATATTTTTCGGCTAATTCAGGAAGGAAAATAACAGATCGGTGACGTACTCTTAAAGAGTCAGAAAATAAGCCCTGAACCTAAGAGAGGTATCAATGGCAGAGAGCAAGAACAGCCGCATCGAGGTTGACCTACTCGGTGAAATGGAGGTCCCCAATGACCTCTATTACGGTGTGCATACTCTACGCGCGATCGACAATTATCAGATCTCCGGAAAAACTATCAATGAAATTCCTGAGTTCATCCGAGGTATGGTCCAGGTGAAAAAAGCCACCGCGTTGGCCAATCACCGAGTGCGTGCGCTGCAAGGCGTAAAGAAAGATGCCATTGTATGGGCCTGCGATCAAATCCTTGATGAGGGCCGCTGCATGGACCAGTTCCCAATTGACGTCTTCCAAGGCGGCGCTGGCACATCAGTAAACATGAACACCAACGAGGTTGTGGCTAACCTTGCGCTAGAGCATTTAGGACGTGAAAAAGGCGAATACGAGGTCATCAACCCTAACGATGACGTCAACATGTCCCAGTCCACCAATGATGCTTACCCGACAGGATTCCGCCTCGGTGTTTACTACTGCATGCAAACACTGATCCTTAAACTGGATGAGCTTCGTGCAGCTTTTGACGCCAAGGGAGAAGAATTCTCAGGCATCCTCAAGATGGGACGTACCCAGTTACAAGATGCTGTCCCAATGACTTTGGGAGCCGAGTTCCATGCGTTTGCTAATAACCTTGCGGAAGAACAAGCCGCGCTTAAAACCGCATCTGAATCCATGCTTGGTGTTAACTTGGGCGCTACCGCTATCGGTACCGCACTGAATACCCCTGAGGGATTCACCGAAGCAGCAGCTAAAGCGCTAGCAGAAGTAACTGGTCTGGAAATCGTCTCCGCACTCGACCTTATTGAGGCAACGAGCGACACAGGCGATTATGTACTTGTCCATTCCGCAGTTAAACGTGCTGCTATGAAGATTTCTAAGATCTGTAATGATCTTCGTCTGCTTTCTTCTGGCCCGCGTGCTGGTATCCATGAGATCAATCTTCCTGAACGCGCTGCTGGCTCATCCATCATGCCGGCCAAGGTTAACCCGGTTATTCCTGAGGTTGTTAACCAGGTTTGCTTCAAAGTATTCGGCAATGACGTCACGGTCCTCATGGGAGCTGAGGCTGGTCAGCTGCAGCTTAACGTCATGGAGCCAGTAATTGCATCGGCTATGTTCGAGTCAATTCAGCTTCTAGGAAACGCCGCAGATACTCTCCGTGAGAAGTGCATCGACGGGATTACCGCCAATCCTGAGGTTTGCCAGGGTTACGTAGATAATTCTATTGGCATCATCACTTACCTGAACACGATCATCGGACACCATAATGGCGACATTATCGGTAAAAAAGCTGCGACGTCTGGCCGCTCAGTTCGTGAACTCGTTCTTGAGCATAATTTGATGAGCGCGGAAGAACTCGACAAAGTTCTTTCCCCAGAAAACCTCATGAATCCAAAGTTTACTGGTAAACTTTATGACGATTAGTAGCCCACGACTAAGCGCTTAACCACCGCTTAGTAAAAGACCCCGCCCCGTATACCTCGGTGCGGGGTCTATTCGGTTACTCTTGATCTACGTGACCAAACCGAAACAGGAGCGTTTACGACCATGCCCTCAGACGTCCAGATCGCCCAGGCTCACACTCTAGAGCCCATCGTCGACATTGCCACGCGTGCTGGAATCAGCAAAGATGCCCTCGTCCCTTATGGCAAAACAAAAGCCAAAGTTGACATCACCGCAGAAAACCTCCAACCAGACGGCAAACTCGTCTTGGTGACTGGTATTTCGCCGACTCCTGCGGGGGAAGGTAAATCCACCGTCTTAATCGGGCTTTCCGATGCCATGCGGCTGCGTGGTCACAACGCCATTGTTGCGATCAGAGAGCCTTCTCTTGGCCCGGTAATGGGTATCAAGGGTGGTGCTGCTGGCGGTGGATATTCACAGATTGTTCCCATGGAGGACATTAACCTTCATTTTACAGGTGATTTTCATGCTATTACGTCCGCAAATAATACTCTTGCGGCGATGATCGATAATCATATACAGCAGGGTAACGAGCTAGGCATTGATACACGACGCATTACGTGGCAACGTTGCCTGGACGTTAACGACCGCTCGCTGCGAAACATTGTCACCGGTCTCGGTGGAAAGCCTCATGGCACTCCTACCCAGACCGGTTTTACAATTACGGCAGCAAGCGAAATTATGGCGATCCTCTGCTTGTCCACCGACCTATCAGATTTGGAAAGCCGCATCTCGCGCATCGTAATCGGCCAGAACTTTGACGGTCAGCCGATCACGGTAAAGGACTTGAATGCGCAGGGGGCAATGACAGCCTTGCTGCGTGACGCAATCAACCCTAACCTCGTTCAAACTCTTGGTGGTACCCCAGCCTTTTGTCATGGCGGCCCCTTTGCCAATATCGCGCACGGATGCAACTCCCTCATAGCGACCAAGACTGCTCTGCATTATGGTGACGTGGTTCTTACAGAAGCGGGTTTCGGGTCTGACCTTGGAGCCGAAAAATTCTTTGATATCAAGATGCGAGCAGGGGAGCTCTCTGCTTCAGCGGTAGTCATTGTTGCTACCATCCGGTCCTTGAAATATAACGGGGGAGTTTCAAAGGATCATCTCACCTCAGAAAACATTGATGCACTCGGTCTAGGAATAGTCAACCTTGAGCGACATGTAGAAAACATTAGAAACTTTGGTGTGGAACCTGTTGTAGCACTCAACATGTTCACCTCTGATACCGCCGCAGAGCAGAAGTATATGGAAGATTGGGCCGCTAAATTCGGGGTACGACTCGTCCCAGTTCAGGTCTGGGCTAAGGGAGGGGAAGGAGCCCTTGAGCTAGCCGACGCAGTCACCAACATGCTGGACCAGTCTTCTGTGCCGCTCTATGACCCAAGTCAAGGGCTGGAAGCTTCTTTAGAAGCTATCGCAACCAAAGTCTATGGCGCTAAAGAGGTTATGTTGAGCAAAGAAGCACAGCGTGACCTTGCTTATCTCAAAGATAATGGCTGGGATACACTTCCTGTGTGTATATCAAAAACCCAATATTCTTTCAGCGATGATCCCGCGGAATTGGGGCGTCCTGAAGGCCATATACTGCACGTTAGAAGCCTATTGCCTCGGATTGGCGCGGGGTTCATACTGGCGCTAACTGGTGACGTCATGACGATGCCGGGGCTTCCTAAGCGTCCTGCAGCCGAAAAAATTACTGTAGATGACAGAAGAAACATTCACGGGTTGTTCTAGCAAATGATGAGAAGCCACGACATTTTGTTCTATGCAAAAGCCAGGAGTGAAATGTCGTGGCTAATCCAAGTTATTTTCAGCGTTTTGGGCTAAGTCCCAGTCTTCTTGTCTACGTACCCAAAGCTCTGGCGATTCATGGAAAAGATGACCAAGGCCAAAAGCAATCACGTCATTTACTGGGATATGCCCCGCAACAAAACGATTCGCCATAGTCTCTGTAATATGCAGTGACTTTGCTAGGTCATAGTGCGATAACTTCCGTGGCTTAAGGTAATCCGTGTCAAGAATCTCACCTGGGTGCCGAGGCGTTGTATCTCGTTTGCTCAACACTATCAGCTGACCTTTCATGACTATTTCTTCCAATAAGGACTGCTTCTTCTTTTTCTAGGGCCTACCAATCATGCGGAAGGTGGATATCCTTCACTTACTATTGATAAGCCATTTGGAGCACAAAAGAAGATAAGTAAACAACAGTCTTATTCAGCTTAGGTCGAACTTTGGCATATCCACTAGCTTGGTTAGGCTGACATATCAACCTTTTGGCTAGGTCTACATACTTTTATTTTTCTTTAAAAGGTGATCCTGGGTAGTCAGGTGGTGTTCCACCAAAGGCAGGACAGATCGACTGATGGGAACACCAACCGCACAGCTTTGATGTTTTGGGGCGGAAGCTCCCAGCGGCGGCGTCATCAAGTATTTTTTGCCAAAGCTCCCCGAGGTCCCGTTCAAAGTACTCCAATTCCTCTTTGGAAGGCATGAGAAACATCGAATCGGTAACCTTTAAGTACATTAAGCGGAGTTGATCTGGAATTTTTCCGTAGAGCCGCCAATACACCAAAGCGTAGAACCGCATTTGAAAAATAGCCTGCTGGCTAAAACGTGGTATTGGTTTTTTACCAGTCTTATAATCAACTACCCGGACCTCGCCAGTAGGGGCTATGTCCACGCGGTCTATAAAACCACGCACTGGGACCCCATTAGGCAATTCAGCAGATATGTACATCTCACATTCGTGAGCATCAAAACCTTGCGGATTTTCCATCTCAAAGTAACCGCGAAGAAGTGAGCGGCATTCTACAAGGAAATCATAGGTCTTGTCCTCTGGAACAAGTTCTTCAAGCTCGCTATCTTCACTGCACATCTTTGCCCACTGGGGCTTCAACCGTTTTACCGCAGCAGGGTAGAGTCGCTGTTCACGAGGCCACTCATGCATTTCTTCCAAAACTGCATGGACCAGGGTTCCTTTAACCTGCGCAACAGTCTTTGGTTCGGGCAGCTTATCAATGGCTCGAAAACGATAAAGCAATGGGCATTGTTGGTAATCGTTAGCACGCGATGGAGACAACGCTAACCTTTTTGGGGCTGCCTCTTTAGGAGGTTGAGACTGTGTCTCGCCGGCGTTCGTACCATTTAATTCCGAAGTTGTGCTTAGCAAAGGCGTCTCAGAAACAGCGTTGTTAGAATTAGTCACAGAACCAGCAATCTTTTGAACGTGAAAAGTACTACTTGTCCCACCACGATAAGCCTAAAACCACATCGAACCAAAAGCAGCGAGGCCTCAGCTGCCACGCTGGCAGACAATCAGTATCTCTAAGGTAAAAGCCATGAATAATCAGGAAATAAAGATGGATTCCAAAGGCAGCAGCCCCACTGATCACCAGGCAGTCGAGAATTTTGCTTGGGATTTTGTCAGCTATATTGCCAATTCACCGAGTTCTTTCCATGCAGCGCAGCAAGGCGCGGCAATGCTCAAAGAAGCCGGCTTTGAACAAGTAGAAGAGACTCAAGCTTGGGATGCCTCGCCTGGCGGACACTACCTCATCCGCGGTGGAGCACTCATGGCATGGTTTGTACCAGAAGGCGCCTCCAAAAAATCCGGTTTCCGAATCATCGGCGCGCATACAGACTCGCCCGGTTTTAAGCTCAAATTATCTCCCGATTTTCAATCGGCAGGTTGGCAACAAGCGGCTGTTGAAGTCTACGGTGGGCCAATTCTAGCTTCCTGGCTTGACCGAGAACTTGTCCTTGCCGGTAAGTTAGGGCTTATCGACGGCACCACCCGGCTCGTAAGCACCCCACCTGTTTTAAGAATCCCCAGTTTGGCGATTCACCTAGATAGGGAGGCTAATAAAGCCCTGACGCTTGATAGGCAGCGTCATATGCAACCTGTTTTTTCGTGTGGACATCCAGATCTTAGTATCTTGGACGTGCTGGCAAAGGCAGCCGATGTAAAAGCAGAGGACATTATTTCCCACGACCTCATCACGGCAGATGCTCAACCTGGTGAAATTTTTGGAGCAACAAACGATTTTCTGTCCAGTGGAAGACTGGACAACCTCTCTAGCCTTTACCCTGGACTTCGCGCTTTGATTGAGGCTTCACAAGACGTGGTTGTCAATAAGAAGGGAAGCCCAGATATCCTCTTGCTCGCAGCTTTTGACCACGAAGAGGTCGGTAGTGCAACTGTCACTGGTGCTGCGGGGCCGATATTAGAAGACGTAATTTACCGCACCGCAACAGCGCTAGGGGCGGACAATGAGGACATTCGTCGAATGATTGCTGCGTCAACATGCGTCTCTGCAGATGCAGCTCACTCTATACACCCCAATTATCCAGAACGGCACGACTCTACCAATTTCCCGGTGTTAGGCTCTGGTCCGGCTTTAAAAATTAATGCGAACCAAAGATACGCATCTAATACAGAAACCGAAGCTCTATGGATTCAAGCTTGTCTGCGCGCTGGTTTTTCGTCGCAAGTGTTCGTTGGTAATAACGCTGTTCCTTGTGGCTCTACGATAGGACCAATTACGGCGACCCGGCTCGGGATTCCAACAGTCGACGTAGGGATTCCGTTGCTCTCCATGCACTCAGCTCGTGAGTTAGCTAGTATCTCCGATATTCATATGCTAATGCAGGCATTGCACAGCTATCTGGTAGGTTAATCGCTCATGGCAAACTCCGGTCCTTTCCAATCTGGTGATCGCGTCCAGCTCACCGATCCCAAGCGTCGACATGCAACAATCGTTCTTAATACCGGCGAAAAATATTTCACGCATAAAGGCGCTATTAATCACGATGACATCATCGGCGCACAAGAAGGAACTATCGTAAAATCGGAGCAAGGATACGAGTACCTTTGTTTCCGGCACCTTATGGTGGATCATGTGCTGTCTATGCCTCGCGGCGCTGCCGTCATCTATCCCAAGGATTCAGCACAAATCCTGGTTGAAGGTGATATCTTTCCAGGCGCAAGAGTCCTAGAAGCGGGTGCTGGTTCTGGCGCACTATCTATGGCACTTCTCCGCGCAGTAGGAGAAAAAGGTACGGTTTTCTCCTACGAAATCCGCGAAGATCATCTGGAATATGCAGAAAACAATGTCGATGAGTTCTTCGGAGGTCGCCCGGCCACCTGGCAACCTCGACTAGGAGATTTCAGCGCTATCACCACAGAAGAACTCGGAGGCCCTGTCGACCGTATTATTCTGGATATGCTTGCTCCCTGGGAATGCTTAGAGACAGCTTCAAAGCTTCTTATCCCTGGTGGAGTATTTATGACCTATGTGGCAACAGTCCCACAATTAATGAAGGTCATGGAGGGGATCAGAGAACAAAAGTGTTTCACAGAACCTCGCGCCTGGGAATCTCTTGTACGCGACTGGCGTGTTGAGGGGCTAGCCACCCGGCCGGAACACCGTATGAACGCTCACACTGCATTCCTAGTGTGGACTCGCAGGCTTGCCGACGGCGTCACCCCGCCGCGTCCTCAGCGCCGTGCCCGGAAATAATTTTGGGCTAAGCCAAACTAATTATTTGTTTGAGCTGCTTCTCATGGATTAGCCATCTTTAGTGGTGATGTTCAGAAAGGTGCAGCTTTTATGTTCAGAGGTTTCTGCTGGTAATAGCATTGGAATGCTTTGTGATAAACACTAAAATCAACCCCGCCTCCTCACAGCGTCCGTTGGTTAGTAAGGTAAGCGTCATGCATTCAGCTCAAGGGAACGCTCGCACAGAGGAATTAAACGATCAGCTGCACAATGTTGAGGAACTCAAGGTCGCGCTCCGACGACAGAAAAAAACAGCAGATGATTTAAGTGCTCGAAATGCTAAATTAGCCGAGTTACTCAAGGCGTCTCGCAATAAACTTATGCTGTTAAATGAGCAGATTGAGGATTTGGCCACTCCGCCGTCTACGTATGGCACATTCTTGGAGCTTTCTTCAGACAAAAAGACAGCAGAAGTGTTTACAGCATCACGTAAGATGCGGCTGCAGATTTCTCCGCTTGTTAATAAGTCCAAGCTGGTGCCTGGTGTACAAGTACGTCTGGGGGAGGCCAGTCACGTTGTAGAAGTCTGTGACTTCGATTCAACGGGTTCCCTGGCCACCCTCGTAGAGATGATAGGGTCAAACCGAGCACTGGTCGCAGACTACAACGGCGAAGAACATATAGTGCGGTTAGCGGCTCCTTTACTAGAAACCTTTTGCAGACAGCCGCGCGCAGGCGATACTCTTTTGGTCGATTCTCGCGCGGGTTACGCCTATGAGGTAATCCCCAAAACTGAGGTCAGCAAATTAGCCCTTGAAGAAGTCCCAGATGTTACCTACGCCGATATCGGTGGACTTGATGATCAAATCGAGCAAATCCACGATGCCGTGGAGCTTCCTTTTGCACACCCAGATCTCTACCGAGCCTACAACCTTCATCCGCCGAAAGGCGTGTTGCTTTATGGCCCTCCCGGCTGTGGAAAAACTTTGATTGCCAAGGCCGTCGCGCACTCGTTAGCGCAACGCATAGGGGAGGGGAACCAAAGCTACTTTATTAACGTCAAAGGGCCAGAACTTTTAAATAAATATGTAGGTGAGACCGAACGCCGTATTCGCCTCATCTTCGAACGCGCCCGCGAGTTAGCAGAAGAGGGACGCCCTGTCATCATTTTCTTTGATGAGATGGAGTCTATCTTTAGAACTCGTGGCTCAGGGGTGAGCTCGGATATGGAAACCACCGTTGTCCCTCAGCTGCTCACAGAACTCGATGGCGTGGAAAGTTTAAGCAATGTCATTGTCATTGGCGCCACTAATCGTGAAGAACTGATTGATCCCGCTATTCTTCGCCCTGGCCGGTTAGACGTGAAAATTCGAGTCCAAAGACCCTGTAAAAAGGCTGCTCAAGATATATTCTTTAGACATCTCACAAAAGATATTCCGGTTACAGAACCAATCAGCAATCTTATCCAAACCACAGTGGACTACCTTTTTGCGGATAAACCCTACGTAGAACTAACGCTTGTTGATGGCACCACAGAAATTCTGCATTATCGGGATTTCGTCTCCGGCGCCATGATTGCCAATATCGTCGACCGGGCCAAAAAGTATGCGATCAAAGAACACATCGCCGGACATGGACGAGGAATCGCTCCTGCTCATTTACTCGCTGCGGTAGATGCAGAGAACAGAGAAAGCGAAGATCTGCCTAACACTGCCAATCCAGACGAGTGGAGCCGGATAACCGGTAGACAAGGCATCCGAGTATCTCATGCTAGGGTTTTAGGAGGACACCAGTGAGTTTCATCGGAACTGAAACTGAGTATGGCATAGCAACGCCGTCGGATACCGCGTTAAGCCCCATAGTCACGTCCACCCACGCGGTCGTAGCCTTCAGTATGGGGGACCGCTGCTCTAACGGTGCACGCTGGAATTTTGCAGACGAACACCCGCTAAGAGACTCTCGTGGTTTTGACCTGAGAAGGTACCACAGCATCCCGATCATCGATCCTAATGCTATCGGTGTAGCCAATACCGTGTTAACCAACGGCGGACGATTTTATGTTGATCACGCGCACCCTGAGTACTCGTCTCCTGAGACTACAAACGCATATGATGCCATGCTTTACGACGTCGCCGGAGACCTCATACTCAACCGTGCTGTCGAACTCGTTGCAGAACAAACCGCAATGGGAAAATCCATACTCGAGCATCATGATCCTTGCCCACCTCTTAAAATTTATAAAAATAATGTCGATGGAAAAGGCGCAAGCTACGGCAGCCATGAAAACTACATGTACCATCGCACAACAGACTTCAATCTATTAGCTCAATCCCTTATCCCGTTTTTCGTAGCTCGACAAGTAGTCGTAGGAGCAGGACGCGTGGGGCTAGGACAGTTAGGGGAAAAACCTGGCTTCCAGATCTCACAACGCGCAGATTACATCGAGCAAGAGATTTCCCTTGAGACAACGCTCAACCGCGGAATCATCAATACCCGCGACGAGCCTCATGCCAATGCAGAAAACTATGGCAGGCTACACGTGATCATCGGAGACGCAAATATGTCTCACACCTCGATCTTTCTCAAACTAGGAATGACATCTTTAGTAATTGATGCCATAGAAAAAGGGGTTGACTTCAGCGATCTGAAACTAAGTAATGCTGTTGCTGAGGTAAGCGCAGTTTCCCGCGACCTAGAGCTAACACATTGTCTGACGTTATCCGATGGTCGAAAACTCACTGCCCTTGAGTTGCTAACTCATTATCGGGAAAGGCTTAATGCCACCACTGACATGCAAAAACGAGTACTCGACGCATGGGATGAAGTCATAGAGGCACTACGAAAGGGACCGGAACACGCCTCACGCTTACTCGATTGGTGCGCCAAACTTACGCTTATCCGATCATATGTAGCCCGTGGAGTCTCCATTGCAGACGCCAAGATAAAACTGATTGATCTGCAGTATTCTGATATCGATCCAGCCAAGAGCCTCTTCTATGCCTTGGTACGCAAGGGAAGAATGCGCACCCTTGCCACCCCAGAAGAAATCGCGCATGCAGCGTGGAAGAGCCCCCTAGATTCTCGCGCCTACTTCCGAGGCCGAATAATTGAATCATTGCCTGGACGAATAGTGGCGGCTAATTGGGAAAGCATCATCATTGCCGATAAAACCTCTCACCTTAAAATCAATCTTCCGCGACTTGATACTCTCTGTTTTTCTTCTTCCGAAAAAATTTTTGAAAACTTCAACGGTGATACTGATGATCTCATCAAAAGTATCAGCGATCTTGCCACAGTAGAAAGATTGCTACCACACTCAGAATAAACCACATCTCTATTCCATACGCGTAAGATCACGTTACGTTAGCCTAAGCTGTATTGAACGCAGCCTATCGATATTGAGGATCAAGGAGATTTCTCTCGCTCATGAACTCCCAACAAAAAAACATTAACGCTGGCGGCCCCAACGCTGATGACGATTCTTTGGACCACGCACTCGGCACTGCCCAAGCTCAGATTTCAGCAACAGGCGTCGATGACCTCTTAGATGAAATAGATGGTCTTTTAGAAAACAATGCCGAGGAGTTCGTTCGTTCTTACGTTCAGAAGGGCGGGCAGTAATACCGTGTTGTCGCCGCAGCCCAACTCAGTAGCACCACACGCGGCTTTTACCAGGCGAATCACTGGGATTGAGACTGAGTACGGTATAACATGCGTATCGGAGGGCGGCAGCCGTCGCTTAAACGCCGATGAAATTGCTCGATACATGTTCCGGCCGGTAGTAGAGCGTTGGTCCAGCTCGAACGTCTTTGTTCCTAATGGTTCTCGCCTTTATCTCGATGTAGGTTCTCACCCAGAGTATGCTTCCGCAGAATGTGACTCGCTAACGCAACTGGTTGCTTATGATCGCGCCGGGGATGCCATTGTGGATGAGCTTGCCATTACCGCAGAAAAAAACTTGGCAGCTGAGGGCATCGGCGGCGATGTTTATCTCTTCAAAAATAACCTTGACTCTTTTGGCAATTCCTATGGCTGCCATGAAAACTACTTGGTAGGCAGGGACGTAGTCCTGAAGACTTTGGGCAAACAACTCTTACCTTTTTTGATCACTCGCCAGCTCATATGCGGATCTGGTTCCATTCAAAATGGAGAGTTTCACATTTCTCAGCGTGCCGACCACGTATGGGAAGGCGTATCCAGCGCGACCACACGCTCCAGGCCTATCATTAACACCCGAGACGAGCCGCACGCAGATTCTCATCGATTCCGACGATTACACGTCATCGTCGGTGATTCCTCTATGTCCGAGGTAACTTGCGCTCTTAAGATCGGTTCTACCCAACTGGTTCTAGAGATGATCGAGGCTGGTTTTACTCTTGAAGACTTAGAACTCGAGAATGAAATTGCAGCTATTAGAGATGTATCTCGGGATACGACTGGACGGACGCCCATCCAGCTCAAAAATGGATCATGGCAAGAAGCTATATCTATCCAGCGAAGCTATGCGGAAGCAGCGCGGCGATGGCTCAAAATCCGGAAAGAAAGCGGCGGAACCAGCAACGCCGTTATGTCAGACATAGTAAATCTATGGTTGAAGGTAACAACGGCAATCGAATCAGGTGATCTGAGCACAATAGAGCGTGATATCGATTGGGTAATAAAACTCAGTCTGCTGCACAAGTTCCAGACTCGGCTAGGACTGGAAACACATGATTTCCACCACTCTAAACTCGCTCAAGTAGATTTGGCGTATCATGATATCCGTCCAGGTCGTGGCCTTTTTCGCGTGTTGGAGGCTAAAGGCCTAGTCAATCGGTGGATCACCGACCAAGATATTCACGATGCGGTAAACAATGCCCCAAACACCACGCGGGCGGCACTGCGCGGCCAATTCTTGAGCGCAGCTTCGCGCCTGGGTGCTCCTATTTCTACGGATTGGTTAAGGCTCAAAGTCAATCGACCAGAGCCTCAGATCGTAGAGCTTTCAGATCCGTTTTCTGCGATTGACAACCGCGTAGAAGAACTTATCTCTTACATGGAACAACATGCGGATATTTATGCGAAGGAAGGCGATCACGAGTGAAAAAAGACACTGTCATGGAACGAATTGTCAATGTTACTTTCGCTTTCCTTAATGCAGAAAGCCGTGGTCACCACTATCTCACCGCAGAATGGATTATTGAAAATGTTGCGGGATACAAGAAGAATCCAGAAACAGGGGAAACCCGTTCTTACGAGGCAGCGCATCAATTATTCAAACGAGACCGCACGGCGTTAATACGCGCGGGGGTTCCCATTGAAACGGTAGCGACTAATTCACACACTGCTTACCGACTTCAGGTGGAAGAATATCCATTGAAAAAAGTTAATTTTACGCCGGAAGAAGCAACAGTCCTCGCGCTTGCCGGGCAAATGGGCCTCGGAGACGAGCTCGCAGCATTTTCGCGTTCCGGATGGACTAAAATCGCAGCTTCAGGCATAGATCGTGAACTAACCGCAACACCTCGCTTCCATCCGGTAAACGATTGGAATTCCCTATCTGTCTCTCATTTTGACTCGATCTTAGAAGCCTGTAGGAATAACAAGCGGATTCATTTTGAATACCTCCGCAATAAAGCATCTGTTCCGCAATGGCGAACCATGGATCCCTGGGGGATTGTTTCCCACCGAGATCGTCTGTACTTAGTTGGCTTTGATATCGAGCGGCAGGAAAAACGAGTCTTTCGCCTTACCCGTATCATTTCTGTATCAAAACCAGAGGATATCGCACCTGGGGACACGTTCCATTCCTTGCCACCGGAAACAAACTTACAAAAGCTCGTGGAAGAACAATTAAGACAAGGACAAGTGCTGGTTAACGCCACGGTAGAAGTTAAAGAAGGCCACGGGCTTGAGTTCAGTTCACGCGGTACGCTTAATTCTGATGGGAGCTATTCGCTTATCGACGTTGACCGGGATTGGCTTATACGAACCGCTGTAGCCCTGGCTCCTGCGGTAGTAGTTATTGAGCCTCCGGAAGTGGTCTCGGACATAGTTTCTTTACTTTCTTCTGCAGCAGAGGAGGCCTGATGGCTACGTCGAGAAGCAAAAACAGGCGACTGACAGACCTTGTCCGTCTTCTCAACCTCCTACCGTACTTTGAGGCACACCCAGGTCGATCGATGATGGAAGCAGCCACAGATTTGGGACTCCCTCCTAGTCAAGTCCAAGAAGACCTCAGCCGACTTTTCTGCTGTGGTCCAGGGACTTTCCCAGACGAACTTGTTGATCTAGACGCAGAACTACGTTCGGTGACTGTTATAAATAATCAGGGGATGGATTCCCCTCTACGGCTCACACACACCGAAGCAAGTGCTCTTTTGCTTGCGTTAGAAACGCTAGAGCAGGTTCCGGGCTTAGTAAAACGTTCTGCTGTGCTATCAGCGGCCGAAAAAATACGACAGACTATGGGGAAAGAAACCCATGGAATCTTTGATTCAACGTCTTTAGGTAATGACCTTGCGACTGAGCCCAATCTGGAAATAATCCGAGAGTCGATGAGTACTCGCACCCAAATTGAGTTCGATTATTACAACCGTAATCGTGATGAGATGTCCCATCGGGTGGTGAGTGCAAGTCGCATTTTTACGCATGGGGGAGAGACATACCTCACAGCTTGGGAGGAGTCCAGCGAATCTCATCGGACTTTTCGAGTCTCAGCCATGAGCTCTATCTTGGCAACTAACCTCCGAGCGACCCCGCGCTTGGAAAGAGCCACATTTGATGACTCAGATCCATTCAACTTTTCTACTACCTCGGAATTTGCCAAGCTTGAGCTCTCAGCAGAAGCACTGTGGATGGCAGATACCATTCCTTTAAAAATCGAAAAGGCCAACTCAGAGGGATGGTACGAGGGAACGCTCCCTCTGGTTTCCAGGGAATGGGTTATACAATTTGTGCTAAGTAACCTTGATCGGGTGCGCGTGACAGCTCCACGTGACCTTGCTCAAGCAGTACAAGATCGCGCCAAGCTCGCATTGAGCGTGTATGATCCAAAACAAGTAACAAGCAGCAAATAAACGCTGTTTTGGTCCTATGTCACAGTGAGGGGTACGCCATGAATCTTGGTCCTACCGAAATCATCATCATTTTATTCATTGTTATTCTGCTTTTTGGCGCCAAGAAGCTTCCTGACGCCGCTCGTTCGCTTGGCCGTTCTATGCGTATCTTCAAATCTGAGGTCAAAGAAATGAGCAACGATGACCAACGAGCCGAGCAGCAACAGGCACAGCTGATGCAGCAGCCTTACGTCCAGCCACAAAACGGCATTGTTCCTCCGCAGGCTCCCACGGAGTATCCTGCCCAGCAACAACAACAAAATCCCCAGCACGGATAAACGCTTTATTTAACTACCGTGTTTTAAATACAACCTTGTGGTTCCTAACAACCTTTAGAAACCGCAAGGTCACTATTTTACGTTAAGGCAGTAGGCAGGAATCTTAATGAGCTCGCTTGAGGCTTCCCCCCAAGGTGGCGTTGTCCCACGCCGTGGGTTTAAGAAAGTGTTCACAAGGGCAAAGAAACAAAATCATAGTGAGATGTCCCTGGTCGAGCACCTTCAAGAACTACGACGCAGGGTGATCATTTCTGTTTTGGCCGTGATAGTCACAACGATCATTGGTTTCATCTGGTACCAGCACGCTGTTCACCTCCACTGGTTTTCTATCCCATCACTGGGCGATATTCTTCGTGGCCCTTATTGCGATCTACCGCCACAGAAGCGCGCTGATCTCACACATGATGGCACCTGCAGGCTGATAGCAACAGCGCCATTTGAGATGTTCATGTTGCGTCTTAAAGTTGGAGCGCTAGCCGGTTTAGTCTTTGCCTCTCCAATCTGGCTGTATCAGCTCTGGGCCTTTATTACCCCCGGTCTGATGAAGAACGAGCGGCGTTGGACATTTTCTTTTGTCAGCATTGCAGTACTGCTGTTTATCTTCGGAGCGATTCTTGCCTACTTTGTCCTTGACTATGGTCTTGAATTCCTTCTAGGTATCGGCGATGACGTTCAGACTGCTGCGCTATCCGGTGATCGTTACTTCAGCTTTATACTTGCGCTCCTTGCCATGTTCGGGGTGAGTTTTGAGGTTCCACTGATTATCGCGATGCTCAATATTGTTGGGGTTCTCCCGTATGAGGCCATCAAAGATAAACGGCGGATCATCATCGTTGTGCTGTTTGTCTTTGCGGCCTTTATGACTCCGGGACAAGATCCTTTCTCCATGCTTGCCCTCGGAGTATCTCTAAGCTTGCTGGTTGAAATCGCTATGCAATTTGCGAGGATAAACGACAAACGCAGAAAAGTCTCACGACCCAGCTGGATGGATCTTGATGATGAATCAGCATCACCTCTCGATCTTCACGCAGGCGGGGTTGATTCACCTAACCCAGTCGCGGCTTCAGGTCCTGTGTCTGCAACTTCTAATGTCGAAGCAAGCGGTGAGATTAGTTCTCGACCAATCATGCGGCCGGCGCCTCTTAAGCAAACAAAATCCTTAGATTCCGGTACCAACTTCGACGACGTTCTCTAGGGCACAGTAACCTTAAGGCATGACGATTACGCCAGCCCCTCATTCTCATCTCCTAGAGTTCATCTCTCGGCAGAAGTTTCCCCTTGATGATTTCCAGCTTCAAGGATGCCAAGCCGTTGAAGATGACCGTGGAGTTTTAGTATGCGCGCCTACGGGGGCAGGCAAAACTATAGTCGGGGAATTTGCCGTCTCTTTGGCCCTTTCCCGTGGTACTAAGTGTTTTTACACCACGCCAATCAAAGCGCTTAGTAATCAGAAATTTCATGACTTGGTTGAAGTTCATGGCGCAGAAGCCGTTGGCTTGCTCACTGGCGACGTTTCTATCAATCATGATGCAGATGTCCTTGTGATGACCTCTGAAGTTCTCCGAAATATGATCTATGCCCGATCAGAGGCTTTAACCCGGCTTACCCACGTAGTCATGGATGAAATCCATTTCCTGTCTGATAAGTCCCGCGGTGCAGTATGGGAAGAGGCAATTCTTGGTCTTGATGAATCTGTCAAGGTAGTCGGTTTATCTGCCACCGTCAGCAACTCAGAAGAATTCGGTCGCTGGCTGGAAACGGTACGAGGAGACACCGAGGTTATCGTTTCTGAGCACAGGCCAGTTCCGCTGAATCAGTGGATGATGGTGGGACGCCGTATTCATCCGTTGTTTGAACCGGATTCAGGCGGTGAAGTGAATGTTCGACTCGAGGAGCACATCGACCGCATAGAGGGGAAAGAAGCAATTGATCGAGGACGCGACCAGTTCAAGTCCGGAGGCTTCCGTGCTCGCTCATCCGGAAAGTCTCATAGCTCACGTCCAAATCGCCCACAACAAGATCGGTACCGCCCACAAGGACGACCAGAGGTTCTCGATGTTTTGCAAAGTCAAGACATGCTTCCGGCAATCACTTTCATATTTTCCCGTGCTGGATGCGAAGGCGCGCTATATCAATGCATGCGCTCCAGCATCGTGCTCACGGACCAACAAGAAGCAGAAGAAATCGCCCGTATCGTTGATGCTGGGGTAGCGGGGATTCCCGAGGAAGACCTCAAGGTTCTTGATTTCCGCAAGTGGCGGGCTGCGTTGATGCGTGGTTTCGCCGCTCACCATGCTGGAATGCTGCCGGCTTTTAGGCACATCGTTGAAGAGCTTTTTACTAAAGGTCTCGTCCGCGCTGTTTTTGCCACGGAAACCCTCGCACTCGGCATTAATATGCCTGCTCGTACCGTGGTTCTAGAAAAACTGGTCAAATACAATGGTGAGGCACACGTAGACCTCACGCCTGGTCAATATACACAGCTAACGGGTCGTGCAGGCCGTCGTGGCATTGATATTATCGGAAATGCTGTAGTCCAATGGGCTCCCGCAATGGATCCTCGCTCTGTCGCTGGGCTCGCGTCCACTCGAACATATCCACTTATCTCAACCTTTTCACCCGGCTACAACATGTCGGTTAATTTACTTAAAACCATTGGTTTTACCTCGGCGCACCGACTTTTGGAAAAATCTTTCGCTCAATTCCAAGCAGATGGAAGCGTAGTAGACCTCGTGCGGAAAATAGAGCGCTCGGAAACGCGCGTTAAAGATCTTGAATCGCAGCTCAGCAGTCATATATCTGAAGAGAATATTGAGAAATTTTTAGAATATATCACGCTCAGACGCGAGCTTACAGATGAAGAACGTAGAGCAAAAAGGCACTCATTTGAACAGCGGGAGATGGAAGTTACCAAGGTGTTGGCCAGCCTTAATCTCGGAGACGTGATTGCTATGCCAGGCAAAAAACGCCCGCTATTAGCCGTAGTTGTACAACCCTCTAATAATTCTTCTGACCCTAAACCTTGGGTGACCATGGAATCTGGCTGGTCAGGAAGAGTTGATACTGCCGCTTTCCCGATGCCTCCAGTGGTAGTAGGTCATATGAAGCTCTCTCGTGCCACGATTACTCAACCTCGGAAAAACTCCAAGTATGTGGTCAGACAATTTGAAAAACTCACGTATTCCCGCCCAAAGCGTCTCAAGCCTCAGCACCGTAATCGGCCTACAGAAAAAATCACTGCACTTCGCGCTCGCATACGCTCCCACCCAGCCCACCAGTGGGATAATAGGGAAGACCTCGCAAGGATAGGAGAAAAGCTCGCACGTGCACAGAAAGAGACATCTCAATTACGTACTACGGTAGAGACAGCCACCGATACCCTGGGAAAAACTTTTGATCGGATTCTAGGGCTGCTAGGAGAACTTGATTATGTCGAGTTTATTGATGCCATCCCACGGGTAACGGAAGAAGGCGAAAACCTAGCGAAAATTCACAACGAATCGGACTTGTTAGTAGCTCAATGCCTCAAACGTGGAATCTGGGATGACCTCGACCCCGCAGAACTTGCTGGTGTTGTTAGTATGTGCACATTTGAAAATCGTAAAGAAACACGTGGTGAACCAGAGGCTGCGACAGAGTCTATGGCCTTGGCCATGAACAATACGCTGAGGCTCTGGGATGAGCTCAGTGTGAATGAACGGCGCTACCAATTGCCTGTAACCAAGTACCCAGAAGCCGGTTTTTCTCTAGCTATGCATCAATGGACTGCTGGTGCGCCTCTTGGTTATTGTCTCGCCGCTGCAGCCGAATCAGGCGCCGAGCTCACCGCAGGAGATTTTGTGCGACAATGCCGCCAAGTTATCGATTTACTCGAACAGATCAGGTCAACTGCTTATAGCAAAGAAACAAGAAAGTCAGCTCGATCTGCCATTGAAGCAATACGACGCGGTGTGGTCGCCATCGGCAACTAGGTGGCGTCGACAAGCTTTGAACTCTCTACAATAAAGCACTATGGATATCAATGAACACTGCGGCTTTGCTCCCGAGGTCTATTCGCATCGGATCACACGTGCAGCTGCGCTTGCACGTGAATCCGGTTTGAGCGGACTCATCATCGGAGCAGGCGCACAACTTGCGTACCTCACGGGTTCCTGGATTTCAACCCACGAAAGACTCACAGCACTAGTGATCCCATCTTCTGGAGCCCAACCCACTCTTATTGTTCCAGACGTAGACCGAGGCGATCTACGAAAATCCGCCATTCCGTCTCTTGACATTAATATCCTGGGGTGGATAGACGGGCAAGATCCTTATGCTGCCTCGGTAGCTGCACTAGGTGCTTCTCCGCATGCTGCCGTTGGTATAGGAGAAGACCTCACAGCTAATCATCTGATATCGATCCAAAATATCTTGGGCGAACAAACAACTACAGTTCTGGCAACTGCAGTTCTCGCTGAATTGTTCATAGCCAAAGACGCTGAGGAAATCGATCAGTTACGCTCAGCTGGCCGTGCTATTGATAAAGTCCACGCACAGGTTCCTTTTCTCTTGCAACCAGGACGAACAGAAGCTGAAGTAGCAGAAGACTTAGCAGTGCTTATCAAGAAAGACCATTCCAAAGTCGACTTTGTCATCGTCGGAAGCCAAGCCAATGGTGCCAATCCGCATCACGATTACTCGGATCGCAAACTTGTTCCCGGGGATTTGGTTGTTGTTGATATTGGTGGCACCTATGGTGCGGGATACCACTCAGATTGCACCCGAACATATGTTGTTGGGGGAGACCTCGATCTCTTAGACGTAGAAGCCCGACAAATGTACACCGTGCTTTTCCGTGCGCAGGAAGAGGCTGTTAAATCTATTAAGCCGGGGGTCACAGCTGCAAGCATTGATAAAGTAGCCCGCGATATTATTTCAGAGGCGGGTTACGGAAACGCTTTTATTCACCGCACTGGCCATGGTATCGGGTTATCCACGCACGAAGAACCCTTTATCATGAAAGGAAACAACCTTGTTCTTCAACCAGGCATGGCTTTTTCCGTGGAACCCGGAATCTACCTCGAAGATCGTTTTGGGGCTCGTATTGAGGATATCGTCGTGGTGACAGAGAATGGCTGTGAACGCCTCAATAATCAACCAAGGACACTCCAGTAATGTCTGATGTTCGAACTCTGCTTGTTCTTGGCGCTACCAGCGAAATCGGTGGACAGATAGCACGCCTTCTAGCACCTGGTCGCCATGTAGTACTCGCCGCACGCCGTGTGGAAGACCTTAAAAGCCTGAGCGCAGATCTTGTGACGTTGGGTGCTGCATCAGTACGTACTGAATTTTTCGATGCTTCCGATCTACACTGTTGCCGGAAGATAGTAGAAAACTCCGGAGACATTGAGCACGCCATAGTATGCTTCGGAATCCTGGGAGATCAAGCGGCTGCTGAGACCGATGAGCATCATGCGGCAAAAATCGCCACAATAGACTACACGGCACAGATTGTGGCGCTCACCGTTCTGTCTGATCACATGAAGCATAACTCTAAGCCTGGTACCATCACAGCTTTTTCTTCCATCGCTGGTTGGCGAGCTCGACGAGCTAATTATGTATACGGTTCAACCAAGGCAGGCTTAGATGCATTTTGCCAAGGTCTCGGTATGGCTTTGCATTCAACAAACCTCCGTTTGATCACTGCTCGACCTGGTTTTGTGATCGGAAAAATGACTGCTGGTATGTCTCCTGCTCCTATGTCCGTAACCCCAGATATCGTAGCCAGGGCAGTAGTACAGGAGATCAACAACGGAAAGCGGTCCACCTCCCTGTGGATCCCGCGGCGTCTCATAGCATTGGCTTTTCTCATGCGTGTGGTTCCTAGCTCAATTTGGCGCCATATGCCGCGCTGATCACAGCGAACAACACTTGTATCGCTAGAATTTTTTCTATGAGTAGGGAAGCGACCTCGTTACGACGCATTGCGGTAGGGGATTCAGTGGCCAAAACTGGTTTTATCACTGTGGTAGGTATTAGCGCGGGTGGAGTAGACGAGTTAGGGACCCAGGCGCGTGAAGCACTCTACCAGGCGGACATCATCATTGGTTCTTGGCGTCAGCTAGGACTCGTCCCCGAGGATGTCTCAGCGGAACGTCGCCCGTGGCCGTCTCCGATGCTTCCCAAAATCCCAGAAATTTTTGCAGAGCTGACAGATCTTAATGTAGTGGTGTTAGGCTCAGGCGATCCGATGTTCCATGGCATCGGGTCAACGCTCATACGGTTGCTTCCGCAGCATTCGGTTACAGTGATTCCACATAGCTCCTCAGCATCCTTGGCATGCGCGCGTCTAGGCTGGCCCCTTGATAAGACTCCCGTTTATAGCTTGGTCACCAACGCTGTAGATCATCTAGTACTTCCAATACAACGCGGGGGAATTTTCCTGGTGCTCGGTCAGGATGAAAAAACTCCTGCTTCTATCTGTGACCTGTTAGTTGAGCTCAATCAATCAGACGCAAAAATAATAATACTCAGCGATTTGGGCAGCTCTGATGAGGTAGTTGTTTCAGGCACGGCAGAGCAGCCGCCTACGGCTACGAGCTCCCTCAACGTTATCGCTGTGTCCCTGCAGCGCAAAGGCGAGAGTATGCTTCCGGGGCTTGCCGACGCTCACTATATCTCCGATGGACAGCTCACTAAACGCCATATTCGTGCCCTTACGCTATCGACTTTGGCCCCACGCCAAGGCGAAACGTTATGGGACATAGGTGGTGGTTCTGGTTCTATCGCTATTGAGTGGCTGAGATCCACACCTGGAACAACGGCTGTGTGCTTTGAAGTCGTTGAGGAACGCCGCAACCGCATCGCAAAAAATGCACGGTCGTTAGGAGTTATAGACCGCTTAACCATCCTTCATGGAGCTCCTGACTCTTTCGATGAGGTCCCTACGCCTCCAGATGCCATGTTCATCGGAGGCGGCCTCACGGCGCCTGGGGTCTTTGACGCTGCATGGTCTAGGCTTCCGATGGGTGGCCGTCTTGTGGCTAACGCAGTGACAATAGAAAGTGAATCGGTGCTCTGGGAGTTAAGAAAAACACTGGGTGGAAGCATGGCCCGCTTCGATATTTCGCAGGAACATAACGTGGGATCTTTTACCACAATGAAGCCAGCACTGCCTGTGCTCCAGTGGAGTGTTACCAAGTCCAACACCCCTAAACTTTAGTAAAGCCGCAACTATTAAAGGTAAAAATGACCGTTTATTTTATTGGCGCTGGTCCAGGCGCTGCAGATTTGTTAACATTACGCGCACAAAAGCTCATCAGCACCTGCCAGGTGTGTATGTACGCAGGCTCCATTGTTCCCCCCGAGGTTTTAGACTCGGTTCCAGAACATGCCGAAGTCATCAATACCGCCCGTATGCCGCTGGATGAAATCACCCAACGCATTCTTGATGCGCATTCCCAGGGGAAAGATATCGCACGGCTACATTCTGGCGACCCCGCCATCTATTCTGCAGTTGCCGAACAAGCCCGACGTCTTACCGCACATGGAGTGGACTATCAGATAGTGCCTGGGGTTCCTTCTTTCGCAGCTGTTGCTGCAGCATTAGGCCATGAACTCACTGTGCCCACGGTAGGACAGACTGTCATCTTAACGCGAGTATCCGGACGGGCTTCGGCGATGCCAGAGGGAGAAGACCTGTCTACTCTAGGGCAAAGCGGTGCCACTCTGTGTATACACCTGGCGGCACATGATATTGACCGCGTGGTAGCAGAACTGATACCTAATTATGGCGAAGATTGTCCCGTTGCCGTTGTCGCTTTTGCTTCCCGCCCAGAGGAGAAAATCGTTCGGGGCACTCTCTCAGATGTTGCATCAAAAGTCAAAGAATCAGGCATTACGCGTACAGCAATCATTGTTGTCGGTCGAGTTCTCACAGCCGAAGGTTTTCCTGATTCTTTCCTTTATTCTGATGACCGCCCTCGTGATACACACGGAAGGACTATCCCATGCGCGCCCTGATCCTTGGCGGTACCGGCGAGGCTAGAGAAGTCGCCCAAATGCTTTACGATGCTGGCTGGCATGTCACTAGCTCACTCGCGGGAAGAGTTGCAAACCCTAAACTTCCGGTAGGTGAAGTGCGCATTGGCGGTTTTGGCGGCCCTATGGGGCTTACCCAGTGGCTGATCAAGGAGGGGGTAGAAGTAGTCATCGATGCCACCCACCCTTTTGCCGAGCGCATTAGTATTTCCGCAGTAGAGGCTACGCGAGCAACGGGGATTCCACTTATCGCTCTCCATCGTCCTGCTTGGACAGCTGCTCCCAGGGATCGTTGGCGCACTGTCTCTTCGGTTGCCCAAGCAGCCTCTCTAGCTGCTAGAGACTATCATCATATTTTCCTCACTATTGGCCGCCAGCAGCTCGCACCTTTTGCAGAGGATCCCCACAACCTGTATGTAGTACGCACCGTAGAGCCTCCGCAAGTGCCACTTCCTCCACGTCACCGACTCATTATGTCGCGCGGTCCTTTTACCGTAACCGATGAAAAGAAACTCATGGTGGATAATCAGATCGATTGCGTTGTAACCAAAAATTCTGGAGGCCCGTTGACAAGCGCTAAATTGGATGCTGCACGTGAGCTCGGCGTTGACGTCATCATGATACAGCGCCCTGTTTTGCCACCCGCTGCATACACGGCCACGTCTGCAGCAGAAGTCATAGACGTGCTACAGGCGCTATAAGTGGCTTAACTCCTAGCAGGAAGGCTACTGCATATATATGCAGTAGCCTTCCTGTTTTTTACTCGTAGCGCCGTGAAGTAAAAACGCGGCGTACATCCGCCCCCATGTATTGGCGTGTCGTCGAAGCACCCACGATGACCATAGTCCGCATGTCTACGATGTCCGGGTCAAAGTTTTGCAGAGTGGTCACCACAATACCTTCTTGATCGGATCCCACTGCACGAGCCACAATAACAGGGGTATCTCCCGACTGATACTCTAAAACGATCTCTCTAAGCCTTGCCACCTGCCAACGACGCTCCTTTGAAGCAGGGTTGTAGCAGGCAAAAGCCATGTCAGCACCTGCGAGCGCACGGATGCGTTTTTCTACGATCTCAAAGGGCTTGAGGCGATTAGACAAAGAGATCATTCCAAAATCGTGCCCCAAGGGTGCCCCTACCTGAGAAGCCACAGCTTGTGCTGCAGTCATACCCGGGATGACTCGAATGGGGACCTCGCGCCATTGTTCATCATCGGCGGTCTCTAGAACCGCTGCAGCCATAGCAAACACGCCTGGATCTCCAGAAGAAACCACCGCAACCTTTTTCCCCTGTTTTGCCATGTCCAAAGCCATGGCTGCGCGCTCAGCTTCCACCTTATTATCAAAGAGATGCCGGCGTTGCCCGGCGCGGAGAGGCACGCGCTTAACATAGGTGGAATAGCCAACAATATCGGTTGCGTTTTTCAATTCTGCAGTGGCCTCGGGCGTTATCCACTTTGAAGAACCAGGACCAAGTCCGATGACTACTACTTCTCCTCGAGTCGTATTTGTGCAGTGGTCTTCTTGCAACCCATTATGATTTTGGTGCACCGCTGAAGGGACAACAGCTACTGCGAAGTAGGGAATAGAGTTCGGGTCCGCTTCGAGTACTGGGATTGTACTCTGACCTTCCATGCCTACACGTTTTACCACGTACGCTCGATCAGCAACGCCTGCAGCGATAAGACATTGTCGAACTTTTTCAAACGTACGACCTAACTTCATCACAACCGCGGTGTCGCAATCGAGCAGTCGCTGCGTTAATTCAGCGCTAGGAAGTGTTCCGGGGATGATGGAGAGGACTTCATCATCTTCAGATAATGGCATGCCTAAGACATCGGCGGCGGCAGTAATAGAAGGAATTCCCGGGATAATCTCTGCGGGAAATTCTTCTGCAAGGTACTTGTGCAGATGCTGGTAAGAGCTATACAGCATAGGATCACCGAGCGCTAGCACTGCAACGGTTTTACCTTGCTCTAGGTGTGTGCGTAGTCGCTGGGTGGCATCAAGATAAAAGTCGGCCATGGCTCCGGCATAGCCGCCAGGATGGTCGGTAATCCCCGTTGTCACTGGGTACTCTAGGAGCTCATGCTCTTGCGAATCTGTTAAATACGATGATGCTATCTTTCGTGCAGCCGATGCTCCATTGGGTCGAGCGTGATAAGCAACCACGTCTGCGGTTTGGATAGCTTTTACCGCTTTAATCGTTAACAGTTCAGGGTCTCCAGGGCCTACTCCTACGCCAATGAGTCTTGCCGTGCTCACGGAAGTATCTCCTTTTCTGTGGCAAGAGCATTAATAGCAGCACATGTAATTGCTGATCCGCCCCGGCGTCCATGAACGGTTACAAACTCAGTACCAAGATCGGCAGCCACGTTGGATAAAGCTGCCTTAGATTCGGCAGCGCCGACAAACCCTACGGGGATTCCTATAATTGCGGCTGGACGCGGCCGGGTAGGATCTTCAGCAAGCCAATTCATCAAATGAAAGAGTGCTGTAGGGGCGTTGCCGATGGCAACGATGGCGCCGTCGAGACGCTCAGCCCATAGTTCTACTGCCGCCGCGGATCGCGTTGTGCCGAGTCGGGCTGCAAGGTCCGGGATTCGTTTGTCTGTAAGCAAACAGATCACGTCGTTGTTAACGGGGAGCCGTTTCCGAGTGATCCCGCTTTTTACCATGTTAACGTCAGTAAAGATGGGCGCTCCTGCTTTGAGCGCGCTTCGGGCTGCAGGAACAAGGTTTGCTGAGAACTCAATGTCCTCAGCAAGATCTACCTCACCGGCGGCATGAATCATACGGACAGCAACTTGTGCTTGATCTGGATCAAAGTTACTGAGATCGGATTCCTCACGAATCATCGCAAAGGATTGACGGTAAATCTCATTGCCGTCGGTGATGTAGTCAAAGCTCACCTTGCTGATACCTCGTATTCTCCGTCGCCGGTGGCAACGTATTCCGTGTGATGGGATAGGGGATGACCGCAACGACGGTCGCACCCTGAAAAGTGTACAAGGCCCTCTGGTGCTTTACCCGAAATAACCAACTGCGTTGCATCATTTTGGGTATTTGACAAGGACTTCTGGCACCCTGGCAGGCCGGTACAAGCAGTTACCCTTAGCCATGGTGATTCTTGATCAAAAAGCATCCCTAATGGAGCCAATACTTTAACCACAGCATCCGCATCATAGTGAGGGAGATTATGAATCACGATTGATGCCCACGGAGTAATCGTGGTTTCAGCGTCTATCGCGCTCAAAATATCTGCGACCTGTGCTGTGAGGAAACCAAAACGAAGACCCGCGCCCAAAGAAACACGCTCATCTCCAAGGTCAATCCAGCCAACCGGACGTGCGGAGCCTTCAATAACTGGAGGGATTACCGGCTGTGTCTCCACTGCAAAGTGCGCCTGGATTTGTTCCAGGATGAGCGCACGTACAGATGGGCTTTCATGGAGCCGCCACGAGGCTTCGCGGTTTTCTTGCCATATTCGCGCAGCAAAAGTGAGTACCTTAGGAATAATCTCTAAGTCATTCAGACGTATCTCGGTAATCTGTCCTCCCAGAATCATATGGTGTGCATCATCAATTGCGATAACACCAAAATCTGGACGCTGGCTCAGAATGTCGCCTTCACCGGCATCAAAGCCAAAGAGGGTACGACCAGATAAACCAGACACTACGTCATCATTCAAAAGCGCAGCATCTAGGCTGTCTACTAGCGGCCATAGCTCAGGATGTAGGGGAGAAGCCAAAATATTCCTGATTTTGTCGTGACTCCGCGAAGGCAGGAATCCGGATTCCTCAACAACAGTGGCAAATTGCGCCTCATCCTTTACACCACGGAACTGCATATTTCCCCGAGTTGTAATGTGGATTGTTCCATCACCAAGTTCCCGGGCAATCTGAGCAATCGTCTTCCATTGTTCTGGGCGTACTCGTCCGCCAGGGAATCGAACGCGCCCAATAGCTCCATCCGTGGCGTGATGCAGTTTAAGTGCACCAGGACACATATCAGAACGGCTACGGTCTGGGTGCGCAATCAGGACTGCTGATTGCGAGATTTTAGGGTGGGTCATGCGCAACATGATAGTAAAAACAAACACACTTAAACCAACATTGTGACCCGTAAAACAAGCTTTTTCACACCCACCCCCAAACCAACCCAACTGGCTAGCTAAATTAGCTAAGCTAGTACAGGCCTTTGAGCAGGCTGCTAGAAACAACATAATAATGAAAAACAGAGAACCGCAGCACGGTTGCAAAGTGTTGTGTATACGTTGAATAAGCCCAGCCTACGGCACCGAAATATTTCGGGAAAGCTTATTTCATGTGTCGATGAACCCGGTGAAAATCCGGACGGTCGCGCCACTGTTATAGCCAGACCATCGTTTTCATGAAAACCACGTGTCACAACCACTCCCTTAAACAACACATCGATGGGCGCGTCACCCACGAAAGGAAACTTTGTCTCACATGATCACGCTTTTGTCCACATCAGATACAGATCTCCTTTCGGCCAAAGTAGCGGCAGAAGCTGACAACGTCAGTTTCCATTTTGCTAACCCGAATTACGTCTCCGAGGAAAAACTCGACGAACTTATCTTGAAGACTGATGTCTTTGTCGTCCGACTTTTGGGAGGAAAGCGCGCATGGGAACGTGGCTTGGAACGGATCCTCGCCTCATCGGTTCCTTTAGTCGCGGTTTCCGGCGAGCTCGCAGTGGACGCTGAGCTCACCGAGCTTTCCACTGCGCCAGCAGGAGTTGTCACCACAGCTCATACATACTTAGCGGAGGGAGGTCAATCTAATTTGATAAACCTCCACAATTTTCTCTCCGATACGCTGCTGTTTACAGGGCTAGGTTTTGAAGAGCCAAAACACATGCCGGTGTGGGGTCATTTAGACAGAACATCCACCGCAATGATCCCGCCGCAAGCCCCCAGAATCGGCATTATTTATTACCGAGCACAGCATTTAGCCGGTAACACCGCATACATAGAAGCCCTCTCTCACGCTATCGAGGAAAAAGGCGGACTACCCGTACCAATCTTTGCGGCTTCCTTACGCCAAGCGTCAGAAGAGCTACTCCAAGAGCTTCGTGCATGCGACGCTTTAATCACCACCGTATTAGCCGCCGGCGGCACAAAACCAGCCACTGCGACCGCAGGTGGGGACGATGAAGCGTGGGACGTCGCAAAGCTTGCTGCTCTTGATATCCCTATCATCCAAGGTCTTGCGCTGACCAATTCGCGCTCCGATTGGGAAGACAACGATGAGGGCCTCAGCCCTCTCGACGTAGCTACTCAAATCGCAGTCCCAGAATTCGATGGACGGCTCATCTCCGTCCCCTTCTCATTCAAAGAGCACGACTCTGATGGCCTCATCGCCTATGTTCCAGATGCTGAACGATGCTCTCGCCTTGCGGGAATAGCCATCCGGCATGCAGCACTACGGACTATCAAAAATAAAGATAAAAAACTCGTCCTTATGCTCTCTGCATACCCCACCAAGCACGCCCGTATAGGCAATGCTGTGGGACTAGATACCCCGCTTTCTACGCTCCGCGTCCTCCAAGCGTTGGACAAAGCAGGCTATAATCTCGGTAATACCAGCGACATCCCCGGATACTCAGAGGAAGGCGCCCACGACGGAGATGCACTGATGCATGCCATTATCGCGGCAGGGGGACACGATCCAGAATGGCTTACTAACGAGGTAATCAAAAATAATCCCCTCAAACTTTCTCGAGAGGATTACCTCAACTTCTTTGCATCCTTACCACAAGGGATGCAGGATGAAATGACCCAGCATTGGGGGCAAGCACCCGGAACCCATTACGTCGATCAGGAAACCGGGGAACTCTACATAGCTGGCCTACAGTTTGGCAATGTCGTAGTGATGGTTCAGCCACCCCGCGGCTTCGGCGAAAACCCTGTCGGCATCTATCACGACCCTAACCTCCCCGCCAATCACCATTATTTAGGGGTCTATTACTGGCTCAGAGAAATTTTTGGAGCCGATGCCATCGTGCATATGGGCAAACACGGAAACATGGAATGGCTACCAGGAAAAAACGCAGGCCTTTCCGCTGATTGTTACCCAGACCAAGCCATCAATGAGCTGCCACTCATTTATCCCTTCCTTGTCAACGACCCAGGAGAAGGAACCCAGGCTAAAAGACGAGCTCATGCGACGCTCATCGACCACATGATTCCCCCCATGGCGCGAGCCGAAAGCTACGGGGACATCACCAGACTCGAACAGCTTCTCGACGAACACGCGAACATTGCTTCCATGGATCCTGCCAAACTTCCCGCTATCCGCCAAGAAATTTGGACGCTGCTTCAAGCAGCAAAAATGGACAAAGACCTTGGTTGGGAAGAGCGCCCCGACGAAGACGCCTTTGATGATCAAATCATGGAAATCGACGGATGGCTCTGTGAAATCAAAGACGCAGCAATACGCGGGGGACTCCACGTACTAGGAGAATCAGTCACCGGAGATATTCGTATCGAACTCGTTTTAGCAATGCTACGTGCCCGCCAACTCTGGGGAGGCGACAAAGCAGTTCCGGGGTTACGCGAATCCCTCGGCCTATCCGAAGCCGGCGATGAAACTTTAAGCAGGGTAGATGCAGTAGAAAAAATCGCTCATACTCTTTTAACAGAACTCGATGCCGCGGCATGGGATTCCAACAGCGTAGAAGCCATCGTAAATACAACCGAGCTACCTGAAAACGCTGACAAAGAAGAACTAACCAAGCTCCTTTATTTTACGTGCACGGAGATCATCCCTCGGCTAGCACAATCAGAGCGAGAGATCGAACAAATCCTACACGCACTCGATGGCGGTTTTATTGAAGCAGGTCCCTCCGGCTCGCCAATGAGGGGACTGATCAATGTCCTCCCCACAGGCCGTAATTTCTACTCAGTTGATCCTAAAGCGCTCCCATCCCGACTGGCATGGGAAACCGGACAACTCCTCGCAGATTCGCTCATTCAGCGGTACCAATCAGAACACAACGGAGACTACCCAACATCCGTTGGACTCTCGGTATGGGGGACATCCGCCATGCGTACCTCCGGAGATGATATTGCAGAGGTCTTCGCGCTCCTAGGTGTACGGCCCATATGGGATGAAGCATCGCGCCGGGTTGTAGATCTAGAAGTCATTTCTCTGCATGAGCTCGGACGACCTCGCATCGACACGACAGTCCGAATTTCTGGATTCTTCCGCGATGCTTTCCCCCATGTACTTGCGCTTATCGACGATGCCATCCAGCTGGTGGCCCACCTCGACGAGCCCTTGAGTATGAACTATGTTAAGGCCCACGCGATTGATGACGCCCAGCAAGACCACGTGCGACGCATCTTCGGATCAAAGCCAGGAACATATGGGGCCGGGATTCTTGAACTCATTGAGTCAGGCACGTGGCGCGACGATAAAGATCTTGCGGATGTCTATACTGCGTGGGGCGGTTACGCATACGGACGCGGAATTAGCGGAGTAGAAGCCGCAGATGAGATGCGCGCTGCTTATCGCAGAATCCAGGTCGCTGCAAAAAACGTGGACTCCAAAGAACACGATATCGCCGACTCCGACGACTACTTCCAATTTCATGGCGGAATGGTCGCCACAGTGCGCGCGCTCACCGGCAAAGACCCTGAAGCTTATATCGGTGATTCAACACGTCAGGAAACCGTTAAAACTCGCACTCTGCATGAAGAATCTCGTCGAGTCTTCCGAGCTCGAGTGATCAACCCACGTTGGATTGCGGCTATGCGCAATCATGGATACAAAGGGGCCTTTGAGATGTCAGCTACAGTTGATTACCTCTTTGGATACGATGCGACCACTGGCCTCATGGACGATTGGATGTATGAGACGCTCACGGATACCTACGTTAAAGACCCAGAGAACAAAGAATTCTTTAAAGCTTCTAATCCTTGGGCACTCCGCGATATTTCCGAACGTTTGCTTGAGGCTGCTGACCGTGGTCTATGGGAAACCCCCACAGCAGAAGCCCTGGATACCTTGCGCGGAGCGTTCCTAGAGATGGAAGGAGCATTGGAAGAAGGTTCTGAATAACCTAACGCCTGATAGCCCTAGAGGTTTGTAGAGCTTATCACGGATCACATAAAAGAAGTAAAGTAAAGACCATGCCGCTTTTTATTGGTCTTCCGTACATTCTGATCGAAGCTCTTGCCTTCTGGGGAGTTGCGCAATGGCTGGGGACGGCCACTGCGCTCATTTTGCTCATCGCTTTTCTCTTTGGCGGCTTATTTCTTGCGGCCTTTGAAATGCGAAGCATTTCGCGTCGGTTAGCATCTGGCAGCTCCTCTCCAGGCCGCGCAGCAGGTAACCTAGGGCTATTAGCCGCTGGGGCAGTGGGAGTGGCCCTTCCAGGATTTGTCACAAGTGTATTCGGACTTTTGCTTATTCTTCCGCCCACCAGAGCACTGGTCCGATCGCTTTTGGCTAAAGGGCTTCGGAAAAAGATCGAAGACATGGGTGTTCGCAGTTTCGAGGCAACCAATAGTTATAGACAGCACGCCAGCTATGGAAGTTTTAGCCCTCATTCCGTTATCGATCATGACCAGATCAACGAGGAAGAGATTCACAAATGGTCCCGAGATATAAAACCCGAAGATTTCGGTGGACCAAGTGGGCCGAATCCACCACGACGCTAAAAGATTTTAGCCGCTCAGGCTTTTCAGAAAGAAACTTTTTTGTAGCCTCACTCAGTAGTATTTATACATTTCTCAGGTTTTGGCGTTTAGCAGATCACCTGTTTGCCCTTGAAACCTGAACACGTATTCTTTCCATTTCTTGATCAGTGAGCAATGTTATGTCTTTGTCCTCGCATACGATGCGATCAACGCTTGCCAGGTCTGCGATCGCAGCTATCGCTGGACTTGCCGTTTACGCCTCCTACGCGCCACTCGGGTGGTTTTTTGCGGCTCCTCTTGGGCTCGCACTCTTATGCGGGGCTTTAGCTCCGTGGAAAGAAAACCGTCCCTCAAACAAAACTGGTGCGTTCCTGGGTTTTATTTACTCCATCACGCTTTTCTTACTCTTATTGCCATGGATAGGTGAATTCGTGGGAGCAATGCCTTATATTGCGCTCTCGACTTTCTTGTCCTTGTATTCCATCCCGCTGGGGATAGTAGGAGTCCGTATTCTTCGGCATCGCTTGGGGTGGGTCTGGTTCCCCTTTGTCTTCGTTGCAGTGGAATGGGCACGATCTAATTTTCCATTCGGCGGTTTCGCATGGGTTCGCATTGCCTGGGGACAGATCGATGGCCCCCTCGCAGGAGCGGCTCCCTGGGGAGGACCAGCTCTGGTATCGCTTCTCACGGCCCTTGTGGGAGCCGCGCTGTGGCAATGCGTTACGCATGCTGCCTATCGACGCCAGGCGGCGTCCGTAATGGTCACGGTTCTACTAGTAGCGGGCGTCGCAACGCTGACAAACGGCCAAGCTGAAGACCAAGGAACCGTGAAAGTAGCAGCTGTGCAGGGCAACGTTCCACGGCTAGGACTCGATTTCAATGCCCAACGCCGAGCCGTGCTAGCTAACCACGTGAGAGAAACGGAAAAGATACCTGAACAACCTGACCTAGTAATTTGGCCGGAAAATTCATCCGATGTTAGCCCGTTTAGCGATCAACAAGCCAAACAATTAGTTTCCCAAGCAGTAGCACATGCACAGGCCCCTATCCTTGTAGGAACAATCACCAAGGATAACGTGGGGCATCGAAATTCCATGGTGGTTTTTGATCCACGATCAGGCGTAGGGGAGACCCACAATAAGAAGTACCTTCAGCCCTTTGGCGAGTACATGCCCTGGAGAGATTTCTTTAGAAAACTCTCTCCTTTGGTAGATCTAGCTGGAGATTTTAAACCTGGAAACGGCAACGGCGTTGTTCACATGACTGCCGCCACTACGGGAAAGAACATAGCTGTAGGCATTGCCACTTGTTATGAAGTTGCTTTTGATAAGGCCGGACGGGATGCGGTCACCGCAGGCGCGCAGATACTTACGACACCTACTAACAACGCAACCTTCGGTTTTACAGATATGACCTATCAGCAATTAGCAATGAGCCGCATGCGAGCTATTGAACTGGATAGGGCAGTAGTCGTAGCAGCAACTTCCGGGGTTTCTGCGCTCATCAAACCCGATGGCTCCGTCATTTCCCAAACTAAGATATTTCAGTCTGCTACCTTGGAAGACACACTTCCTCTTCACGACACGCTGACCTTTTCAGCTAGGTATGGCACCTATATTGAGTATGCCTTGGTTATCATAGGAACCATGTGCGCTTTGTGGTCGCTGTTTTTTCAAAGCAAAAGCATCAGCAGAGGAACCAGCCGCAAGCTGAAATCGCGAACAACTAAGCTCTAATTTTAACCGCCTACCAAGGAGTCACTTAAAGCAATGACCAAGCCCAGCGATAAGACCCTGGTGATCATTCCCACCTACAATGAGCTGGAGAATCTTCCCCTCATCACCGGTCGTGTCCGTGAGGCCGCTCCTAACGTGGACATTCTGATTGTCGATGACAACAGCCCCGATGGAACCGGCGAAGCAGCTGATGCATTGGCAGAAAAAGACAGCCATATCAAGGTTTTCCATCGAGAAGGTAAAGGCGGTCTATGTGGCGCCTATGTTGCTGGATTCCGCTGGGGCCTTGAGCGCGATTACACGGTTTTGTGTGAAATGGATGCAGATGGTTCGCATGCACCTGAGCAACTGCACTTGCTGCTTGAGCAGGTAGACGCAGGAGCCGATCTTGTTATCGGTTCCCGTTACGTCCCAGGCGGCAAAGTAGTGAACTGGCCTAAAAACCGTTGGGTATTGTCCAAAGGTGGCAACATCTATATCTCTGTTGCCCTCGGCGCTGGTCTCTCGGATATGACTGCAGGCTACCGAGCCTTCAAACGCGAGGTTTTAGAAACCATTGACCTCGACGAGCTATCCAATGCAGGTTATATCTTCCAAGTTGATATGGCATGGCGAGTGGTACGAGCTGGATTCGATGTTCGTGAAGTACCAATTACGTTCACAGAGCGTGAAATCGGAGAGTCTAAGCTAGACGGTAGCTTTGTCAAAGACTCGCTCCTCGAAGTAACTAAGTGGGGGCTAAACCACCGAAAAGAGCAGCTAACCAATATCTACCGTGAAGGTTCTAAGCTGGCAAAGCATGAGATCGCCGCTTTCAGGAAAAGCATATGATCTAATTTCAAGCACATAAAAGTGATCCCCCGCGTAGCTTATAAGAGCATCACGTGGGGGATCACTTTTAAATATCTAGTAAAAATTACTGGTTATTTGCCTGTGCTGCAGCTTCTTCCTGCTGTTGCTTCAGCAACCGTGCAGCATTACGGCGGCGCTTACGCAGGAGCTCAATACGCTCTTCTAAAAGCAGATCAAGCTCTTCAATGGAACGACGCTCACGTAGCATGTCCCAGTGCGTGCGTGGTGGCTTGACCGGTTTGGATTCTACGCCTTCCCCCTCCATGAGTGTTCCGATCTGGCCATTTTTGCACAGCCACGTACCTGGAATTTCTGCGTCATGCGCAAAGGGGACGTCAAAGATCTCGCCGGTTTCTGTCTTATAGCGAACCATCTGACGAGGAGCCAGATCATGGTCCCTGTCGGTTTCGTAGCTGACAGCACCCATGCGGCTGCCGCGCAAAACACGATCTGCCATAGGGGATCAGTCCTTTCCATATCAAAGGGGGCACGGCGAAGTCTCCACTTCGGAGAAAACGCTCAAGGTCTTCCACTATAACGCATGAACCGGTAGTTTTTGTTCCCCAGGTTCCGTTAAATAGGGGATCAGCGTTTTCCAATGAGCTCATCCGTCTAAGGCCTCGTAGTTTACACTGAAGTGGATGTCTAATTTACGGGTTAATACGTGCGCATGGTGCGGTAAAGAATTTGCTAGCCCTGGACGCGGACGCCCGAAAAAATTTTGCTCACATTCTTGCAGGCAGCGAGCCTACGAGCAAAGAACTGCGAGTATAGGACCAGCGGTGCCAGAAAACGCAGTAGTATTACGACCTGAGCGGGTTAGTGAGCTACGCGACTCTTTATTTGAGCTTCGCTGCGCTGCAGAAGACATCGCCACCGCCAGTTCAGAAGGTGCTGATCCAATGGAAATGCAACAACTTTGTTCTGAGCTGGTTGTATTAGCTAAACAGATAGAGAAACTCAGGTAGAAGGATAACCAGCGCACCCATGGAAAAAAAGCATAAACTCATTGCACTTGGCACTGCAGTTATCGTTGTTCTTTTGTCTGTCTTTACCGTTGCCATGGCGGTTATCCCACTGATCAATGGTCCTGGCGTGAAAACCGAGACTCTTGATGCCTCCGCTGCAAAGGCCGCTACAACAGATATCAATGGAACGTGGGAAGTTGTCTACGGCAAAGCTCCAAATATCAGCTCTGCAGGTTTCACTTTTTATGAGGTCCTACCAGCAGAAAAACGAGTTACTTCTGGATCAACCCAAAGTGTAAGCGGAACGGTTGAGGTCAAGGAACAGAAGATCGTTTCAGGAAAAGTAACCATTAATATGGCAGATATCCGAACTGATAACGATAAACGAGACAACAACGTGCGCGCCAAGATATTTGAGGTGGAAAACTACCCAGAAGCAACCTTTGAAACCACGGGTGCTACGGATCTTTCTTCCATCCCAGAAGACGGGACAACAACGGAAATTACGATTCCGGGCAATCTCACTATTCACGGCAAAACTAATTCAATATCTCCCAATTTTACGATTGTTCGGGATGAAGACACCGTAAAGCTTTCTTCAACCATCCCAATTAATCGTCTTGATTATGACGTAAACACCCCTGAATTCGTAGCCGCTAAAATCGATACAAATGGGGAAATCAACGTCTTACTTACCCTTAAAAAGAACTAGAGAGTCACTTATTCATGGCATCAAGAATGATTCCCGGACTATGGTTACGTTTCATCGTCCTTCTAGGTTTCGCGGCTTTTATGATCTATGAAAAGCTACCGTGGTTAGCAGTTTTCGCAGGTGTCTTTTCCGTCATTACCCTCATACAACTTTATTATGCGTATCGGGAACGTCGGAATTCAGAGAAAAATATTCCAGCGGACCAGCAACAATAGACAGAGAAACACCCCTTATTACGTCACAGTGACGTAATAAGGGGGTGTAAAAGTATTCAAGGCATACAACAACATTCAAGTTAGGGACGAACCCCGTAGAGGCAAGCTTCCCAAGGCTTGTTTAGTAAAAGCGAGTGCGCCTCTCAAAAATTGTAGGGAGACCCTGTAGCCGCAAAAGACTTTTATCGCTTTGCATTTAGCTTTACACCAAACCCAAACCAAGTGGTGGATATTGCTCACATATTGCCACATTGCAACGAGGCGCTATATCAGCAAACAATCGAGACCGGTTGAGTACAAAACAGTATGCGTATGTCTTTTACGCAAATTAACAAACAACGCCCTCTCTAAATGTCCGATAATTTACATTATGTCATTTTAGAGTCGCCCATCGAATCCACTTAACCCAATCGACAAAACCCTCAGGCCCCCGCTTCAGGGCGTATCACAGTATCCCTAGACAAAAGCTCACGGCATACATTATGAAGGTTTACGCACCAAGGAAGCGCCGCACGCCAACCATTCCTGCCATAACCTACCCCATATTTCCCCACATCCCATAGAATGATATTTGCATCTCATAAAATGGGAAAATATGATGGAGGTTCCGTCCTCACCGGGACGGATATCGATGTATAAGGAGTGTGATGATGAGTCCATCGACAACCTCCGCCACAGCGGAGCGTAATACCCGTGAGATAACACGGCCAAAAGTAGATAAAGCCATGAGACGTAAAATCATCACTGCTTCCTTGATAGGAACCACCATTGAGTTCTACGATTTTTACGCCTATGCTACGGCCGCAGTTGCGGTGTTTCCCCACCTGTTCTTCCCTAAAAATGAAGACCCAACCGTTGGCTTGCTTGCCTCTTTTGCAACTTTCGGTTTAGCCTTTGTAGCTCGCCCATTAGGCTCTATTATTTTCGGCCATTTCGGAGATCGTATCGGCAGAAAAGCCACTCTTGTAGGTTCTTTGCTTACGATGGGAATAGCAACTTTCCTTATTGCGTTTCTGCCCACATACGCTCAAGTAGGCATAGCCGCACCTGCGCTTTTAGCCCTCATGCGTTTTTGCCAGGGTTTGGGCCTAGGAGGCGAATGGTCAGGCGCCGCCCTTTTAGCAACTGAAACAGCAGAAAAAGGCAAGCGCGCCTGGGCTGCAATGTGGCCGCAATTGGGGGCGCCTTTTGGTTTCCTCCTAGCTAACGGCTTCTTCCTGTTCTTGGTGACTACTCTGGGGCATACAAATGGTGACATCGAAGGTGCCTTTATGACTTGGGGTTGGCGGATTCCATTCGCTATGTCTGCGGTCATGGTAATCATCGGCCTCTGGGCCCGTGTAACTCTTGAAGAAACCCCAGTTTTCAAAGCAGCCGTAAAGTCCGGCAAGAAAGTGAAAACTCCAATCACTGAAGCTTTCAAGACAGCCTGGCGCCCCATGATCTTGGGAACATTCATCATGCTGAGCTGCTATACCTTGTTCTACTTAGTCACCACCTGGGTGCTGTCTTATGGCATCGGTAACAAAAACCTTGGGCTTGGCCTTGGTATCCCCTACATTGACTTCCTCAAACTCCAACTCGTTTCTATCGCTGCTTTTATCGTTGGCATCCCGTTGGCAGGTCAAATGGCAGATCGTCGTGGTCGAAAAACATCACTCATCAGCATCTCAATAGTCATGATCCTTTTCGGATTGTCTTTTAAGATCTTCCTCGATCCTGCAACGGCTACCGTGGGCAGCGTTTTGATTTTCCTAACAATCGGAATGTTTATCATGGGGCTCATCTTCGGGCCTATGTCCGCAGTTCTTCCGGAGCTCTTCCCCACCAATGTCCGATACACGGGGTCAGGAATCAGCTACAACGTTTCTTCCATCCTAGGCGCTGCAGTAGCTCCCTTTATCGCTACTGCACTTGTTCGTTCTTATGGAGTGGGAGCAGTCGGCATTTACCTCATCGTCGTATCGCTTATTACGCTAGTAGCGGTTTTCCGCATGAAAGAAACATGGAATTTCGATATGTCTGAGATTTAAAGCTCCTAGCGAGTAAACACACGCGTCCATGGCGATAACTAGAATTCAAGGTCACGGCATGGACGCGTGTGTTACTTATAGCTTATGTACGACGCCTACGATTCCGTGTTGTCGCCGTAATCTGAACAGCGTCCAATGCTCCAACGCGAAATAAGGCTTCTCGGATAGCCAATTGAAATACCCATAGCCGCCGGTATACAGGATCAAAACCATCCGCTGCAGCTTCTCTTAAAAGGCCTTCAAAAGTTGCACGCTGCAGCCGTAGGCCTTCCTGATAATGGCCTCCAACGTGCGTTTCCGCAATTATTCTCAATCCTGAGGCAATATCAAAAAGCTTATGCACGTTCTCCATCGTCATTAGATCTAAAGCAGGCCAGATGTATGCTTTGCACACATTGAGAGCACTTTTAGCTACATCCGGCATATGGCCAGTCAGTACTACGGATTGCGCCGCAAAATAACCACCTGAAATAAGCAGACGATCAAGCGCTTGCATATAACGTCTGCGCATCCGAGGCCCCATAAGCTCAAGCTTTTCCATATTGGTAATCACGTCATAGCTCATAGGCCATGCAGCAGCTTCTGGCATTGCAGTATCAATCAATTCCACATGAACACTGCCTTCGACCTTTGCAAGATCCAATACATACTTCATGTCCTGAGAATGTTCACGATCCGCGGTCAAAACATCAACAGTTGCACGTCGATGCGCTGCGTTAATTGCTAAGGCAGGTCCCGAGCTTGGAAAATCAAGGAGATGGGTTCCTGCATGTACATGGGCTGAGTCAAGAAGCATCGTCGTCGCCCGCAGCTGCCCATCCCCCAGGTCAGCTTTCTCCACCACAGTGGGATCACTCACCGTGGTAACGTCCACAAAGTGACTTGCCGGTTCATTGGATTTTCCTGCACCTCTGACAAAACTTCTCACAGAAGTTCTCTCTGTAATGGGAACTCCTGAAGAAAAGACCGTCCCATGAACGCTCATTCCGTCCCCCGAAAACAGTCTGATCAGTTGTGGAGGAATTTCTTTACCCTGGTATTCGCCACCTAACGGTGCGTGAGAAGTCTTCGGGTTGTATCCCACAGCAAAAAGCTTTACCAATACATCAACTAGACGCTCAGACTTCCATTCCTCCGCCATATATCCTTCAGCGAGGCCAAGCCATCCGGCCGCAGCTATTCGACGAAATAAGGTCTCCTCTACAACAACGAGATCTGAGTCCTCCCCGTCCAGACGCAAACCGGCCTTAAAACAGGCGGCAGCAAACTCCGATTCTGCTTTACGAGCCTTCATTTTAACCCGGAAGCCCTCAGGCACAGCGGCTATGTTTGGCCACATTTCGGCGTCGATACGCACAAGATGATCACGTGAGCCTGAATGTCCTTTCACAAGGATCCAGCTTAGTGTGAGCAAATCCTTTCTGAGTGCAGACTCGCGAGGCTCGTAACAGATGATGAATTACTAGCAAAGTAGGACTACCATAAAGAAAGTCGCTCAAAGCGGGCGAAAATCACACTAGCGAATGACTTTTTTCACTTTTAGTCGAGGAGACAGTTTCAATGTCTGACAACCCATTTCGCCCTGAAGGCGGCCGCCATCACGTCGTCGTGATTGGCTCCGGCTTCGGTGGTCTATTCGCGGTTCAGAATCTCAAGGATGCTGACGTCGATATCACTTTGATCGATCGGACAAACCACCATCTTTTCCAGCCACTGCTGTACCAAGTAGCAACCGGCATCCTTTCCTCGGGTGAAATTGCCCCGCAGACACGTCAGGTCCTGCTCAAGCAGGACAACGTCAATGTTGTCAAAGCCGAAGTCACCGACATTAATACCTCGGCGAAGACGGTATCTGCCTCACTTGGCGAGTATTCCAAAACCATCGAATACGATTCCCTAATCGTGGCTGCCGGCGCAGGACAATCCTATTTTGGTAATGACCACTTTGCGCAGCATGCCCCAGGTATGAAGACAATCGACGATGCCCTTGAACTACGCGCGCGTATTCTCGGGGCGTTTGAGCGAGCAGAAATTTGCGACGATCCGGTGGAGAGAGATCGTCTCCTCACATTTGTGATTGTCGGCGCAGGTCCTACAGGCGTTGAACTAGCAGGTCAGCTTGCTGAGATGGCTCACCGTACTTTGGCAGGCGAATACACCCGTTTCAACCCGGCCAACGCAAAGATCATCCTCATCGACGGCGCACCTCAGATTTTGCCGCCTTTTGGTAAGCGACTCGGACGTAATGCCCAGCGTGAACTCGAAAAGATTGGTGTAACAGTCAAACTCAATGCAATCGTTACCGATCTTGATGAGGATTCAGTCACCTACAAATCCACGACGGATAACTCCACTCACACCATCAATTCTTTCTGCAAGATTTGGTCTGCGGGAGTCGCAGCTTCTCCCCTGGGCAAAGTTCTTGCCGACCAGCTTGAAGTAGAAGTTGATCGTGCCGGACGCGTTCCCGTTAATCCGGATCTCTCCGTAGGCAGCGATAAAAATGTTTTTGTCATTGGTGACATGATGTCCTTGAATAATCTTCCTGGTGTTGCACAAACCGCTATCCAGGGCGGCGCGTATGTTGCAGAACAGATCGCGGCCGAGGTTGAGGGACGCAGTGCCGACGAGCGTGAACCTTTTGAATATTACGATAAAGGCTCCATGGCTACTGTCTCCCGGTTTAATGCCGTGGTAAAACTCGGAAAAGTTGAGGTCACGGGCTTTATCGGGTGGGCCATGTGGCTCTGCGTCCACCTCATGTTCCTCGTCGGCTTCCGCAACCGCGCTACTGCAGCGTTCTCATGGGGAATCAATGCACTGTCACGCAAGCGCTGGAACTTAGCGACTACTCGCCAACAGCTACACGCACGTGGCGCACTTGCTGAACAGGATAAAAACCTAGAAACAAAAAACTAGTAATCGAATTCCTGGGTAAGCTTTAAGCCCCTTGCTACATAGATATACATGTGACAAGGGGCCTTCGCTACCTTGCATTACTGCAAACTCCTGCCCCCCCCGAAAACATCACCGTAAAAATGGTTTTCGTGCTTTAGGCATTAAGGTCTTTTACTCACAATGGAGACCAAGAATGTTGAGTCTTCCGATATAGGACGCAGATCCCATGATTCAAAGTTAGCGTCAATACTAAAACCGGCAGTGTTAAGGTCTTCAAAAAAATGTGGGAAAATGTACCCACGTCCTGCGCCAAAGCCAAAGACGCATCTACCACCCACGGCTGTTGCATCATAGATATTTTTCAGAGCATCCACGCGTTTCTCTGGAGAGATAAAAGTCAGTACGTTTCCAGCACAAACTACGAGGTCAAATTCATTTTCAGGAACAGTCTCGCAACCTAAGTCAATGACATGCCATTCAGCTTGCGGGTAATTTAAACGTGCTTGGCTGATAAGGTAGTCGTCGATATCTACACCAACTACTGTATGCCCACGTTCGGAAAGATATCCACCAATTCTTCCCTGGCCACAGCCAGCATCTAGAATACGAGCTTTCCGTTGCGCCATGGCGTCGATAAGCCGAGCTTCACCTAGGATATCGTTTCCGGCGGCGGCTAAGTTATCCCATCTAGCCGCGTAGTTGCGGGAATGTTCAGGGTTACGTGCAATCATGTCTTTCCAGGTTGGCATGTAAATAAGTTAAAACATGTGAATAAGCACAAAGACCATAAGTTTTAAGGAGTCTCTAGGTGCCTACGATAAGGCCACGTAAAGTGCATCAGTTTCCACCACACCGATCCACAATGCCGGTGGAAGAAATAACTGATCACTGCCGGATATATGTTGATGGAAGCCTGCAATCAGACACGTTGACGCATAATGAGGCTCTTCAGAGGGTAAAAGAGCTCAATAAAAACGGCCATCATGCATTTGTATGGCTTTCCCTCGAAGAACCTACCCAGTCGCATATGCTCCAGCTCGCTGATGACTTTGGAATCCATGAGTTGATCGTTGAAGACGCTGTTGCAGCGCATCAACGCCCAAAGGTTGAGCGTTATGATGATCAGCTTTTCATCGTGGTTCGATCCGTTGTCTACCGGGATCATGAGACCGTAGATGACGCCTCCGATATCATTAACACCGGCGAGGTACAGATGCTCGTCAGCAGCGATTTCATTATCACCATTCGGCATAAAACGAAACTTCCTCTCCTCGACGCTCGGCTCGATACACCTGAGGAGGTTAACGCCTATGGGCCGATGGGTATCGCTTGGGCGTGGTCAGATCATTTAGTAGATAACTACATCCGTATTGTCGGCGAGCTTAGCCAAGATGTGGACGAGCTGGAAGAAGTCTTTACTCCAGGTAGTACTTTTAACATCGAACAGATTTATATGCTGAAGAGGGAAATCCTTGAAATGCGGCATTCTGTTGACCCTTTGGATCCAGCATTTCGCCTGATGATCGGAGCTAATAAAGACATAATTAATAAGCAGCTTCGATCATACTTACGCGACGTCCTAGATCACATCATGGTAGTTAAAGACCAGGTGACCAGTTTTGATGAGCGCCTCTCTGCGCTTATCGACGCAGGCGTGGCCAAGATTACTCTCCAACAAAATTCCGACATGCGCGCCATCTCTGCTTATGTGGGCATGGCAGCTGTCCCCACGCTTATCGCTGGTGTTTATGGGATGAATTTTGGACACATGCCCGAACTAGGTTCTCAGTACGGCTACTACATAGTCATCGCCGTGATGGTAGGTATTGTGATGTGGCTATGGTGGTACTTTAAGAAGATGCGATGGCTAGATAAGTAAGCAACCTGCTAATCCGACATCGCATTCTCCAACATCTTCCGGCCGTCACGTCGTATGCCTATATATCAAGGGCTATCACTGCGTTGCACTGATATTGAACTTGTCTTTCTTGGGTGCTTCAGGTTGGGGTGTGATAACGATTGTGCGAAGAGTCGCCCGCGCCACGAGCTTGTGTCGGTGATACAGATCGATTCCTATAAGTTGGCTAGTGCGACCTGGATGGATCACCTTCGCTTCTACGTCGATAACCCCTGCGCTAACCGTTCCCAAAAAATCCGTCGTACAATTAGCCCCGACAACGAGCTTCCCATTAGCGGCGATAATGCCAGCTACCGACCCAACGGTTTCCGCTAGCGATGAATGCACACCGCCATTTACCATTCCAGAGACCTGAAGGTGAGCATCGCTAACCGGCAGCTCTGCTTTTACCGACTGCGGTGTTATCTCTGTAAAACGTAGTCCAAGTGTTTTACTAAAACCTTCGCTGAGAGAATTAAACTGATCAAGCTGCTCAATGCTCAAACCACACTGATTGAGATCCTTGAGCATTTCCAACATTTTTGTTCCGTTGCCCATACGCCCTAATGTAACCGATTCATACAGTCTCCGCAGGTTTTATTGTCCGATCGGACAGAAATGCGATAGAGATCCATCACAAAACAACGCAAACAGGCGCATTATGCGCCTGTTACATGACACTGTTGTGTCCTTTTATCGCCCGAGGGGTATCCTCTGGAGTTATGACTGATCAATCCAACTTGGCACAAATCGGAGTTGTCGGACTTGCGGTGATGGGATCAAACCTCGCTCGTAATTTTGCACATAAAGGACACACCGTAGCTGTCTATAACCGCAGCGCTGCAAAAACCCACACGTTGATGCAGGAACACGGCTCTGAAGGAAATTTCATTCCTTCAGAGACAATTGAGGAATTCGTTGCTTCGTTGGAGAAACCGCGCCGGGCAATCATCATGGTTCAGGCAGGTGCTGCTACTGATGCTGTAATCAACCAACTGGCAGACGCTATGGAACCAGGCGATATCATTATCGACGGTGGTAATTCCTTGTACACGGACACAATCCGTCGAGAAAAAGAAATTGCCGCACGCGGTCTCAACTTTGTAGGCGCAGGAATCTCAGGCGGCGAAGAAGGTGCTCTTAATGGCCCATCCATCATGCCAGGAGGTCCAGCAGAGTCGTGGGATGCACTAGGTCCTCTCTTAGAATCCATCTCTGCCGTCGTCGATGGAACTCCTTGCGTAACTCACATCGGTCCAGATGGCGCAGGGCACTTTGTCAAGATGGTTCATAATGGAATCGAATACGCTGACATGCAGGTCATTGGCGAGGCTTATCAGTTACTGCGCTATGCAGCTGGTATGGAACCTGCGGAAATCGCTGAGATTTTCAAGACTTGGAATAAGGGCGACCTTGACTCGTATCTCATTGAGATTACCGCTGAGGTGCTATCCCAGGTTGATGCAGAAACTGGTCAACCACTTATCGATGTTATCGTCGATGCTGCCGGACAGAAAGGAACGGGCCGCTGGACTGTAAAGGCAGCGCTCGACTTAGGAATCCCGGTAACAGGTATCGGAGAAGCCGTTTTCGCTCGTGCCCTCTCTGGAGCAGCCAAGCAGCGCGCTGCAACTATTGGAAGCCTCCCTTCCGGAACGCTTCTTACCCTAGACAAGCTAGACACAGACAAAGAGACATTTGTAGAGGATGTTCGTCGTGCGCTGTACGCATCTAAGCTTGTTGCATATGCCCAGGGATTTGATGAGATCCAGGCCGGCTCCGAAGAGCACGATTGGTCTGTAGACCCTCGAGACTTAGCTACAATTTGGCGCGGCGGATGCATTATTCGAGCAAAATTCCTCAATCGTATCCGTGAGGCTTACGACGCAGACTCGTCTCTGCCGTCGCTTCTTCTAGATCCCTATTTCAAAGCTGAGCTTGGTGGTCTTGTAGATTCCTGGCGTCGAGTGGTTGTCGCTGCCACTCAGCTAGGTCTTCCCGTCCCAGTTTTTACTTCTTCACTTTCCTACTACGATTCGCTTCGTGCAGAACGTTTACCTGCGGCACTCATTCAGGGACAGCGCGATTTCTTCGGCGCCCACACATATAAACGAGTGGATAAAGAAGGCACGTTCCATACGCAGTGGTCCGGAGACCGTAGCGAGATTGAAACGTCTTAAAGCTATTTACACTACTTTTACATGAGCAAAAAGCACCTGTTCCTACGTCATACTAGACAACACAGGACGGGTGCTTTTGTTCTAAAATCAGCTAAATCCCCGTAGCAGGCTAGACTCAATACAATGACTTCATTCTCCGACCTCGGATTACCGGTGTCCATTGTCCATGTGCTCAATCGCCAAGGAATAACCGCACCGTTTCCTATCCAAGAGGCTGCCATCCCAGATGCTCTCAAAGGGCGAGATGTCCTTGGGCGCGGCCCAACGGGTTCGGGGAAAACCTTCACCTTTGGTCTTCCTATGATCGCAGCACTAGCTAAGACTGGGGCCTCGCTTCCGGGGCATCCTCGTGGTTTGATTCTGGTGCCCACAAGAGAATTGGCAGCTCAAGTACGTGAGCGTCTCGACGAACCCGCTGCTGCTTTGGGTCTCAGAATTCTCGATGTTGTTGGCGGTGTCAGCATTAACCGCCATATAACGGCATTTGCAGCCCCTGTCGACATTCTCGTGGCGACACCAGGACGCGCACAAGATCTTGTGAACAATAAAAAACTCTTCCTTGATAAAGTCCTGATCACTACTCTCGACGAAGCTGATCAGATGGCAGACATGGGGTTTCTTCCACAAGTTCTTAAACTCCTTGAACTTACTCCCCGCGATGCTCAGCGCCTACTTTTTTCCGCGACCCTAGACGGTGACGTTAATAAGCTTGTCGAGCGTTTCATGCATGACCCCGTAACGCATTCCACTGCGGAGGTAGCAGCCGCCGTGGACACCATGACGCATTACCGTTTGCATGTGGGCGATCGGGACTCCCGGAATGACGTCGTCCTGCGTATTGCGGGGCGTATCGGAAAAACGATCATGTTTATGAGAACCAAGCATGGTGTGGATCGTCAAGTGAAAAAACTACGGCGCATCGGTATTAACGCTGTCGGTATTCACGGTGATAAAGACCAGAATACCCGTACAAATGCCATCACAGGCTTTTCAGATGGGTCGGTACCAGTTCTAGTGGCTACTGATATAGCAGCTCGAGGAATAGATATCGGAGACGTTGACCTCGTTGTTCACGTCGATCCTCCAGCAGAGCACAAAGCCTACCTACACCGTGCAGGACGCACAGCCAGGGCGGGTTCTTCGGGGACAGTAGTTACCCTTGTTATGGAAGAACAGATACAAGAAGTAGATACCCTACTGCATAAAGCTGGTGTGAACGCAGAGTCTCTGGAAGTATCAGCAAATTCCCCAGAGCTAGTCCACATCACCGGGGCGCAAAAAATTACGGGAGAACCTTTACCCCCGTTCGGTGCGGCGCAGCCACAACAACGACAAAAGAAGTCACAATCAACAAAAAACAGCGCAACGCGTCGTAGAAAGCCTCAACGGCAACGTACCGCGTCTAAGTCTCGTGGTAGCGCTGCGAGTTTTAGAGGAAAAAATAAGAAAGATGGACAACGCGGTGGGCGTAGCTAATCCCCTCATCTAACAATGGACATATTGATAAGCATCCTTTCACTTTTTGGCTTCGTGCTCCTAACAACAAGCACCGGCTTATTCGTTGCTGTCGAGTTCGCGCTCACTGGTCTCGAACGCTCAACGATTGAAAACGACGTACGCGAACGCGGGGATAAGAAGTCACTGGCAGTTCAGCGCGACTATCAAAACCTCTCCTTCGTTCTTTCTGGGGCACAGCTTGGTATTACGATCACTACACTTGCCACGGGCTACCTAGCAGAGCCTGTTCTAGCCAAGTTTCTTACACCTCTTTTGGCATTCTTCGGGCTGCCGCATACTGCAAGTACTGCAGTCGCCTTAATCTTGGCGCTTGTCATTGCAACTCTGCTGTCCATGGTTTTTGGTGAGTTAGTCCCCAAAAATATTGCGATTACCAATCCGCTTGGCACAGCACGCCATGTTGTTGGCCCCGTCAATGCTTTCAATACCGTATTTAAAGGTTTTATCAATACCTTAAATAAGTCAGCGAACTGGACAGTACGTAAACTCGGCATCGAGCCAGCGGATGAGCTGGCAACAGCCCGGTCCACCCAAGAATTAACTGCATTAGTTCGTAGCTCTGCGGAAACAGGCGATATAGATGAAAATACTGCTCTTGTTTTAGACCGATCTTTAAAGTTTGGTGAGACCACCGCAGAGGAACTCATGACGCCTCGGTCTACGGTAGAGACTCTCAGCGAAGATTCTACAGTTATTGATTTAATCAATCTTGCTATTGAAACTGGCCATTCGCGTTTCCCCGTTATCCGAGGTGATCTCGATGACACAATTGGTGTTGTTCACTTTAAAGACGCTTTTTCTGTTCCAAAGGAACAGCGCCACTCCGTTCTTTTGCACTCATTGGCTCGTCCGGTTCCCATAGTTCCGGCTAGTCTCGACGGCGATTCTGTACTTAATGCTGTTAGATCTGCAGGTTCACAGATTATTTTGGTTGCCGATGAGTACGGTGGTACCGCAGGATTGATCACTATCGAAGACGTGGTTGAAGAAATTTTGGGAGAAGTTTACGACGAACACGACGATGCAGAATCTGAGCGAGATTTCCAGCGTTTTGGTTCCAGTTGGGAGGTATCTGGGTTAGTTAGACTTGATGAACTCGCTGAAAAAGTCGGCTATTTCGCTCCCGAAGGTCCCTATGAAACGCTCGGAGGCCTAGTCATGTGCGTTCTGGGACGCATACCAAAAGTTAATGATGAGATTCTTGTACCTGAGAGTGATAACCCGCTGCTTGCAGAGTTTGAGTCCGGATATAAGGGGCGATGGGTAGCCAAAGTAACTGTCATGGAAGATAGACGAGTAGATAGAGTTATTCTCTCCCCTATTACGGACGAGGAAGCCACTCGTTTTATTAGTTCAACCGAGGAGGATAACTCATGAACCTCCTCACAGCTATCGTATTAATAGTTGTTTTATTGTTAGCAAACGCTTATTTTGTCGCGGCTGAGTTCGCTTTGATCTCTTCACGGAAAGACCGCATCGAAAACCTCATTTCACAAGGACGACCCGGGGCAAAACGGGTGTTATACGCCACCGAGCATCTCTCCATCATGTTGGCTGCTTGCCAATTTGGTATCACGATTTGTTCCTTGATCCTGGGTAAAGTGGCTGAACCAGCTATCGCCCGTTTTATCGAAGGACCTTTTGCTTCTCTAGGGTTATCTGCGCACCTTTTGCATCCCACCTCTTTTGTCATCGCCTTAGGTATTATTACGTTCCTCCACATTCTCTTCGGCGAGATGGTCCCTAAAAATATTTCACTAGCAGGCCCCGAAACACTTGCATTGTGGCTTGTCCCCACGCTTATTGTCTTTTGCAAGTTAACTCGACCATTCTTAGTTTTGATGAACTGGTCTGCTCGAATCACGTTAAAGGCGTTCGGCATTGAACAAAAAGACGAGCTTGATTCCACCGTCGATCCAAATCAATTAGCCACGATGATTTCTGAATCACGCTCCGAAGGCTTTCTGGATGCGGAAGAGCATGCCCGTCTTAATAACGCACTCAGAGTGGAGGATCGCTCTATAAAAGAAGCTCTTATTCCACTATCCAGGGTAAGAACTCTTGACTTTGGTACCCGTGGTCCTAAGCTGAGTGACCTTGAACAAGCCGTCGCAGAGACTGGTTTTTCTCGCTTTCCGGTAATGGGTAAAGATGGCTCGTATATCGGTTACGTCCATGTCAAAGATATTTTGGACCGTTTTGATACCGATACTCCAGACCACATCATCCATCGCTCAGAAATTAGACCACTAACTATCGTCGCTGCTACTGGCACGATGGATGAAGCTCTCCAACTAATGCATAAAAAATCAGCCCACATGGCGCAAGTCCGCGATCGAGGATTACTGCTGGGCGTAATCACCCTAGAAGATCTTATCGAGGAATACGTAGGGACATTCTCCGACTGGACTCACGAGCAGGGATGATGATGACTCAGCATCATATGGAACTAACCCCCGACGAATGGCAAGCACGAAGCACCACGCATCGTGAGCGCGCACGCAGTTATACTGACGATCACCTCTTACGGAGAAAGACTGGCGCTAAGCATCCTGTATTCGACTTTCTTTTTGAATACTATCTCCTGTGCGCATAGCTCATCTAGAGCGCTGGCATCCAGGTTTTGGTGTCCACCTAATCCATGAAAAAGATCGTCTGCCTCCCCAAGCTCAGTGGAAAGATTACGCAACGACACACCAGACAACATCGGTAGACGTTCATTCTTTTTGGGCCCGCAGCAGCCGAGCCATGTCTTATATAGAGGATTTATTAGTCTCCACCAACAACAACCCAGTACATTTTGACTGTTTTGGGCTTCATGAATGGGCCATGGTTTACCAGGAAAAGCAGCCTCGCCACGATCTTCCGCTACGCCTGGGGCCTAGAGAAACTAATAAGGTAGTTGAGAACAGCGCTATCAAATGTACCCATTTCGACGCTTTCCGTTTTTTCACGCCGCCAGCGAAACCGCTTAACTTTGCCGTTTTGTCCCGGGAAGATCAGCCGCGTTTTGATCAGCGTGCTTGTGTTCATGCCGCTATGGACTTGTATAAGTGGGCAACAAAACTAGGCCCCTTAGTACCCGGCGAGTTGTGGCTTGATACGTTTGAGCTTGCATGGGACGCGCGAATTTTAGACATGGAAGCCTCGCCATATGACTGCAGGGATTATGGATTGGGAGTGGTTCCTATTGAGACAGCCGAGGGAAAAGCTGAATATGTAGCGCGGCAACGCAAATTATCACAACGAGCAGTTCCTTTAAGGGACCGGCTTGTCGCCATCATTAGAGAGACTCGGAACGCTACACTAACTGGATAGCGCGCTGTGATAGCAACCTCGAAAGGTGGAGGAATCCGTGGCAAAGCACTCCAATGGCAAAAATAATTACGCGGTGTCCAAGAGCCTCATTGGGCTTGTCGTTGTGATTATCGTCCTCATATCTGGTGTTCTGTGGTGGCTTAGTACCAAGAATTCTTCCACTTCTACAGCAAAAAATTGCATTCAAGGTGAGCTCGTTCTTCCGATTGCATCCAGCGACAAAGATGGTGCACAAAAGGTTATTGACGCATACAATAAAGCAGGCCGTACTGTCCGTGATCATTGTGTCGTCGCAAAGCTTAACCAAGACATCAAGGTAGCTGGTGTCTATCTCAGTAGTGAGTCTGATAACACAATAAATCAAGAATTGAAAAAAGCTTCGCGCTCTCCGGCAACCCTTGAATGGCCTACAGTTGCCACGGACAAGGTGGGAGTAGCTAGCAAAACTGGACTAGCATCATTTGATGCTGCGACTAACGTTGCGTATCCGGTAAAGTCGGATGCAGTGGCCAGTGCTCTTGTTGCTGCGAAGCTTCACAAAAATAATGTTGATGCCACCAAAACCGCGCTCGATGCTTCTCTTAAGCTAACTATAGAAGAAGCCGTAAACCAGCAATCAGAAACGATTGCAATCGCGGAGTCCAATCTTCCTTCTGGTTATTCTTTTGTTGCCGCAGAAGGTCTTACTAAGCCGCTACGCGCCGTCGCACTGAACGCTACGGATGCTGTGCCGGAAGACATTATCCGGGCAGGTGCAGATTTTGGTGCTGCTATAGCGAATAATGCTGCAGATATAAAGCCAGAAGACAAGTCTTCTCCGGAATCTGTGACTGCAGCTGAAGTACTCGCCACTCTGCAAACGCAAACTTCAGAAGGCACCGATAAACCAGAATCCTCACCTCCCGCGCAACCAGCCGACACCTTATTTTTGCTGGACACCTCATTAAATATGGGTAAAGCGACCCCCGACGGTGGTTCTTGGCAGTCACACGCTGCGCAAGCGATTATTCAGGCCTCGACAAAGCTAGAAAGCCTAGGGAAAAACCTGGCGCTCTGGAACTATTCCTCCCCGCTAAGTCACGGTGCAACGCATGGTTGGCGTGACAATATCGGTTTTGGTACCGCTGAATCGGCCGAAACTATTTCTCGAGTTATTCAGGAATTTGGTGTAGGTGGGCATCCACTCACGCATGAAGCGACTGTGGCGGCATTATCGGTAGCCAATGCGCGTGTTCAAGAAGGCCACGCTGTTAACCTTGTTATTGTTACCAGCGGCACCGAGGATTCGTCGGTTTCGCTTGCTGATATTCCTAAGAACAGCCAACTACGCATCAACGTGGTACATGTCGGAGCAGCTCCAGTAGATCAAGAACTCGCACAAGCTGCACAAGCAAGCGGAGGCTCTGCTCAAGTCGTAGAGGATCCGCTGCAGATTAAAGCAGCAATTGATAAGGCGTCTCAGCTATAAAACTTTCCCGAGCCACTTGGGTTTCTGTGGCTTGGGTTTCTGCGGATCGGTTAATGGTCATTAATCGTCAAAAGTAGCTCCCGCACGCGTATAAAGAAGGGATCCCTTTATTTTAAACGGCTTGTGGTTTAGGAGGTCTTCCTTCTCCGACGTGCAGCAAGCTCATCAACGCCGACCACATTGTCATCCATAAGATCACTGATTTTCTCTGACGGGAACGCCGAGATTGTTCCGGTGAGTTCACGAACGATTCCGGGAACAGCAATGCCAAAGACACCTTGTCCCCCACCCAGAAGATCAATGACCTCCTCATTGGAGCGGCACTCGTACACCGTAGTCCCGTCAGAGACCAATGTGATCTCTGCTAGATCATCAACGCCACGATTACGTAGTTTATCTACGGCAAGACGGATATTCTGCAGAGAAATACCTGTATCGAGCAGTCGCTTTACAATTTTTAAAACTAGGATGTCTTTAAAGGAATAAAGACGTTGTGAGCCAGATCCTCGCGCAGTACGAATTGTCGGTTCTACGAGTTTGGTACGCGCCCAATAATCGAGCTGGCGGTATGTAATACCTGCGACCTGGCAAGCAATAGGAACTCGGTAGCCAACTTCCTCATCCGGCCCCATATCAAAAAGAGCCTCCTGTACCGGAGTACTATTTCTTGCGGTCTCTTCAGTCACGATCATTCTCCCCTGCGATTCCTGGCTTTCGCGTTGAGCTTTACTTTCTATTCTTAGCTAAGGGTAGAACAACGTCAAGGAGAAAACTCGCGACACGCCCAAAAGTTAAACCTCAAGTTGAAGTTGAGACTTATTTCTCCTGGTCTTGAGAATCATTCATATTCTCATCCAGAGTATCGGAAGGGGATTCCCTAAAAAGCTCGTCCTCTACCACCCCAAGATCCGCCATAAGACGTAAGAAGTCGGCGTCTGCCTCGGGATTGCCAGAGGCAGAGGGAGATAATTCTTCTTCTCCATTTTCTACTGTGATCCCCAGATATGCCTCAAGATCGGTTTCATTAACAAAGACGCTTACCTGATTAAGCATGGATTCCTCTGCCATCACGGGAATTCCCAGCATACGCGCGACTATGATCCCGTCAGAAGGGCGACAATCGATCTCTTCCCCATCAGATAACACAAGAGAACAAAGAAATACGCCTTCGTGATAACTCACAATCCTTAGTTCTACAACCGGACTACCGATACGAGAGAGCGCGTGGACTAACAGATCATGGGTCAAAGGACGCCGAGCACCAAACTGTTCATCCTCATCTCGCGCAGCAATAGCAAAGGCCTCAGTTTCTTCAATCCATACAGGAAGGATCCTGTTGCGCTCAGGCCAGCGCAGAATGATGCACGGGTCATTGTCCGGGGATAAAACATGAACGGAGTAATACTCCATCTCGCAAAAAGACATTATGTTAAAAACCGTTGTTACTAGCCAAGCTCACTGCGGACCATGGTCTTTACGAGTGTCGCATTGAGCGAAACAACAAGCGCACTCATCTGCTGCGACATCTCTTCTGCACGTTGCCTAGCCCCATCGCTTTTAGAACGAGCGGTAGGGGTAGCCGCGCGCGTAATAAAGTCCGCTTGACGGCTAGCAGTATTTTTCAATGATTTGAGATGGCGGACATCAAACCCAAACTCTTTTAATTGGGAAGCAATAGCCACAATCTGCACATCATCTGCAGTAAAGAATCCGGAGCTATCAGGGCTGATAATTCCCGCCGAACTCAATTCTTGCAACAAAGATGAGTCTGCACCGCTGCGCTCAACAACATCTTTATCGCTTAGTCGGGTCACCATCGGAGCCCGGAAATTTTCCGGGCTGACAATTGGTTTTGTGTCTCCGCCACGGCTTATTGGAGTCAGCGCCCCGGAGTCCATAGCTTCCAGTTGCTCGCGAATTACCTTAAGAGGGAGATAATTGTCACGTTGGGTGACCAAGATATACCGAAGTCGCTCTACATCATCATGAGTAAAACGCCGATATCCTGACGCAGTCCGTTGTGGTGCGATGAGCCCCTCTGCCTCTAAAAAGCGAATCTTGGAAACAGTTACATCGGGAAACTCTGCCGTCAGTTTCTCCAGGACCACTCCAATAGACATGGTCTTATTGCCGGTTCGGGGGCGCTGTTGCCCTGGAACGGCAGATTGGGAACCAGAGCTCTGAGGAAGTGCACTCATCTATGCTTCGTTTCTCGGTGTGGTGGGTGTACTAACGGAAAGCAACTTTTAAATAGATTACGTTACGAGCATAAAAGCTCACAAGCATTGGGCTAGGAACAGTTGCAGACTTTCCTAGCCTTTGGAGCCTTCAATGAAGACAAGCCGGAATTTACCAATCTGAATCTCATCACCGGAAGACAAAACTTCCGAATTTTTAGGCTCACGATTAACGTAAGTTCCATTGAGGCTTCCTACGTCAACGACCTCAAAGGAGCCATCCTGCAAGCGGAATTCAGCATGTCGACGCGACACCGTGACATCATCAAGGAAAATGTCGCTTTCCGGGTGACGCCCTGCCGTTATGGTTTCGCGATCCAAAAGGAACCGGGCGCCAGCATTTGGCCCGCGCTTAACCACAAGCATCCCTGAGCCGGAAGGCGGGGTGACATCGCTACCAGGGTTCGGCGCCGCATTCGCACCGGACTCCATTTCCTTGAGCAGATCTGCACGGAAAACCGACGTGGTTTCTACTTGCACGTCAGGAGCAGCGCTATTGTCACTCATTATTCAACCTCCGAGTCAAACGAGCTTCGAATAAAATTCGAACTTTCAGTCAATGGTTTACATCATAGCCCTAGAGAACTACTGATGAAGAAGCGCTACTGATAACAAAGAGATAACACCAGCGGCTTCTTAGATATCCTTCAGCTGTGGGATAAATTCACTAGACATTAACAATTTACCGGAAAATACTGCCTATCCCCCGCAACACTGAGTTCCCATTACCGGATAAGGGGTTGTCGCTGACCATGTAAGTCCATGTAGCGGAGGGACGACCCAGACCATGTTCCTCCAAATGAGCGCCGTCTGCGTCAATAGTGACGCTTGCAAATGTTTTCACGGCGTCATCAACGGCCCGCTGAGCTAATTGCCTGAATTCTCGTACCGCGATCCTGTGGTATTCGTCGATGGGAGTTTCCCGTGCAATTGCTCGCAAGTGAATTGACTCCCGCACGTCATCCATTATCGCTAAATGTTCACTCCAGCACCGATCAAGGTGGTACAACATGATATCTCTGGCCGCTTGCTCCAACACATCCATATCAATTTCTTCCTGTATTAATGTTTGCGCGCGCCCAGGGTTTGCATGGGACAGCTCTTCCCACGCTTTATCAGTATCCAACAGATCATTTCGCCGCTCGTCCACGATCACGCGTTGATCAGCAAGCAACTTATTGTACTTCCATGTCTGAGAATGAATTTCTAGCAGTTGCCCTTCAGTTACGCGTTGGCAATGCGAAATAAAATCATTAATGCGCTTAGAATCAATCCGACCATCTGGCTCAGGTCTAGCTTTAACCTCTTCCCCGGCCCCGCCAACAGCAACTACGTCATCCTCCAAAGAGACAAAGAATAAGGAAAGTCCTGGATCTCCTTGGCGGCCCGCGCGGCCACGCAGTTGGTCGTCAAGACGCGAGGTTCTGTGTCGACTTGTTCCAATTACGGCCAAACCGCCTTTATCAGCCACCTCAGCGCGATCTATCTCTTGTGCCCCACCGAGTTTGATGTCAGTGCCGCGCCCCGCCATTTGAGTTGAAACAGTAACTCGCCCAATGTCACCTGCCTCTGCGATAATACGTGCCTCTTCAGCGTCATTTTTAGCATTGAGAACGCTTACCTCAATGTCTAGCTCACACAGAGCATTCGCTAGCGTCTCCGACTCCGAAACATCTTGAGTCCCCACCAACACCGGCTGTCCCGTCGCATGAATCGCAGAGATTTCCTGTACAAGAGCATTAAATTTTTCTTCAATCGTGGCATATACCCGATCGGCCTCGTCAAAACGCTGTGACGGCACGTTTGGCTCTATCACCGATACTCTTAAACCGTAGAATTGCCGCAATTGGTCTGTTGCAGCAACCGCGGTACCTGTCATTCCGCAGACCAATGGATACCGGCCCATCAGCGCTTGCAAAGTCATTGTGTCGAGAATTCTCCCGCCTTCAGTGACCGCTAGCCCTTCCTTTGCTTCCACAGCCGCCTGAACGCCATCAGGCCAACGCTGTAATTCCGCTATACGCCCCTTGGAGGCGTCGATCAATGCAACTTTTCCCTCCCGGACAATGTAGTGAACGTCCCTTGTAAGTAGTGCTTTAGCATGAAGAGCAAGGTTAACCTGCACTAATGTTGTTCCTACGTGTTGATCGTCGTAAAGGCTATTAATCCCCAATGACTGTTCCACGAGAGCTGCACCGTCTTCGGTGAGAAAAGCGTTACGACGATCGTCGTCAAGCGTGTAATGCTCGCTTTCCTTAAGGCGTCGTACAATTTCGGTCACTCTCCCCCCAGGTGCAGACCCTGGCTCGTTTCCTGCTAGAACGAGCGGAACTAGCGCCTCATCGACCAAAACCGAATCGGCTTCATCAACAATGGCTACATCTGCCCCATGTTGAACAGCATCTTTACGGTTTGTAATAAGTTGATCCCGCAAAACATCAAAACCGATCTCATTAACAGGACCGTAGACAATATTGCAGGCATAAGCCTGACGACGCTCCCCTGCAGTCTTCGATTCCGTAACCGAGGACACGGTTACGCCAAAAAAGCTAACCAGCGGCGCCATCCACGATGCGTCTCTCTCCGCAAGATAATCATTAACAGTGATCACGTGGACCGACTTGCCCATGAGCGCATACCCTGTAGCAGCCATCGCGCCAACGAGTGTCTTCCCTTCACCAGTAGCCATCTGAATCACGTCTCCATCCAAGAGCCGGAGAACGGCCTGCAATTGAACAGGGAAAGGCGTAAGACCCAACGTGCGAGAAGAAGCAAGACTGAGTACCGCTAAAAACTTGGGTTGGTCTTTTATCTGACCCGACTCCGCAAGCTGCACAGCGAGTTCTCGTAGCTGCACATCATCCAAAGACTCAAGCGTTGCTATCTGTGCTTGAGCTTGCCTTACGATCCCCAGGCTCTTAGCTTGGTTCCGGCTAGCTTTCCCGCCCATTGCTTTCCAAAACCAGTCAAAGCCTGCCACAGTAGTTGTCCCTTCTCGTTGCCCACACAATGCATTTCGCGGTGTCTTTGAGCAGTATTTCCTTGTTCAGTTCTACCCCATCACGGCGCAGTCGGACCATAAAAGGACTATCAAGTGCCCTAAACAATCATCAAGTTCATCGTTTGGAGCAACGTAAGCAAAGCAAACCGATCAAAGACCCACCAAGACTTAGCATATACTTATATTATTTAAAGGAATTAAAGTTCCCGCCCCCTTGCGGTTCCCAACGAGTGAGCATCGACCCAAATTTAGCCGTACGTGATCCACACATCACAGTGGACTCCCTTTTGAATTAGGAGACAGATCAACAAACCGTCACCATATTTCAGAGCTTTCCAGATATGCTGATAAACATCGTCCCTTACCCTCAGGGATGCTTTCTTATGCCTCCATATAGGATATGGCAGCCTTTACAACCCCCACACCCAAGGCTAGAGAGCCCCAAAGGGATGCCCTATAAAGTCATATCCGACAAAGGAGTATGGAATGCATTCTGTAAGCGTGAAGGTACCTTCCAGCAAGGGATATCAGATGGCGGGGACCATCGATTTTCCAGATGCGCCACCTGCCGCCTTCGCGCTTTTCGCACACTGCTTTACAGGATCCCGATTCACCCCAGCGGCCGCGCGAGTATCTAAGACGCTGGCAGACCTTGGCATCGCTTGCCTCCGTTTTGATTTTCCCGGATTAGGCCAGTCAGAAGGCAACTTTGCCGAGACTTGCTTCAGCGAAAATGTGGAAGATATTCGCGCTGCAGCGCAGTGGCTAAAAGACAATTACACCGCTCCACAACTGCTCATAGGACATTCACTCGGAGGTGCCGCTTCCCTAAAAGCAGCAACCGATATGCCCAGCATTAAAGCGGTTGCAACAATCGGAGCCCCCTTTGACCCCGCCCATGCAGTTCTGCACTTCGCCAACAGGATTAGCGAAGTCGACGAAACTGGAGCAGTTACCTTATTGCTCGGCGGACGTGACATCACTATTTCACGAGAATTCCTCGAAGACCTTGCAGAAACTAATCCCGAGGCCTATCTTCCCCGATTGCGTAAACCCCTACTGATTCTTCATTCCCCCACCGACACGACAGTCGGAGTGGATAACGCCCAGCTCATCTTCCGCACAACCCGTTACCCAAAGTCATTGGTCGCGCTCCACAAAGTAGATCATTTGGTTACAAAGCAAGGGGCAGCACAGCAAGCTGCACGCATTATCCGCACATGGGCTGCACAACATCTAACTACCGAGAACACCCCCGAAAACGCCTACAAGATCCCCGAAAGTGCAGCTATCGCCCGCTCCATCCCAGCCGGCACTTTCACAGATCATGTACAAACCGGCATGCATAGTTTCACCACAGACAGAGAAAAGTCACAAGGCGGGAAGAATCTCGGCTACACGCCCATGGCCCTCATTGCCTCTGCGCTAGCTGCAGCATCCTCACAGGCGATAAGGAGCGTAGCTAAAGAAAAGCGCATTTCCTCCCTAAAGAATGTCAACGTTACGGTAGAAAAAATACTTACTGCCAACGACGATGCCCAGCTTCATCGAAAAATCGAGCTCATAGGAGAGCTATCGGGAGAAGAACGGACTATCTTGCTCGCCGCAGCTAAAAAGAACGAGGTTGAAGCATTGCTCAGCAAAGATATCGTCATCGACACATCTTCTGTTTAACATAGGGTAGCTCCATGTCTAACCAAGTCACAGCATGCCCATGTATGACGTCACTACCTTTTCACGAGTGCTGCCAGCCACTCATTAATTTCTCCAAAATTGCCCCTACAGCGACCGCCCTTATGAGATCACGGTTTACCGCTTTTGCAATAGGAAACCCCCAGTATCTCGCTGCAACATGGCACCCTTTAACTCGCCCCACTGACTTAGAGTTAGACCCCGCCTTGGTATGGACACGACTTATCGTTCACGATTCCACACAGGGCGGATTACTAGACACTGAAGGAACCGTAGATTTCACAGCCTGTTACGAGTTTGAAGGGTCACGGGGAAAGCACCACGAGCGCTCCCATTTCACCCGTGTCGAAGGCCTCTGGACCTACGTTAACGGAATAGTTACCTAATTTCCTACCACTACCTGCGAATTCGCATTCCACAATCACAATGATGTAACCTATAGCAGTTGCCAAAACAACATCGGACTGTGGCGCAGCTTGGTAGCGCACTTGACTGGGGGTCAAGGGGTCGCAGGTTCAAATCCTGTCAGTCCGACCAAAGCCCTGTTCAGGTGGTGTTTTTACACCTCTAGAGCAGGGTTTTTCTCCCTATTCCCTTTTCCGGGCACCTACTACTGTAACATGAACCTCTCCGTTCTCTAAGCCCCGAAAACGCAGATGCGGGAAGAAAATGGCACATTCGTGGCACAAAAATTTGTGGAATACGCACGTTTTCTAGTGGACGATGCCAGGCCTGTTACTAAGGGTCGGCCGGACACACGTATAAAGGACCATCAACCTACACGCGTAGAAAAGACGCGTGGGCCTGGATTGCTAACCAGCAACGACTAATAAAACTTGATTGCTGGGAACCACCAGCAACAAAAGTTTATGTAGAGAAAATGCCAACTGTTAGCGAAATGATGCATATCTGGTTGAGCACCATACAGTCGCAGGTACAAGAATCGACCCGTGTCGTTTATGACACCACCATGAGGACACGGGTGCTGAATTATAAACGCCTCTGCAAAACACCGATTAACAAACTAACGTGGGATATCATTGCTCAATGGTGGCAGGATACCGTTACTGCGCACCCTGATACGCACTCGAAACAATCGCACGTATCAGAAACTATGGGCCGATATGACTCTGGCTGTGGACTGTGAATATCGACAGCAACTCCGTTTATATTCGTCCTGAACTACGCCGGGTGACCACGACAGTTAAAGAACTACCGGCTACCTCTGACCTAAAAAGCATCCTGTACCAGATACATATCCCTACCGTTTTGTAACGGTGATGTGCTTGTGTCACGACCTTAGGATCGGTGAAAATGGAATGCCCCCAAAAAACACGAGCAGGTTTAGAAAAGTCCCCTTACTCAGCGAGTTTCTACCGATGGTTCGTGAAGATTTATGCGCCTACAAGCCGGGCCTGACGATTACGTCACTAGGGCAGTTACAGGCGCTGCCGTGTTTGACGCCTCGTATCGGACACGTTTTGCAGCTGCTAAAAACGAGCAGCAATAGACAACAACATATCCTCGCACTACGGGCATGTGCACCTAATCACCCGGTTACCAGAGACCGGAACAACCCCAAAAGAAATAGGCAGGACATTAGGATGCGATAATATCTCAAGCATCCTCGGTGTATACATGTGAGCTAGGGAAACGAAAACAACAACGCTAATGCATCGTGCATCTAGACATTCTCAGACCGTTATATGGCCATAAAGAGTGCCATTGTCTTAATTGCTGTGGGTTGTAATGCAAGTTCATTGGGGTTAGCACTCCGCTAGCGCAGCTGTGGAGGGTCAATGTTTCCGGCGGAGGTTACCACCATATCTACCCGCCGCACTGGTTTTATGGCAACAGGGTATCTTGCTTATTCTCAGCAGAGGCTACATAAAGAGTGACTAAGGAAATCCTGAGTGGTTTTCCGCAGGAACGATAACATAAGCCCGTTATTACCAATAGACACCAACTGTAACCAGCGACCTTACAAAACTGTTAAAGCGGTCCTGCTAAAGGCCACTATAACTAATACTAACCAGCCACACCCCACCGCTAGGTTGAGACTTGTTTTTGGTCATACACACGCGGTCATTCAAAAAACCCGCTACTCACTCCTCGCCGTGTGCGAGTGCATAAACTCGCACCAAAATATGTAACCGCGGGGGTTAATAAGATGACAGACTTATGCAAACCTCATCGTCAAACCATCCAATCATTCAGCATTTGAGCTTTCCCATGAAGTGTAAAGGCATGAAATTGAAGTACACCACTGTACATGGTGTACTTCAATTATTTCCGGACAGTAGAAAATGGATTATTTTCTAGTCTTCTCAGTTTGTTCTTGCACGTTTCCGATTACGACGTACCAGCAACAGTCCTATTCCGACTAGCAAGACCGCGACAAAAGCGATCCCTAACGTGTTTGCACCCGTCTTCGCCAGCGAAGACTTATCACGCGCAGGAACAGCCTTTACCTCATGGGGTTCCTCGCTTGGAGGAGTCTTTGATATTGGCGCTACAGGCGTAATCACCGGCGGCTGTGGCGGTCCGACAATAAAAGGTACCAACGGGATGATTGGTATCAAAGGGAGAATTGGAAGGAAATTAGGAGATTCATAGCCATTGACCACCGCTATCTTATAGATCACGTTCGCACTAGAAATCTTGAATTTTCCCTGATCAGAGATGGTGTGCTTCCAAAACGCTCCAGCGATCTTGGCATCTTGCTCCTCTATGCGACATTCGGTTCCGACAGGTAGTGCATCGATAAACTCGGAGCTTCCTTCCCCTTTAATCTGCGTAGATGCTTTTCTTATTTCTTTGCCATCCTTGTTACATACGTAATTGAATGTAAACGTCTTATCGACTGCTTTATCCCTAGCACCACCAATAATTTGTTTCTCGATTAGGAATCCACCGGTCTCATGCTTATAGGTATTCGTCGCAGAAACCTGAACAATTTCTGATCTCTTTCCGATCGTGAATCTTTGGTTCTTCCACTCAGTCGCTAGCTCTGCCCCAGCAACCCTGGAGTCTTTTTCAACCACTACACATGAAGTACCAACAGGGATCTTCTCTTCGGAAACATCCACAAAACCCTTGCCATTTTTAACGGGTACTTTAACCTCGCCATTCGTGTTACCACATGTCCATGTGAAGACAAACTCTTGCGGAGTCTTAATCCCCTCCTCAACAATAACGGACTTTTCAATAGAGAATCCACCTTTATATTGAGTGAAAGTGTTCTTTACCTTCAGGTTGACTGAGGGGCTATTGGAATCCGCAATATTAAACGTTGCCTTATTTCCCTCGGATTCTACACCTTCACCCGAAAACTCAACCAACCAGTCGACGTTCGGATAAGCACTCTGAGCCTCGGTTACCTCACACTTAGAACCAACGAGTATGTCTTTGACTACAACGCTCTTTCCAGGGGTTGCGCTGATAGTTCCTTTAACTAGCTGACCATTTGGCTGATCACATACATAATTGAACTCATAATGCTTCGATTTAAACATACTTAAATCCGCAGCGTCTCCGCCTACAGTCTTAAGGATTGAGAACCCGCCCTTTGAATGCTCAAAAGTATTCTTGGCATGGATATTAACGGTCTCGCCTTCTTTAATAATGAACTTTTCACTGTTGAGAAGCATACCTACCCACGTAACACCTGCTGGGGCATTAACTTCCGATTCTGTAATAGCGCATTCCGTATTGATAGGAATGTCAGCAGGACTGTCAACAGTCTCGCCTTCCTTGACCCTAAGCGAGCCTGTTTTCTCGCCACACACATAATCAAATTTGTACTCAATACCTTTTGCCAGCGAAGCTGCAGGACCATCAACAAACTTGGTGAGTTTAAAACCTCCAATTTTTTGAGTGTACTTATTGATCAGCTCAACCTGAATGTTTGCATTATTGTCATGCAGGATCGAAAGCTTCTGTTTGTTGCCGTTGACTTCTGACCACGTAAAACCCGAAATTTCTGTACTGTCAGTACGCTCTTCTATATAACATAAAGTTTCCTCTGGGTATTCAGGAGAAACAAAAGGAACTTTCACAGAAAACTCGAACTGAGTCCATTCTTGAGTGCCACAACGGTATCGCCCTTTGAATTTACGGTTTTGGACAGACTCATCCGCAAGCAAAGTTGCTGGTCCTTCAAGCTTCTTGTTCACAGTGAACTTGCCTTTAGGGACCTGTGTGTACGTATTTGAGGCCACCACCTTTGCAGTATTTTCTGCATTGATCTTAATTTTTCCATCGGAAGGAGTAAGCGTATGAGTCCACTTTTGCCATTTAACTTCAGTATCTATGGCTTCTTCTTTCACCGTGCATTCAGTTCCCAAGGGATACTGTTTTGGTGATTCAAACGGCTTGTTCTTAGAGACTTTTGCAATAGCTTCAGCATCGTTGCAGCAAGTATATTTGAAAGTAAACTCACGATCTTCTAACTGCTTAACGACATCATCTGCACCCACCAATTGCTTCTCAATCTTGAAAGTACCTGAATTTTTTTTGATATTGATTGACTACCTCAAAGCCGATCACACTATCAACCTCAGTATTTGTGATAGTCACCTCCGCCGGGCTAATCGTCGTCTTTAACGAGTACCCCTCGATCTGTGCACTATCAGTTTGTTCGGTGACTTTGCACTTTGCACCCACAGGAATTTGTTGAGAGATGAATGCCTTCTGCGCGTTACCTTTTACCTGGATTTTCCCCTTAATTTCATCCTGCCCAGCAACTTCGCATTGATAGTTAAAAGTAAACTCTTTGTTTTCGCCTTTTCCTCATCCCAGCCGGAAACCTTCTTGGTGATAGTGAAAGTTCCAGTTTCTGGAGCAGCATCATAGGTGTTAATTGCGATGAGGTCGATGGATTTCTCCTCTGGAGAGCGCACTTCAAAGTTAGCTTTGTCTGCGGGGGTACCATCTATTTCCCATGTCAAACGGGACTTAGGAATTGTGTTTTCCGAGGAAACTTCTGTTACCTCACAACGCATGCCTTTCTCAATGTTTTTGATGTGAATAAAACCATCATTCGGAGAGACATCAACGGTTTTCTCAATTATGTTCGAGTCACGTACACACTTGTACTTGAATTTGAATGACGCTGGAACCTGGGTTCCAGCGCCACCCATGACAACTTTCTTGATCGAAAAACCGCCAACATTGCCAGAACCGGACCCTTCTGCACCTGGTATATAGGTAAATCCTTCTATCGGTTTATCGCCGACATATGCCGTATTCTTCTGAGAAGAGAAAGGCCGCGGACGCTCGGTGGTGTAGGTATAGAAGTTAATGAGCGGACCAGAATTTTGTGATACCCCATATGGAAAGCGGACCGTGAGAAGATTTTCTGAGCAGCTCAGCTCAAATCCATAACCCGTGTGAAGTATTCCCCTCGCCGTTATGCCTGTATAACTCCCACCCTGCTTCCTTTCAGAAGCATCGATAATGCTGTCTCTATGGTAAATACCTTGATAGAAAGTTCCTACCTCAGTAGGTATGAAGTTTCTGGAATATTTGGAATCACAAACAAATTTATGGCCAACAGGAGCAGTATCTGTAACCGTGAATTCATTAATTCCGTTGTTTCCTTTGGTCCTGCCATCAACATATATCGTCCAGCGACTGAGGTAATAAGGGATTCCTTCTACCACATATTCGCCCGCATATTGGCCTCTTTTTCCATTTTCATGTGTATCACCGGAGGGACCATCTTTAGGATAGACACCTTCGAGTCCGCCATTACCACAACCATAAAAATTCAATAATCCATCAGTTTTGCTGTCATATCCACGGTTTGTATCGATGTTGGCTCGATCCCATTCGAGCGATATACGAGCTTGACCTATCACATTAAAATGTGAATCCGCATAGTCAGCAAGAGTTATTGTAAGAACCTTCCCCTCCCAAACGGCATCGGCAACTTTCACACCGCTCGCATCTTTCAGTTCAAAAGCATTAGGTGCACCTGAAGCAGGTTTTAGCTGACTAGGTAACTGCAGCGTAAAAGTCTGACCGGCTTTCGACGTATCAGGAACTGACCAATCAAAAGTCGCAACGGAGAACTGATTTGCGTCCGTATAACTGCCGTTTTTTACGCCTTGCCCCTCTTCCCACTTTAGGTTTTCCCATCTACCTGCACACTCAGCATTCTGTGCGTTGGTAGTCGGAACCATAACTCCAATGTTTAAAATAGAAAATACAAGAGTCACGACGGTCAGCAAACATACTCCCTGCAATAAGCGAATATTTCTTGCTAAACGATTCAAAAGTACTCGCTGTCCGCACGAGACTTCTCTAACACATCATTATTCTCATTTCGCTAAAAATCAGGTCACTAGCAATAAACCAAGAGTTTTCTCAATTTATTTTCTAAAATGACGAGCAATCTATTATAACTTGATTGCGCGAAACTATTCAAAAAACGATGTTGAAGTTTATTGTTTTCGGAGTTCTAGTGTTTCTAATCTCCAGACCGTCCCTATTACGTTGTGAGTATCCCCGATAATTAGGGGGAATCGCTGGTCCCCGGCATGACTTAGTCGCCCTGTAGTCTTCATGATCCGAGACGGTACCGTCGGGGAGGCCTAGGACGGTCGATGACAGCTGATAGGGACACGGCTAATTTTCAAAACAGGTCTCGTTGCAAGCATGGGTGCTCGCAACGAATGTCATGGCCCCAGCGACTGGAACAACGGCATATCTATTTCGTTTTCTAGGAGCATGACGGCAACAAGGTTTTCGACAAACCGTTGCCTCAACTCAAAACTGAGCTAGAAGATGTTTTCACTAACTCCAGCAACACGGCACCGTACTCGTTGTCGTCGACCACCCAACACGATCGGTGTACTTCCGATTGCTGTCACCCGTGATTACGACTACGAAGTCGGATATTTACCAGGTCTTACAATGCGTAAATCTGCAGATCTATTACGAAAACAGACAAGCGCGACGTGCTCATCGCCGCTGATACTACCCGCACAATACCCATACAGCTACGTGCTGTTGACCGAAACAGCAAAGTAGCCTCGACTCTCAAATGCTGTCCGCTTCAATGAGTATTGCTTATGACTACGCCACAACCAGTCACAATAGGCTACACAGTGCTTCACCCAAATCTACCCTAGCCTGGAGCATGTTTTCGCTAACAGCACACTTACCCGCACCCCGGTACTGAACTTGCTCACCTATTACAAAGACCAAAGGCTGACCTTAGCCGAGCCTTGGCTTGGCTTGGCTATCCAGGAAAACCCATCACAACCCGGACGTGCTGTTAGACAACATTTTCGTGGCACTAGCGGCACAAACCGTTACTATTCCCAGAGTCGAGGCAACTGAGCTTGTTATCCCACAACTGGCAGCCAACAGTAAAACACTAAAGACCTAGCGCCGGCCAGATCGACAGCGTGCTGGAAAATCTCCCTCTTTCCGAGGCCTTGATGAGTATGCCGGGGATCGACATCAAGACCTCAACACAGATGCAACATCATCTACACCATGCTCAAAAAACAAGGAATTCTGCCAAGAGGCACCTATAAAACATCAACCGCAGTCTAAACCGAGCAGCAATCAGGCCCAGCAACACCAATTGATGGCCCCAATAACCATGCCTAAAACCCACCCCAAGAGTTTCATTTAAAAAATCCATTCTAGGCTTGACAAAATAGGGACACCCACTACTTAAAAAATGTTTTCCTGCTTTTAGACCTTTTCAGCTCAGAGTATCTTTCTTCTATCCCCTTTCCCATTCATCTCATACCCCAACGCTCTTCCTTCCCCTGCTTCTCAGAACTAGTGCGAGGGCTGGCAAAACAAGCAAAATATTGCCGACGATCATGCAGACGATCATCACGCTTGCGCTCGTATAATCTGCGATCACTCCCAAGAAAAATGCCCCACATGGAATGAGCGCGCGGTCTGTTTGAGAAATTCCACTAAAAAGTCCTCGGTGCACTTCTGGAGCTAATACCAATGTTGCGACTCGATTAGTCGTACGATACAGCTGCCCAATAAGCCCAATACCCCCAAGAAGTAAAAGATTTACCCAAGCGATGTTTCCGGTAGAAAGCGATGTGGCAAGTCCGACAAGCGGGATTACCAGGAGAAAAGCACTATAAAACGCTATCATCGCCGCGGGCTTTTTCACCCATCTTTTTATCGCTAACGCTCCCAAGGCCGCGCCGATGCCGGCGGATCCTGCCATAAGTGCCACGCCGTGTTCCGCATTCTCTTCGAAAGCCGAATGCGCTATAACAGGGAGCATCGCAGTATAAGGAAATACAAAAAGCATTGGACCTGCCGCCAAAATTAGTTGCGCACCGAGAGCAGGTTGCTTACGTATTTCTGCTTGAATAATTGCAAAAGTCTTTTTATTTTTTTGTTGTCCAGGTTCTTCACACATAGCTACTTCTTTTTCGGAAGCGCTAAATTTACCTTTCCGCTTTCTTTCTTGGACGGATATTCTCACAGCAATGATGGCAGCGATGCTATACAGCGCTGCACTCATAGAAATTGCAAAAGAAACCCCACCGATCACCATCAAAAAACCTGAAAGCGCTGGCCCGATTGCAAGCGAAAGGGTTAAGACCAATGATAAAGATGACATATTCGACATAAACATTATGTCTTTACTCAGCCTGGTTAAGACTACGTTTCTAATCGCTGGCTCGGCAGAAGTTATAAAAGCACGAATAGCCACAACACCGCACACAAGCCATACTGTTTTTTCGGGGCTCAGAAATGAAGTATGAGCCGCCGCCAAAACCAACCCGGCTACTGCCAGTGTGGATGCGCTGCCAGTAAAAAGCACAAAAGCAAGCAGCCGGGTGGGATCTTTTCTATCAGACATAGATCCCAACTTGGGGGCAGCCAAAATCAATGGGAAAAGCCTGGCAAAGGTTACAAGGGCAACCAGAGTAGATGATCCTGTGGTATGAAAAATCCACCAGTTGAGCGCTACGAGTTCAGCCGAGCTTGCGATTCGAGAAAGTAGCGCTTGTCCTATGAGTAGACGAATGCCGCTCGGCTTATCCACTTTATACATCAACGTTTTATGCATTGCAGTGGGTTTGCTACGTCAATGTATATATCCTTTCCTGTGTTATCCATCCCCATGGATAGAAACCCTTTGCGTCTAATAGCTTCTCGACGCAACCATTGGGCATCATCCTCTGGAAGCGGACATGGTAGGCCATCGATGAAACGCTCGATCTCCACGCACACGATCTTCCATAGCTCGTCGATATCGGCTCCGTGGAAGCTGGCAATCTCAGCAACAATGCCGTCGAGGTTCCCAAAAACAGAGGCGTAGAATCCCTTATTAATGAATTCTTCATAATCCTCTGTCAGGGTTATTGCTTTGGGCTCAAATGGGTTTTGCTCGCACCATTGATTAAGCCTTGGTAAGTACGCACGCAATCCAGAAAAATCTCTTAATAGAAGACCTCGATAAACAGGTTTTCCGTTTACAAAAGCGATACGAACCATCGTGTTTTGTAAATGCTGCTCTAAAGCAATTCCGCGGAAGCTCATGAGGCTCAGGACTGTGCTCATAAGATCAAAGGTGTATCTACGCAGAAAATCCAGGCCGAGTTCTTGCAACGGACTCGCTAGAATTCCCTCGTGCCCACGTAATGCACAAGCGCTTATCGCTATTTCTCCGTCTTCTAAATAATTCGCGGCGTCGTCGCGAAGCAAAACAGACAAACCCCGTCTAGCAGCTTCATCTGAGTTCCTCATGCCTCTGGCCAACGTCACGCCCGATAGCTCTGGAATAACCTTTACGCGTGGAGAAGCGCCCATGTTTTCCTGCACATATGCAACCGCCTGTTTCACGAGTTTGGCAACACGTGGTGTGCCCAACGCACTATTTTGAGAAATAGAACGTCGGGTCGATGTAAGTACAACGTCAACTGCACATTTGATAAAAGGTCTTTGTCCTAATTCAGATGGCGCATGCGGAATGGCCGTGCGCAAAGAAATCGTGGGCCGCACGGCCAGCGTCACATGAGGAATAATCACTACTGCCCCATCGTTAATTTCCTGTGCATAAATTTCTGAAATCACGTGTTGCCATTGCCACGGGTGAACTGGAATTATCTCAAATTTTTGTGCATCATGCCCCAGTCGGCAAAGTTCCTTAGCCGCAGCATCGATATGGGCTGCAAAATGACGGGTGAAAAAATCATGAAACCCCGTTGCCGTGGAGGTTTCCAGCAGATCACGTCGCACCGCTAACAACCGTAAATCTACGGTGGAATAAGACTCGGGCCCATAGGACACGGACTCCTCTGTGGAGAAACCTCGCCGAAGTTTTGCCAATGGATGCACGTTGTGTCCGCTGATGCCTATCGAGTCGGCAGTGACCATGGCTTCATGAGGCGGCAGATACTGGATCAAAGTCCATAGACTCCGGCTATTCTTGCTTATGCGTTGCTCCACTTGCGTCCGGACAAGGGAGAGATTTTCTGTGGCATTTCTTATGTCTTTTGATAAGACTGCTAGATCAGACTCAGAAAGACCTTCATCTTTAGCCGCAGCGTTCACTCTATTGTGCACACACGATTCAGCCCAATCTATGCTCCGTTCAATTTTTCCGTATAAATGTTTTTGACTTAAAAAGGCTTTAAGCTCTAGTGGATTTTGATCAAACACGTATTCTTGCTCTGTCACAGCACCGGAAAGACGCATTCCGAGTATTCGTTTAACAGGCAATTTACTGCCTAAAAGGCGGCCATAGACAAGCAATAAATGCTCCTCCATGGATGTCTGCATGGGCGATTCTGAGCCAAATTTAGCTGCACGGCTGCGCCAATATTCACCCGCGAGCAAATGTGCAAGTTTAGTAGATATGTCTTCTACCTGATGCTTTTCCAAAAAAAGACAGTTTAAGAGATTCCGATACAGATTAGTAACCAGCGGATAAAACGTTTTATCTACAAGCCGTACCGCATCGTCTTCGCTCAGCGCGGTACCAGCGATCTCATTAATAATGTTCTGTCCTACGCTGTGTTCTAACAACGGCCCCTTGGCCCACAGCCGACAGCCTCCCAAATCTCGTACAAATACCTTGTGTGGCATGCCATTACGTAATACCAAGACAACATTTTGCGGGTGTGGCTCAAGCGCGATTCCCCAGCGTGCTAATAAAGCGGATGCCGGCACAAAAAGCAGTCGTCCTAGAGCACTAAACCATTCCTCTATAAGCTCTGGAGTCTCTAGACACGAGCTGTGAGATAACTCTTTAAGTAGATCTTTAAAAACACAGTTTCCGGTGAGTGGGTTTTGTGCCATCAGCGTTGCCGCAGGCAAAGCCACATCGCCAGAACGCATATTCTGTGCAGGGTCTTCTCGAAGTATCGCGCCTAAGCAATGTGCCCGGATTCCTACGTTTGCAGCCCACCTAATCGAAGCTTTATCTCGAACAAGGTTAAACCCAGGCTCATCGTCTGATGTGCGGGGAACAAAGCCCGAATCCAGCGACATAATTGAATCAAGCACAGAAGAAATCAAAGGTGCTTTTACTGCGCTTTCAGAAATGCCACGAACGGCTCCTGTAAGCTGCACTTCCAATGCAAGTTTAATATGAGCTGTACCTATCCCGTCGCTCACCCGTACAGTCCGAACAGACATAAGCGGTTCGGCTGGGATAGTGGCATGAAGCAGCTGTATTACCCCATCTGAAATTTCTTGAGAAAACTCTTTTCTAATTACCGAGTACCACTGATATGGGTGAACAGGAATGACTGCTTGCTCTTCCCGCCCCTCTTTTAACAGTTCCTTTTCCAATATTTGAGAGAATTTTGGAAGTAAATTAGCCAGTTCCTCCCGCATATCTGCACCTTTGGCTACAACAAATTCCTGAGGTACTGCAACAAACCGTAATTCATACGACTCAACTTGCTCTGGAAGAACTCCTGGCCAGGATTCACCGAGTCCCAAGGAAGTCTTTGCAGCAGGATGCGAAGGGTGCCCATCACATACTAATTGTTCACATCTAGCTAATAATGCAGATGAATTAGCCACGGAGCATCGTTGCAGCATCGCCGCAACGAGGGTAGAAAAGGGAGTTTGATCCAGACTGCTACGTGTTTCAGCAGAAAGTTCTTCTCGTTTTTCTTTCCACCGAGAAGAAATACCAGCTCTAGCCCGCGCAAGTCCCATTACTCCGTCTGCGATTTCTTCGCATGTCCGATCAAGGTTGGTTGCGTCTACGGCAAGAGCTCCTGTTTCTGCCAGCTTACGGAGTAACTCAGCAGGAGAATCATTCTGCCAAGATTTTATAACTCGCTCCTCCAAGATCGCCTCATCACACAGCAATTTTTCCTGTTGAAGCGCAGCAATTAATCTCTGATGAATATCAACTTCGGAAGATCGATAAAACAAAGATATATCTTTAAATTTACTAATTTTTTTAAAATTTTCATCCATCATGGTAGCCAAGGCTACCTTTAGTTACTTGTGAATTCCATAAGCAATGGGAAGCTTTCTCCCAGTTTCTGGATCTGTCACCATAAGCGTGGAAATACTAAAAGCTTTCTTAATCAGTGTTGGGTTCAAAGTGGTTTCTGTTGGCCCCTGTTCAAGAATTTTTCCGTTCTTCATCACCACAACATGATCAGAGAACTTAGCAGCATGTGCCATATCATGGACTACCATCACGATAGTCCTTCCCTTCTCATTCAGGGACTTGACTAATTCCAAAATAGCTAATTGATGTGCAGGATCTAAAAACGTGGTTGGCTCATCCAGCAGCATAATAGAGGTCTCCTGCGCTAGAGTCATCGCGATCCACATGCGTTGTTTTTGGCCGCCGGACAATTCCATCGCAGATTGCCCTAAGAAGGTATCAACGCTAGTGAGCCTTGAGGCCTCGTCGATAGCTCGCTGATCTGAATCGCTTAAAGAAGCAAAGGCACCCGTGTACGGATAACGGCCAAAAGCGATAAGCTCCCGCACTGTCATGCCTTCAGGAACAACCGGTTGCTGAGGTAAAAAAGAAACCTGACGGGCAAAATCACGAGCAGAAAAGGTGTCAAGATCGCGCTCGCCTAATGTAACTTGCCCGTGCTCACCTTTTAATTGATTCCCTAATAGTTTGAGCAAAGTTGATTTGCCACAGCCATTCGGACCAATCAACGCAGTAATTTTCCCAGCGGGAATAGTCACCGAGATATCTTTTATTATCAGATCTCCGCCATATCCCGCGGAAACACCCCTACAAGCGAGCTGGGGTTCACTAGATACACATGCGTTATCATTTTTTCGGTCAAACATTATGTCCCCTGAACTCTGGTTACGTTGAGAACCAGATAAATAAAATATGGTGCTCCGGCAATTGCAATAAGCGCTCCCACAGGTATTTCTGTCGGGGCAAAGGCCCACCTCCCCACGGCGTCGGCGCCCACGACGATAGCGGCTCCTGCCAACGCTGCAACCGGTACCTGCTTGGTTAAAGACTGCCCCACAAGTAGCTTTGCGGCATGCGGCACAATGAGCCCTACAAAACCGAGGACCCCGGCAGCAGCAACCGATGCAGCACCGCAAAGTACCGCAATACCCATAGTCCCCAAGCGTAAAAATCGCACACGCGCACCAATGCTTTTCATTGTCGAGTCATCCAGCGTCAAGGTATTGAAATGGCGGGCATATACCATGACAACGATAAAACTAGCGGCAATAATCGGAGCCACAGTCATAGCGTCGCTCACCGTACGCGCATATAGAGAGCCTTTCAGCCAAGTCATCGCAGCCCCCGCTTCAGGCGCAGCTCTGACAAGAAGCAGTTGTGTTACGGCAGCGAGCCCCACAGAAACCGCAACTCCAGTCAAGGCTAAGCGAGCTGGATCAATAATAGATTTACCTGCGGCGACAAAGACAAGAACGGCTCCAAGCAAAGAACCAAGAAAGGCAATGGGAGTCAAAAAAGCTGCTGGAAGCGTGCCAAACCCCAAAAGAGCTAGAACGGCGAGCAAACCTCCGCCAGCAGTAATACCTAAAGTATCAGGAGCGGCAAGGGGATTACGCAATCCCACCTGAAGCAAGCATCCCGATATAGACATGCCAATCCCAGCTAGCATCCCTACGACAACACGTGGCATGCGGTATCGCCAATAAAGATCTTCTCCGGCTATAACACCCGTTATAACATCAATAAGTGGTTTTTGTACTGCTCCAATCGCCATTCCGATAATGCAGGCAAAGGCCAATAAAGCAATACAAATACCTACAACAGTGGCGAACTTTTTGTTCGAGTACTGTGAGGCTTCAGCCGAGTTTTTCAAGAGTAATTCTTTATTTCTTTTCATAGGTCTACCTTGGCCTTCTTGTAGATCCCGTATGCCGAATACCCCATAACAACAGAGGCACGCCCGCGACGGCTGTGAGGATACCCACTGGGGTCTCTGCTGGCGCCCACAATTGCTGTCCTATAGTATCCGCAACCAGCAGCACCGTTGATCCCACAAACGCCGCAGAGATGAGGACAAATCGGTGCGTTCTCCCGCATAATCGTTGAGCGATTACTGCGGATAAGAGGCCCAAAAAGCCAATCGGCCCGGCTGCTGACACACATGTAGCAGTAAGGATTACGGCGGAAATCACGACCCATTTTCTTACCAAAGCTGGGTTTGCGCCGATCGCTTTACTAACAGATTCACCGGTGCTCAACGCGTCGAGGGCTCTTCCAGCCGCAAACAAAATTGGTAATAGAACAGCAACAGCAATAATCACAGGTATAAGCTCGGGCAACCGAACGCCGCCAAGGCGGCCATTGAGCCATGCCAGAACCGTGGTCAGTTGGGCTTCATCCAAAACTAAGAAAATTGAGGTCATCGCACTAAAAACTGCAGAAACGGCAATCCCTAATAAAACCATTTTTTGGATTGCGTTTGCTCCCGACAAATCTGGATTTTTTCCACGCAAGCTAAAGACCAGGGTAATTCCAGATGCCACTGATGCCCCGATAAGAGCTCCCGGAAGCAAGTACACACCGGTAGATGAACCAGTTATAAAGCTTGATGCCACTGCGCCGAAGGCTGCACCTGCGTTGACTCCCGTAATGTGCGGATCAGCGAGAGGATTCGATGTGGCAGTTCGTAGTAATACCCCGGCAGTCCCTAGCGCAGCACCGATAAGGATTGCCCCCAATAAGCGATCACGCGTTCCCAACCAAATCTCTTGATATAACCACGGCGCTTCTTTTGGCGCCTCAACCTGCAGCAATTTCCATGCAGATAGCGATGCGACGATAAGAACGCAGACAAACACGCATGCAACCAAGGAGGCTCCTTTTTTTAGTGAGCCTCCTTTCTGCTTTTTCTGATACCCGAGCACAGCTAAGAGCTAATAATCTGATCCAGCATTGCTTCTGCTGCCAGTGGGCCTCGCGACCGCGACCACGTATCCTGTTCAACATTCACGATCTTATGAACAACCCCGGCATAGGGGCTGGCGCGGAATCCCTCGATGTCGTTGTACAGATACATGACATCAAGCTTCATTCCAGGCAATTTGTCACCGGTCAATTCTGCTACGTCTGTCTTGGACTCAATCGCTGATTTTTGCCCGTCAAAACCATAATCGTATCCTACGGCCGTTAATAGTGACCCAGGGAAAGAATCTTTCACCCAGGTATACAGTGTATTTTTGGACCATCCGATCAAGGCAGTCCGGGTACCGGGCGCTACTTTGTTTTTAGCCGTTCCGATTTTAGATTCTATGCGGCTTCGCACCTCCGCTGCTTTATCTTCTTTTCCTAGAATTTTCGCAATACTATCCATTGAGTCAAGGACATCAACATAACTGGTATCTTGATATGCCTCTGTGGGGGCAATGTTTTTTAGCTGCTCCATAATCCCTGCTTGGCGTGTAGGGCTAGCAAGAATAAGGTCAGGTTCGAGGGATTGGATCACCTCTAGATTTGGCTGCTTAGCTTGGCCTACAGAGGTGGCGTCACCCAATTTTCCTTTAAGAGTTTGGGGTTCTTTTGACTTACCTATTTCCACTATCCCCACAGGTTGTACCCCAAGAGCATAAAGGATTTCCTCGTACCGCCAGTCCAACGCAACAACCCGCTTTGCCGAAGCCTGTTGTGCTTCTTTAGAACCTTCTCCTGCGGAATTCGTGCTGTTGGTCGTAGAGCATCCGCCCAAGATCAGGGCCACAATAGCCATCATTGCTATGAATCCAGCGAACAGAACATTCCGCCAAGGCATACTCAAAAAATTAGGTTTGCTTTGCATACCTTAATACTGCAATGTCTGTGTTCTTTACGCAAAATTATTTTTCCCCATCAACCCAAAGAAACTTCCTGCTCAGATAAATGCCCCTGGATGAAGAATGAGGAGCTTCACCCAGGGGCTTAAAAATACTTATGGCATTCGCTGTGCTCGTACCCAAGTAATAAGCGCGGCACGAGCGTCTTTAGCGCTTAGCTGAGGGAGATAACATTGAGAAACCGCTAGGCCGATTGTCGGCAAAGCTAGCTCGTCGTCATAGCATAAATACCAGGCTCGATGTTCAGGGTGGAACTTATATTTGGATGCCGCCAAAGATCTAAACCCATACAAAGGTTCGATAGCTTCTCCTGCCTTATTCAGTGTTGCGTCGAGAAGCGTAGGCATTGTTTGTCCCGATGGCGGGGCAAGCGGCGCTCCCGAAAGTGAGACCCACGAGCACCCGAGTTCTTTCGCCTTAATCAGTGCTTCAGCCAGCAAAAACTCAATGACAGGCCGGAAGCCGTTGGCGTCGCGACGCATGAAGTCCAAAGTGTACCCGGCAAGAACACCGTTTTCGTGAACAGGCAACCAGCTTGTTATACCATGTACATGCCCATTTTCATCGACTGCAACCAGTAACTTGGTCTCAGAGTCTTTGAGCTCTTCCAGAGTGCCAAGCGTGAATCCCATTTCGGGCAATGCTCTTTCTGAAACCCATTCCTCAGAAAGCACAACAATCCTATTTTGCAGATCAGGAGAGGCCTCTGCCCAAGATGTCCATACTGTGCTAATGCCTTCTTTAACAGCTCGATTACGCGCAGTACGGATGTTTTGAAACTTCTTCCCTTTAAATTCGGTGTTGGTGGTATGCAAAACAGATTCTTCTGCAACATGCAGCTTTCTAAAGCCATCAACACGGATTTCCTCAGCAAACTCCTCACGCGTGGAATACCATGCGACTCGCCATCCGCGCCCAGACGCATATGCTTTGAATTCTCGCGCTACAGCCAACCTGTCTTTCTGATCCAGAACCACAGGTTCTCCGAGAGTTACCGCTATGCCTTTAACCAATCTAAACGCAACAAAACCACGCGGGAGCGGCTCAGTTTGGGACTCGTCTTCAGCTGGAGTCTCAGCAGCATTCTCCTCTAACTTAGGCGCAGCAAACCAGAAACTATTTCCGTCCCACATACTCATCCAAGACAGATGATCACCAGAACCATTACGTAGGATCTTGCGAGCTGTGACAATATCCGACGCATTATGTCCAGTCGCAGGGATGCTCATGATGAGTCTGTAAAGGGCAAACAATGCCACCATCCAGAACACTGCCCCTACCCATTGATAAAGTATCCAGGCAGGTTGGCTCTCCGGATACAGCACGTGTTGTAGTACTAAAGATAAAGCCGGAGGAAGATATCTACTAGGCAATTCATAAAAGGCATAAAGCAAAGAATCCAACGAGCTAAAGTTATCTGCCAGATAATAAACGCCTATTATCCACGTTAACGCTGTGATCACAAACGTGGCCAAAATTAATGACAGGTTTCGTACAACCTCTTTACGCTCTACATTCACAAAGAACAGTCGTTGGCTAACGCCAAGAGCCAATAGTGTAACTAACCACGGCAACATGACTTCAAAGAAATTGACTGTGAAAATTAGCGAATTGCCGCGTTCATCAGTAATCGCAATAAGCTGAACTGCGATCGCAAAAAGCGACAAGCACTGCAGCACAAGAGAGAAGCCCCAAGCTACTCGACGTCCACGGATCAGGCCAATACAGAAGATTAACTGCGCAATAACCGGGACTAAGTTAGCAAAAATAGCTGCAAAACCCGTTTGTCGAGTCAGAGTTAGTGCATCGATGCATTCTGGTGAGGAATAATCTGGTGCACAAATCTCTGCCACATCAGCTGAAGAAATATGCGGCTGCCACATCAAGCTGGTCACCATAGAAAATGGACCGTGCGCGTAAGGGTTAAAGGCAACAACAACAGGTCCCAAAGCCACACTCATACAGAGCACTGCTACCAAAATACGAGATTCTCTAAGCGAGGGACGCCGGAAAATGATCTTTATTCTCTGGTATTTTCTTCCCCCAAGTTGAACAGCCCCAATAATGGTACCGATGATAGTAGCCACCGTTGCTACTGAATCTGTCAAGGTCCCAGAAAACAGCACTAGAGTAAAGGACAGAGAAAAGAGCACCAGTCTGAGTCGACGCCGCCACAACGTAGACATTGCGGAAGAGGCGACTGCAGCAGTTCCAAAAATCCAGCCGCTCGGACTCAGTAGTGTCTCATTAAGCAGGTCATTACCCCACTGATTAAGACCTAAAGTCTCAATAAAGCGAGCGCTAAGGATCCCTAGTGGAATAGAAATTCCGTTTAGTACCCCAACTGCTACTAAGAATCGAGTCGATCCCAGCACAAATTCAGCAGGAACAGCCAAAAATAGAATTCCGAGAGTTGCCAATACTGCGGATTGATGCGAACCTACCGTAAAGCCTGCAGTAAGAAGGTGCCACGATGGTAGTTTCTCCGATGAGTTCAATCCCAGCACATCTCGCGGATGATCAATGCTTGCATAAAGAATCCATAAGAGAGCAAGCAACAAAAACGAGATCGGGACTCGTTTAATAATGCTTTTCCCGGAAGTAAATATAGGGAAAAGTATCCGTCGTATTGACGTGATAGGAATCCATGCAATCCGTGTTTTATCTAAATAATTGCGTATCATCCTCGCGGAGAATTTTGTCGAAGATCGGTTGAACTCCGCATTAGCCTTATCATCATCTTTTATGTCTTCATTGACGCGTTCTGCGGTTACGCCCGTGGTCGGTGACATTAGCTAAGGCCTCCTCGTTGAGCAATCCAATCAAAATGTTGCGCAATAGCATTTCGCCATGTTTTAAAGTCATGGCCACCTTCAACTGTAAAATACTCCGTTTTCATTCCAGCTTTCATAGCAAGATCGTTAAGGTGCATCAGCTCTTGTTGCGCTAACGGATCTGTTTGCCCGGCCACAAAGCGCCCTGGAATCCCGTCGTAACGCTTGGAACTTAACAGTTGCGCGGGATTTACAGCTTGGAAAGCAGCCTCGTTCCCGCCAAAAAATTGTTTAACTGTATCCGCGTGGTTGCCAACAGTCGGCTCTGCTTGCCCAGACATATTCAGAAATGCGCCATAAGAATCTGGATGATTGGTCATAATCTGCAAGCTGCAAGTTCCGCCATAGCTTAATCCGCCGATAGTCCACGTCTTCTGGTCTTCATTGACCCTAAATTTTTGCTTAATCAGCTCTGGCACGTCTTTGCTCATATACGTCATCACCTTATACTGCGGACCATCCACGCAAATAGGATTTCCGGTGAATGTAGCAGTGCCATCTACGCTGATCACGATAGGCGATACACCCCCATGCGTCTTCTGATAGTGATCCGCTACTCTGCCGACCTGACCAGATTCAAACCAGTCTGAAGGCTGTCCCGGATTGCCCGCCATCAAAACTAAAACTGGGAGGCGCGTTTCTGGCTGAGACCAATACGCTGGTGGGACATAGGCTATAGCATCTCGCGCCGGAAAACCTGAGCTAGTTCCTGCAAAAGGAACAGTTACAATTGCGCCTGTCTCCCCGGAACCATCCGACGGGGTCCGTCCCGCAGCATTGAACGCATCAAAGCTCATTTCTTTTGCCACAGGCTTTGGATTAAGCGAAGCCACATCTGGGTATGTTTGGTAATGAATATTTGTCACTCCCGCTGCGCAGGCCATAGCAATAAGAATGGCTATGGCAGTGGAAATGCGCGTACCGGTATGGGTAAGGGTACAGAGAAACACGAAAATAACGATGCCCCAGGCTATATATACTTTTGTGGGAACAACGTCTGGGAAGGGCTTCCATACGACTTCAATAAAGTATTTGCACACGATCATAGCCAGAACTGAGGTCACTGCCCAGATCATCGAAACAACCACAATTCGTTTCGATTTAAGTCCTCTCAGAACTATCAAGAGCGCAATAACACCACACGCATAAACCGCCCAGCTCACGGGTGGGTCTGTGAGGCTTATATCTTTAAGAAATTGCATACAGAGATCTCAATCATTCTCAGGACTAAAACAAGCCTTATCTAGGCTTCCAGAACGAACTAACAGTACACCGCTTCTATTAAAAATATGTATTGGAAAACACATGTTTTTCTTACATATCCCATGCGGTCGTCGCAACTGCTTACCAAATATCAAATTTCGAGGAGAACCAAAGGCCTCCTTAGAACGTCAATTTATTAAGTACCAACGTAGTCATCCAGCTACCATAAGTAAGCAATGTGCGAAAATAAATCTAATTTCCGAAGCTCAAATGCCGTGTCTCAAGCCTTTGTGCCACCACTTAATGCACCTCCAATTTCCCAACGAGATGCCCCTAAATTCCATAGTCGCGAACACCGCAACCTTTCAGCTCGTGCATTTGAGTCAGGAGCATACGACTATCACAAAGCTCGCCCCTCTTACCCCACAGAGGCTCTTGACCTGTTAGAGTCTTCTACCAGCGCGAAGCTTCTCGACGTAGGATGCGGTACGGGTAAACTCACCGAGCAACTTAAAGAACGCGGACATCACGTCTTAGCTCTGGATCCCAGCGAAGACATGGTACGAACTTTACAAAGCCATCTTGCGGTACCCGCATGGATCGCAACAGCAGAGAATACCTCTGTAAAAAGTGGCGCTTTTGATGCAATCACTTGCGCCCAGACATGGCATTGGCTTGATGCAGCCCTTGCGTCCCAGGAGTTCGATAGGATCACTGGCCCATTAGGTCAAATATTACTTATTTGGAATACTTTGGATGTATCTATCCCCTGGGTTCACCGACTATCCCGCATTATGCATTCTGGAGACACCCTCAAAGAAGGATTCACCCCTACTTTCTACGACCCTTGGTTTGTCAAAAAAGAAGTTCGATTGAAATGGTCTCAACCCATGACCACCACATCTATCCATCTGCTTACACATACTCGCTCATATTGGCTCAGATCTTCAGAAAAAACTCGAGAAAAAGTTACATCTAATCTTTCCTGGTACCTCAATGAACACCTTGGTTTTTCAGATACAGATCTAATAGAGCTTCCGTACCGGTGCGATGCTTTTTTATTGTCCAAAGCGTAGATAGCAAACAGATTTTTTAATATACAAAAGCTCAGCGCCACGTTCTTCATTGTGTGGCGCTGAGCTTTGCTTTAGGCACTTCGGTTTAGACTTTTAAAGCAAGATTTGGGCCAAGAGAGTACCAATTATGCAGGAAGTGATCACGCAGATAAATCCTGGAATGATAAACGAATGATTAATCACGAATTTACCGATACGCGTGGTACCTGTCTTATCAAATCCAATACACGCTAGGTCCGATGGATAGGTTGGCAGGATAAAGTAACCATAAGCAGCGCCGATAAAACCGATAACAGTTTCCGGGCTCACGCCTAGCTTCAAACCAAGCGGAACAATGGCCACAATTGCTGCGCCTTGAGAATTCACCAGTTTAGAAACAATAAGCAGGACGACCGCGTATGCCCATGCATGGTTTTGCACAACACCACTAAGCCCCTCAACAAGCTTATCCAGGTGTGCCTGGAAGAAGGTGTCAGCCATCCAAGCCACACCAAACACTGAGAAGACAGCAGTCATGCCAGCTTTGAACACAGTTGTCGAGGCAACTTTTCCAGCATCTGCCTTGCAGAACAACATGATGCAGGCACCAGCGACAAGCATAATCATCTGAATAACCAAATTCATTGACAATGCCTTCAAATCGCCATTCTTAGCTGGGAAGCTTGGACGTAACCATTCCGCGGCTCCAAGAATCACCACAAGAACGATCGCGGCTAGGAAAATGTATGTGGCTCGATAAGCACTCTTTTCAAATTTCTGCCCGATAAGCGAATGCGAATCCCCATAAACTGTCTCTTTGAAAGCTGGATCTTTGAGACGCTCCTGGAATTCCTCGTCTTTATCCAAGTCTTTACCACGACGTAAAGACCATAGAGCAGCAACGAGCACACCGCTCAACGACGCGGGTAGTGCGACTGCAAGGATCTGAGGAATAGAAAAAGCTGCGCCCGTCACTCCCGCGTTTTCCGCAAGAATTGACGCAAGAGACACCATAGCTACGGATACAGGCGAGGCGGTAATACCCATCTGTGCCGCTGTAGAGGAAACCGCCATGGGGCGTTCTGGACGAATGTTCGTTTTCACCGCGATGTCATCGATAATCGGGAACATCGTGTACACAACATGTCCCGTTCCACATAAAACGGTTAGAGTCCACGTGGTGATGGGCGCCAAGATCGTGATGCGCTCAGGATGTTTACGCAGGATCCGTTCAGCAAACTGCATCATCACATCAAGGCCTTTTGCCTGCTGCAACGTCGCCGCGCATCCAATCACAGCGATAATCGTCAACATGACCGATACCGGTGGATCTCCCGGTTTAAGACCAAAGAGGAATGTCAGGATAAGAAGACCGATACCGGAAATTAAACCTAACCCCATGCCGCCATATCGTGTTCCCAACACGAGGCAGGCGAGAATGAGGATTACTTGAATACTAGTGGCAAACCCCGACATCGGATCGAGGATTGTTGCGAGCATGGATGCCCCTTTCAGCGAAGAACAGACTAGTTTCTCTCCCCTAGGAAGACTCTCAGTCGTTGTCGAACCCAGCTTAAAGCGCATCCAAATACGTCACAAAATTAATATATAGAGACATATTTCACTGTCTCTCAATTTGGCAATACTCGTTTGACCATTGAGTTCTAGTTACAAAAAGTCCTGCAGGCACCAGCAAAAACATCTAGAGCATCCACATTTTTCAAGAAAAATAACTTTGTTATGCGATTTTTTAGCAAGAACGATTATGCAAAATCATTAACACGTTGCATTATAAGTACCCCCACCTTGAGGGGCTCAATTTTTACAGAATAAAAAGATGAGGTCATATCCTCTCAAGGAGAATATGACCTCATCTTGAACTACAGCAGCATTATTTTTGAGATCGTCTTTCACGCACCCTAACGGCGATTTTTACTGGAGTTCCTTCAAAGCCAAATGACTCTCGGAATTTACGTTCCAGATAACGGCGATAGCCGGCATCCAAGAATCCGGTTGTGAACAGCACAATCGTTGGAGGTTGGGTAGTTGCCTGAGTAGCAAACAAAACGCGAGGGACTCGCCCACCTTTCATTGGCGGAGGATTTTGTGCAATAGTTGCACGCAACCAGGTATTGAGTTGACCTGTGCTTACTCGTTTATCCCAGTTTTCAAGAGCCTCAAGCATATATGGCTCTAGCTTTTGCAAAGCACGACCAGTTTTCGCAGAAATATTAACGCGCTTTACCCATGGAATATGGGCCAGCTGCTGATCAATTTCTCGATCCAGCTCCCACCGGCGGTCTTCATCCATCAAGTCCCATTTGTTAAAGACAAGCACTAAGGCTTTGCCTGCCTCAAGGATCATGGCCAATACTCGTTGGTCCTGCTCGGATACTGGTTCAGAGGAGTCGATCATGAATACGCAGACCTCCGCAGCGTCAATGACACCGCGGGTACGCAATGACGCGTAGTATTCATGCCCCTGAGCGTTCTTGACTTTCTTGCGGAGACCAGCAGTATCAATAAACTTCCACAGTTTTTGGTCTAACTGCACCAGCGAGTCAACAGGATCAACAGTAGTTCCAGAGGCGTTGTCTACCACCGAACGATCTTCACCAGAAATCTTGTTGAGCAAGGAAGACTTGCCAACATTCGGTTTGCCCACCAAAGCAACACGACGGGGTCCCTCCACGATCGATGCCGATCTAGGCTCTTCTGGGAAAGCCGCCAGTACTTGTTCTAAGACATCAGCGCCACCACGACCATGCTGTGCAGAAACCGGCCAAGGATCCCCCAGGGCCAAAGCGTAAAACTCTGCCATGTCTGCATATTGGCTATCGGAATCAAACTTATTTGCTACGAGCAATACGGGAACCTCAGCGCGTTGAAGTTTACGAGCCATCACAGAATCGGTCTCAGTGATGCCAACTTTAGTATCCACTACCATGATGATGACATCGGCCGTAGCCATGGCTACTTCTGCTTGACGAGCAATCGCGCCATGGATCCCCTTTACATTGGGATCCCAACCGCCAGTATCCTGAACCCAAAATCGCTGTCCGCCCCAGTCCGCCAGATAAGAAACTCGGTCTCGGGTAACACCTGGGAAATCCTCAACAACTGCTTCTCTGCGCCCCAGGAAACGATTGACCAGAGAAGATTTTCCTACGTTTGGACGCCCTACAATCGCAACAGTGCAGAGGTTCTCGCGGGTAACACCTTCAGCATCAATGCCAAAGCTCCGCTCGAGCTCCTCCCAGTCCTCCTCCCCATAGTCTTCTCCAAAATCAGGCTCGGCGAACTCGGACTCATCAAAAACAAAGTTCTTTGATTCATCCGTTGAAAACTCAAAGTTGTAGTCGTTTTCATCAAAATCAGAAGCTGCATAGCCGCCGCCTGGGACCACTACGTCCTCTTCAGCGAAGACCCCCGCCGCATCCATCTCTCCATGCGGTGTGTGATAGACAAAGGTTGTCTCATCGTTGTCTTCTTGAGATATACGTTTATCACTCATTGGAGTTCCTTTCAGAAGAGCGTTTGATGAGCGCGATTATTGTTTCGATCACTTGTTCAAGGGACAGCTCAGAAGAGTCTACGATCACCGCGTCAGCGGCAGGTCGCAGAGGATCGACAGCACGAGTCGAGTCAATATGATCCCGCTTTTTCACGTCCTCTAAGACATCTTCATAATTCACCGTTCGGCCAGCCTCCCGGTCTTGTTCAAAACGCCGAGTGGCCCGGACCTCCGGGGAAGCAGTAAGAAAAATCTTGACAGGCGCATCAACTAAGACATTCGTTCCAATGTCACGTCCATCAAGAATGCAGCGTTGCGCGGCGGAAGCTAAACGACGCTGCAACGCAACCAAATTAGTACGAACTGCAGGATTGGCTGAAACCTCAGAAACGTTTCTGGTTACCTCAGCCCCACGAATCCCTGAAGCAACATCTTCACCATCAAGGATGACACTGCGCGAAGCAGGATCATCATTAATTGCCAAAGGAAGCTTTTCCGTTGCCTTTGCTACTGCTTCGCAATCACGTGGATCAATGTTCTGGCGTAAGACATGCAGCGTAGCCACACGATACATCGCGCCAGTATCTAAGTACTTAGCTCCAAGCTCAGCCGCAATTGCACGGCATACCGTTGATTTTCCGGCGCCCGATGGACCGTCGATAGCAACGATCAGTCCGTTTCCCGGCATATTAGAAAGCTGTTTGTTCATAGAAGTATTTACATCCCCACAGCTTTATAAAGACTTGCAAGCTCACTGCTATTAAGGGCACGGACTGCACCTGGCGTTTGTTCGCCCAACTGGATCGTATGAATCTTAGTGCGCACAAGCCTCTCCACAGGGAAACCAGCCGTCTTGAGCATTCTGCGGACAATATGCTTCCGCCCCTCATGCAGCTCAATACGAATAAGAGACTTGCCTTGGTGAGCATCCACGATCTGCACAAAATCAGCCTTTGCAGGACCATCATCCAATTCAATGCCATCACGGAGCTGCTTTATTAGACGTTTGTCAGCCTCACCCAGAACGGTGGCCAAATAAGTTTTAGTCACCTCATACTTGGGATGCATTAGACGGTTGGCCAGCTCACCATCATTGGTAAGAAGCAAAAGTCCCTCTGTGGCAGCATCAAGACGCCCCACGTGAAATAGACGTTGACCAGCAGCGATTCTTTCCCCCACAATATCGCCGACGCATGGCCGTCCCATATCGTCGCTCATAGTAGATTGCAGTCCGCGCGGCTTATTGAGCACAAAATACTGCATGTCTTCATTAACGTTGATACGAACACCATCAACCCTAATGATATCCGCGTGGGGATTTACACGAACTCCCTGCGTAAGAACGATTTTTCCGTTGACCTCGATGCGGCCAGCATCAATGAGTATCTCTGCGTGGCGTCGCGAAGCTACCCCAGCTTGTGCGAGTACTTTCTGCAGGCGAATGCCTTCTCCCGTTGGGCTTCCAAAATCACGTTGTTCAACGTTTTGGCGTTTAGCCGGACGCGCATTAGACAGAAGCATTTCTGAAGGACGTTCTTTCTTTTGCTTCTGTGGTCTAGCCTTTTTAGTGCTTTCCATCGGCTTATTGTTCCGACGGAAACCATAGGATTCTCGAGTATTCTCCCCAGCACGCGAACCCTCAGATCCACGAGTTCGGCCTCCACGTGCAGCGCGGTTACTGTTTTCTCGGTTGCTTGTTTCTGTACGCCTGGGGTTTTCACCACGCCTACCGCGGTTGTCTTCGCGGCCTCGGCGGGCTCTATCCGGTGTGCCATCTCGGCGAGCGGTTCGTGTCACGATACGTCCTATCGTTAGAAATTGTATGCGGTTATAAAGCACTGGCCACCTTAGCCGAATAACTCGATACTAGCTAATTGTGGCTTAGAGACCGAAGTGCTAAAGAAGCTCATCGATGCTATCCATATCGGGCAAAAGAGGAGCTAATTCCGGAAGATGCTCAAGGGAATCAATACCTAGGAGTTCTAGAAAAAGCTCAGTC